>DATKBW010000198.1:0-2019 GCA_035513575.1 Longimicrobiales bacterium | reverse complement strand
CCACGAGCGCAACATCGACGCGGTCATCCGCGCGGGCGCCGACCTCGTCCTCACCTACGCCGCGCTCGGCGCCGAGGCGATCACCGCCGTCCTCAAGCAGCGCGAGCTCATCCTCCTCGGCGCCGGCTTCGACCTCTTCCGCCTCAAGCTCCCCGACTCCCTCGCCGGAAAGAACCTCGCCCGCTCCGACATCGGCGCGAAGACCGGCGCCACCATCATCGCCATCCAGACCCCCGAAACGTTCATCCCCAACCCCGCCGGCGACATCGAGCTGCGGGCCGATATGGAGCTCATCGCCCTCGCCAGCGCCGAGCAGAGGGAGGCGCTCCTCAAGATCTTCGGCTGAGCGGCCTCAGCCGTCGGTGACCCGGAAGCGGTCCGAGATCACGCGCGGTTCGTTGTCCCGGTCGCTCGCCACCCAGACGTAGTCCCGCCCGGAGGTCGCCCAGTCGGGGACCGGGACCCGGACCGAGACGGATCCGGCCGCGTCGGTCCGGATCTGCAGCAACACTTCGGATTCCGACTGGGACGGGCCGAACCCGATCACGATTGTGTTGTTGGCCGGGAACCCGCTCGCGCTCACCGTGACT
Organism: Longimicrobiales bacterium; assembly: GCA_035513575.1. Classification (GTDB taxonomy): domain Bacteria; phylum Gemmatimonadota; class Gemmatimonadetes; order Longimicrobiales; family RSA9; genus JAHWKI01. The sequence goes on along the minus strand of DATKBW010000198.1, from coordinate 1,429 downwards.
TCTCCGCCGATCGGCGCGCTCGTCGGCGAGACGGAGATCGCCGGCGGCGGAACGGGGGCGGGCGTGTCGTCGTCAAACCAGCCACCGCAACCCGCGATCAGCGCCAGTCCGAGCACCGCGGCCATCCCTGATACGTGCCTCTTCATTCCGATCATCCTCCTGCGCTCCATTCGGCAAGTTTGGGAGATGAAGGGGCGCGAATCGCATGCCACGCCCTGATTCCGTGCGGTGGCGCTCCCATGCCTCCGCATCCTCGGAGTCCTCCGTGTCAACTGCGGTTTTGAGCGCTCTCGAGCGGGGAAACGTCGGCGAGCAGGTCGTACGCGATCACGGTTACCGCCGGGACCCCGTTGCGCGGCCGCAAATCGGGCACGACGATAATCGGCGCGAGCAGCCCGCAACATCAGGTGGTTCCTGGTCGGACGAGAGGAACGCGATGGAGCCGAACGAGCCGAGCGACACGGGTCGGGACACGGAGGAGGACGAGCCGAGCCCCATCGAGGAGGAGGCGGGGGAGCGGCTTGGCGTCGAGCGATGGGACCGGCCGCTGGTCTTCCGGGACGCGGCGGACGCCGCGGTGGACAACGGCCTTCCCTACTGGCTGGCCCTCATCCTCTCCGGCGCGATCGCCACGCTGGGGCTGGCGATGGACAGCTCGGCAGTGGTCATCGGGGCGATGCTGGTCGCGCCGCTTCTGGGTCCGATCATGGGACTCTCGCTCGCGCTGGCCGTCGGTGATTCCCGCCTCGCGCTCCAGTCTTTCGCGGTGGTGGGCGGCAGCGTCGTCATCGTCGTGGCGACGGCCGCCGGTCTGACGGCGGTACTTCCGTTCCACGCACTGACACTCGAGATCTCGGCCCGCATTCATCCTACGACGCTGGACCTGGGCGTCGCGGTCTGCTCCGGCCTGGTCGGTGCCCTGGTCACCGTCGCCCGTGGCAAGAGGATCTCGGCCGCGATCCCGGGGGTGGTCGTGGCGGTGGCGTTGATCCCGCCGCTGGCAGTCGCCGGATTCGGGATGGCGGCGGGCTGGCGGACGGACGTGATCCGGGGCGCGCTGCTCCTGCTGGGCGCGAACCTGGCCGGCATCGTCCTGAGCGGCGTCGCGGTATTCCTCATTATCGGGATGCACCGGAGCGACGTGGTCGAGGCGGCCCGCCAGTGGCACGAGGGGTCGGCGCCGACCGGCGTGGCGCGGCTGATCAGTCGGCTCCCGGGTGTGGGTCGGGCGCGCGTGTTCGGCTCGGCTCTCGGCCGGGCCGGGCTGGTGCTCGCGTTCGTCGCGGCTCTCGCCGTCCCCCTGACCGTCGCGCTCAGGGAGGTGGTCCGGGAAACGAGGGTGCGGGGCGCGGTCGCGGACGCGGTGGCGCTGCTGGAGGACGAAGGAACGACGTCCGTCCTGTGGCAGCAGGTCGAGCTGGGCCGGGCG
>DATKBW010000197.1:0-49813 GCA_035513575.1 Longimicrobiales bacterium | reverse complement strand
TCGAACGGGATCCGGGAGCGTCCCTTGGCCATGTCGAGGGCGTCGGCGATGCGGACGATGCCGGCCTCGAGGGTGAGGGGCTTGCCGCCGGAGCGGTGAGCGATGATGGCGTGGAGGATCTCGGAGCGGATGATGGTGGCGCGCGGAACGTCGTATTCCCGGGCGAGGATGTTCCTGAGGAGGTCCTGCGCGACGAAGAGGGAGAACCCCTCGTGGTCGGCGCGGTGGATGCTCATGCCGAGGTCGTGGAAGAGGGAGGCGAGGGCGATGACGACGGCGGCGTCGTCGCGCTCGAGGCCGTGGTCCTGGACGATGCTGGGGCGCACGCCGGCCTCTTCCAGGAGCTGGAAGAGCCGGTTGGCGATATTCATGACGATCTTGACGTGGACCGGGCCGTGGTCGGTCATGCCCAGGCGGGTGATGGCGGTGACGTTGGCGGCGGTCCAGAGGGCGTAGATCTCGTCGTCGTCGTTGATGAGGTCGATGATGCGTCCCAGGCGCTCGTTGCCCTTGTCCGGGTTGTTCATCTCGACGCGGCGCTCCATGCGCTCGTCGAGGGTCCTGGGGAAGCTGCGTGCGTCCTCGGTCACGGTCGGGCTCCGTCCAGCGTGCGCAGGCGATCGATGGTGCTCCGGACCAGACCGGGATCTTCGTGCCGGACGGTGACGTGGCCGACCTTCCTGCCCGGCCGCGGCTCCTTGCCGTAGAGGTGCAGGTGGGCGTGCGGGATGGCGAGCACGCCGGCGGTGTCGGGGAGCGCCCCGATGAGGTTGATCATGGTGGCATGGCCGACCATGGAAGTATCCCCCAGCGGGAGTCCGAGGACCGCGCGAACGTGGTTCTCGAACTGGCTGGTGACGGACCCCTCGATGGTCCAGTGGCCGGAGTTGTGGACCCGCGGGGCCATCTCGTTGGCGAGGAGGTCGCTCCCCACCTGGAAGAGCTCGATGGCGAGGACACCGACATAGTCCAGGTCCTCGGCCAGCCGCCGGGCGTACCTCTCGGCCCGCTCCCGGAGGCCGGGGGTGATGCCCGGTGCCGGCGCGCGGGAGAGGCGGAGGATCCCGTTTTCGTGATGGTTTTCGACCAGCGGCCAGCAGCGCGTCTCGCCGGCGGGGTCCCGGACGGCCAGGATGGACAGCTCGCGATCGAAAGCGACGAGTCCTTCGAGGATCAGCGGGACGCCGCCGACCTCGTCCCACGCGCGGCCCACGTCATCGCTCTCCCGGAGGACCGCCTGCCCCTTGCCGTCGTATCCGAAGCGGCGGGTCTTCAGCACGGCGGGCAGCCCCACCTCCCGGACGGCGGCGCGGAGCCCGTCCAGCGAGTCCACCGGGGCGAAGGGGGCGGTGTCGATGGCGTGGTCGCGGAAGAAGGTCTTCTCGGCGAGGCGGTCCTGCGCGACCTGGAGGGCGCGGGTCCCCGGCCGCACGGGGGCCCGCTGCTCCAGGTGCTCGGCGGCGGCCACGTCCACGTTCTCGAACTCGTACGTGACGGCGTCGAGGGCGGTGACGAAGCGGTCGAGGGCGTCGGGATCGTCGTATCGCTCGGTGAGGACATCGCCTACGGCGCGGGTGGACTCCGGGTCGCTGGGATCGAGGAAGCGGCACTGGACGCCGAGGGGGTAGGCGGCCAGCGCGATCATCCGCCCGAGCTGCCCGCCGCCGAGGATGCCGAGGCGCATCAGGATTCCGACGGGTCCGGCCCGGCGAGGACCCGCTCGGTCTGGGCGGCGCGGAAACGGTCCAGGGAGTCGCGGATCTCCGGATGCTTGTTGGCGAGGATCGCGGCGGCGAAGAGCGCGGCGTTGATGGCCCCGGCGCGGCCGATGGCCAGGGTTGCGACGGGGATCCCCGCGGGCATCTGGACGATGGAGAGGAGCGAATCCACGCCGTTGAGCGCCGCGGATTTCACCGGCACGCCGAGAACGGGCAGCGGTGTCTTTGCGGCGGTCATCCCGGGGAGGTGCGCCGCGCCGCCGGCGCCGGCGACGAGCACCTCGAGGCCGCGGTCCCGGGCGGAGGCGGCGTACTCGAAGAGGAGGTCGGGGGTGCGGTGGGCGGAGACGACCCGCTTCTCGTACCAGACCCCGAGCTCGTCCAGCGTCTCGGCCGCATGGCGCATGGTCTCCCAGTCGGACCTCGACCCCATGATGAGCCCGACGAGCGGCGTTTTCGACATCATCCTCCCGGGGTTCCGCGTGAGCCGCAGGAGCGTAAGCTAGGCCGGGCGGTGGCTCGGGCAAGGCTTCGATCTTCGAACCGCTCCGGCAGGAGAGGGACCCGAAGCCGGCCAGCGTCGGAGCTCGTATTGCGCCCGCCCGGGCCGCGGGTTCTACTATACGCGCTCATCCGCGTCCCCGAGGAATCACACGCCTTTGGCCATTCTCGACCACCTGCTGCCGGACTTCCCCGCGGACCAGCGCGATGAGCGGAAGCGCCTGATCAGCCTGATGGGGATGTTCTTCCTCGTCGTCACGGCGGTGGGGATCCTCAAGCCGGTGAAGAACGCCCTCGCGCTGGCCGGGCTGGGCGATAACGACTTCTACCAGGCCTATCTGGTCAGCGCGGCGGTGCTGCTGTTCGTCCCGGTGTACAATCGCCTCGCGGACCGCGTGGGGTGGCGGACCCTGGTCCCCGCGGTAGCGATCTTCTTCGCGACGAACCTGCTCCTCTTCCGGCTGGCGTACCGGGAGGGGAGCACGCTGCTGGGGCTCACGTTCTACGGGTGGTACGACCTGTTCGGGGCGGCGCTGGTCACGCAGTTCTTCATGGCGACGCAGAAGTTCCTGACCGCGCGGACGGCGAGGAGCGCGTATCCGCTGGTGATCGGCGGCGGTGCGGTGGGTGCGGTGTTCGGCGCGCTGATCTCCGCGACGCTGGCGGACGTGATCGGCACGGCGAACCTGCTGCTGGTCGCCGCGGCGTTCATCCTCATGTTCGGCATCGGCATCACGTTCGCGTGGCCGGTCGAGGAGACGTCGGCGTTCGAGCGGGAGCGCGCGAAGGGGGTCCATCGGCGGGAGAAGGTCTCGCGTGGAGACCTGTCCCGGGTGCTGGGCAACGCGCACGTGCGGCTGATCGCGGTGAGCGTGCTGCTGGCGATCCTGGTGAAGCAGCTCGTCGACTACCAGTTCAACACGCTGACGGAGCGGTGGCTCGGCGAGCCGGACGCCATCACCAAGTTCCAGGCGCAGGTGAGCGCGGTAACGCAGTGGCTGCCGCTGGTCTCGGTGGTGGCGCTGCGGCCGCTGCTCCGGCGCTGGGGCGTGAGCCTGGCGGTGTTCCTGCTCCCGGTCCTGATGCTTTCCGCGGGACTGGTCATGGCGGCCTTCTTCAGCATCTGGACGGTGATCGTGGTGCGGGCGTCCGACACCGCCTTCCGGTACTCCGCGGAGCGGGCCGGCCGGGAGATCCTGTACGTCCCCGTGCCCGAGGACATCAAGCTGAAGGCCAAGACCTACATCGACGTGGGGATCGAGAAGGGGCTGGGGAAGGCGCTGTCCGCGGGGGTGCTCTTCGTGCTCGTGGAGACGCTCCGGCTCGAGCTCCACGAGGTGGCGTACGTGGTGGTGGGGCTCGCGGTGGCATGGGTGATGGTGACGGTGGCGATCCGGCAGGAATACGTACGGACCCTCGCCGGCTCGATCCGGGGCCGGTTCGCGAGCTTCGAGGGGCTGAGCGCCCTGGCGGACGCCAGCACGCAGGGGGTGGTCCGGCGGGCGCTGGAGGGGCGGGACGCGGTACAGACGTCCTTCGCCCTGGACCTCGTGGACCAGAGCGCGGGAGCGGAGACCCACCGGATCTCCAGCGCGCTGCACGGCCTCCTCGACCACGATTCCCAGGACATCCGCCGCAAGGCGCTGGCGATCCTCGCCCGGGACCCGGCGAACCTGGACCCGGAACAGGTCCGGAAGCGGCTGCACGACTCGGCGCGGGGAGTCCGCGAAGCGGCCGTCCGGGCGCTGGTGGCGGGGCAGACGGACAAGGCGGCGCTGATCCGGGAGCTGCTGCTGTCGGAGCAGACGCACGTGCGAACGGCGACCCTGGCGTGTCTCTCGCGCGGTCAGCTCGAGGGCGCGGATGGTCAGCTCCTGGGGCAGGCGTACCTGGAGGAGCTCTGGGACCGGGCGCAGGCGGGAGACCGGGACGCCCGCATCGAGCTCGCATTGGCGGCCGGCGCCCTGCGGACCGACCCGCTCGCGGGGGAGCTCCTGGAGCCCCTCGTGGGCGACCCGGACCCCACCGTGGCGTCCGCGGCTCTGCAGAGCGCGGGGATGCTGCGCCGGAGGGACCTCTACCCCGCCATGATCGCGGCCCTCCGGTCGCCGTCGACGCGGGAGGCGGCGCGGGAGGCGCTGGCGGAGCAGGGCGGGCTGGCCGTGGACGCCCTTGCCGCCTGCCTCCTCGACGAACGGGGTCATGCGGTGATCCGCCGGCACATCCCCTCCGTCCTGGCCCGGATCGCCGATCAGCGGGCGGTGGACGTGCTGCTGCACAGCGTGGTCGCCCCCGAGACGGACCAGCTGCTGGACTTCCGGACGCTCAAGGCCATGACCAAGCTGCGGTACCGGGACCCGATGCTGGTGTTCGACCCCGAGGAGGTGCTCCAGTCGGTCGAGCGGGAGGTCCGTGCCGCGCAGCACTATGACCGCGCGCGGCGGTGTCTGCGGCGCGTAGGGGCGAGCGGGCGCTCCAGCCGCCTGCTCGACCGCGCGCTGGACGAGGCCTGGCTGGAACGGCAGGAGGGCGTTTTCCGCCTCATGGGGCTCCTGTACGATCCGGACGAGATGTACCGGTGCCACCTCGCGCTGGCGACCGGGGACCGGGCGGCGCGGGGGAACGCGATGGAGTGGCTGGAGGAGACGCTGGGGCGGTCCCTGTTCGAGGACCTGGGGCCGATCGTGGGGGATCCGGCGCCCGAACCGGTGCTGCCGACGCCGGAGCGGGACCTCTCCCCGCTGCTCGCCGATGGCGACCCGTGGATTGCCCGCCTCGCCCTGGCGACGGTGGGTGAGCTGGACGCCGCCTGGAGCCGCAAGGCGGTGAGTGATATCATCGAGTCCGGGAGTCAGCCCGAGCTGCGCGACCTGGCCCGCCGCCTCCTGCGCGGCGCGCCGCTGGATCACAGGGGTGGACATCGGCCGATGGATCTGATCGAGAAAGTATTCCTCCTCCAGAAGATCGACCTGCTCCAGGACGCGCGCAGCGCGCACCTGGCGCTGCTGGCGTCCATCGCGGAGGACGTGGACGTGGATCGCGGGACGGTCCTGATCCGGCAGGACGAGGCGACCGACGCGTTGTACGTCGTCATCGAGGGAGAGGTCGAGCTGGAGGGCGTCGGGGACCAGCGGATGGAGCTGGCGGCGGGGCAGGCGTTCGGGACGTGGGCGCTGATCGACGAGGCGCCGAGCCTGATGACGGCGCGGACCCGGACGGCCGCGCGGCTCCTCCGGATCACCCGGGCGGACTTCTACGACCTGCTGGCGGACCACTCGGAGCTCGCGCTGGGGCTCCTCCAGGGGCTTGCCCGGAGGGTACGGACTCTGGTAGCCTAGCAAACGAGCCGCAGTGCCCTCCCACCCCCTGAGCCATGTCTGAAGCCCAGACCTCGACCGTCCTGATCGTCGATGACGAGGACATGGTCGCGACGGCGCTCCGCAGCTTCCTCGAGCTCGAAACCTCCTACCGCATCGTCACCCACACGTCGCCGGTCCGTGCGCTGGACGCTGTCGACTCGGAGCCGGTGCACGTCGTCATCGCCGATTTCATGATGCCCGAGATGGACGGCATCACGTTCCTCCGTACGGTGCGGGAGAAGAACCCGCAGGCGACGCGGATCCTCCTCACCGGGTACGCGGACAAGGAGAACGCGATCCGGGCCATCAACGAGGCGGGGCTGTACTATTACCTCGAGAAGCCCTGGAGCAACGAGCATCTGAAGCTGGTGATCCGCAATGGCGTGGAGCGGTCGAGGCTGTTCAACGAGCTGGACAGCCGGGTTCGTGCGCTGGAGGGGGCGCATCAGCAGCTCTTCGACATTCGAAAGCGGCTGGTCCAGGCGTTCCTGTGATCCCGGCCGCAGCCCGAGCGTTCGATCGCGACGGGTCGGAAGTGGAGCGGGCGCTGTACCGCCCGGTCCGGGCTCGCCTCGCCGTCGCCCTGTGGGCGCTGGCGCTCGGCGCGGTGTTCCGGCTCACGATGTCGCTGCCGCTCGACCCCCGCTTCTTCGGCCTCACGGTCCTGTGGATCGCGCTCGTCGCCGCCGCGTTCCAATGGCTCGTGGGCCATCGGGACGTGCCGTTCTTCTTCCCGATGCGGTTCGCGGTCTTCTCCTTCGAAGTCCTGGTCGCGGCGTGGCTCGCCCACTACATCGGCGCGAGCAGCTGGCTGGCCACGCTGTTCCTGCTGTTCCCCGCCATCGAGTGGAACATGCTCTACCCGGGCGCGTGGGGGCTCGCCGGGTCCGTCCTCGCGATCCTGGCGACGGGCGCGCTGATCGTCGGCGAGGCGGTCGGCTTCGTGCCGGCGGGGGCGCTGTTCTCGGGGATCGAGCCGGAGTACGCCGAGCCGCGCTACGCCCTCGGGGCGTTCTTCGTCTCCGCGTCGGTCATCGCCGGGCTCTCCACGGTGGTGGGGCGGTATGCCGAGGCGGGCCGTCGGCAGGCGCGGGAGCTGGGCGGCGCGAATGCGCGGCTCTTCGACATGTCGGAGGACCTGCGGGAGTCCCACGCGGAGTCCGAGGCCGCGTACCGGCAGCTGCGGGAAGCGCAGGCGGAGCTCGTGAGCGCGGCCAAGATGGCGTCGCTGGGCACGCTGATCGCCGGCGTCGCGCACGAGATCAACACGCCGCTGGGAGCGCTGAACAGCAACCATGACACGATCCGGCGCGCGATCCACAAGCTCCAGGCCATCCTCGAGGACGAGGTGGTGGAGGAGCACGAGCTGGACGGCGTTCGACGGATCGTAAAGGCCCTCGACGGCGTATCAGCGACGAACAACATGGCGATGGAGCGCATGGTGAAGATGGTGGACAGCCTGCGCACCTTCGGTCGCGTGGACCGGTCCGAGATCGACCGCGTGGACCTCCACGAGGGGATCGAGAGCACGCTGGCCATCATGGCCCACGAGCTCAAGGACCGGATCACCGTGGTGAGGGAATACGGGGTTCTGCCGCTGGTGGAATGCTATCCCAACCAGATCCACCAGGTCGTCATGAACCTCATCCTGAACGGGATCCAGGCCATGCCGGAGAAGGGGACCGTGACGATCCGGACACGGTCCGAGGGGTCCGAGGTGGCGCTGGAGGTGGAGGACACGGGAGTGGGGATCCCGCGGGAGCACCTGGCGCGGGTCTTCGACCCCGGGTTCACCACCAAGGGCTCCCGCATGGGGATGGGGATGGGGCTCCTGATCACGAGCCAGATCGTGGACCGCCACGGCGGCCGTCTGACCGTGGAGAGCGAGCCCGGCGAAGGGACGAACTTCACCGTCCACCTGCCGGTCCGCCTGCGGGTGCGGGAGGCGACTGGCGGGACGGGTGCCCCTCGCGGGGCCGGGCACAGGGCAGAGGCGACGGAGCCGGCGGGCGGCGTCGACGAATGAACGCGGGAAAGAGAAAGGACACCATGCGAGGCGCGCGGACGTGGGCGGCGTTGCTCGTGGTGCTGCTGGCAGTGCCGGCGGCGGCGCAGGACGGGAACATCCTGGAGGCGGTGGACAGCATCGAGTGGAAGCTGCGGGAAGGCGTGTTCGACGTGGTGGACTCGCGTGGCGCCCGCTTCGAGGGGGACCGTACGAGCCGCGCGGCGATGTCGTTCGAGGACGGCGCGATGATGGTCGTGAAGTGGGCGCGCGCGGCGCCGGGGGGGGAGGCGTTCAACAACCAGCCGCGGTACGAAGCGGCGGCGTACGAGCTCCAGAAGCTTTTCCTGGACGAGCCCGACTACGTGGTACCGCCGACGGTCCTGCGGGCGTTTCCGGTGGAATGGTACAGGCGGCTGGATCCCAACTCGCGCCCGACGTTCCGCGGCACCGCGTCGGTGCTCGTCGCGCTCCAGTACTGGCTGTTCAACGTTACCGGCGACGACGTCTGGAGCGAGGACCGGCTCGCGACGGACACGGCGTACGCGCGCCATTTCGGCAACCTGAACATCCTCACCTACCTCATCCGTCACAACGACGCCAACCAGGGGAACCTGCTGATCTCACGGGACCCCGGGAACCCGCGCGTGTTCGCGGTGGACAACGGGCTGGCGTTCTCCAGCGTGACGAGCGACCGTGGCGCCGACTGGCGGTCGGTCCGCGTGCGGCGGCTGTCCCGCGCCACCGCCGACCGGCTCCGGGCCATCACGGAGGCGGACCTGACCCGCGCCCTCGAGACGATCGCGCAGTTCGAGGTCGGTCCGGATGGCGTGCTGACGCGGGTGCCCGCGACCGAGAACCTCTCGTCGGGGAGGGGGATCCGGCAGGGGGAGGGCGTGGTGCAGCTGGGGCTCACGGGTCGCGAGATCCGGGACACCTGGCGCCGGCTCCAGGACCTCGTGCGGGACATCGAGCGGGGGCGGTACGAGCTGTTCTAGCTGAGCTCGTCCGTGCCCGGGGATCGGGGGGCAGGGCGGTCGCATGTGAAGGCTGATATCTTCCGCGGCCATGCCAACCCTTCCTCCCGCGCGGGAATTCCGGTCGCTGCTGCAGCTGGCGCTGCCCATCGTGGTGGTGCAGGTGGGGCTGATGCTCATGGGCGTGGTGGATACGCTCATGGTGGGGCGTGTCTCGGCGGCGGCGCTGGCGGCGGTGGCGCTGGGCAACCTGTACTTCTTCGGCATCGCCATCTTCGGCATGGGTGTGCTGTTCGCGCTGGACCCGCTGATCTCGCAGGCGGTGGGGGCGCGGGACGGTGTCGCGGTGGCGCGCGGCGTTCAGCGGGGTCTGGTCCTGGCGGTCGCCCTGGCCGCCCTGAGCCTGCTGCCGCTCCTGGTGGTGGAGCCGGTGATCACGCTGCTCCGCCAGCCACCCGACGTGATCCCGCTGGCGGCCGGGTACGTCCACGCCGCGACGGGCGGCCTGCCGGCGTTCCTGGCGTTCGTGGTGCTGCGGCAGACGCTCCAGGCCATGGACCGGGTGCGGCCGATCGTGGTGGCGATCCTCGGCGCGAACGTGGTGAACGCGTTCCTGAACTGGGCGCTGGTGTTCGGGCACCTGGGCATGCCCGCGCTGGGCCCGATCGGGACCGGCTGGGCGTCCACCATCAGCCGGTGGACCATGCTGATCGCCCTGGTCCTCCTGACGGCCGAACGGCTCGGCCCCTACCTCCGCCCGGCGGGCCGGGAAGTGCTCCGGCTCCGCCCGCTCGTCCGGATGATCCGCCTGGGGCTGCCCATCGGCGCGCAGCTCCAGCTCGAGATGGGCGCGTTCGCCGCGGTCGCGCTGCTCATGGGCTGGCTCGGCACGGCGCAGATGGCGGGGCACCAGATCGCCATCAACCTGGCGTCGCTCACGTTCATGGTGCCGGTGGGCATCGCGCAGGCGGCATCGGTGCGCGTGGGGCAGGCGGTGGGGCGCGGTGACCCGGGGGCCGCCCGCATGGCGGTCAAGGCTTCGCTCGTGGCGGGCGCGAGCTTCATGGCGTTCACCGCGCTCCTGTTCCTGACGATGCCGGGGCCGCTGACCGCGCTGTACACGGACGAGGGGCAGGTGGCGCGGATCGCCATCGCCCTCATCCCGGTGGCCGGCGTGTTCCAGGTCTTCGACGGGCTCCAGGTGGTCGCCGCGGGCGTGCTGCGAGGCATCGGGGACACGACCGCGCCGTTCGTCGCCAACCTGCTGGCGTTCTGGCTGATCGGCATCCCCATCAGCCTGTGGCTCGGGTTCCGTACCCCCGCGGGGCCGGTGGGGCTCTGGTGGGGGCTGGTGGCCGGGCTGGCCGCCGCCGCGATCTTCCTGGTGGCGCGCGTTCGCGTCCGCATGCGGCGCGATCTCCGGCGCATCATCATCGACGACGACGTCTCCGCCGACGCGGGCGCGCTGGCCTGACGCGTCCGGGGCTGGAACGACGCCGCGCGGCCGCGTACGTTGGCCGGTCCGTCCATTCGATCCGGAGGTGTCTGATGAGACCACTGATCTACCTTGCCGCGGCGGTCGGGGCGACGCTGCTGGTGCCCCTGCACGGCGCGGCCGCGCAGGCCGGCGGCGCGCACCCGGCGGACGCGGAGCGCGCCCTCGAGCGGTTGAACGCCTCGCCGCGCCATGGCGACTGGGTCACGGTTCGGCTGGCGAACGGGGACAGCGTGCGCAGCTGGATCGTCCACCCCGAGCGGAGCGACCCCGCGCCGGTGGTGGTGGTGGTCCACGAGATCTACGGTCTCACCCACTGGGTGCGGGCGGTGGCCGACCAGCTGGCGGCGGAAGGGTTCATCGCGGTGGCCCCCGACCTCCTGACCATGCGCAACGTCCCCCGCACCCCCGGCGGCGAGCCGGAGCGCGATCCTGCGGTCGCCGCGGTCCGGGCGCTGGACGGCGACGGGGTGCACGCCCAGATCCGGGCCGTGGCCGAGCACGTGATGGCCATGCCGGCGGCGCGGGCGGTGTACGGGATCGTGGGCTACTGCTGGGGGGGATCGACTTCCTTCGCCCATGCCACGCGCTACGCGGACCTCGGCGGCGCGGTCGTCTACTACGGCGGAGCGCCGGAGGCGGACGCGCTGGCGCGGGTGCGAACGCCGGTGCTCGGGCTCTACGGTGGCGACGATGCGCGGGTGAACGCCACCATCCCCCGGGCCGAGGAGGCGCTCCCCGCGCTGTACATGCCGCAGATCTTCGACGGCGCCGGACACGGGTTCCTCCGGCAGCAGGATGCCCGGGACGGCGCGAATTTGCGGGCGACGGAGCGCGCCTGGCCCATGACCGTCGGGTTCTTCCACGCCGCGCTGCACGGCGGGCGCTGAATGTCCGCCCTGGCCGGCTGAGCGGTGAATGTTCCCCCTCCGCGACGAGAACCCGACCGAGCTGTTCCCGGTCTTCACGCTGCTGCTGATCGCCGTCAACGTGGCGGTATGGGTCTTCATCCAGGGGGCGGGGCTCACGGCGGAAGCGCTGCAGCAGTCCGTGTGCACGTACGGCGCGATCCCGGCGGAGATCACCGGGCGGGCCGCGGATCCGCTGCCGTTCGCGGTCCGGGGTGGCGGACCGCCCTGTCCGTCGGGTGGGCTCACGTGGGAAGCGCTGTTCACCAGCATGTTCCTGCACGGCGGATGGCTGCACCTGATCGGGAACATGTGGTTCCTGTGGATCTTCGGGAACAACATCGAGGACAGCATGGGGCGGCTGCGCTTCCTGCTCTTCTACCTCCTCACCGGGCTGGCCGCCGCGGGGGCCCACGTCTTCAGCGCGCCCGGCTCCGCGATCCCGACGGTGGGCGCCTCGGGTGCGATCAGCGGCGTCATGGGGGCGTACCTGGTGCTCTACCCGCGCGTCCGCGTGTACACGCTGTTCTTCTTCTTCATCTTCATCCGCATCATCCCGCTCCCCGCGTGGGTGATGCTGGCGTACTGGTTCGTGCTCCAGCTCGCCATGGGGGCGTACACCCCCGCCGACGGCGGCGGCGTCGCGTTCTGGGCCCACGTGGGCGGCTTCGTGGCGGGGGTGGCGCTGGTGAAGCTGTTCGAGAAGAAGCAGCTGGTGCGTGCGAAGCGGGCGAAGGTGAAGCTGGACCGGAGGCAGATCGCGCACGGGGGATGGTGGTAGTCAGGACTCGGCCGGCACACGTCGGCGAGAGCCCGGCGAGGCGGACCCGCCCGGGCTGTCCTGTTCGAAGCGGCCTCCCCCGCTAGTGCCCCACCGCCGCGCCGTCCTCGTTGCGGGGGTCCGGGGCGCCGAGGCGGGATCCATCGGGGGCCAGGCGGATGGTGTGGACACCGCCCCAGGGGGTGGTGAAGCGGTAGGCGTGCCCGCGGCGGGCGAGGTCGTCGAGGAGGGGGTCGCCGCGGAAGGCGGGCTCCATCCGGATGTTGTCCGGGAGCCACTGGTGGTGGAACCGGGGCGCGCTCACCGCATCGACCACATCCATGTCGAAGTCGACCAGGTTGAGGGCGACCTGGAGGACGAGGTTGATGATGGTCCGGCCGCCGACGGTGCCGAGGACCGCGAAGAGGTCGCCATCGGGGCGCGTCAGGATGGTCGGGGTCATGCTCGAGATCGGGCGCTGCTCGGGGCGGGCGAGGTTCGGCTCGGTGCCGATGAGGCCATCCGCCGTGGTGAGGCCGGGGGCGGCGTTGAAGTCGCCCATCTGGTTGTTCAGCAGGAACCCGGCCCCGTCCACCACGATGCGGGAGCCGTAGCCGTACTCGAGCGTGAAGGTCGTGGCGACCGCGAGCCCGTCCTCATCGACGATGGAGTAGTGGGTGGTCTGGTCGCCCTCGAGCCGTGGTTCCAGGTCGGCGGGGAGCGACGGCGTGGCCTCCGATGGGCGGATCTCCCGCCGGAGCCCGGCCGCGTACTCCTTGCTGGTGAGCCGCCGGACGGGGACCTCCGTGAAGCCCGGATCCGCCACGAACGCCGCCCGGTCGCGGTAGGCACGGCGCATCGCCTCGACCAGGTGGTGCACGTAGGGAGCGCTGTTGTGCCCCATGGCGCCCAGGTCGTAACCCTCCAGGATGTTCAGCATCTCGACGAGCGCCACGCCGCCGCTGCTCGGGGGCGGCATGCTGATCACGCCGTAGCCGCGGTAGGTCCCCCGGATGGGCTCCCGCTCCTCCGGCCGGTAGCGGCGCAGGTCCGCGAGGGTGATCAGCCCCCCGCCCCGCTCCATCTCGGCCACGAGCAGCCGCGCGGTCTCCCCCGCGTAGAACCCGGCCCGGCCCTGGTCGCGGATGCGGGCGAGCGTGCGGCCGAGATCGGGGAACCGGACGGTATCGCCGGCCTCCCACGGGACGCCGTTCCTCGAGTACGCGGCGACGCTGGCGGGGTAGCGCCGGAGATCCGGGAGGATCGCGCGGAGCGATGCGGCGAGCTCGGGCGTCATGATGAAGCCATCGGTGGCGAGCCGGACCGCCGGCTCCACCACGTCTGCCCAGGGGAGGCTGCCGTAGCGCTGGTGAGCCAGGGCGAAGCCGGCGACGGTCCCCGGGACCCCAACGGCCATGTGGCTGAAGTGGTGGCGCTCCTCGTCGTACCGGCCGGCGGAGTCGAGCCACATCTCGGGGTGCGCCGCGAGGGGCGCCTTCTCCCGGAAATCCAGCGCGGTGACGCGGCCATCGGGGAAGCGCAGGACCATGAACCCGCCCCCGCCGATGTTCCCGGCCGTCGGGTAGACGACGGCGAGGGCGAAGCCCGTCGCGATGGCCGCATCCACGGCGTTCCCACCCTTGCGGAGGACCTCGTCCCCGATGCGGCTGGCGAGGACGTGGGCGGAGACCACCATCCCCCGGTCGGACCGCGCCGGCGCGCTGGCCGGGGCGACCGCCTCCACCACGCCGGGGGGCAGCACGGCGTCTGCGCTGGCGGGCGCGGAGGCCCGCGGCGGCCCGGCGGGAGCGCACGCGCCGAGGAGCAGGAAGGCGGCGAGCGCGAGGGGGCGGGGTCGGATGCGCATTGCGGAGTCGCTCGGGTCAGTAGGTCGTGATCTCGCCGGCGTCCACACGCCGGAGGAGGTCCTGGAGCCGGTTCCAGACGCCATCGATCTCGCGGTCCGTCAGCCCGATCTGCACCACGCCAGCGGTGAAATCCGCCGAGAGGTGGGGCCGGCGCCGGGGCGTGGGATCCATGGCGACGAGGCGGCCGCCAGCGTCCACCCGGAGCTGGGCCACGACCGCGACGGCGTTCTCCAGCATGGTCCGGTCCACGCCGCGCAGCCGCGCCACCGTGCCGCCGGGGAGCCGCGTGACGTGGAGGTCCTTCCAGAGGGTGCCGCGGGGGCTGTCGGGGCTCGTGAAGGCGACGCCATTGTCCACCGCGAACATCCGGGGCTCGCCGGCGGTGGCGATCAGCACGTTGCCGGTATTGGAGTCCGCGTGCCGGATGAGGAAGGTGAGGACGTTGAGAGCGCCGAGGCGCCGGGCGTACGCGGCATCGTCCAGGCGCGCGGGGTCCGGCCTCTCGAGCGGCGCGACGGCGTCCAGCCAGTACTGGAGGACGACGAGGACCGAGCTGGTGCCTTCGAACGTGGGCCCGAGCTCGGGCCCGAGCTCCGGGTCGAGCTGCCGGTACAGGCGGACCGGCATGACCCGCAGCACCGTGGGCGGTACCACCCAGTCCTCGCGGTCGAGAAAGAGGGCCTGGAGCCGGTACGCGGCGATCTCGTACGCGGGCTGGTTGTTCAGCGCGGCCCCGCCCTCGGCGGAGCGGGCCCATTTGACCGGGAGGATGGTGCCGTCCCGGAAGCGGAGCGCGGCGCGCTGGGTCCGGTCATCTTCCCAGCGGTTGTCGTCGATGGCGGCGATCTGGAACGGCTCGGCGGCCAGGCGGCGCTCGATCTCGGCGGACGGGAGCCGGAAGTGGGGCGCCTGGGCCCCTGCCAGCACCCCGGGCGTCGCGGCCGCCACGCAGAGGGCGGACAGCGCGGTCCGGCCCGCCCGCCGGAGCGGTCGGGAGCAGCCGTCGAGCCGTGGCAGGGCGGACATCAGCGCCGGGCGGTGATCACCTCGATGGCGCCGTGCAGATGCCCCACCCCCCAGCGGAACTGGGCTTCGCGGTCGGTATAGTGGCGCATCCGCTCGACGTTGCTCGCCGGGATCTCCGCGAGAACTTCGGGGCCGCCGATCCGGGTCCCATCGAGATAGACGGCCACGTCGGTGTCCCCGGAGATGGTGCGGGAGCCGCGCCGATACAGCCACTGGGGCCGCTCCGACTGCACGAGCTGGAGCGCGGTCGTCTGGTTGGCCGCGACGATCTCCTCCCTGGTGAGGACGCTCCTGTCGATGGCGTTGCCGCCAGGCGCGGAAGCGCAGGCGGACAGGAGGAGCGCGGCGGCCAGGGCGAGCGGTGCGGAGGGCATCTTCATGTGCGGGCTTCCCTTCATCAGGTCCTCGATCAAACGCGCGAGGGCTGTTCCCTGTCGACAATGTACGCGCTCCGCTGGGCCGTGGGCACCAGGACCATGCGGAGCACGTTGGCGTAGGCGGGCAGATTCGCCACGTAGGCGACGGCATCCGCGACATCGTCGCCGGTGAGGGGCTGGAAGCCGCGGTAGACCCCGGCGGCCCGCTCGCGGTCCCCGTGGAAGCGCACCTCCGAGAACTCGGTCTCGACGAACCCGGGGTCCACGCTGGAGACCCGCAGGGCGGTGCCTGCGAGGTCGAGGTTGATGGCTTCCGTGAGGGCGGTCACGGCGAACTTCGTGGCGTTGTAGACGTTCCCCCGGGGGTAGACCTGGTGCCCGGCCGTGCTGCCGATGTTGATCACGTGCCCCCGGCCGGCCTCGATCATCGCCGGGAGCAGGAGCCGGGTCACGTTCAGGAGCCCCTTGACGTTCGTGTCGATCATGCGGTCCCAGTCCTCGAAATCGCCCTCGTGGACGGGGTCGAGGCCGGAGGCGAGCCCCGCGTTGTTGAGGACGATGTGGGGTGGCCCGACGGAGTCGAGGAGTGCGGCCGCCGCCCGGCGGACATCCGCCCGGTCCCGCACATCGACACGGTCCCGGTGCACGTGGACCCCATGCTCCCGGGTCAGCTCCTCCGCGAGCGCCTCCAGGCGCCCCTCCCGCCGGGCCCAGAGCGCGAGGTCCGCGCCCTCCGCGGCGAACCGTCGGGCGCACGCCTCGCCGATGCCCGCGCTGGCGCCGGTCACCAGCGCCACCTTCCCCTGGATCCTGTTCATGGAGTCAAGGTCCGGGGTGGCCGGAGCGCTGTCAACGGGAGGGGAGGTAGCGCTCCCGGAGGATGTGGCGGTGGTGGAGCTCGTGGCCGGCGCTGATCCACGCGATGGCGCGGGCCGTCAGGGGCACTCCATTGGCGGTGCCGGGGCGGTCCAGCGTGTCGGGGGGGAGCCCGCGGAGGAGGGCCACGGTGGCGGCCCGGACCGCCCGCAGCTCGGCCATGAGGTCTTCGAGCGGGCGGTCGTCGAAGCGGCCGGCGGGGACGTACACGTTCTCGTCGAAGCCGGCCAGGGGCGTCGCATCGCCGCGGGCGAAACGGAGGATCCGGTAGGCGAAAACCCGCTCCGCGTCGGCCACGTGGCCGATGACCTCCTTGATGCTCCATTTCCCCGGGGCGTAACGGTGGAGCGCCTGCTCCTCGGAGAGGGGGGCGAGCAGGGCGACGGTGGCGTCGAGCTGCGTCGCCAGCGTGGCGTCGATCTCGCCATCGGGGACCCTGGCCACATAGCCGGCATAGAACGCCGGGACCGCGTCGGCCGGCGGGCGTGGGCTCAGGGCTCCCATGGGCAGTCCGAACGGGGGAGTGGGCGGGCGGGCTCGCGGGCCCGACGCAGGACTCGGTCGACGATCCGGTCCCGCATGGCGACGAACCGCTCTGCGAGCTCCTGCTCCAGCACGCCCGCCACCGCCGCGGCCAGGGAATCCCCGGGCAGCGTGCGATAGCGCTCGAACGCGGGGCCCCGGTCCCCGGGGGCGGCCAGCGAGTCCACCTCCGTCTCCCAGCACGTCTTGGTGCGGGTGGACGGACGGTAATCGAAGGAGCGGTTGTGGTCGATGGCGACGACGGAGCCGTCATCGCGCACCAGCCAGTTGCTGCCGTGCCGATCGCTGTTGCCGACGATGGCGTCCAGAAGCCGGAGCCGGTCGGGCTTGCGGCGGCCCAGGTCGGCCGGCCGAAGGGCGCCGTGGACGAAGTACATGGCCGAGCCGCGGAGCGTGTCGCCGTCCCGGACCAGCGTCCGGAAGACGGTCATGGGTGCCAGGTCGAGGCCCAGGAGCTGGTCGATCCGGTAGACCGCCACCTCCCGGCTGGCGCCGCAGGAAGCGCAGAAGATGTCCGACCCGTCCACCTTGAAGATGGACTCGACGCCCCCTCCGTGGCGCAGGCGGAAGGTGTAGGACACGCCCTGGTCCTCGATGGCGAGCGGCCGCGCATCGAGGGGAGCGGCGCGGAGCAGCGTGTCCAGCCTGGCGAGGAGGCGCTCCGCCCGGGCGGTGTCCCCGGCCTCGCGAGCGGCCCAGGCGGCCTCCTGGAGGCGCCCCCGGGCGACCAGGGTGTCCACGGCGGCAAGGGCCTGCCCGGGAGCGCCCGGGAGCGACCTCTGCTGGGCCGCTGCCGGCGCCACGGCGAGCAGCACCGCGATGGTCGCGAGCGCGCGCGTCACCGTCCTCCGTCGTCCCGGCTCAGGGAACGGTAGTAGGATTCCACCAGCTCGCGGTACTCGGGCGGGACCGCCCCCGGGCCATCCAGGAACAGCGCGGCGCCCGCCTCGCCCGCGAGGCGGACCCGCACCAGGAGCTCCACGCGCTTGGCCTGGTCCGCCAGCGCCTCCTGGAGCCGGATCAGCTCCTCGGCGTCGCTGTAGGGGCCCGAGCGGGTCAGGGCCTCGATGCCGCGAAGGAGCGCGTCCAGCTCGTTCGTGGGCAGCCCCTCCTGCCGCAGGCGGTCCCGCAGCGCCCTCGCATCCTCCAGGCGCTGCCGCGCCTCCGCCCGGTATTGGCGGACCGCGCCCGCGCCGAACCCGCCACCGCCGTCGCTCCCGCCGGGCGGCGCGCCGGCTCGAGGCTCACCCTGGCCGCCACCGGCTTCCCGCCCGGGCTCGCCGCCCCCCGGCTCCCCCGCGGACTCGCCGCCGGGAGCCTGCTCCCGGAGCTCGCGGGTGCGCTCCCTCAGCGACTCCATCCCCCGGGCCAGGTCGCGGGCGCGGTCGAGGGTCTCTGCCCGCTCCTGGTCGTTCCCCGACTCGAACCGGTCGCCGATCCCGCGGAGCCGGTCGCGAAGCTCGTCCAGGTCCTCGCCGATGGCGTCCTCGAGGCGGCGCGCGTAGTCCTCCGGGGCGCCGCTCCGGGCGATGCGCCGGGAGAGCTCGATCTTGTCCTTCAGGCGCGTCTCGTCAATGGCCGTCGCCGCATCCCTCAGACGGCGGGCGGCGTCCGGCTGCTCGCTCCCGGCCTGCCCCGCGAGGTCGCGCAACTCCCGCTGGACCGAGTCCAGCCCCTGGAGCTGAGCTTCCTTGCGCTCTTCCAGGCGACGCGCCTCCTCCTCCCGGCCCGGACCGGGATCCCCGCCCGCCAGCCGCTCCGCGGACTGCCCGATGCTCTCCTGTTCCCGGGCCATCTCTTCCGCCCGACGGGACGCCGCCTCCGCGCGGCGCCGCAGGCCATCGCCGCGCTCCCGTTCCAGCATGCGACGGGCGTCGCGCAGCCCTTCCACAATCCGTTCTTCCCCGCCGCCGCCCGCCGCCGACCGGCGCATGGACTCCGCCGTCTGCTGGAGACGACGGGCCGCGTCCTCCAGGCGCGGGTTGTTCCGTTCCCGTGACAGCCGCTCGAGCCGGCGCGCTTCCTCCTCCACCTCGTCGGCCAGGGCTCGCTGCCCCGCGCCGCCCGCGGTGCCGGTGCCCTGCATGGTCTCGCGGCGTCGGCGCTCGGCTTCGCGCTGCTGGCGGCGCGCGAGCTCCTCCAGGCGCTCCATGGTCTCGTCCAGCGCCGCCGCCGTGGAGTCCTGGCCGCCGCCACCGCCGCGGTTCACGGTCTCGTACTGGTCCCGCAGCTTGTCGAGCTCGAGCTCGAACAGGTCCGCCAGGTCCTCCGCGTTCGGCGTGGCGCCGCCCCCCCCGCCACCGGCCTGCTGTCCCATCCCGACCTGCACATCCCGGAACACCGCCTCCGCCCGCTGGAGGTGCTGGAGCGCCCGCTGTTCGGATGGCAGCGCCTCGCCCGGCAGCCGCGCGCGCAGCCGCTCCGCCGCCTCGGCCATCTCCGCGGCGGCGCGGGGGAGGATCTCGGCGATCTTCTGGAAGGCCGTGTCGCGCGTCACCTGGCGCGCCACCATGCGCTGGGCGAGCACGTCGACCTGCTGCCGGAGGCGGTCCTGGGCCAGCGAGAGCGTGTTCAGGTTTTCCAGCACATCGCCCGGCGGGAGCCAGGTCGAGTCGCGGACCAGGTTGAACGTGGCGGCAATGATCTGCCGCTGCCGCTCGGAGAGGTCGCCGTCCGGCCCCTCGCCCGCCTGCCCGCCCGGCGGGCCCTGCTCCATCGCCTTGAAGTTCCGCTGGAAGGGCCGGATCTGGATGAAGTAGATGTCGCTCGTGGCCCGCTTCCGGCCGTCCACGGCATCGTTGTCCGTCGCGGTGACGTAGTAGGCCACCAGGTCGCCGGGCTCGAGGCCGTACTCCTCCAGGTAGAAGGTGCGGCCGGCGGAGACCTCCTTCAGGGCGCCCCGTCCGCCATAGAGGGACTCCCTTCGCTCCTCGCCGCCATTGACCGACCAGTGCAGCGTGAGGTCGGCGATTCCATAGTCGTCCTCGCCGCGGGCCTCGACGTAGACTTCGTCGATGGCGGTGGCGCGCTCGTCACGGCCGGGCTTCGTCACGGACACGAGGGGCGGACCGTCGCTCATGGCGTCCACCACGTATCGCGGGGAGGCCTCCACCGGCGCACCGTCGGGGCCATCCAGGACGATGTGGTAGAAGCCGTCGGCGCGGACCATGAACTCGCCGGCGAGGGTGCCGGTTTCGGCATCCGGTGTGAGGCGGACGGGGCTCCCACCATCGACGACGATGGCGCCCCCGCGCACCGGGATCGTGGGCGTCACCTCGACCCGGACCCGGGTGCCCCGGAGCGCGGCCACGTCCCCGCCGTCCGGGATGGTCTGCGCCGGGAGCCCGGTGTAGGCGGGGAACACGAGCTCGAGGTCGAGCCGCCGGGCATAGGGGAGCTCCGCGACGGTGAGGACGAACGTGGGCGACCGTACGCCGCCGGCCTGCACGTAGTACTCGGTCGGGGCTTCCAGGTCGAAGAGGAGGTAACCGAAGCCGCCATCCCGGCCCACGGCCATCGGCAGCAGGTCGAAGGTGCTGTCCCCCTCCGTCCGCACCGCGAGCTCCACCAGCGCTGCATCGAACCCGCGCAGCCGGGCGCCGATGGCGGCATCCGCGCCCCGTGACACGGTGGCGTTCCCCGGCTCGACCAGGACGGCCAGCCCCGCCGCCGCCTCGGCCGGGCGGGGCGAGCTGAGGAGCCGCGCGGCGCGCCCGCCGGCGCCGGGGATGAAGCCGAGGAACCCGCCGGCGACCACCACCGCGAGGAGCGCGGCGGCGCCGCGGGCGAGCCCGCCGCGCTCGATCCACCTGCCGTCCTCGGCGGCGTGGACGCGGCGGATCGCGGTCTCGAGGGTGCGCCGCAGCAGCGCGTCGGAAGCGGCGGGCGCGGCTCCGTCCTCGCGGGCCTCGATGGCGCTCAGCACCGCGGCCTCGAGGGACGGCTCGTGCTCCTCCAGGTAGAGCGCGACGTCCTCGTCCGGGACTCGTCGGAAGAGGGGGCGGCCCAGGAACCAGGCGGCGGAGACGGCCACGGCCGCCCCCGCGGCCGCCCGGATCCACGGCACCGCGGCGGACGCCTCGCCGAGCCGGTCCAGCGCGGCCAGCGCGACCAGGCCGGCCACCAGCGCGGTGGCCCCGGTGACTGCGAGCCCGGTCAGCAGGTGACGGCCACGCCAGCGTCGGCGGACGCTCCGGATGACCGCCAGCAGCTCGTTGCGCGCCTGGTTCCGATCGCTCGCTCTCACGCGTACCTCCTGGACACCACGTTTCCGACCACCGTCTCGAACGCCAGGACGACGAACGCCGCCGCCAGCACCCACCACCAGAGCGACTGCGTCCGCTCCCGGTCCACCGGCGCCCCTGACGAGAGGATGGGCGGGGCTCCGCCGGCCATCAGCGCCGCTTCCACCACATCGGTGTCCATGGGTTCCAGCTCCGACTCGGCCGGGTCGGCGTTCACCGCCACCGCAGCCGGCGGAGCACCCGTCCGCGGGTCCCGGACCTCATAGAACCCCCGCTCCTCGAGGGAGATCACCGTCCGCTCCGGCGTCAGCGGGATCCGCCCGCCCGAGGGCGTCCGCACGACGGGCCCGGAGCCCGGGTCCGACGCCGGGTCCGGCGCCGCCGCGAGGAGCGGCCCCACATCCAGCACCTCGCCCACCGTCCTCCACGCCGGCACGGCGGTGCGCCCCGATGCGTGGCGGGCGAGCCGGTGGGTCAGCGGCAGGAACGACGGCTGGAGGACGAGGTCGCCCCAACGGCCATCGAGGGGGGCCGTGAGGCCCACCACGCGCCCCTGGCCGAGATCCCGGACCACCATGGCGGCCGCGCCATCGTCGTAGCGCGCGAGCACCGTCGCGCCCGGCTCGGGGTCCAGGACCCGGTACCGGAAGAAGCGAGCCCTGGAGAGCTGCCCGGCCGCCGCGCCGCGGAACGGCTCGAAGATCGGGTGCTGCGCGTCCACGCGTGCCAGCGACGCGCCGCCATCGGCCGTCCGGTCCCGCGTCCCCTGGAGCCGCCCGAGCCCCAGGGACTCGACTCCGCGACCCCGGCTCCGATCGCCCAGAACGACGATAACGCCGCCGCCCGATTCCGCGAACTCCCGGATCCGCCGCGCGCCGGCGTCGCCCGCGGGCTCGGCGTCGTTGAGCACCACCACATCGACGCCGGCCAGCGCCGTCGTGGTCAGGGCGGCGACGGGGAGGACGGCCACGTCGTGGTCGGGGCCGGCCTGGAGGGCGCGGGCGAGGTACAGGCTCGTACGGCGGTCCGCGCCCGGGTCCTGACCGATGACCACCCGGAGCGGGCGGTCGCCACGGAGGGTGAGGTGCAGCGCATCATCGGTGGTCAGCGCGTCGCCCGGGATGCGGACGGTGGCACGGACGGGGCGGTCGGGCAGCGTCACGGGGTCGAAGGTGACCCGCCCCACCTCACCGGCGGCCACCGCGAGGCGCGCCTCCTGGACGACGCGGCCGTCCAGCTCCAGCGCGACGGGTCCCTCGAAGGGGCCTCCACGGGCGCTCACGGTGGCGGTCACACGCGCGCGCTCCCGCCCCGAGAAGCGCTCCCGCGTGGCAGCCGCATCGGCGACGGCCGCGTTGGGCCGCGACTGTCCCACTCGCACCAGCCGCACCGCCGTTCCTTCCGGCGCGGCCACCGCGGACTCTGCGTCCCACGCCCGCCGCTGGAAGTCCGAGATCACCACGAGCTCGCGACGCGGCAGCGGTGAGCCCGCGAGGATACTCTCCGCCAGACGAAGCGCCGGCCCCAGGCGCGTGCCGCCGTCGCCGGGTCGCAGCGAGTCGGCCGCCGCGCGGAGCGTGGCCGGGTCGCCGGTGGCCCGATTCGCCGCCGCGGCGCCGTGGTCGAACGCCACGAGCGTGGCGCGGTCCCCGCGCCGCAGCCCCGCGGCGATCTCGCCGACCTCCGCGCGCGCGCGGTCCATCCGGTCGTCGATGGCCATGGACGCCGACCGGTCGAAGAGCACGACCACCTCGCGGCCGCCATCGATGGCCACGGGGGGTGCGTCCGGGCGGTCGAGGAAGGGCCGGGCGAACGCGCCGGCGATCAGGATCAGGGCGAGGCAGCGGAGCGCGAAGAGGACGAGGTTGCGGATCCGCCGCCGGCTCGACGCCCGGTACTCCACCTTCTCGAGGAACATCAGCGATGGAAAGCGGACCGGTTCCTTCCGGGGGCGATTGGCCAGGTGGATGAGGACCGGGATGGCCAGGGCCGCGAGGCCGGCGAGGAAAACGGGGGCGAGGAAGGCGAGAGGCATCAGCGCACCCGGCCCAGCCGCTCACGATCGGAGAGGTAGCGGAACAGGGCGTAGTCCAGCGGCGTCGCCGTATCGAACAGCGAGTAGTCGATCCGCTCCTCACCGAAGCGGCGCGCCAGCTCCGCGATGTGGGCGTCCACCAGCTGACGATAGCGGGACCGCATGGTCTCCGGCACCACCGGGATCCGCTCCCCGGTCTCCAGGTCTTCGAACCCGCTGGACTCCTCGAACGGGAACTCGATCTCCGCCGGGTCCAGGACGTGGAACACGATGACGTCGTTGCCCCGGTAGCGCAGCTCACGGACGGACTCCACGGCCGCCGCCGGGTCCTCGTAGAAGTCCGAGATCAGCACGACCAGCCCCCGGCGTCTGATGCGATCCGCCGCGTGGGCCACCGCCGCCGCGAGCCCGCCCTCCGGCGCGCCGCCCCCCTTCCCCCGCCCTTCGGCTCCGGCCGCCCCCTGGAGCCGGTCCAGCGTGTGGAGGACGATATCGAGGTGTCGCGCGCTCGGCGGGACGTAGTCGCGGACCCCGTCGTCGAACGTCACCAGGCCGATACGGTCCCGCTGCTGGCGGGAGAAGTAGCTGAGACACGCTGCCAGGTAGCGCCCGTAATCGAGCTTCCGGATGCCGCGGCTGCCGTAGTCCATCGAGGCGGAGACGTCCAGCAGCGTGACGAAGTTCGCGTTGGTCTCCGCCTCGAACTCCTTCACGTAGTGACGGTCGGTCCGGGCCCAGAGCCGCCAGTCGATGCGCCGGATGTCATCCCCCGGGTTGTAGGGGCGGTGCTCCGCGAAGTCCAGCGAGAACCCGAGGTAGGGCGACCGGTGCAGCCCGTTGATGAAGCCGTCCACCACCGTCCGCGCCAGCAGCTCCAGGTTGTCGATGCGCGCGAGGGTCGCAGGGTCCAGGAAGCCCGGGCTCGCCGCGCGCTGGTTGAGCGTCGCCCTCACTCGGCAGTCCGCGTTTCGGGTGTGGTTCTCGTCATTTTACATGCGCGATTTGGGGGGCTGCACTTCGTCGAGGAGGCGATCGATCACCTGGTCGGTGGTGACGCGCTCGGATTCCGCGTGGAAGTTGAGCAGGATGCGGTGCCGGAGGACGGGGTGGGCGAGGACCCGGACGTCGTCGAAGGAGACGTGGGTGCGCCCGCGCGTGAGGGCCCGTGCCTTCCCGCCCAGGACCAGGTACTGCGCCGCCCGGACGCTGGCGCCGTAGCCGACCCATCGCTTGACGAAGTCCAGGGGCTCCGCCGGCTCCCGGTCGGGCCGGGAGGCGCGGACCAGGTCCACGGCGTGCCGGAGCACCGGCTCCGAGACGGGGACCCGGCGGACCAGCCGCTGGAACTCCAGCAGGTCCGCGCCGCTGACCACGTGCTCGAACTCGGGGTTCTGGATGGCCGTGGTGGACCGCACCACCTCCAGCTCCTCCTGCTCCGGCAGGTGACGGATGACGATCTCGAACATGAACCGGTCGAGCTGGGCCTCCGGGAGCGGGTAGGTCCCCTCCAGCTCGATGGGGTTCTGGGTCGCGAAGACGAAGAACGGCTCATCCAGCGTGTACGTCCGGCCCTGGACGGTCACCCGGTGCTCCTGCATCGCCTCGAGCAGCGCCGCCTGCGTCTTGGGCGGCGTCCGGTTGATCTCGTCCGCCAGCACGATGTTGGCGAACACGGGCCCACGTGTGAACACCATGTGCCGCCGACCCGTGTCCGGGTCCTCCTGGATGATGTCGGTGCCCGTGATGTCCGAGGGCATCAGGTCCGGCGTGAACTGGATGCGCGAGAATTCCAGATGGAGCACGCGCGCGAGGGTGTGGATGAGCAGCGTCTTGGCCAGGCCGGGCACCCCCACGATCAGCGAGTTCCCGCCCACGAACAGGGAGAGGAGGAGATGCTCGATGACATCCTGCTGTCCCACGATCAGCTTCCGGATCTCCCGGTTGATCGCCTCGTGTCCCTCCCGCATCCGGTCCGCCAGCGCCAGGTCGGCGTCCGTGATCGTCGCCGCATCCGGCGTGGCCGACGCGTCCGTCGGCTTGGTGGTCGGGTGGAAGGCCATGTGTCTCCTCGCGTCTGCGTTCGACTTCGACTTCGATCCTTCGACTTCGACTTCGATCCTGCGACTTCGATCCCTCGTTCTTCGACGGCCTCACCGCGTCAGCGCGTACATCCAGTAATTCACCCCCAGCTTGTACGCGTCGTTGCTGAGGTCCACGGGCAGGAACCCCGTGTCGCTGTACTCGAAGTAATCCCCGATGTCGGTGTTGTAGTTCACGATGGCCAGCAGCCGCTTGCCGGGGTCGTTGTCCTCGAAGATCCCGAAGAACTCCGCGGTGAGGTCCCGACGGTTGGGGTGGCGCAGCTCGAGCGTCTCGATCTCGAAGAAGGCGTGGAAGATGGGGTGTTCCACGGTCATCCGGACGAACTCCACGTCCGGGATGACCCGCCGCATCATCGCCTCGAAATTGAACCAGTCCTGGCCGGCGAAGTCGTCGAAGATGACGAAGCCGCCCTTCCGCAGGTACGCGCGGAACGCCTCGGCCTCCCGGTCCGACATGGCCCAGTGCCCCGGCTCGCTCATGTAGGCGATCGGGTAGTTGAACAGCTCCGGATCCCCCAGCGCGACGATCCTGCTCCCGCCCCGGAACGCGCGGGCGGTGGTGATCTCCGACAGGATCGTCATGAAGTTGCGCTCGGCGCGGGGGTAGTCGTGGGCCCACGGGGGCTGGCCGCCCGCCCATCCGCCCCTGGGGTCCCGGAGCTCGAACCGGATGCGGGCGAAGGTCAGGCGCCCGTCGTAGGGGATCTCGCCGAGGTCCTCCGGCATCGCGCGGCCCTCGCCGCGCCGACCGAACCCCTGGGCCGCGGCGCTGGAGGGCAGCGCGGCCGGCGCGGCGAGGGCCGCGAGGAGCGCGAGGAGGGTGGGCGTCCTCACCGGTCGCCGCCGCTGAGCTCGAGGAGCAGCTCCTGGGCCTCCGCATAGCCGGGGGCTACCTCCAGCGCCGCGAGGACGGACCGCCGTGCCGCGGCGCGGTCGCCCGCCCGCCGCTGCGCGAGCGCGAGCCGGTAGAGGGCGCCGGCGCGGTCCACCGGCCGGAGCGCCACCACCGCCCCCCGCTCCCGCACCTCCAGCGCCGACCGCCCTGCGCGCTCGGCCAGCTCAGCCAGGCGCGCGTGCGCCGCGGGGTCGAAGGGGTGGATGTAGATGGCCCGCTCGAGGGCTTCGATGGCGCCCGCGGGGTCGCGCGGGCCGAGCAGCTCCGCGAGCTGGAGGTTGGCCGCGAGGGCGGTCTCGTCCAGCGTCGTCAGGCGGCGGAGCGCCTCCACCGCCCCGGCCGTGTCCCCGCGGGCGATCCGGATCTCCGCCAGGAGCGCGTCCGGCGACCCGGGGCCGGCCAGGTCCGGATAGAGCTCCCGGGCCCGCTCCAGGAACGGCTCCGCCTCGCGGCCCCTGCCGGCCGCCGCGAGCGCGTGCCCGGCCGCGAGCTGGGCGGCCAGGTCATCGGGGCGGGCACGGGCGTCGCGTTCCAGCGTCGTCGGATCGCGCCGCGGGGAGGGTCGCCCATCCCCCGTGAGGGCCCCCACCGCCGCGAGCGCCGGCGCGTAGCGTGCGCGGAGGTGCTCGGTCAGCATCCGGTCCACGGCCTCGGGGTCGACGCGGAGAGCCCGGCGGAATGCGGCCTCCGTGGCGAGCCCGTCGGCGTAGGCGTCCAGGAGCCGGCGGACGGCCGCGATCCCGTGCTCCCGCTCGATGAGCTCGACGATGAGCCCCGCCTGCTGGTAGCTCACCTGGACCTGCCCGGGATACGAGGGCCGGATGAACCCTTCATCGATCTCGCGGAGGGGGAGAAGGCGGTCGCCCTCGAACGCCGCGAGGAGGTCGAGGCCGACGCGGCCGCCCCACCCTGGCCGGGACCGCCGCTCCTCCCGGACCGAGACCCCTTCGGTGAGCCAGCGGGGGACGCGGTGCCGGGTGAGGCCGAGCGTGACCGCGTGGGCGATCTCGTGCCAGAGGGTCGAGCCCCAGTGGAAGCTCGCCACGTCCCGGGCGGAGGGTGAGTCCATGGCCAGCACGTTGCCGAACGCGACGCCGAGCGCGCCCAGCCCCGGCATCCCCATGGTGCGGACGGAGAAGTCGGCGTGGCTGGGATAGACCTCGATCCGCACCGGTGTGGCGGGGCGGTAGCCGTACCGTTCGGCCAGCGCGCCGTAGGCCTCCTCCGCGACGGCGGCGACGTAGGGCTCCAGCAGGTCGGCCTCATCGGGGTGGAGGACCAGCCGGAACCGCGGCGTGGTCCTCACGACGAAGTCCGCGAGGCGATCCATCAGGTCGAGCGTGTTCTTCGTCCAGACGTTGAACGGGTCGCCGGCGAAAGCGCGCTCGAGGACCCGCCTGGCCTCGTCGACCCGGCCGAGGCGGAGCTGGTTCATGCCCAGGACGACCCAGGCGTCCCACGCCAGCGTATCCACGGCGACCGCACCCTGCGCCAGCGACGCGGCCTCCTGGTAGCGGCCCCGCCGGGCCGCCAGCTCCGCCGCCGTCGTGTGGTACCCGCCGCCGTGCGGGTCCAGGGCGAGGGCGGCGGCCAGGTCCGCGGCGTGGCGGCGCTCGTCGCCGCGGAGGAACCGGGCCGTCCCCCGCACGGCCAGCGCCTCGACGAGCCGCGGATTGATGGCCAGCGCCGCGCTCGCCGATTCCACGGCCCCGTCGTCGTCCCCCGCCTCCAGACGCAGCAGCCCCCGGAACGCCAGCGCGCGAGCGTGGCGCGGATTCACTTCGAGGGCCTTCGCGATGGCATCGGCCGCCTCCGTCGACCCTTCGAACCGCTTCGCCCGCGCCAGCGCCAGCAGCGCATCAGGGTGCCGCGGGTTGATCCCGAGCGCCTCCGCCAGCAGCCCCTGCGCCTCCCCGCCGTCGTACTTGTCCAGGAACAGCTCCGCCAGGCGGATCCGCGGCTCCACCGCACCCGGGTCCGCGCGCAGCGCCTCCTCGTACGCCCGGACGGCGTCGTGGAACAGGTCGGGGCTCCGGACCCCCAGCCGGCGCACGGCCGTTCCCACCGCCGTCAGCTCCGGCCCGGTCCGGGCGCTGCCGTCGTTGTAGAGGTCGATGAAGCCGTCCAGCGCGTCGAACGCGCGCTCCCGGTCGCCGCGGTCCCACCAGAGCAGGGCCCGCTCGAGCCGGGCCTCCATGGCGTCCGCCGCAGCGCCGTCCGCCGCCGCAGCGAACGCGCGCTCCGCTTCGGCATCGCGCCCGATCAGCCGGAGCACGCGTCCGCGGGCCGTTCCTGCCTCGGCCGCCGGGATCCCCCGGGCCACGGCGCGGTCGAGGGCGGCGAGCGCCTCGTCGTAGCGGCCGGTCCGCGCGTACGCATCCGCGAGGCCGCGGGCCGCCCGGGCCCGGTCGACCACCGCCGCTTGCGGGGGCACCCCGCGGAGGAGGCGCACGGCCTCGTCGTAGCGGCCGGTGCGGAGCGCGTCGGTACCCCGGGCGAGCGCGGCGTCCTGCGCACCCGCGGGGCCCGCCGCCAGCATGATGGCGGCGAGAACGGGCCCCCACCTCGCCCCCCGGCTCCCCGACCGGCTCCTCACGACCCCGCTCCTTCGCGCTCGCGGATCGCCCGACCGGTGCGGGCGATCTCCAGCAGCAGCCGCTCCAGCTCGCGCTCGTACGCCTCCGTCTCCATCCCGTCCTTCCGCGCCCGGAGCTGCGCCAGGGCCTGCTCGAGACGGGCGCGCTCCGCCCGCAGTCGGTCCAGCTGCGGGTCTCCCGAGGCACCCATGCCAGCCGCCGCGGTGGGCGGCGCGAGGGTGATCCGCGCGGCGAGCGCCCCATCGGCGCCGCCGGGCTCCAGGCTGCCGCGGCCATCGCCGTCGTCCTCCAGGAGCGCGTGCTCCGTGGCCAGCGAACCGGTCTCCTCGAACGAGCGCGCCACCTCGAGCCGGGCGTACTCGAACGCCTCCAGGATCGATACCGCGCCGTCCTTGTCCGTGTCCGCTTCCGCACCGGCGAGCCCCGCGACGAAGTGGGCGCCGAACCGCGTCGCCTCCGCTTCAGCCGACGAGCGGGTCGCGGTGATCACGACGCGGCCGGGCGCCGCGAGGGGCGCGATGAAGCCGCCGCTCGCGCTGGCCGCGTTCACCACCACGAGCCGCCGGTCGGAAAGGGGCACGAGCATGGCGGCGAGCTCGCCGGCCGAGAGGTCGGGGCCGGGGAGGTTGATCCGGGCCTCGCCCCCCCGCGCGCTGCCGTGGCCGAACAGCACGAGGAGGATCAGGTCCCCCGGCGCCGAGCGTGCGGCCAGCGCGGCCAGCTCGGCGCCCACCGCGTCGACCCGGGCCACACCCGCCGCCCGGGGGTGCACGCCCTCCCGCTCCGCCAGCCAGCGCGCGCCGGCCGCGGGCACGCCCGCCGCCACCGCCGCGTCCAGGAGCGCCACGCTCCACGCGACGAAGCGGGCGGAGTACTCGGCGTCGCCCCCCAGTCCCGAGACCACCAGCACATGCGTCTGCTGCGCCGACGCGGCGGTGGCCGGAGGGGCCGCGACCATGGCGAGCGCCGTCGTGGCCAGCGCCGCCGCCCGGATCAGTCGATCCCTGCCGCGCCCCCTCATGCGAGCCCCCGCCGCCGCCGCAGCATCCACTCCGCCGCCAGGAGCAGCAGGATCAGCAGGAAGGCCGCCGGCATGTCCCAGAGCTCCTTTTCCTCCACCACGGTGACGCCGCGTGCGGTGTAGGTGAGGTCCTCGGGGAGCCTGCCCACGTCCGCCGCAGCGTAGAACCGGCCGCCCGTCTCGGCGGCGATCCGCTCGAGGACGGGCCGCCGCATGCGCGCGCCGAAGTACTCCTCCATGCTCGGCCCCGCCATGACGACGCCCTCGGCCGCGAGGATCCCCGACCCCCCGCCTGCCTCCTCCCCCGCCTCGACCGCGATCCGGTGCAGCCCGGTCTCGATGGGGCGGAACCGCCCCGCGTACTCGCCGTCCCGAACGATGCTCCAGTCCAGCGGGAGCTCGGCGGTGGCTCCCGAAGGCGCCGTCACGCGGGCCAGGACGCGCGCGCCGTTCACGCCCGCGAACGCGGGACCCTCGACCCGCGCCCGCACCTCCACCGCCTCGCCCGTGGGCACGGGGGCGGCGGGGAGCTCGGGCTCGAGCGCGTCGGGGGTCTCGGCCACGAGCCACCGGAGGAGCTGCCGCCAGAGCCGCTGATGCGTGCGGTCCTCGAGGGGGATGTCCGCGTGCATGCGCCACATCCAGGAGTCCTGCACCGCGAAGACCGCGGCGCGGCCGCGGCCGTAGCGCTGGTGGGCCAGGATGACCTGCTCGCCCCCGAGGGACGGGGCCGCGCCCACCAGCAGCGCCTCGGCCCCGGGGCGCGCCGAGCCGAGGCGATTGAAGACCGTCAGCGCCGGCAGCGATCCCCACGGCGTGATGCTGTCGCCGGTCAGGCGCGTGATGGGGTGCGTGGCGGCCGCCCGGGTGGCGGAGACCTTCGTCCGCGCCAGGAACAGGGAATCCGCGGGCCGGGCGTCCAGCCGCACCGGCAGGACGCGCTCGACGGGGGTGCCGGCCCAGCCGCCCTCCGCGAAGGCGCCACGTCCGCCGAGCATGAGCAGCCCGCCCCCGCGGCGCTCGACGAATTCCGCGATCATCGCGAGCTGCTCGTGGCTGAAATGGCTCGCCTCCACGCTCCCCAGCACGAGCCCGCGGTAGGCGAAGAGGGCCTCGCGCGTGCGGGGGAATCCATCGAGGAGCTCCGCCGCCGAGTCCACCCCCAGGCGGAGGTAGCGCTCTTCGTCCGTGCGCTGGAGGACCACCAGCTGGAGCGCGTCGTCGCCGGCGACGGCGCGCCGGAGGAAGGCCACCTCGTGGCGCGGCTCTCCCTCGAAGTAGAGCACCTTCTCCGGACCCTTCCGCACCCGGACGATGGCGTCGCGCTCGTTGTTCCGGTCGATCCGCTCCCCTTCCTGGACCGGGACCCGGAAGCGGAAGGACCGGAACCCGGACTCCGGCGCGTCGAACTCCACGCGGACCGTGGTGGCGCCGTCGTCACCCAGGCGGACCTCCTTCGATCCGACCAGGCGCCCGTCCTGCTCCACCTGCACCGTGATGGGCCGTCCCCGGAAGCCCCGGTGCTCCAGCACCACGTCCGCGGTGGTCCGTGACCCGGCCAGCACGGTGGCGGGCGCCGAGATCGAGACCACCTCCACGTCCCCGCTCGGATCCTCGCTCCCCACGCCGATGGCGAAGACGGGGAGCCCGGCCGCGCGGAGGCGGGTGAGGGAGGCGTCCAGCTCGGCCGGCGCGTGATCGGCGCCGTCGGTGGCGAGGACGATCCCCGAAAGGGGCACCGATGCGAGCTCGTCCCGCACCCGGTCCAGCGCGCGTCCCAGGCGGGTCCGGGTCCCGCCGTACTCGGGGGCCTCGTCGTCCGCGAGACGGTGGGTATCCTGGGAGAACCGGTAGAAGCGAAGGCGGAACCCGCTCTCCAGCGCCCGCCTCACACCGCTGTCGGGGTCCAGCAGCGTCTCCTCGATGAACCCTGCCCGGGCGGCGCCATCGTCCAGGCGCATGCTACGGGAGTCGTCCACGAGGACGGCGAGGTAGTTCTGCTGGGGGACCACGGTGGGGATCAGGAGCACGGGGCGTGAGAGGAGCCCGAGCACCAGCGCCAGGAGCGCCAGGCGGATGGCCGCGAGGCCGGCACGCGCCCCCGCACCGCCCCGAACCCGGGCACGCACATACGTCGCGCCGGCGATCAGCGCCACGGCGATGCCGGCGGCGAGCACCGCTGCGGGCGGGGCGCTGAAGGCCAGGTCGCCGCGCTCGAACAGCAGCGGGCGGTACTTGAAGAGGAGCTCGAACAGGGACCCCGCCATCAGTGGCTCATGGCGTGGACGATCAGGTTCACACCCATCTGGTAGGCGAAAGTGGAGTACACGAGCGGATAGTCCGGCTGCTCCGCCCACTCCCAGGCGTCACCGAGGTCCGTGTTCCAGTTGATGACCACCATCAGACGCCCATCCTCGGCGCGGATCCCGAATACCCGCGGGACGTAGCCGTCCTGCTCCCACGTCCTGCCGCGCCGGATGTTGTTGATCGAGGGCACCTGCACCACTTCATCGATCCGGTAGAACGCCCGGAAGATGCCGTCGTCACTCGCCAGCTCCTCGATCGGGCGGTCGGGGAACACCCGCCGGATGTTCCGCTCGAACTGCTCCCACTGGTACGTGCCCCAGAAATCGTCCACCACCAGGAACCCGCCCGCCAGAAGGTGCGAGCGCAATCCGGCCACCTCCGCGTCCGTGAGCGCCATCTGCCCCACCTCGACCGCGTACAGGAACGGGTGGCGCCGCAGCGCCGGGTCATCCAGCCGGATCGCGTTCTCCTCCGGATACGCATCCAGGTTCGTGACCCGCCGGGCAACCACGAGGAACTGCAGGTCGGCCTTGGGATAGTCCGTCGCCCACGCACCCCCCCGACGACCCCAACCCCAGCCTCCGCTCGTGTACACGGCCCGCGTGAACTGGAAGGAGTGGCGCTCCGCCGGCGTGGGCGCGGGCTCCCGCCCGGACGCCGAGGCGCCCAGGGACAGCACGGCTACGCACATGATGGCGGGAACGGTCCGACGCATGGGCTCCTCCGGAGGGATGAAAGCTAAGCCGGCGGGCGGAAAATCCGAAGCCCCTCGTAGTTCCGACGCCCCGCCCGCGCGCTTCGTTGCCGGCAGCCACCGCGAGGCGAATATGGGCCGGGGTTCCAGCCGGTCAGCCCCCGCTCAGCGCTCGGTGGTGAAGCAGGTCGCCGGGTCGGTATGCACGACGACGCCCTCGGCCCGCCCGGATCGCATGCAGGCCAGGCCCCCGTCGTGGCGGACGACGGCATCCCACTCCGTGGCGTCGCCGCGGAGGAGGGTGATGCGGACGTCGGGGCCCGCTTCGACGTGGAGTGTCTGAATCCACTGGGCGAAGGCGCCGGTCCGGGCGTGGTGCCGCTTCTGGGCGTCCGCCACGCGCTGGAGGGTCCCCAGCAGCTGACCGTGAGGCGTCACGTCGTCGTAGCTGTTTCCCATGACCGCCGCGGCGGCGGCGCTGATCCCGAGGACGCCGACGATGGTGAGGATGAGCAGATTCACGGGGCTCGCAGGCGGGCGTGTCCCCATTTCGCTCCCGCTCCGCCGCCGATCCTTCGCTCTCCCGCTCATGCGCAGCCTCCGGTCGTCGCTCGGTCCGGGATTTTCCCCTTTCAAAACCCGGGCCGCGGCCGCGGTCCGTGGAGGCGCCCCGCGGCGAGGCTTCCGTGCCGCTTCCTCTCGCGCGACGGGGGGCGGACAAAAACGAAGGGCGGACCCCACCGGGGCCCGCCCTTCCCAACCTCGAACGCGAGGGACAGCCCCTCGGGGCTCGTTCGGCCGCCCGAACCCCCTGAACCGACGGCGAACCAGGGGTCCCTCGCGGCTGCCCTCGACGTTCGAATCCCTGCCAATCACTCATAGATGCCGGTCGGAGCCGAAACCTTACACAAAAAAAAATCGCGCAGCCGGTCCGGTGTCCCGGACAGGCTGCGCGCCGGACGTGGGGAGCCGCCCGCGCCCCTTCGGGCGCCCCTACAGGCCTTCGACCTCGCGCGCCTCGGGGCTCTTCTCGGTCGGGACGCGTATGAACCGGACGCGCTGCCCGTCATCCAGGGACTTGTAGCCGTCGCCTGCGATGTTGGAGTGGTGGACGAACACGTCCTCGCCGCCGTCATCGGGCTCGATGAAGCCGAAGCCCTTGCTGTTGCTGAACCACCGGACGACGCCGGTGATCGAGCCCCCGGCAGGGGTCCCGGCCCCGGCGGAGATCACGCGGTCGGGCCGGGCGAAGGCGGGCCCGGGGGGCCGGGTCTCGGTGTCGACCTCCACGCGCATCGGGTCCCTGAGGACCGTGCGTGCGAGCTCCTGGGCCTCTCCCGACAGGATGCGGCCGACGAAGATGGTCTGCCGGTTCCTGGGGGCGACCTCGAGGATGCGCTCGACCTCCGCGTGCTTCCCACGCTGGAGGAGCGTATCAATGGGGTCGAAAACCAGGACCTCGACATGGCTCAGGTCGACGTTGCCCGCCTCATGGTGCTCCAGGAGGCGGTCCGGGGTTGCGACCAGGACATCGAACCCCGCCCGCAGGTCGCGCACCTGGTCCACGGCGGGGACGCCCCCGTGCAGCTCGCCGACCCACAGGTCGCCCTCTTTCGCGATGGTGCGGGCCTGCTCGGCGATGTCCGACACCATGTCGATGGTCGGCGAGATGACCAGCGTATGGAGCCCATCACGGTGCAGCTGCCGCTCGAGCGCAGGGACGATGTACGCGCCGGTCTTCCCGGTGCCCTCGGGGGCGCTCAGGAGGAGGTCGCGGCCGCTGCGCATCGCATCGATGGCGCGCTCCTGGATCGGCCGGGGCGTGTCCCATCCGAGCTGATCCAGACCGCGGCGGATCTCGTCGTGCTCCACGAGGTCCGGGAACCCGACGGGGGCCGCCCGCCCGCGGTCGGACGTGGGCGCCCCGGATCGGGCCACCGGGAAGCGGCGCCGGATGAGGACGAAAGCCAGCCAGATGATGATGACGGCGGCGAGGATCAGCGCGATCGTCGTGAGTGCGTTCGATTCCATGCCTGCATCTTCGACCGCGGTCCGCCCCGCGTCAAGCCGCGGTCAAAGGGCGGCCCCCCGTGCGACCCAGGCGAGCCGCCCGCGGGCGCGCACGTAGAGGTGGTCGCCGGCGCTTCCGAGCACCTCGACCGCCTCCCCGGGCGCCAGTCGGGCGATCTCCACGCCCGCCTCGTCCGGGCGGTCCCGGAGCGAGACGGTGTCCGCCAGGGCGGCGGTGCGCAGCGGCGCCAGCGGCTCCGTCAGGTCTCCGCCGACGAACCCGACCTGCCCGTCGGGCGTCCGGACCCGATACCAGCCGTCGGTGGCGGCGAGGACATGGAGGGGAGCATCGTCCTCGAGCTCCGACACCACCGGGGCGGCAGCGCCGGGGGCGGCCCGGAGGCGCGCGCCGCCGACCGCGGTCCTGCGCCAGCCGCCGATGGCGGCGAGGGGGACCGATGGGTCGCGCGGCCGTCCCGGCGGCGGCTCGACGAAGGGGAGCGGGTCCATGGGGCCGACGCCGCGGGCGTAAATGCCGAAGTGGAGATGGGGCGGCGTTCCCCGGGCGTTGCCTGAGTTCCCCACCAGCCCGATGGTGTCCCCGCGCTGGACGCGGTCGCCCCTTTCGACGAGCTGGCGGTCCAGGTGCGCGTAGTACAGGGACTGTCCGGCACGCTCGTCCCGGAGCCAGACGACGTTCCCGCCGATGGCGGTGCTGCGAATGGAGGAGACGAAGCCGTCCGCGGCTGCCACGACGGGGGTCCCCCGCGGGGCGAAGATGTCGACGCCGTGGTGCTGCCGGGCGCCGCCGTCCCGCGGAGCGCCCCAGAAGCTCTGGATCTGGGCCACCCCCATCCCGGCGACGGGGAACGCGAGCGTCGGTGCCGTTTCGGCGGTGAGGGTGTAGCGCCCGCCGCGCAGGAGCTCCGGCTGAATTCGGATGATGTAGTCGGCATCGCGCCGCGGCTCGTGGTCGATCGAGGCTTCGCCGCTGTCGGCGCTCACGACGTGCACCGGCTCGCGTGCGGGGTCCTCGGGCACCCGGAAGAGATCGATGAAGAGGAGCGCGTTCGACGGCGGCTCGACCCGGACCCGCACCGCCACCCGCTGGCCCGCGCGGGCGCGGAACCGGTAGGCCACCGCCTGCGGCCGCGCGGGGTCGAGGTACCCGGCCTCGCGGAACGGCGGCGTCACGGGCGGTGCATCCCGGAGCGCGGCGTCCCCCGCCCGGGCCCACAGCCGGCCGAGGGCCGTCGCGGTGAGACCGGATGCGGCGAGCCGCTGGACGTACGCCTCGCGCGGTGTGACCGACGAGAACGCCTCCACGAGCTCCGGGATGGACTGCCGTCCGAGCCAGTACCCGGCGCCCAGGCTCAGCAGCACGATGACGATCCACTTCTTCATGGGCACCGGTACGACGGACGGAGGCACGATGTTCCAGGCCGCCGTCCGGGAGGATGGCGAGCGGCACCGCCCCGGCATATGTTCGGGGCGTCACATTTCCTGGAGGACATCGTGAAGAACACGCTCTCGATCATCATGCTTTCCGCGCTGGCCGCGGCCTGCGGGTCCGCGCCGGCGCAGCCCGGGGAAACGGCGGCGCCCACCGCGGCGGCGCGCGGCGAGCTGGACCCGGTCGGCACCTACGCCTTCTCCACCACCGTACAGGGGGCGGCCGTGGACGGCCAGCTGCGGATCACCGGCTCCCGGGGCGCGTGGGGCGGGTCCTTCTACTCGGACGCGACGGGAGAGCTGCAGCTCTCGTCCGTGCGCGTCGACGGACAGGAGCTGCGCCTCGACGCCGACACGCCCGACGGCCGCGTCCACGTTCGACTGGTCTTCAGCGGCGACACGTTCACGGGCGACTGGACCCTAGGCGCCGATGGCGGCGCGCTCCGCGGCCGGCGCCTGACGCGCTAGCGGAGCGCGGCCTCCACTCGCCCCCGCTCACCCCCCCACCGGGCCGCTGAACCCGCCCGTCCCCGCGGGCGGGGCGGCGAGGGGCGGCGTCCCCGCGGGAGCCCGCAGGATCGGATACGCGGACGGGTCCGCGTCGATGGCGGCGTCCAGGACGTTCCAGTTCAGCAGCCCGTCGTCGGAGCGCGGCTCCAGGAGGTAGAAGACCAGACGCCCCAGCGGCTGGGTCGTGGGGACGACCATGGTCCCGGCCGGCAGGGTCGCCTCCACCGCGCTCCAGGACCCGAACGCCTCCCGCTCCCGGTGGTCCTGGAACTCCCGCGCTGCCGCCCGCGTCGAGTCCAGGGCGAACCGCTCGACCCGGGCCGTTCGAGGGGCCGTCAGCGCGCGGGTGCGGATGCCGTGCAGCGCGAGCCGGTCCAGCACCGGGTGCAGCGAGCCGGGCACGTAGTAGGCGGACGGGACGCGCTCGCTCTCGACCCCCTCGAAGCGCGTGAAGTCCTTCATCCTGGTCCGCTCCACGACCGGAAGCCGGGCCAGGTAGCGGCGTCCCGAGAAGGGGTTGAGCCGCTCCTCCACGGCTCCCATGAGAATGTCCGCGTCACCACCCGCGGCGATGCGGGCCCGGAGCGGGAGCTGGTCGTCCGGCTCCAGCGCCGCGTCGGCCGCCGCGGTGGCGGCCCGGGCCGCGGCGCCGCGGGCGCGAGCGAGGTCGAGGACCGCTTCCACGAAGGCGAGGGTGACCGCCACGCGGTCCTGGAACGGGGCGTAGGAGTAGGCCTCGCTCAGGAGCGCGATGCGGTTGCGCAATCCGACGTAGTTGTTGTTGAAGCGGGGGCGGTGGTCGAACGTGTGCCACCCCATCACGCCGCCCTCGGGGGCGGAGGCGTTGCCGTAATGCCAGCTGTGCCACCCGGTCCCCTCCCGCAGGGCCCGCGTGAGGGCGGGGAGCCACTCGCTCCGGGCGAGCCGCTGGATCCCGGGGTCCGTTCCCGGATGGAGCGGGGGCGCGTAGGTGAGGTGGTAGGCGTGGCGGGTCCCGTTCGTCGTATGCAGGTCCACCACGACGTGCGGGTCGTACTCGCGCAGCAGGCGCACCAGCGAGCGGGCTTCCGCCGATTCCAGCTTCATGTGGTCCCGGTTGAGGTCCAGCCCCTGCGCGTTCTCTCGCTCGCCCACGCCGCCGAAGGGGCCGTGCTGGCGGGACCGGTTCAGGACGGAGACCGCGTCATTGCCATCGGCGTTGTAGATCGGCACGACCAGGATGACCAGGGAGTCGAGCCAGGGGGCGTGGTGGCCCGCGGCCATGGACCGGAGGAGCATCTGCGCGGCCTCCTTCCCCTCCACCTCCCCGCCGTGGATGTTGCCCAGGATCAGGACGCGGGTCCCTCCCGCGGCACGGACCTCGCCCGGCTGGGCCGAGGCGATGCCGCGTCCGGCCGCGACCAGGGGGAGCGGACGGCCGAGCTGGCTGTATCCGAAGGTGGTCCGGTGCAGCACGGGCGAGGGGGCGAGGGCAGCGAGGAAGGCGAGCACGTCCGCGTAGCGGCTCGTCTCCATGTAGTCCGTGGCCTCCGCACGGGTGACGGGTGTCTGGGCGGCCGCGCCGGCGGGCAGCGTGGCGGCCAGGAGGATGATGCCGAGAGGTCGCGTCGCACAGAGCATGGCCCCATGATGGGCAGGCGGCAGGCGGAACGGCAACGTGCGCGGATCGGCGGAAGGAGGCCCGGTGGACTGGCGGCGCGTCGTCGGACGGATCGCGGGGGCGGCCGAGGGCCGTGCGGACCGGGCGCGGCTCGAGGCGGAGCGGCAGCCTGGACGGCAGCGGGCGGCGCGGGTCGTCCCCTACCGCGGGTACGGTCGCCCGGACCGGGTGCGGATCCGGGGCCGCGTGCTGTACGGACCGCCACCGGGCTCCGCGACACCGGGCGACCGGTGGTGGGTGAACCTGCGGAACACGTACAGGCGGCTCGAGACCGATGAGGTGGCGGGCGCCCGGGTGCGTGTCTCCTTCCGGGGCACGGAGGCCGAGGTGGCATCGGACGGGGAGGGCCATTTCGTCGCCGAACTGCGGCCGCAGCACCCGCTGCCGGGGGATCGCCTCTGGTACGACGCCCACCTCGCCCTGGTGGACCCCGTCGGCAACGACGCCGCGGCCACCGTGGCCATTCCGCAGCACGCCCGTTTCGGCGTCATCTCGGACCTCGACGACACGGTCCTGCGGACGGACGTCCGCAACCTCATCCGGATGGGCCGGGAAGTCCTCTTCGGGAACGTCCATACCCGGGTCCCGTTCCCCGGGGTGGGCGCGTTCTACCGCGCGCTCCACCTGGCTACGGAGGAGGGGAGGAACCCGATCTTCTACGTGTCCAGCAGCCCGTGGAACCTGTACGACCTGCTGGCGGAGTTCCTGAGACTCCACCAGATCCCCGCCGGACCGATGGAGCTGCGGGACTGGAGGCTGTCCAGCGCCGAGCTGAGGCCGACCGGGCACCGGGACCACAAGCGGAAAGCCATCGACACGATCCTGGAGACCTTCCCGGAGCTGCCCTTCATCCTCGTGGGAGACAGCGGCCAGCAGGACCCCGAGATCTACCGTGAGATCATCCACGAGCAGCCGGGCCGGGTCCTCGCCGTCTATATCCGCAGCGTGGTGGCGGAACCGATGCGGATCACGCAGGTGCGGGAGCTGGCGCGCGAGATCGCGGACGCCCACGCGGACCTCGGTGATGCCGCGCCCGAGCTGGTCCTGGTGGAGAACACCCTCCTCGCCGCGCGCCACGCCGCCGACCGGGGATGGATCGATCCGGCGCACCTCGACGATGTGGGGCGCCAGCGCGCCGCGGAGATCTGACGGGCTCGGCTCAGCCCTGCCGCGACGGGGGCCGGTTGGGGTTGCTGCGCGTGCGCAGCTCCTCCGCCAGTCCTTCCAGGCGACCGGCGCGCTGTTCCGCGAGCCGCGCCAGCTTCTCCAGGTTCCGCGGGCCCGGACGGCGGCGTCCGGTCGCCCAGGAATAGAGAGCGGAATACGATACGCCGGCCTCCTGGGCCACATCCTCCATCCGCCCGGCGATCCCCTCCAGGAGATCGCCCACGAGCTCCGAAACCGGTGCGCCCTTCGCCACTCATCCCCCTCCGGCGGCCGCCATCCGAGAGCGCGGCACCCGTATTCAGCTCTTCCGCTCGAAACGTCCATGGACCGGCCGCGGCAGTGACGCCACGAGGCCGGCGGTTGCCGTCTCGCAAATTCCGTTCGCGTTACCTCAGCCGCCCAGCTCGTCCAGCAGGCGCCGGATCTCGCCCAGCTCCTCCGGCGTCGTCCTGCGCGCGGAAAGCGCCCCCAGCACCAGCCGCGCGGCCGAACCCTGGAACCCACGGTCGATCAGGTCACCAACCAGGCGACGCTGCGTCGCCCCCTCCCCCACCGCCGCCCGGTACCGGTGCGATCGCTCCGATTCGTCCCGCTCCACCAGCGCCTTCTCGTGCATGATCTGGAGCAGCTTCAGCACCGTCGTGTAGCCCACGGCGCGCTCCCGCGGCAGCTCTTCCAGGACCTGGCGCACCGTGGACGGCCCGCGTCGCCACAGGACGTGCAGGATCCCCAGCTCCGCGTCGGTCGGCAGCGGCGTCGCCCCGTTCCCCGTGTGTCTCGCGTGCATGGACGCACCTTATACGAAGGGAATCGTATATCGCAAGGGAGTCGTGCCGGAACGGCGCTAGGGGTCGTCCCGGCCGACCTTGCCGCGGAGCTTCTTCACCTGGCCGCGCCTCTTCTTGGCGGAGAGGCGGCGTTCCTTCGAGGCGCGGGTAGGGCGGGTCTTCTTGCGTTCCTTGACGGGGCGGAGCGCCTCGGCGATGAGGGCCGCGAAGCGGTCGAGGACGTCCTGGCGGTTGCGGTGCTGGCTGCGATGGGTGTCGCTGACGAGGCGGAGAGTACCCTCGGAGTCGAGGCGGCTGGCGAGGCGGGAGAGGATGAGGTCGCGGCGTCGATCGGAGAGGGAAGTGGAGGTGCGGGGGTTCCAGGTCAGCTCGACGCGGGTGGAGCTGGTGTTCGCGTGCTGGCCACCGGGCCCGCCGGAGCGGGTGGCCCGGAGGAGGACCTCGGAGGGGGGGATGACCAGGCGCTGGTTGATGCGGATGGGTTCCATTGGCGGCTGGAGGCGTACCGAGGTCGTTGGGCCGGGGGGACTCGCAGGGGGACGCGAAGTTCCCTACGTTCCCCGCGGGCGGGGCTACGGTTCCGGCACCATCGTAACCGGTGCCCGCGTGGTTCGCGACAGGGTTGGCGACGGATGAACGCCGGCGTGTGAGGGGGAGAAGCAGAATGGCGGATACGGTCACCATCACCGACAACCGGACGGGCCGTCAGTACGAGGTGCCGATCACGTACGGGACGTACCCGGACTACGGGGCGGCGATCCCGGGGATCGAGCTCCGGAAGATCAGGGGGACGGACGAGGACTTCGGGCTGCTGAGCTACGATCCGGCGTACATGAACACGGCGTCGTGCAAGAGCGCGGTGACGTTCATCGATGGGGACCGGGGTATCCTGCGGTATCGCGGCTACCCGATCGAGCAGCTGGCGGAGGAGAGCAGCTACCTGGAGGTGGCCTACGCGACGCTGTTCGGCGCGCTGCCGACGGAGGCGGAGCTGGCCGAATGGACCTACGAGATCCTGCACCACACGTTCGTCCATGAGAACGTCAAGAAGCTGATGGACGGTTTCCACCACGATGCGCATCCCATGGGGATGTTCGTGAGCACGGTGGCGGCGCTGTCGACGTTCTACCCGGAGGCGCGGAAGGTCCAGGACCCGGTGCTCCGGCTCCGGCAGATCCGGCGTCTCATCGCGAAGGTGCCGACCATCGCCGCGTTCGCCTACCGGCACAGCGTGGGGCTCCCCTACATCTACCCGGACAACGACCTGAGCTTCACGGGCAACTTCCTGAACATGATGTTCCGGATCTCCGAGCCCGCGTACGAGCCGGACCCGGTGCTCGAGCGGGCTCTCGACCTGCTCTTCATCCTCCATGTGGACCACGAGCAGAACTGCAGCGCCAGCGTGATGCGCGGGATCGGCAGCTCGCACGCGGACCCGTACGTGTCCGTGGCCGGCGCCGCCGCCGCGCTGTACGGCCCGCTGCATGGCGGCGCGAACGAGCAGGTGCTGCGGATGCTGGACGAGATCGGCACGGTGGACCGCGTCCCGCAGTACGTCGAGCGGGCCAAGAAGGGGGAGTTCCGCCTGATGGGGTTCGGCCATCGGGTGTACAAGAACTACGACCCGCGGGCCCGGATCCTCAAGTCCATGGCGTCCGAGGTGCTCCAGGTCACGGGGCGGAGCCCGCTGCTGGACCTGGCGATGGAGCTCGAACGGATCGCCCTCGAGGACGATTACTTCGTCGAACGGAAGCTCTACCCGAACGTGGACTTCTATTCCGGGATCATCTACAAGGCCATGGGATTCCCGGTGGACCTGTTCCCCGTGCTCTTCGCCATCCCGCGCACTGCGGGGTGGCTGGCCCAGTGGCTGGAAATGCTGGAGGACCCGGAGCAGAAGATCGCGCGACCGCGGCAGGTCTACGTGGGGGAGGACGCGCGCGATTACGTGGCCATCGAGAAGCGCGGCGTGTAGGCCCGGCCCCCGCCGCTCGGGCCGCCGGCGCGTCAGCCGGCGGCCAGGACCGCCTCCAGCACGCGATCGGGATCCAGGCCGTGGCGCGTCGCGGCTTCCGCGATCGCTCCGGCCCGATCGACCGGGCCGCGCCTGTCGCTCCCTCGGCTCGACTCACTCGTGCCTCCCGTTCCCGGGTCCCGCGCCCGCGGCAGCCAGCGGCAGCCCCGGCCGCCGCTGCGAGGGCGACAGGTCGTGCCGAGCTCCGACCCCCGCCGGATCCGACCGCCGGACCGGCCCCAGCGTGTTCCAGATGTTGACGATGAAGAGGAATCCCCCCACCGCGCTCAGCGTCCCACCCACCCGCACCAGCACCTCGCCCGGCGCGCCGCTCCACGCCCGCAGGACCCAGCCCGCCACCAGCCCGGAAAGGCCGAGGTTCGCCACCCACAGGTGCACGAGCGCCGACCGCCGGCTCCACAACGGACTCCCCGAGAACCGCGGCAGGACGTGGTAGGCCACCCCGAAGATCATCATGCTCACGAACCCCAGCAGGTTCGCATGCGCGTGCGCCGGCCGATACACCATGTGCTCAGCCGGCCAGAACGCCATGCTCACGCCGAGAAGGATCCCCACGCCGAGCCAAACCAGGCTGGCCCGGATGAAGTTCCGGACGAACGGCTCCATTCCCATGCGACCTCCTCAACCGCCCCGCGCCAGACGCACGGCGGCAATGACCAGGATGATTCCGACTGCCGCGTTCACCCGCGCGCTCAGCGCCGCCCAGCGACGCAGCCTCAGCGCCCGCGGAGATCCGGGGGCGGCCGTCGAGGACGCGGGGCCCAGCACGAAATCGTGCACCCCCTGCACCCCCAGCATGATCGTCACCGCCGACAGCTTCCACCCTAGCGCCACCCCGTACCGACTCCCCCAGAATGCGCCGCTCCCCAGCACCTCCCACGTGAGCAGTCCCCGCAGCCAGAGGTTCAGCACACCCGTGATCAGCAGCACCCCGATCGAGGCCCAGCCCACCAGCCGGAACTGCGCTCCCAGCGCTCGAAACAGCTCCCGCCGCACCAGCGGGTCCTCCACCTTCCGCAGCACCGGCGCCCCGACCACCGCCAGGAAGAACATCCCGCCCAGCCAGAGGAGCGCCGCGAACAGGTGCACCGTCACGTTCACGT
Source organism: Longimicrobiales bacterium (assembly GCA_035513575.1). GTDB lineage: Bacteria > Gemmatimonadota > Gemmatimonadetes > Longimicrobiales > RSA9 > JAHWKI01. Next base: position 6,780 of record DATKBW010000197.1, on the reverse strand, counting down.
AGTACCAGCTCACGGGTTCCGCGCCGCTCCCGGGATCGGCCGGGCGCCGCCGCCCGGGTCGCCGGTCTCGCCGCCGGCCTTGTTGAAGGGGCGCGCGAGGGTGTACAGGTAAGAGGGGTCGGGGCGGGATTTGATCATACGTTTATCTTAAATACACGAGCGGGAGCTGTCCAGTGCTGTCACAGACCGCGCAGTACGCGCTCCGGGCGATCATCTTGCTGGGGGAGCGGGAGGGTTCGGGGCCGGTGCGGGTGGACGAGGTGGCAAGGGAGCTGGACATCCCCCGGAATTACCTGTCGAAGATCCTCCACACGCTGGTGAAGCGTGGGATCCTGGGGTCGCTGCGGGGCCCCCGGGGTGGATTCTATCTGGCGCGTGACGCGGGGTCCGTGACGCTGCTGGAGGTGGTGGAGCCGTTCGACGACATCGAGGCGAGGCGGACGTGTCTGCTGGGGAAGAAGGAATGCAGCGACGGGAACCCGTGCGCCGTGCACGAGCAGTGGAAGGCGACCGCGACAGAGGTGGCCCGGTTCTACCGGGAGACGACGCTGCGGTCGGCGGTGGAGGAGGCGGAGCGTCTCGGGACGGTGACGGGGCGCTGAGCGGTGCCGGAGCTGCCGGAGGTGGTGGTGTACCTGGAGACGATCTCGCCCCGGGTGCTGGGGGAGCCGGTGGAAGAGGTGCGGATCCGATCGCCGTCCCTCCTGCGGACGTACGACCCGCCGGTGTCGGCGCTCGTGGGGCGAAGGGTGATGGAGCTGCGGCGAGTGGGGAAGCGGATCGTGTTCGGGCTGGAGGGCGAGCTGTACGCGGTGATCCACCTGATGCTGACGGGGCGGTTCCGCTGGATGGATCGGGGCGCCCCGGTGCCGAAGAAGGTGGGGCACGGGGCGCTGGACTTCCCGGGCGGAACGCTGCTCCTGGTGGAGTACGGGGCGAAGAAGCGCGCATCGCTGCACGTGGTCCGGGGCGAGGAGTCGCTGGCGGCGTTCGCGCGGGGCGGCGTGGACCCGCTGGCCGCGACGTTTGAGGCGTTCGAGGGCGCGCTCATGCGGGAGAACCGGACGCTCAAGAGGGCGCTGACGGACCCGCGGATCGTGGATGGGATCGGCAACGCCCACTCGGACGAGATCCTGTGGCGGGCGCGGCTGTCGCCGACGCAGCGGACGCGGAATCTGGGTGAGGAAGAGCTCGCGCGGCTTCGGGAGGCCGCCCGCGCGGAGCTGGAAGAGTGGGTGGAGCGGCGGCGCGCGGACGCGGGCGGCGCGGTGCCCGGGAAGGTGACGTCGACGCATCCGGCGATGGCGGTGCACGGGAAATACGGTGAGCCGTGCCCCCGCTGCGGCGATCCGGTGCAGCGGATCCGGTACGCGGCGAACGAGACGAACTATTGCGCGACCTGCCAGACGGAGGGGAAGCTGCTGTCCGACCGGGCCCTGTCGCGGTTGCTGGGCGAGGACTGGCCCCGGACGCTCGAGGAGCTGGAAGAGCTGAAGGCGCGGTAGGAGCGGACGGTCGGGCGGCGCTACGGTCCGGCCATCCACAGGGTGGGTGGTGTTCCGAAACCGAGAGGAGGGGACGATGGCCGGGAGCCCCGGGAGCAAGGGCGGCAGCGCCGCGGCGGCGGAGGAGAAGGAGTTCTCGCTCACGCTGCGCCTGGACGAGGGATACCGGATGGACATCGCGTTCGATGGCGAGAAGATGGCCGACATCCTCGCCGACGAGCCGGAGCCGCTGGGCGAGTCGGAGGGCCCGAACGCCGCGCGCCTGCTGGGTGCGGCGGTGGGCAACTGCCTGAGCGCCAGCCTGCTGTTCTGCCTCAGGAAGGCGCGCGTGGACGTGCGCGGCCTTCAGACGGAGGTCACCGGGCGGATCACCCGGAGCGAGCGAGGCCGGTTCCGGATCGCCGGTGTGAGCGCCAGAATCGCGGCGGCGATCCCGCCGGAGGACCAGTCCCGGGTGAGCCGGTGCCTCGAGGTCTTCGAGGACTTCTGCATCGTCAGCGCGAGCGTGCGCGACGGCATCCAGGTGGACGTCGAGGTGGACGTGGTGGACCCGGCACGGGCCGGGGGCGGCTGAGTCAGGGGGAGCTCGGCGCGGCGTCGCGGTAGCGCCGCATGGCCGCCTCGATCGCACCGTACGATGAAGACGTGGACCCGCTCGGGCGGGTTCGGGCCCGGCGTGATGTCGTGCAGCGGGGCATCGGGCTCCCCGAGTCGGCCGGCAGCCGCTACATGACGCGCTTGAGGGCGTGCGTGGCCGACGACGTGGCCGCGCCGTAGACGAGATGGGCACCCAGGGCCCTGGCGTGGACGGTCCACGCATGGGCCGTGGGACCCTCCGCGAGCCCCAGCAGCGGCACCATCAGCTCGTCGCCGAGCACCCAGGCCGCGGTGCCGTAACCGAGGCCGCCCACGAAGTCGGGGCCGTCCGCCTCCTCGCGCATGGCGCCGTACAGCCCGCCGAGGAGAACGCCGTAGCCCCAGTGCACCGCCTGGCCGAGCCGGTGGAGCGTCTCGGCATCCGGATCGTGGCCGGTCAGGGCCTCGTAGCCCATCCGACCCACCGCCTCGGTGGCCGGCTCCTCCTCCCGCGCCTGCTGGCCGACCAGGGAGATGTCGTCCAGGGCTTCGTGGCGCTCGATGAAGTCTTCGGAATGGCCATCGCTCGCCGCGCCCCGACCATTGCTCCCGCCACGGCCATTGGACAGGGCCTGCGCGGCGCGGAAGAAGAGCCCCATCGCGGCGAGGCCGGCGAGGCTCCCGAGGGCGCCCCTGAGAAACCCTTCGAACCGTTCTTCGCCCTTGTCCATGATGCGCTCTTCCGGCCCGAGTGCAAGGTCCTGGCGGAGCCGGAATCACACTGAACGAAGCGTGCCACCGGGTCAGGCCAGGAGGCGCCAGACCTGCGCCACGAGGAAGCAGACGACGAAGCCCATGACCAGCGGCATCAGGGCCGCCACCGTGGTCCACTTCGCGCTCCCGGTCTCCCTGTAGATGGTATAGATCGTCGTGGAGCACGGGTTGTGGAGCAGGCTGAAGAGCATGAGACAGACGGCGGTGAGGAGGGTCCAGCCGCCGGCCCGCAGCAGGTCCCCCACGGCCATGGCGGAGTCCAGCTCGAACATGACGCCGGGACCGGCGCCCAGGTCGGCCATCCCGACGGTCAGCGCGGTCAGCATCAGCACCGTCGGGATCACGATCTCGTTGGCCGGGATCGCCACCACGTACGCCAGCAGGATCACGCCGTTGAGGCCGATGAGGATCCCCAGGGGGTTCAGCCAGGAGACCAGGTGCTCCGCGACGCTGATGCCCCCCACCGTGATGTTCCCGCTCAGCCAGATCGCCGCGCCCGCGGGGACGGCAAAGACGACGGCGCGCCAGAGCACGATGAGCGTCCGGTCGATCATGGACGTGTAGAGCGTCTGGAGCACGCGCGGCGGGCGGTACGGCGGGAGCTCGAGGCTGAACGTCGTCGCCTCGCCACGGAGCACGGTGTTGGAGAGGAGCCAGGACGCCAGGAACATGAAGCCGATCCCGGTGACCGCGATCCCCACCACCGCGGTGGCGGACACGAGCCCCGCCAGGTGCGCGGGGGCGAGGGCGCCGATGAAGATGGCCGCGATCAGGATCTGCGTCGGCCAGCGGCCGTTGCAGAGGGAGAAGTTGTTCGTGATGATGGCGATGAGGCGCTCCCGGGGGCTGTCGATCACGCGCGTGGCCACGACACCCGCGGCGTTGCAGCCGAAGCCCATGGACATGGTGAGGGCCTGCTTCCCGTGGGCACCCACGCGGCGGAACATGGAATCCAGATTGAACGCGACGCGCGGCAGGTAGCCGAAGTCTTCCAGCAGGGTGAAGAGCGGGAAGAAGATGGCCATGGGCGGGAGCATGACGGCCACGACCCACGCCGTGGCGAGGTACACGCCATCGAAGAAGAAGCCGGAGAGCCACCACGGCATCCCGACCGCCGCCCCGGCCTGGTTCAGCCAGGGATGGACCGTCTCGATGAGCAGCGTGGCCAGCATCTGCGACGGCACGTTCGCCCCGGCGATGGTCAGCCAGAACACCACCGCCAGGATCGCCAGCATGAGCGGAAACCCGAGCACGCGGCTCGTGAGGATCGCGTCCAGCCGGGCGTCCAGCCGGGCCCCGGCCGCCCGGAGCCCGCGCCGCTGCGATGCCTCGGCGATGCGTTCGGCGGCCGCATAGAGCCGCTCCGTCAGCGCGTCGTGGAAGTCCGCGCGCAGGCTCCAGCGGAGCCGGGAGCCGGTGTCCAGGAGATCCCGGACGGCCACGTCGTCGGGGGTCGCGCCGAGGGCCCCGGCCCCGCCGCCGGGCGAGCCATCATCGCCTTCCAGGAGCCCGAGCTCGCCGTCGCGTACGGCCTGCTCCACCGCTTCATCGGCGTTCAGGAGCCGGAGCGCCACCCAGCGGGGGTTCGCGATACCGGGGTAGGCCCGCTGCACGGCCGGCAGCAGCTCGGCGACCGCCTGCTCCACCTCCGGCGCGTGGCTCTCGAGACGGAATGGCTTCGTGACGCGGCGCCGGAGCGCGATGTCCTCGACGGCCGCGAGCAGCTCGTCCACACCCTCCCCGGACCGGGCCACGGCCGGGACCACCGGCACGCCGAGCTCCTGCTCCAGCCGTGCCGGGTCCAGCATGATGCCGTGGCGCCCGGCCTCGTCCATCAGGTTGAGGCAGACCACCACCCGGTCCGTGATCTCGAGGATCTGGAGCACCAGGTTCAGGTTGCGCTCCAGCCGCGTCGCATCCACGACCACCACCGTCACATCCGGGCGCCCGAACAGGATGAAGTCCCGCGCCACCTCTTCGTCCGTGCTCCCCGCCTGGAGGGAATACGTCCCCGGCAGGTCCACGACCTTCACGCGCTTGCCGTTGTGCGCGAACGCTCCCTCCGCCCGCACCACCGTCTTCCCCGGCCAGTTCCCCGTGTGCTGACGGAGCCCGGTGAGGCCGTTGAACACCGTCGTCTTCCCCACGTTCGGGTTCCCCGCGAGGGCCACCAGGTAGTCCCACCGGTCCGGGCTCAGCCCGAGCCGAACCAGGCTCTGGCGACGGTGCTGCGAGGAGGCCGGCGACGCCCCCGCTTTCGTGAGCGTCGCCATCACCCGGCCCTCTCCGCGATCCCCGACTCGATCCCCACCAGCGCCGCCTGCTCCCGCCGCAGCGCGATCAGCGCCCCCCGGATCCGGTAGGCCACCGGGTCACCGGATGTGCTCACCAGCTCCGGCACGATTCGCGTCCCCGGGACCACCCCGAGGTCCAGCAGCCGACGACGCTGCAGCCCCTGGCACGCCGCGCTGATCCCCGTCACCCGCACCTCCTCGCCCAGCGCCGCGTCCGCCAGCGTCCGCTCCACACCCGGCGACGCCGCCTCACCCGTCCGTTCCACCGTCACGTTGGCCGCATCCACCGGGCGCAGCGACCGGTCCCGGCCACCGACCCGCACCCGCACCGCGGTCCCACTCACGCCCTGGACCTCCACCACCACACCCGGCGCGAACCCGTCACGCACCAGCCGCTCGAACACCTCCGGCGGCTCGTCCTCCAGGTGCCGCACCACCACCGTCCACCCCGCCTCCGCCCGCGTCAGGGGCGTCCCCGTGCGCGCCGGGATCTCCCCCGCCACCGTCGGGATGGGATCACCGTGCGGATCGTAGCGAGGGTGGCCCAGCCGCGCCGCCAGCGCGTCGGCCTCCGCCGGGCTGAGCTGGTGCTCCACCCGCTCGGCCTCCAGATGCCACTCCACCGGCGGCACCCCGGTCCGGTCCGCCAGATAGCGCTCCCAGAGCCGGTGCGTCCGGACAACCCGCAGCGCGTACGCCCGCCCGCCCTCCGTCAGCTCCCACCCCGTGGGCCCTGACTCCACCAGCCCCCGCTCCGCCAGCCGCGATACCAGCTCCGACGCGGCGCTCCGCGAGATCTCCAGGCGCCCCGCCAGGTTCTCCAGCGTACCGCTGCGCCCCACACGCTCGTAGTCGTGCAGGTGCTTCAGCGCGTCTTCCAGCCGCACCCGCTCCGTCTCTTGCCGCACCCGGAGCCACCGCGCGGCCAGCCCCCGGCGTGGCCAGAGGAGGACCGCGAGGACCAGGGTCAGGGCCGCGAAGGCGGCGAGCATGAGAACGGGGTCGGGATACATGGCGTCGTCGTTTTAGTGTTGCCTAAAAGTCGGATAAGGGAGGGCGAGTTGTCAAGCGGGACCGGCCTGCCCGGCCGGGCGGCCGGTGACCGGCACTTTAGTTGACGATGTCAATATTTTGGCCGCCGCCATTTGACGGCCACCCCCCGGACGCGCCAAGCTCCCCGGGCGACGCCCGTTCGCGTTTTCCAGGCACAAGCTCGAGGCGAGGAGGCCGCACATGATGGTGGCGCTGCGCATCATCCACATCGGCGGGGGCGTGTTCTGGGTGGGGACGATCCTTTTCCTGGCGTTCTACCTGGCCCCAGCGATCGCGCGCGCCGGCCCCGACGGCGGCCGCGTGATGCAGGAGCTCCAGAAGGGGCGGCTCATGCACGTCCTGCCCGTCGTCGCCCTGCTCACCATCGTCTCCGGCCTGTGGCTCTTCTGGATCATGTCCGCCGGCCTGAACCCGGGGTACTTCCGCACCGGCTACGGGATATCCCTGACCACCGGGGGCGTGGCGACGATCGTGGCCTACGTCATCGGGCTGATGGTGATGCGTCCGGCGCAGCTCCGGATGGGGGCGCTGGCGCCGCGGATGGCCGATGCGCCGGAGGAGGAGCGGGCCCGGCTCGG
>DATKBW010000196.1:0-6928 GCA_035513575.1 Longimicrobiales bacterium | reverse complement strand
CCGAACGTCACGTCCGTGGGCTCGGTACCGCTGTCGCCACAGGCGAGGGCACCGAGTGCTACCAGCATCCCCGCGCTCCAGAATCGACTGCTGTGCCTCATGTGAGCTCCATGGCGTTGTGTCCCTGACGGTAACCATGTCTGGTCAGTGCTCGCCGCGCTTCAGGTCACGGGAGCGCAGCCGTCCAAACGTAAGTTCAAGTATGGCAACGCGGTAGCGCGGGCGCCAAGGCGGATCGCGGCGCCTCCGGCCCGGGCGCGTCGCTAGAAGCGTGGCCGACCTCGTGGCCGAGGGTCGAGCGAGCGCGGTTTGTGCTTGAGTTCTCCTCGAAGAGCGCGTCCCCCGTGCGAGGGGGAGGACGGCTTGCGGGCGCCGGTGTGGCTCCTGACTATACCGCGAGGTCACCCCACGTCTGCCACAGCCGAGCCGCCCATGCTTCGACTCCGCACTCCGCCCCTGGTCCACGGGCTCGTGGTCACCGCGCTCGCCGCCTGTGGCACGCCCCCCGCCGCGGCCGGCGCGCAGGGCCCGGCGCCCGCTGCGGCGATCCAGGGAAGCGTCGAGCCGCGTCGGGCGCTGGCCCAGCCCGCCCTCTCGCCGGACGGCGCGGAGGTGGCGTTCGTCTCCGGCGGGGACATCTGGGCCGCGCCGGCGGGGGGCGGCGTGGCGCGGCTGCTGGTGAGCCACGAGGCCACGGAGTCGCGCCCTCTCTACTCGCCGGACGGGGCCCGGCTGGCGTTCGTGTCCGACCGTGGGGGGAGCGACGACCTGTACGTGCTGGACTTCGCGAGCGGCGCGTTGACGCGGGTCACGTGGAGCGACGCGGCGGAGTCGCTGGACGCGTGGTCGCCCGACGGCCGGTGGCTGTATTTCACCAGCGCGGCGAGCGACATCGGCGGGATGACGGACGTGCAGAAGGTGCCGGTGGCGGGCGGGACGCCGATCGTGGTCTCGGGCGACGAGGGGACCCCCGAGTACTTCGCCGCCCCTTCCCCCGACGGTGAGGCCCTCGCCCTGAGCGGCCGCGCGCGCATGGGGTTCTCCCAGTGGTGGCGGAACGGTCACAGCCATATCGACGAGGCGGAGATCTGGGTCATGCGGCCGGGCGAGCGGCCGGGTGATCCACCCGCCTATACGCGCGTGACGGAGCCGGGCTCGAAGAACCTGTGGCCCGTGTGGACGGACGGCGGTCGCTCGCTGGTCTACATGTCGGACCGGAGCGGCGCGGAGAACCTCTGGCTCCAGCCCGTGGCTGGCGGCGAGGCGCGGCCGCTGACGCGGTTCACGGCGGAGCGGCTCCTCTGGCCGTCGCTGGGGAACGGCGGCCGCACCGTCGTCTTCGAACGGGATTTCGGGATCTGGCGCCTCGACCTGCCCGCGGGCGAGCCCGAACCCATCGCCATCACGCTCCGTGGTGCGGCCCGGGGTCCGACGGTGGAGCACCTCGAGCTGACAGCGGACTTCTCGGGGCTGGCGTTGTCGCCGGACGGGAAGAAGGTCGCGTTCGTCGCGCGGGGCGATGTGTTCGCCGCTCCCGCCGCGGACGGCGGCCCGGCCCAGCGCGTGACCTCGACGGTGGGGCCGGAGGAGGAGGTGACGTGGTCGCCGGATTCGCGCCGCGTCGCCTACACGTCCCGCCGGAGCGGAACGCCTCGCGTACACTTCTTCGATTTCGGCACGGGCGAGGAGCGGGCGGTGGGATCGGGCGACGGCGCGCACGCGACGCCCCGCTTCTCCCCCGACGGCCGTCGGATGTCCTACGTGCGGGACGGCCGCGAGCTGGTGGTCGCGGAGCTGGAGAGCGGACGCGAGCGCGTGCTGGCCCGCGGGCAGCTCTGGAAGGCGCCGTTCACCGCGGCGCGGCCGCTGGCGTGGTCGCCCGACGGGCGGTGGCTGGCGTACCTCGCCACGGACGGGCGCATGTTCACGAACGTCCACGTGGTCCCGGCGGACGGATCCGGCGAGGGCCGGGCGGTGAGCCGCCTGGCCAACGCGTTCGCCGGCAGCCTGGCGTGGGCGCCCGACGGCACGGCGCTGTACTTCGACACGCAGCACCGCACCGAGGACGGTCAGATCGCGCGCATCGACCTGGTGCCGCGGACGCCGGCGTTCGTGGAGTCCCGGTGGCGCGCGCTGTTCGAGGAGGACGAGGCGCCTCGCGAGCCGGCGCCGTCGCGACCGCAGCGCGGCCCGGCAGGGCGGGCGCCGGCCGGGGCGCCGGCGGATTCCGTCGTGGTACGGATCGACTTCGACGGGATCCACCGGCGGCTGGAGCTCCTCCCGCTCGGCCTGGACGCCGGCCCGCTGACGCTTTCGCCCGACGGCAAGACGGTGGTGCTCGAGGGCAGCGCCGAGGGGCAGACCAACCTCTACGCGTTCTCTCTCGATCCGCTGGCGGACGAGCCGCCGGTGGCGAAGCAGCTCACGGCGACGCCGGGGGGGAAGGGGCTGCCGCATTTCACCCCCGATGGCAAGACGCTCTACTTCCTCGAGGGCGGCCGGATCCGGTCGCTGGGGGTGGACGGCCAGGGCGGCAAGGCGGTGGCGGTCACGGCGGAGCTCGACGTGGATTTCGACCGGGAGAAGCTGGAGGTCTTCGACCAGGGGTGGACGTACCTGCGGGACAACTTCCACGACGCCGCCATGCACGGCACCGACTGGTCGTCGGTCCGGGAGCGCTTCGCTCCGTACGTCGCCGGCGCGGAGACGCGGCAGGAGCTGGAGCGGCTCATGAACCTGATGGTGGGCGAGCTCAACGCGTCCCACCTGGGTCACAGTGAGCCGACCGGGCGCAGCGCCGAGACCGGGCGGATCGGGGTGGTCCTGGACGCGGCCGCGCTGGAAGCGGGCCGCCACCGCGTGGCCGGCCTGGTCCCCCTGGGCCCGGCGCAGGTGGGCGGGGTCGAGGTCGGCGACCACATCCTCGCGGTGAACGGCGAGACGCTGGCTCCCGGCGTCAGCCTGGACCGGCTGCTGGATCACCGCGTGGGCGAGCGGGTCGAGCTGCGGGTCGCGGCGGAGCCCGGGGGCCGGAACGCGCGCGTCGTCGTCGTGAAGCCGGTGTCGACAGGGGCCGAGAACGGGCTCCGGTACCGCGGCTGGGTCGAGCGGAAACGCGCCTACGTCCACCGCGTCAGCGGCGGCCGGCTGGGCTATGTCCACATGCCCGACATGGGCTGGGGCTCGCTCCGGCAGCTCATCGTGGACCTGGACGCGGAGAACTTCGGCCGGGAGGGCGTGGTCATCGATCTGCGCGCCAACCGGGGCGGCTTCGTGAACGCGTACGCCCTCGACGTGTTCGCCCGGCGCGGGTACATCACCATGGAGGTCCGCGGCTACCCGACGGTGCCCGCCCGGAGCATGCTCGGGCAGCGGTCTCTGGAGGCGCCCACGGTCCTGGTCACGGACCTCAACAGCCTCTCCGACGCGGAGGACTTCGCCGAAGGGTACCGGACCCTGGAGCTCGGGCCCGTGGTCGGCGAGCCCACGGCCGGCTGGATCATCTACACCTGGGGGCTGCGGCTCGTGGATGGGTCCTCGTTCCGGATCCCTCGCAGCCGGATCCGCGCGGCGGATGGCCAGGTGATGGAGCTGAACCCGAGGCCGGTGGACATCCGCGTGGTCCGCCCCCTGGGGGAGGGATTCACCGGGCGCGACAGCCAGCTCGACGCGGCGGTCCGGGCCCTCCTGGGCGGCGGCTGATGAAGCGCAGGACGTTCGTCCGGACGGCCGGACTGGCGATCGGCGCGGCGGGGACGGGGGCGCTCGCCCCGGGAGCCCTCTTCGGCGCACTCGGATCGCCGCGGCGCGCGGACCTGGTGCTGCGCGGGGCGCTCGTGTTCGATGGCCTGGGCACACCGCCGGTGGAAGCCGACGTCGCGATCACCGCCGACCGGGTCGCGGCCGTCGGCCCCGGGCTGAGCGCCGCCGGCGCCCTGGAAGTCGACCTCCGCGGCCTCGCCCTCGCCCCGGGCTTCGTCGACCTCCATTCCCACACGGACGGCACGATCCTCACCGACCCCCTCGCCCCCAGCAAGGTGCGCCAGGGCGTCACCACCGAGATCGCCGGGGCGGACGGCGGCTCCATCGGCCCGTGGAGCGAGGAGGAGTTCCGTGTCAGGCGCGAGCGCTACCGCGAGAGCACCAGTCTGGAGATCGATTTTCGCGACCTCGGCGGATTCCTCCGGTTCATCGACCGCCTCCGTCCCGCTCCGAACCTGGCGAGCATGGTGGGGGCGGGGAGCGTGCGCGCGTTCGTGATGGGCGACGACGACCGGCCCCCCACCGACGCGGAGCTGGCGCGGATGGTCGCCGAGGTCGAGCGCGCGGTGCGGGACGGCGCGTGCGGGGTCTCCAGCGGCCTCGAGTACACGCCGGGCGGCTTCGCCGACCTCGACGAGCTGGTCGCCCTCGCCGCCGTCCTCGGGGGCACCGGCCTCTCCTACGCGAGCCACATGCGGAACGAGGACGACCGCCTCCTGGCCGCGGTGGAGGAGGCGATCAACGTCGGCCGCTTCGCGGGCGTGCCGGTGGAGATCTCGCACCTGAAGGCGCAGGGCGCGCGGAACTGGTGGAAGGCCGGGCCGGTGCTCCACGCCATCGAGCGCGCCCGCGAGGACGGCGTGGATGTGCGCTTCGACGTGTACCCGTACATCGCCTACAGCACCGGCCTCGCCAACCTCTTCCCGCTCTCCGCCCGCGACGGCGGGGACGCCGCGTTCCGAGCGCGCCTGGCGGATCCGGAGGAGGGGCCGCGGCTGGAAGCGGCGGTCCGGGCGAAGGTCGCGAGCCTGGGCTCCTGGGACGCGGTGCAGGTCACGTCCACCGCCGACGAGGCGCTGACATGGGCCCGGGGCCGCCGCCTGGGCGAGCTCGCCCGCGAGCGCGGCGAGGACCCCTACGCGCTCCTGGTCCGGATCATGGCCGCCGGCGGCGGTGGGATGGTGGGGTTCGGCATGAGCGAGGAGAACGTCGCCCGCATGCTCGCGCACCCGCTCGCGGTGGTGGTCTCTGACGCATCGGCCCGGGCGACGGAGGGCCCCCTCTCCTCCGGGAGCCCCCACCCGCGCGCGTACGGCACCTTCCCGCGCGTCCTCGGGCGCTACGTCCGGGAGCTGGGCGTGCTCCCGCTCGAGACCGCGATCCGGAAGATGACGTCCATGCCGGCGGACCGCGCCGGCCTCGGCGACCGGGGTCGGGTCCGGCCGGGAGCGTTCGCGGACCTCGTCGCCTTCGACCCGGACGTCGTGGCCGACCGCGCCACGTTCGAGGACCCGCACCGGTACCCGGTGGGCATCCCGCACGTGATCGTCAACGGGCGCTTCGTCCTGCGCGACGGGGAGCCCACCGCCGAGCGGCCGGGGCGGGCGCTGCGCCCGGGTGCGCGATGAACCGCGACGACATGCTGGCCGCCCTGGACGACCGCGACATCTGGGACTTCATCATCATCGGCGGAGGCGCCACCGGGCTGGGCGTGGCCATCGACGCGGCCTCGCGCGGCTACTCCACCCTCCTCCTCGAGCAGGCGGACTTCGCCAAGGGCACGTCCGGCCGGAGCACGAAGCTGGTGCATGGCGGCGTGCGCTACCTCCAGCAGGGCAACGTCTCGCTGGTGATCGAGGCGCTGCGGGAGCGGGGGCTGCTGCTGCGCAACGCGCCGCACCTGGTCCGCAACCTCTCCTTCGTGGTCCCCAACTACGACTGGTGGGAAGGGCCCTTCTACGGGATCGGCCTCAAGATGTACGACCTGCTGGCCGGCCGGCAGGGCCTCGGCCGGTCCCGCATCCTCTCCCGGGAGCGCACCCTCCAGCTCCTCCCCACCCTCGAGCCGGACGGGCTGTCGGGCGGCGTCATCTACTACGACGGCCAGTTCGACGACGCCCGGCTCGCCATCAACCTGGCCCAGACGGCGGCGGAGCAGGGGGCCATCCTGCTGAACGGGTTTCGCGTGGACGCGCTCCTCCACACCCCCGAAGGCGAGGTGGCGGGGGTGCGGGCCACCGAGGGGGAGAGTGGGACCGAACGGGAGATCCGGGGGCTCGCCGTCGTCAACGCCACCGGGGTATGGGCGGACACGGTGCGGCGGATGGACGACCCGCGGACGCCCCAGGTCATGGTCCCGAGCCAGGGTGTCCACATCGTCCTCGAGCGGGACTTCCTGCCCGGCGAGAGCGCCATCATGGTGCCGAAGACCGAGGACGGCCGCGTCCTCTTCGCGATCCCGTGGCTCGACCGCGTCATCGTCGGCACCACGGACACGCCCGTCCACGAGATCCCGCTGGAGCCGCGGGCGCTGGAGGAGGAAATCGAGTTCCTCCTCCACCACGCGGCGCTCTACCTGGACCGGGACCCGACCCGCGAGGACATCCTCAGCGTTTGGGCGGGGCTCCGGCCCCTGGTGGGCGGGAGCGGAGACGGCGAGGCGGGTACGACGTCGGCGCTGTCCCGGGACCACTCGCTGCTGATCGCGCCCTCCGGCCTGGTCACGATCGCGGGTGGGAAATGGACGACGTACCGGAACATGGCCGAGGACACCGTGGACCAGGCGGCGGTGCTGGCCGGCCTCCCGGAGCGCGACTGCGTGACGAAGTCGCTCCAGATCCACGGGTGCCACCGCCACGCGGAGGAGTTCGGCGAGCTGGCCGCCTACGGCGCGGATGCCCCGGCCATCCGGGCGCTGGTGCGGGAGGACGCGGCCCTCGGCGAGCGGGTCCACCCGAACCATCCCATCATCGTCGCGCAGGTGGTGTGGGCCGCCCGGGAGGAGATGGCCCGCACCGTCGACGACGTCCTCGCCCGCCGCACCCGGCTCCTCCTGATCGACGCCCGCGCCGCCCTCGCCGCCGCGCCCCGGGTGGCGGCGCTGCTGGCGGGAGAGCTGGGCCATGACGGGGCGTGGGCGGCGGCCCAGGTGGAAGAGTTCCGTGAG
>DATKBW010000195.1:0-7348 GCA_035513575.1 Longimicrobiales bacterium | reverse complement strand
GCGACGTCGGGGCTGCACGCGTCGCCGCTCCTTCGCATTCCGTGTCGCTCCGACGCCGAATCCCGACGTGAAAGGAGAACGAGCGGCGTCGGCAGTGCCAGACTTCAGCCGGGACGTCGCCCGCCGGCGGAAATGCGTCGGTCGCCCGCCGGCGGAAATGCGTCGACCCCTCACCCGTCGTGTCGCGGCTACTCGGGAATGGGACAGCCTGGGCATCCCCGTTGCCTTTACCACCCCTCGCGCCCCAACTTTCGAGCTGGAGCAACCAGGGGGAGCCATGTCTGCGACGCCGCAGCGCACGAGGACCGCACCAGCCCGGCCCCGGGCCGGCCCATCCTCGCGTCCGCGCACCGTCTCGCGCGACGTCCCGCGCCCCGTCCCGCGCGGCGCCTCCCGCCACCTCCCCCGGCGCGGCGGATTCACCCTCGTCGAAGTCATCCTGGCGGTGCTGCTGATCGGACTCCTGGCGGCCATCGCCACGCCCGCGGTGGGCCGGCTGGCCGCCGAAGCATCGGTGCGCAGGGGCGCCGCAGAGCTCACGGTCGGCGTGGCGCAGGCGCGCGCCCTCGCGGTCCGCCACGGCCGTCCGTCCGTGTTCGTCCTCGACACGGTCTCCTCCTCCTACCACGTGGTCATGGACACCACCCTCGCGGAGCTGGGGCCCGATACCCTGATCGCGCGAGAGCTGCCGGAGCTGCGGGGGGCCGTGACCCACCTCTCCGCCGACCCCGGCATGCTGTGCTTCGATGCACGGGGCGTGGGGCGCGGCGGCGGCGGGTGCGGCGTCGGGCTGACCGTGGTGCTCGGCCGCGGCGGGTGGGTGGACACCCTCGCCTTCTCCGCGACGGGGAGGCTGCTCCGATGAGGACCGGCCCTCCGCCTCGACCCCGGCCCGCGCGGCCGGGCTTCACGCTCATCGAGCTGCTGGTGGCCCTCGTGTTCATGGTGGTGGTGGGCGCCGCCATCGCCTCCACGTCCCGGCTCACGGCCGGTGTGGCCACCCGGGCGGGGCTCGAGCTGCGGCTCCTGGAGGCGTCCGAGTCCGAGCTCGACCGGCTCCTGGCCATCCCCTACGACTCGCTGGTGAGCGGGGCCAGGGACGTCCCGCTCGGGCGCCTCGAATGGACCGTCGCGGACAGCGCCGGCTATCGGACCGTCCTGCTGGTCACGACCCTGGCGCTGGCGGACCGCACGAGCGGGGACACCCTCTTCGCCTACCGCCTGCCATGAGTCGCCGCGACCGCCGGGGCGGCTTCACCCTCGTCGAAGTGCTGGTCGTGCTGGCCATCGCCGGCGTGCTCGCCGGAGCGGTGCACCGGTTCCTGGCGCAGCACCGCAGGTTCTACGCGCACGTCGAGGCGGGCGCCCTGAACCATGACGCCCTGCGCGTCGCGTGGGCGGTCCTCGCACCCGACCTGCGCGAGGCGGACGCCCTCGCCGGCGACGTCGTCCTGCTCGCCCCGGACTCCCTCCAGGTTCGCTCCCCCGTCGGGTTCGGCGTGGTCTGCGCCGCCGATCCGTCCCGCGGCCTCGTCGCCCTCCTGGAGGCACGGGGCCGGCTGCTCACGGGGCCCGACAGCCTGCTGGTCCACGGCGCCGGCGGCTGGCGCGTCGCCCGGATCCTCGCCCGCGACCCTGCCGGGCCGGTGCCGGGCTGCGCTTACGGCGCAGGGACGGTCGCGGTCCTGGAGCTGGAGGGGGGCACGGGGGACCTCGCGCCGGGCGACCCGCTCCGGGCCTTCCGCAGCTGGACCTACCATCCGGTCCAGCTCGGCGCCGCATGGTGGCTCGCCCGGAGCCACGGCGCCGACCTCGAGGTGCTGGCCGGACCGCTGACGACGGCCGGGCTCCGCTTCCGGTTCCTGGACGCGGCCGGAGCCGTGACGTCGGACCCCGCAAGCGTGGCGCGGGTCGAGATCGCGGCCCGCTCCGAGTCGCCGGTCGCCGCGGGGGGCGAGCCCCGATCGGCCTCTCTCACCATCGCCTTGCGCGGGAGGAACCGGTGACGGAACGGACCCCGGGCTTCGCGCTCCCGGTCGCGCTGCTGCTCATGCTCGTGGGCACCGTGCTGGCCCTCACCGCCCTCCACGTGGCCGGCTCGGACCTCGAGGCCAACCGGGCCATGCGCCTGTCCCACGCGGCGCTCCGCGCCGCCGAAGCCGGCGGCCACCGCACGCTGATCCGCTGGGCCGGCACCGGCGCCGACGACCTGACCCCGGGCGACAGCCTCGACACCGGCTGGGTCGCCCTGCCGGGACGCGGCACCTACCGGTCGGTGATCCTGCGCATCGACGACGGCGCCGGTGTGCGTCGGTTCAGGGTCCGGACCATCGGGCGCCCGGCGGGCCCGGCTCGGGCGCAGCGGGTGCTCTACACCATCGTCGAGGGTGGCGGCACCGGCGGCGCGGCACGGGCGGCCGTCACGGTGCAGCGCCGGCTCCTTGTGCGGGGCGGCGCGGGGCCCTCGCCGCAGATCGATGGCACGGACCGGACCCCGCCCGGGTGGGGGGCGCTCTGCACCGCGCCGGGCCCGGACGTCCCCGGCGTGCTGATCTCGGACCTCGCGGACCTCAGGCTCCAGAGCGGGGGCGCCCTCGGCGGGAACCCGCCGGAAGCGGAAGACCCCGCCATCGGCGACGTGACCTTCGCGACCCCCGCCGGCCGCAGCTTCGCCGACCTCGCGGCCGGCGCGGACGTGGTGTTCGCCGGCAACACCTCCATCCCGACGGCCGTGGGGCCCGTGAGCACGGGCGGGACGTGCGACCGGAGCAGCCCCCTGAACTGGGGCGACCCCGACCCCGGCGGCCCCTGCAGCGACTACCTGCCGGTGATCCACGCCATGGGGAACCTGAACCTCGGCGGCGGCGGCGTCGGGCAGGGGATCCTGCTCGTGGACGGCGATCTGAGGGTGACCGGGCCCCTCCGCTTCAACGGCCTCGTCGTAGTCCTGGGGAGCGTCGACATCGGCAGCTTCACGACCATCGCGGGAGCCCTCATGGTGAGGAACGGCACCGGCGGCACCCTCCAGAGCACCATCGCCGCGCCGGCCCGCGTGGTCTACAGCGCCTGCGCCGTCTCCCGGGCCACCGCGGCATCGGCCCCGCGCTTCCTCGCGGGGCGCCACTGGTTCGACGTCGGATGACCACGTTCCCTGCGACGCGGGTGATGCGATGAGCGGCTGGGATTATCGGGCCCGGACCTACGAAGGGACGCCGCGCCGCGGCGTGATCCAGGCCGCGACCTGGGAGGAGGCGAACCGCGTCCTCGTCGCCCGAAAGCTCATCCCCGAGCGCGTGAAGCCCGCGCGGAAGGACCAGTCGTTCCGCCTCCGCCGCTCGCCGGGCATGAAGGCGCTCGTGCTGTTCACCCGCCAGTTCGCCACCCTCGTGCGCTCCGCCATCCCCCTCGTCCTCACCCTCGACATCCTCCAGTCCCTCACCGACGACGAGGTCCTCGGCGACGCCCTCGGCGCACTCCGCGTCGACGTCGAAGGCGGGGTGACGCTCGCCGAAGCCATGCGCAACCGGCCCCGCGTCTTCAGCCCCATCTACGTGAACATGGTGGACGCCGGGGAGCGGGGCGGGAGCCTCGACCAGGCCCTGCTTCGCCTCGCCGACTACATGGAGCGCGCACAGGCGCTCCGCCAGCGGATCCGCGGCGCCATGATCTACCCCGCCGTCGTCCTCCTCGTCGCGCTCGCGACGTTCGTGGTCATGCTCCTCTACGTCGTCCCCACCTTCAAGGGGCTCTTCGCCGCCAGCGGGGTCGCGCTCCCCCTCCCCACGCTCATGCTCGTCCGGGCCTCCGAGTCCCTCGCCGTCTCCTGGGTCCCCATCTCCCTCGCCATCCTCGCCGGCACCCTCGTGCTCCTGATGTACAATGACTCGGACCACGGCCGCCGCTGGACCGACGCGCTCCTCCTCCGGCTGCCCATCCTCGGGCCGCTCATCCGGAAGTCCGCCGTCTCCCGCTTCACCCGCACCACCGCGTCCATGCTGAAGTCGGGCGTCTCGCTCCTGGACACGCTGCCCGCCGCCGCGCGCACCACCGACAACATCGTGCTCCAGCGGGCCATCGAGCGCTCGCAGTCGCACATCGAGCAGGGCGAGTCGGTGCACCGCGCCCTGGCCGAGACCCGCGTGCTCCCGAAGCTCGTCGCCCGCATGGTCCAGGTGGGAGAGGAGTCCGGCCGCCTGGACGAGATGTTCGAGAAGGTGTCCGAGTTCTACGAGTCGGAGGTCGAGATGCAGGTCGAGGCGCTCGTGAAGGCCCTCGAGCCCGCGCTGGTCGTCGTCGTGGGGCTCATCCTCGGCGTCATGGTCATCACCATGTACCTGCCCATCTTCCAGATCATGAGCCTCGGCGGCTGAGCCGGGGGCGCAGCCGCCCTGCTCCGGCGGGTGGCCCGCCTCGCTGCCGGGCCCTCCCGCTCGTTGCCCGCGTCCTCCGGCACGTGCAGTTATCATACGCCCTAGGCCGCCCGTTCGGCACACGGGTTGCCACCGCCGCGCAGCGGTCCACGCAAACGGGAGCGGGTATGGCGATCGGCAGGATCCTGGGACGGGGCAGTCTGCTGTCCCGGCGCGAGCAGGAGCTACGCGCACGCGAGCAGGAGCTCCTGGAGCGGCTGGCCGAAGCGCTCGGCGGGTTCGGCGCGGATGTCGCCGAGGACGACCTGCGCCATTTCCGCGACGCGCGGGCGCAGCTCGACGGGCTGTTCCTGCTGGTGGTCGCCGGGGAGTTCAACTCGGGGAAGTCCAGCTTCATCAACGCGCTGCTCGGGGACAGGGTCCTGCCGGAAGGCGTGACGCCGACCACCGATCGGATCAACCTGCTGCGCTGGGGCCCGGAGGTCTCGGACAGCATGCTGGAGCCGTACCTGCTCCAGCGGACCCACCCCGCGGAGGTGCTCCGCGAGCTCAATATCGTCGACACGCCGGGGACCAACGCGGTGATCCGCCGCCACGAGGAGCTGACCCGCGACTTCGTGCCCCGGTCCGACCTCGTCCTGTTCGTCACCTCCGCCGACCGGCCATTCACCGAGAGCGAGCGCACGTTCCTCGAGCAGATCCGGGAGTGGGGGAAGAAGATCGTGGTCGTGGTGAACAAGATCGACATCCTGGGCGACGGCGCCGAGCGGGCCGAGGTCCTCGCCTTCGTGCGGGAGCACGCCGCCGCCCTCCTCGGCCGCGAGCCGGACGTCTTCGAGGTCTCCGCGCGCGAGGCGATGGCGGCGCGTGCGGCCGGCGACGAGGGACGTTGGGAGGCGGCGTTCGGGGCGATGGAGGATTACCTCCTGGAGACGCTGGACCAGGAGGAGCGGGTGCGGCTGAAGCTGCTGAACCCGGTCAACGTCGGGCTACGGCTGGCGGCGCGTTACCGTGACGTCGCGTACGAGCGCCTCCGGCTCCTCGGCGAGGATGTCGCAGCGCTGGAGCGCATCGACCAGAAGCTCGTCGAGTTCCACGAGACGATGCTGCGCGACCTCCGGCCGCGCCTGTCGCAGATCGACATGCTGCTCCTGGAGATGCAGCGGCGCGGCGACGCGTTCTTCGAGGAGACGATCCGCATCGGCCGCATCAAGTCGCTGATGGATACCGACGCCGTGCGCCGGGAGTTCGAGCGGCAGGTGATCGCCGACACGCCCGAGCGGATCCAGGCGGAGGTCGGTCGCGTGGTCGACTGGATCGTCGAGCGCAACCTCCAGGTCTGGCAGGAGATCGAGCGCCACATCGACCGCCGCCGCATCGGCGAGCACGACCAGGAGCTCCTCGGCGACCTCGGCGCGTTCCGCTACAACCGGGAGGCGCTGCTCGGGTCCATCGGTCGGCTGGCCCACGAGGTCGTCGGCGGCTACAACCGGGACGCCGAGGCGCGCAAGATCGCCAACGAGATCCAGGGCACCTTCGCCACCACCGCTCTGGCCGAGGTGGGCGCTGTCGGCCTCGGCACGCTCGTGGCCACCCTCATCACGGGCGCGGCCGCCGATGTCACCGGCATCCTCCTCGCCACCGTCCTCGCCGTCGGCGGGTTCTACCTGATCCCGCACAAGCGGCGCGTGGCCAGGCGGCAGTTCGGCGAGCGCGTCGCCGAGCTGCGGGAGCAGCTCAGCGGCGCGCTGGAGCGCCAGGCGCACGAGGAGATCGCCGCGTCCGCGCAGCGGATCAACGAGACGATCGAGCCGTACCGCCGCTTCATCGAGACGCAGCGGGAGCGACTGACGCGGGCCCGCGGCGAGCTGGTCGCCATCGCCGATGCGCTGGACAGGCTGAAAGCGGAGATCGAGCGCCACTGACGCCAGTCGCACGACCCGGCGCACCGCCCGAGCGCCTGCATGGGCAGGACGCCGATTTTGACAGCGCCCGCGCCCGGGCGTCATCGTGGCAATCCGTCCGAATCGTCCAGCGACAGGTGTCCCCATGCCCCGCTCGTCCAGCGCACCCGGCCTCCCCCCGTTTCCCGCGCGTCTCATCCCCGCGCTCGCCCTCGCCGCCGCTGCCGCGTGCGCCGGCGCCCCTGGCGGCGCCGGCGCGCCGGGAGACGAACCGGCCGAGCTCCGGGTCATGACGTTCAACGTGCGCTACGGCAGCGCCACTGACGGCGCGGACTCCTGGGTGTACCGCAGCGCGCTGCTGATGCGGACCATCCAGGCGTTCGACCCGGCCATCCTCGGCGTCCAGGAGGCGCTCCGCTTCCAGCTCGACGAGATCGGCGACGCCCTGCGCCGCCGGGGCGAGGTGGGTGCGGGGCGGGACGACGGGGTCGAGGCCGGCGAGTACTCCGCCATCCTCTACGACCGCTCCCGCCTCACCGTCCTCGACCACGGCACCTTCTGGCTGTCCGACACCCCCGGCGCTCCCGGCTCCATGTCCTGGGGGAACCGGTACCCGCGGGTCGTCACCTGGGCCCGCTTCGTGGACGCCGCCACGGGCGACTCCCTCACCGTCCTGAACACGCACTGGGATCACGAGTCGCAGAACGCGCGCGAGCGGAGCGCGGCCCTGGTCGTCGACTGGATCGCCAGGAACGCCCCGGGCCAGCCCGTCGTCCTCATGGGCGACTTCAACGCCGGGCCCGCCAACCCGGCCTTCCGGGCCCTGCTGGAGACCGGCGACGCCCGCGTCCGGCTGCGCGACAGCTTCCCCGTCCTGCGGCCCGGCGACCCCGTCGGGACGTTCCACGCCTTCACCGGCGACCGGTCGGGCGAGAAGATCGACGCCGTGCTCGTCTCTCCCCACTGGGACGTTCTCGAGGCCTCCATCGTCACCACCAGCGCGGCCGGCCGCTATCCTTCCGACCATTTCCCCGTGACCGCCACGCTCCTGCGGGGATTCGGCGAGCCCTGAGA
>DATKBW010000194.1:0-92452 GCA_035513575.1 Longimicrobiales bacterium | reverse complement strand
TTCCCCTATCTTCCCGCCATGTCCGCGATGCCCGCCACCACGCCCCGGATGCCCCCGCGCCGCGAATGGACCATGACGGAACAGGCGCTGGAGGCCTGGGGCAAGGGTCTCGGGGAGGCCGCGGGCGCGGGTGGGCTGGCGCTGCCGCTGGTCATTGGCCTGCGCGGTCCCCTCGGGGCGGGGAAGTCGGTGCTGGCGCGGGCGGTCGCGCGGGGGGCGGGGGTCGCGGGGCGGATGCCGTCGCCGACCTACAACCTGCTGTTCAGTTACGAGGGGCGCGGCGGCGTGGCCATCCATCACCTCGACCTGTACCGCCTGGAGGATCCGGAGGACGTCTGGGAGCTGGGGTGGCGCGAGCTGGGGGAGGGCGATCAGATCGTGCTGGTGGAATGGCCGGAGCGGGCGGAGTCGCTGATGCCGGGGGACCGCTGGGACGTGACGCTCTCGTTCGTGGAGGGGGAGGAGTCGCTCCGGCGCGTCGCCGTGCAGCGGCGCGGCGGGGCGCCGGCGGTCCCGCCCCCCGACCAAGAGGCGCGGTCATGATGCGGATCGCGCTGGAGACCTCGACGTCCTTCGGCACCGTGGCCGTGGCCCGGGACGACCGGGTGCTGGCGGAGGTCGGCCTCGGGGTGCAGACCCGTCACGCCGAGAGTGCGCTCCTCGCGCTGGAGTATGCCCTGGAGGCCGCGGGCGTGGAGCGGGAGGCGGTGGAGGAGGTCGTCGTGGGCGGCGGGCCCGGCTCGTTCACGGGCGTCCGCGTCGCCGGGGCCACCGCGAAGGGGCTCGTGGCGGCGCTGGACGTGCCGCTCCGCTCCTTCCCCAGCCTGCTCGCGCTGGCCGCCGGCGTCGGCGCGACCGGCCCGGTCTGCGCCCTGTTCGACGCGCGCCGGGGCGAGGTGTACGCGGGGTGCTGGCGGGTCGGCGGCGGCGTCCTCGAGGAGGTGCTCGCGCCCATGGTCGGACCGGTGCAGGAGGTGCTGCGTGCCATCGGCCTCGCGGCGGCGCCGTCGGGACCGCCCCCGGAACGGCCGTCCGCGGCCCCGGTCTTCGTCGGCGATGGCGCCCGCCGCTACCGCGACGACCTCGAGCGCGCGGGTGCGGCCGTCATGGACGCGCCGGCGCATCCCCGCGCGTCGACCCTGCTCTGGCTCGCCGCCCGGGACCCGGGGGCGGGGTGGGTGGCCGACGTGCCGGCCTGGGAGCCCGCGTACATCCGGGCATCCAGCGCCGAGCGCGGCGTGCGGGGCTGACCATGGCCACGCGGGCGCGGGATCCGGGCGCGGTGAGCGAGTCGATGCCGTCACCGCCGGTGGAGGTCCGGCCCATGACGGAGGCGGACCTGCCGCGCGTGCTGGAGATCGAGCGCGCGTCCTTCACCGTCCCCTGGACGCCGGCCACGTTCCGTGGGCTGCTCGACCGCCAGGACGCGTACCTCCGGGTCGCGGAGCGGGCGGGGCGGGCGGGGCGGGCGGGGGACATCGTCGGCTACGCGGCCGTGTGGGTCGTGCTCGACCAGGCGGAGCTCGGCGACATCGCCGTGGCCGAGGAATGGCGAGGCCACGGCATCGGCGCCCGGCTCCTGGCCAGCGTGTTCGACCTGGCCCGGGAGCGCGGCGTCCGCGAGCTCTACCTCGAGGTCCGCGTCTCCAACCGCGGCGCCCGGCGGCTGTACGAGCGCCACGGGTTCCGCGTGGTCCGGCGGCGCACGGGGTACTACGCGCGGCCGAAGGAGGACGCGCTGGTGCTGCGGAAGGTGATCGAGTTGGAGGAGCAGGGGGGGCAGGGCGAGCAGGGGGCCTGGCCTTGAAAGTTGCGTTGTTACAAACGGCGGCGGGGACGTCGCCTTGGAGAGAGGGAGGGGGGCGATGAGCGCTTTTCCGGATTACCGCCCGCGCAGGCTGCGGCGCACCCCGACCCTGCGGCGCATGGTGCGGGAGACGCGGGTGACGGCGGACGACCTGATCCTCCCGCTGTTCGTCGTACCCGGGGAAGGGGTGCGGAAGGAGGTGGGGTCCATGCCGGGCGTCGCCCAGACGTCGGTGGACGAGCTCCTGAGGGACGCGCGCGAGGCGTGGGATCTGGGGATCCCGGCCGTGATCCTGTTCGGCATCCCATCGTCCAAGGATGCGAAGGGGAGCAGCTCCTGGGCGGAGGACGGCGTGGTGCAGACGGCGGTGCGGGCGCTCAAGGGAGCGCTGCCGGAGCTGGTCGTCATCACGGACGTGTGCATGTGCGAGTACACGTCGCACGGGCACTGCGGCGTGCTGCGGGACGGCGAGGTGCGCAACGACGAGACGCTGGAGCTGCTGGCGCGGCAGGCGGTGAGCCACGCGGAGGCCGGGGCGGACATGGTCGCGCCGAGCGACATGATGGACGGCCGCGTCGCGGCCATCCGCGAGGCCCTCGACGACGCCGGGCTCAGCCACATCCCCATCCTCAGCTACGCCGCCAAGTTCGCCTCCGCCTTCTACGGGCCGTTCCGGGACGCGGCCGAGAGCGCGCCGCAGGAGGGGGACCGGCGCGGGTACCAGATGGACCCGGCCAACGCGGAGGAGGCGCTGCGGGAGGTGCTCCTGGACATCGAGGAGGGCGCCGACATCGTGATGGTCAAGCCGGCGCTGGCGTACCTCGACATCGTCCGGCGCGTGAAGGACGAGACCGGCTACCCGGTCTGCGCCTACCATGTCAGCGGCGAATACGCCGCCATCAAGGCCGCCGCGCGGCTGGGCTGGCTGGACGAGGACGCCGCCATGCGCGAGGCGCTGCTGTCGATCCGGCGGGCGGGGGCGGATCTCATCATCACCTACTGGGCCCGGGAGTTCGCCCGCGCCGCCCGCTGACGCGGCCGGCGCGGGCGCGCTCCCGGGCCGGGCTCGCCTTCGGCTCGCAAGAGGGCTCGCCGAGGCCGCCAGGCCGAGCCCGCGACGCGCCCCCCGAGCGCGTCGCGCAAATTGACCCAAGCGCGTCCAAGCGCGTCGCGCAAATTGACATACGTCCGTGCCGCGCATAGCTTTTGTCGAATCTCCCTACCGCATCGGGGCCGTCACCGGGACGACCCGGTCCACTTCCGTGAGCCGGAGGTGTGCGCCCGAGCGGCCCGCGCCCGCAGGGGACCTGCTCCAAGGAGGGCACGTGAGACTGGTGACCGCGAGCCTCGTAGGGCTTCTCGTCGCGACGCCGCTGGCCGGCCAGGAGCCGCAGCAGGGGGAGCGACCGCGCGAGCATGTGGTGCGGAAGGGGGACACCCTCTGGGATCTCGCCGCCCACTACTTCAGCAACCCGTTCGGGTGGCGTTCCATCTACGAGGTGAACACCACGGTCGTGGAGGATCCACACTGGATCTATCCCGACGAGGTCCTGGTCATCCCGGGTCTCTTCGCCGCGGAAGACCGGATGCCGCCGGCGACGGTGGCGGTGCACCGCGTGGACCGGCCGCTGCGGACGGTCTTCTTCCCGATGCCCATAGACCAGCAGGTCCGGGGTGCGACGATCCTCACCGAGGAGGCGGAGACGCCGCTCGCGGTGAAGCCGGGCGAGTTCCATTCGGCGGAGTTCATCGCCGACCCGGGCGCCCTGGAGGTGATGGGGCGGATGATCCGTCCGTCGCGGACGGTGGAGCTGGCGGGGCGGGAGAGCCGGCCGACGGCGCACCCGAAGGACATGGTGTACCTCGGCTACGCGGGGCGAGTGCGGCCGGAGGTCGGGAGCCGTGTGCAGCTGGTCCGGCCGGGGCGCCGCCTGACTCCGGGCGGGAGCGGCCGCGTGATCCATCCGACGGCGCTGGTGACGGTTCTGGCGCACCACGACGAGGTGATGGAGGGGCAGATCGACGTGCAGTTCGAGCCGGTCTACCTGGACCAGCTGGTGCTGCCCCTCGCGCTGTTCCCGGCCTTCCTGAGGGAGGTCGCCCGACCGGTGGCGGCCCCGGACCTCGAGGGTCGCGTGGTGGACTTCGTGACCGAGCAGCCGCTGTACGGCCGCACCGAGCGCGGCTTCATCAACCTGGGCGCGCGGCACGGCGTGAAGGTGGGCGATGTGTTCGCGGCGTACCTGCCCGAGCGGCGGGCGCGCCGGAGCGGCGTCGAGGAGTTCGGCCGGTCGATCGAGGAGCTGCCGCCCGAGCAGGTGGCGGAGCTGCGGATCCTGCGGGTGACGGAGGGGCACGCCACCTTCATGGTGGACAAGGTCACGCTCCCCGTGCTGGAGGACGGCATCAGGGTCCGGCGGATCCGCGCGATGCCGTGAGGTCGTGGTAGCGAGTCTACATCTTCTCGCACTCCTCCTGTATGGCGGCGCCGCGGCGGTCCTCGGCGCGTCCCTGGCCGCCGCCCGGCGCCACCCGCCCGTCCTGGCGCTGGTCCTGCTCCTCGGCGGACTCGGGCTCCACGCGGCCGGGCTCGCCGTCTTCACGACCCGCTACGACGACCTCCCCCTGGTGGGGCTCGGGCCGTCGCTCTCGACGCTCGCCTTCCTGACGGCGACCTCCCTCCTCCTGGCCGGCGTGCTGAAGGAGGCGCGGCCCCTCGGCGTCGTGCTCCTGCCGTTCGTCGCCGCCCTGTGCGCCGCCGCGCTCCTGCTGGGGATCGTCCCCGCCGGCGAGCCGCTGCGCTTCGACGGGATCTGGTTCCTGTTCCACGTCGTCCCGTCGCTCCTGGGCTATGCCGCGCTGGCGCTGGCCTTCGCGGCGGGGCTCCTCTACCTCCTCCAGTTCCGCGAGCTGAAGGGGAAGCGGTTCGGCCGCATGTTCCGCTTCTTCCCGTCCCTCGAGACGCTGGACCGCGTGGGGCGGCGTGCGCTGGTCACCGGGTTCGTCGCGCTGACGCTCGGGCTCATGGCCGGGACCGTCTGGGTGACGCGGTTCGCCGGCGCCGGGGGTCTCTCGACGAAGATCGCGTGGGGGATCCTCACCTGGCTGGTCTTCGCCGGGGCGCTCCTCGCGCGTCGGCGTGGCGTCAGCGGCGACCGGCGGGCGGCGACGGTGGCGGTGGTGGGGTTCGTCGTCGTGGTCGTGGCGTACATCGTCCTGCGGGTGGCCGTGCCGTCCGGCCGGCTGTTCCTGTAGCGCCATGTCCATTGCCGTGGTGGGGCTCAATCACGAGACGGCGCCGGTGGAGGTCAGGGAACGCTTCGTCTTCTCCGAGGGCGAGGCGCGGGAGGCGCTGGCGGAGCTCACGTCGGCGGGCGTGGTGCGGGAGGCGGTGCTCCTGTCCACGTGCAACCGGACGGAGCTGTATGGCGCGGCGGGGGACGACCGCACCGAGGCCGCGCAGGACGCGGCCCGCGCCCTCCTGGCCGAGCGGGCGGGGATGGCGCCGGCGGAGGCGGAGCGGTATCTCTACCGCCGCTCGGCGCAGGACGCGGTGCGGCACCTGTTCCGGGTGACCAGCAGCCTGGACTCGATGGTGGTGGGCGAGGCGCAGATCCAGGGGCAGGTGCGCGAGGCCTACGAGACCGCGCTGGCGCTGCGGGAGCGGGGCGTCGTGGGGCCGGTGCTGAGCCGGCTGTTCGAGAGCGCGCTGTCCGTGGGCGGGCGCGTCCGGAGCGAGACGCGGCTGGGGACGGGCGCGGCGTCGGTCCCGTCGGCGGCCGTGGAGCTGGCGCGGAAGATCTTCGGCTCCCTGAAGGGTCATCGCGCGCTGATCCTGGGCGCCGGCCAGATGAGCGAGCTGGCGCTGGAGTGTCTGGCCGGGGACGCGGTGGAGAACGTCGTCGTGGCGAACCGGACGACGCGCCGTGCGGAAGCGCTGGCCGCGAAGGTGGGGGGGCGGAGCGCCGGCTACGAGGACCTGCCGCGGCTGCTGCGGGAGGCCGACATCGTGATGTCGGCCACGGCGGCGCCCCACTACATGCTGACGCGTGCGATGCTGGACGAGGTGTTCCCCCGGGGTCGGCAGGACCCGCTCCTGGTCGTGGACCTGGCGCTGCCGCGGGACGTGGAGCCGGCCGCGGGCGAGGTGAGCGGCGTGTTCCTCTACGACATCGACGACCTCCGTCAGATCGTCGAGGACAACCGCGCGCGCCGGGAGAACCAGGTCCCGGACGCCGAAGCGATCGTGGACGCCGCGGTGGAAGACTTCTGGCGCTGGTACGCCTCGCTGGACGTGGTCCCGGTGCTCCGGGCGATGCGGGATCGGGCGGAGCGGCTCCGGGCGGCGGAGCTGGAGAAGGCGCTGCGGAAGCTGGCACACCTGTCGCCGGAGGACCGGGCGGTGGTGGAAGCGCTGGCGATCCAGCTGACGAACAAGCTGCTCCACGACCCGACGGTGCGGCTGAAGGAGGGGGTGGGGAACGGTCGTCCGGTGATCGCGGACACGGCCCGGTACCTGTTCGACCTCACCGAGCACGACACGACGAAATGAGGGGGGGATGAGCCGCAGGGTCCTGGTGACGGGTGGGGCGGGGTTCATCGGCAGCCACGTGGCGGAGGCGTTCCTCGAGCGTGGTGACCGGGTGTGGGTCGCGGACGACCTGTCCAGCGGCCGCGAGGCGAACCTGCCCCGTGGCGCGGAGTTCCACCGCATGGGCATTGGCGACCCGGCCCTCGTGCAGCTCTGCGACGACGTCCGGTTCGACCTGGTCAGCCATCACGCCGCGCAGATCGACGTCCGGATCTCGGTGTCCGACCCCAGGCGGGACGCGCGCATCAACATCGATGGGCTGTTGAACGTCCTGGAGTCCGCGCGGCGGCACGGCAGCCGGGTCGTCTACGTGTCCTCGGGCGGCGTGGTCTACGGCGAGCCGGACGTGCGGCCCACGCCCGAGACCGCGCCCAAGCTCCCCCGCTCACCGTACGGCGTCACCAAGCTGGCGGGCGAGCAGTACCTCTACTACTACGCCGCCATTCACGGCCTGGAGTACGTGGCGCTCCGCTACTCCAACGTCTACGGCCCGCGCCAGGACCCCCACGGGGAGGCCGGCGTGGTGGCCATCTTCGGACGCAGGGTCCTGGAGGGGCGGCCGTTCACGATCTACGGCGATGGCGAGCAGACCCGGGACTACGTCTACGTGGGCGATGTCGTCGCCGCCAACCTGGCCGCCGCCGAGCTGCCGCTGGCGGCCCCGGGAACCGCCCTCGATGACCGCGCGTACAACGTCGGCACCGGCCGCGAGACGTCGGTGAACGACCTCGCCCGCGAGATCATGGCCGCGGGCGACCGGGAGCTGGGTGTCGAGCACGCCCCGGAACGCACGGGGGAGCTCCGGCACTCCTCGCTGGACGTCTCGAAGCTGCGGGGCACCGGCTGGGCCCCCCGCACGTCCCTGCGCGATGGGCTGCGGAAGACCCTGGACCACATCGAACGGGAGATGATCGCGCGGTGAATGTCAGTGCGGCCAGTCTGATCGCGCAGGTGGGACCGGCCCCGACGGGGCCGATGGACATGATCCTGGGAGGCACGCCATCCACGCAGATCATCCTCATCGTCCTCGCGGCCTTCTCCCTGGCGAGCTGGTCCATCATGGTCTGGAAGTGGGGCCAGTTCCGGAAGCTCGGCCGGCAGGGTGTCCGCTTCCTCCAGGCCATCGAGAAGACGCCCCGGCTGCGGGACGCCTACCGCACCCTCGCCCGGCTCCCGGATTCGCCCTACACGAAGGTCTTCCGCCAGGGGCTGACGTTCTTCAACGAGCTGCGCCCCGGCGCCCTCACGGAGGAGGCCCCGCACGGCGGGGGGATCTCGGAGGCCCAGCTCCAGGCCATGCGCCTGGTCCTCGAGAAGGCCCAGGCCGAGGAGCGCGACGACATCGCCGCCGGCCTCGTCTGGCTCGCCGTCATCGGCACCGTATCGCCCCTCCTCGGCCTCCTCGGCACCGTCATCGGCGTCATGAACGCCTTCCTCGGCATCACCGCCACCGGCAGCGCCAACATCGGCGCGGTGGCGCCCGGCGTGGCCGAGGCCCTGGTGACCACCGTGGCCGGGCTGGCCGTCGCCATCCCCGCCGTCATCGGCTACAACTACTTCGTGAGCCGGCTCAACTATTTCGGCGGGGAGCTGGAGGGGTTCGCGTCGGAGTTCATCGGGGCGCTGGCGAAGGAGGGGCTGCTGTGAGCGCGCCTGCGGCGCGCGGCGCGCCTGTGGCGCGCAAGCGGGCTCGGCCTGCGGCCTCGCATCGGGCTCGGCCTGCGGCCTCGCATCGGGCGCGCCTGCGGCGCGCAAGCGGCCTGGCCCGCGTCCTCGGGAGGACCCGCGCCCCCGCCGCGCAAGCCGCACGCCCCCCCGCCCGGAGCGAAGCGCGCCGCCCCTTGCGAGCGCCAGCGAGCCCGCATGCGAGCGGAGCGAGCCCTCATGCGAGCGCCAGCGAGCCCGCATGCGAGCGGAGCGAGCCCTGATGCGAGCGAAGCGAGCCCTGATGCGAGCGCAGCGAGCGCTCCTGCAAGCGGAGCGAGCCTAGCCGTGTGGCAGGCCGGTCAGGGCCGCGCCCGCGGCAGCCTCCCGCTCACGGCGGACATCAACGTGACGAGCCTCGTGGACGTGGCGTTCACGCTCCTCGTCATCTTCATCATCACCGCGCCGATCCTCCAGGGCGGGGTGGAGGTGGAGCTGCCGCGGACGCAGGCGGGGCCGATCACGCAGACGGAGGGGGCGGTCGTCACGATGGCCGAGGATGGGCAGATCTTCCTCGATGACACGCCCATGGCGTCGCGGGAGGAGTTCCTGGAGTTCCTTCCGGGGTACCTCAGGGACAGGAACGATCCGCCCGTGTTCGTCCGGGGGGACCGGCGGGTGTCGTATGGCGAGGTGATGGAGCTGTTCGGGATGCTACGTGAGCTGGAGGTGACGCAGGTGAACCTGGTGCTCGAGACGCTGCCGAGGAGCAGACGGCCATGAGCCGGCGACCGGATCGCCGCGCCATCGGGATCTCGGTCCTGATCCACGGGATCATCGTGACCCCCGTGGTGGTGTTCGCGCACCCGCCCGAGGTCATCGAGTTCGAGACGATCCGCATCAACCTCGTCTCGCCGCCGCCCACCGAGGCCGTGGAGCCGGCCGCGCCGGCGCAGGTGGCGCCGCAGCCGGAGCCCGAGCCGGAGCGGGTGAGGCCGGAGCCGGAGGCGACGGTCGAGGAGAAGCCGCCCGAGACGCCGCCGGAGAAGAAGGTGGAGGAGCCCCGGACCGAGAAGCCGCCGGCCACGCCGCCGCGGCAGACGACGCCGAGCGAGCCTCGACCCGACGCCGGGGGCGAGGGTCTGAACATCAACACCGAGGGACGGGAGTTCCCGTACCCGGAATACCTGAACAACGTCATCATCCAGGTGCACCGCTACTTCCGCTGGAGCGACGAGAGCAATCCGCGCGGCGTGGTGTATTTCGAGATCCTCCAGGACGGGAGCGTGCGGAACATCCGGATGGTGCGCCCGTCGGGAAACAGGCGGTTCGATTTCGCGGTCCAGGGGGCGATCGAGACGGCGGCGAACCGGGGCGCGTTCGGTCCGCTCCCCGACGGCTTCGCCGCGCCGACGCTGCCGGTGCAGCTCGAGGTCGAGCCGCCGCGGTAGGGGCGCGGTTGGGGCGCGGGGGGTGAAAGGGTCGAGCATGATCGGGAGGCTGGAATCGTGAAGCAGACAGGGATCGTGGCAGCGCTGGTGATGGCGGCCGCCGGGGTGGGACTCCTGGCGCCCCGCCCCGGGTCCGCCCAGGTGCCGGGCGACACGGCGCTGCCCAAGGGCGTGCAGCTGAAGCTCGTCTACGAGACGCAGTACCGGCCGCGGATGGCGGTGCAGCCGTTCACCGGGAGCGCGGGGTCGGCGGTGGAGGACGCGCACCGGATCCTCCAGCGGGACCTGGACTACTCCGACCGCTTCGACATGCTCACGAGCATCCCGGAAGCGCTCCGGGAGGGCTCCGACTATTCCCGCTGGAACGACCTCGGCGTCGTCTACCTGGTGACCGGCGGGATGGAGCGGGGAGAGGCGGGCGGCTACCGGCTGCGGCTGGCGCTGCACGACGTCGTGTACGGCTCGATGAAGGAGATCCGCCTGTTCCAGCTCCCGGAGCTGCATGACGACGGCTTCCGCATGGCCGTCCACGCCGCCGCGGACGAGGTGGTGCGCTGGGCCACCGGCGAGCCGGGGATCGCGGCGACGCGGATCGCCCTGACGCGGCACCTGGGGGATGGCACCTACGAGCTGCTGCTGGTGGACTCGGACGGCGAGAACCTGGAGCGGATGGACGCCCACCTCCGCCTCTACTCCCCCGCCTGGTCCCCGGACGGGATGCGGCTCGCCTACCAGTACGGCGACGAGGAGCGCAACAGCCTGGTCGAGCGGGACCTCCGCACCGGGCGAGTCCGGCCGCTGACGGAGCTGCGGACCCTGGCCCAGACGCCCTCCTACGCGCCGGCGGGCGACCGGATGGCCATGGCGCTGTGGGTGGACCGCGGGATGGAGATCCACGAGTGGGACGTGGCGCGGAACTGCTGCCTGCGACGCCTCAGCCGGCAGCCGCGCATCGACATGCACCCGTCCTATTCTCCGGACGGGAGCCGGCTCGCGTTCCAGTCGGACCGCCTCGGCAACCCCCACATCTTCACCATGCCGGCCGCGGGCGGGGACGCGATCCTGGTCACGGCATTTGAAGTCGGGGGCGCGGGATACTACACTTCCCCGGAATGGTCCCCCCGCGGCAGCCAGCTCGTGTTCCACGGCCGGTCCCGTGGCGGCGTGTTCCAGATCATGGTGGCCGACGCCAATCGGCCGGGCGCCCCGGTGCAGCAGATCACGAGTCGGGGGCGGAGCGAGGACCCGAGCTGGGCGCCGGATGGCAGGCACATCGTGTTCAGCGGGGTGCGCGAGGACGGGATGGGGTTGTATGTTATCGACCTCGTCACGGGGCGCATCCGGCCCCTGGTGACGGGGGGCCGGTACCGGATGCCCGCGTGGTCGCCCGTGCTGGTGAACGTGTCATCGCTCGCGGCGCGGCCGTGAGCGCGGTGTGAGAGGTCGACGGAACCATCAACCGAACCGAGGAGAGGCACGCGATGAAGCACCGTCTGATGATCCCCCTGATGATCGCCACTCTGGCCCTGGGCAGCGCGGCCGCGTGTGGCGGTAACCCGGAGCCCGAAGGGCCCACGCCGGCGGAGCTGGCGGCGCAGCGGCGGGCGGACAGCCTCGAGGCGGCGCGGGCGGAGCAGGCGCGGCTGGATGCGGAGCGCCGCGCCGAGCAGGACCGCCTCGCCGCCGAGCGGGCGGCCCGTGATGCGGCGGCCCGGGAGACCGAGGCCGCGCGGTCGATCCTCCAGGAGATGATCAACTTCGACTACGACCGGGCGGCGATCCGGTCGGATGCCGAACAGCGGCTCATGCGGAAGCTGGCGGTCCTGCGGGCCAATCCCAACGTCCGGCTCCGCATCGCGGGCCACGCGGACGAGCGGGGCTCCGTGGAGTACAACCTCGCGCTGGCGCAGCGCCGGGCGGATGCCGCCCGGGACTTCCTGGTCGGCTTCGGGATCCCCGCCTCGCGGCTCGAGACCGTCAGCTTCGGCGAGGACCGGCCGCTGGTGCGGGCGAGCAACGAGCAGGCGTGGGCGCAGAACCGGCGTGACGAGTTCACGGTGATCGCCGGCGGCGACACGCTCCGGAACCCGGGCGGCAATTGATCCGGACAGGATTCCGATCGGCTGGACGCGGCGGGCGCGGGGGAACCCGCGCCCGCCGGCTCGTCCGTCCCCTGGCGGCCGTGGCGGTCGTGGCGGTGCTGGGGACGGGGTGCGCGACGAAGCGGGACATCCGCGACATGCGCGGGGACCTGGGGCGGCTCGAGGTGCGGCAGGACTCGATCTACCTCCTGTTGCAGCAGCAGAACCGGGAGATCCTGGATTCGCTGACCCTGACGACGGAGCGGCTGCTGAACGTGCGGGGCGAGCTGGCGAACCAGCTGACGCAGCTGAAGGAGCAGCTGGAGCAGGTCGGCCAGCTGACGGGGCAGGTGCAGGTCCGCCTCAACCAGCTCGACCAGCAGCTCTCCCAGGCGGCGCGCTCCCTGGGGCAGTCCGGGGTGGCGCCCCCGGGCGACCGGCCGCCGCCGGGGCCGCCGCGGGAGGGGGATGCCGCGACGTTCGACGAGGCGCTGGAGCTGTACGAGATCGGCAACGAGCAGGTCACCCGCGGCAACGCCATGTCGGCGCGCCGGGCGTTCCAGATGGTGGTGGACAGCTTCCCGACCGCGCCGGTGGCGGCCGAGGCGCAGCGGCAGATCGGCGAGACGTACGCCATGGAGCGGAACTGGACCGCGGCCATGCAGGCCTTCGACCGGGTCCTGCAGCGGTGGCCGGACTCGGAGGCGGCGCCCAACGCGCTCTACCGCGCGGGGGTGATCGCCGAGGAGCAGCGGAACCTCGATCGCGCCCGGCAGTACTTCCGCAGGGTGATCTCGGGGTATCCGAACTCGGATGCCCGGGCGCTGGCGGAGGAGGCGCTGAAGCGGCTCGGCGGGTAGCGCCGGCCGGCAGCACCAGCTCTGAAACGGGGCGCCCGGCGGAGACCTTCCGGCCGGGCGTCCGTCTTGAAGGCCAGGGGGCGGGAGAATGCGTTGTCCCTACTGCCATGAGACCGAGGACCGGGTGGTGGACTCCCGGACCAGCCGGGAGGGCCGGGCCATCCGCCGCCGGCGGGAATGCACGGGGTGCGGCCGCCGGTTCACGACGTACGAGGTGGTGGAGGAGCGGCCCGCGCAGGTGATCAAGAGCGACGGGACGGTGGAGCCCTTCGACCGGGAGAAGCTGCTGCGGTCGATCCGTCTGCCGTGCGTGAAGCGGCCGGTCCCGGAGGCGGACATCGAGGCCATGGTGGACGCCATCGAGGACGAGCTGAGCGGGCGGGACCAGATCCCGAGCCGGGAGCTGGGCGAGCTGGTGATGGCGCGGCTGCGGGAGCGCGACTACGTGGCGTACGTGCGGTTCGCGTCGGTGTACCGGAACTTCCAGGACATCGACGAGTTCGTGGAGGAGCTGGAGGACCTCAACGAGGCCCGGGCCCGGCTCGCGCAGAAGAAGAACCAGGCGGAGCTCCCCCTCTGAGTCAGAATCCGAAGTTCTTCCGGCGGCGGAGCCGCGGCTCCGACGAGATGCCCTTCCTGGACCACCTCGAGGAGCTGCGCTGGCGCATCATCTGGAGCCTGCTGGCCATCGCGGTCGGCGCCCTGGCGGGGTGGTTCATCGTCACCCGGCTCGACGTGCTGGGGCTCCTGATCCGCCCCATCAGCCCGCTCCTGGGCGATGGCAAGCTCGGCTACCTCAGCCCCATGGACCCCTTCTTCATCACCCTCCGGCTCACGCTCGTCGTCGGGGTCCTGCTCGCCCTCCCCATCGTCGTCTACCAGATCTGGGTGTTCCTCGCCCCGGCGCTGACGAAGGAGGAGAAGCGGTCCATCGTCCCCGCCCTCTACCTGGGACTCCTCCTCTTCATCGGCGGGATGGCGCTGTCCTATTTCGTCGCCCTCCCCATGATGTTCGACTTCGCCGCCGGGTTCCAGACGGAGAGCCTCCAGCAGACCATCGTCATCGGCCCGTACCTGAGCATCGTCGTGCGCACGCTGCTCGTGTTCGGGATCGTCTTCGAGCTTCCGGTGGTACTCCTGGTGCTGGCAGTCCTCGGCGTCGTGGACGCGAAGATGCTGGCGAAGGGGCGCCGCTGGGCCGTGGTGCTCATCACCGTGGTCGCCGCGCTGGTCACGCCGGGGGACGCCGTCATCCTCACGGTGTTCATGATGGTCCCGCTGCTGCTCCTCTACGAGCTCGGGATCGGGCTGGCCAGGCTCGTGGAACGCCGCAGGGCGCGGGCCGAACGGGCGGAGAAGGAGGAGGAGCCGCAGCAGTGGGCGGGAGTCTGATCCGGAGCGGGGCGAGCGCCGTGGGCGGGGCCGCCGGGCGGGCGGGGTGGGCGGCGTGCGTCCTCCTCCTGGCCCCGCTCCTGGCGACCGCACCCGCGGCGGCCCAGCAGGATACGGTCCGGGTCGATTCCGCGGCCGCGGACACGCTCTCCCCCCGCGAGCGCGCCCTCCGCCGCCTGCGCGCGCTGCCCACGAGCCCCGTCCAGCCCGACACCGCCGCCGACTCCCTCGCCGCCGACTCCCTGGCCGCCGACTCCCTCGCCGGCCCCCCGGGGCCTCCTGACCTGCCGCGCCGGCAGATCGTCGTCGGGGACCCGGTCCGGGGGCCCGAGAGGCCGCTGCGGGAGGACTCGATCCTGGCGCTGCTCCGGACGCTCGAGGGCTACGAGGTCACGGAGTACCAGGCGGAAGGCGCGGTGTTCGAGGCCGGTGACGACCGGCTCCGGCTCAGCGGCCGGTCCCGAGTGGGCCGGGGGCGGAACGCGCTGAGCTCCGACTCGCTCCTCGTCTACAGCGGCCAGACGGGCGTCGTGTGCGGGTACGGCAACCCCGTCCTGGAGGGGGAGCAGGAGCCGGTGGAGAGCTGGCGCGTGTGCTACGACATCGCGCGGGATCTCGGCATGGCCGAGGGGGCCCGAACGACGTTCACGCAGGGCGCCACGTGGTACGTGCGGGGTGCGGAGAACCGGGTCTACCTCCTGACGGCCGGGGAGAACACCGAGCTGTACGGCGAGAAGACGGAGTTCACCTCCTGCGACCTGCCGGAGCCGCACTACACCTTCCGGGCCCGGTCGCTGAAGATGCGGGAGAACGATGTCATGATCGCCCGGGACGTGACGCTGCGGTTCGAGGACGTCCCGGTGTTCTGGCTGCCGTGGATGGTGCAGAGCATGAAGCGGGATCGCCGGAGCGGGCTGCTCATGCCGCAGTTCGGCACCAACGACATCGTGCGGAACCAGTCCGGCTACAACCGCCACATCTCGAACCTCGGGTTCTACTGGGCGCTCAACGACTACATGAGCGCCCGCGCCACGTACGAGTGGTTCAGCGGGAACTGGTCGGCGGTGACCGGCGCGTTCAGCTATCGGTGGCTGCGCCAGTTCCTGAATGGCGGCGTGACCCTCACGAACTACTGGCGGGAGGCGGGGCGCAGGGACCTGACGCTCAACACGTCCAACAGCTGGCAGCCGGACGAGCGCACGCGGCTGTCCCTCAACGGGGGCTACGTCTCGTCCACGGACTTCGTGAAGCGGAACTCCTTCAGCCCGCGGGAGCTGAACCGGAACATCACCCTCGGCGGCGGCGGTACCCGGAGCTTCGACTGGGGCAGCATCAACACGAGCGCCCGCCGGACGCAGCAGCTCAGCACGGAGCGGGTCACCACCGAGCTGCCGTCCGTGTCCCTCACGCTCTCGCCCCTCACGCTGTTCACCTCCGCGGACGGCGCCTCGTCGCTCACCTGGAACGGGAGCGGCGACGTGCGCCGCACGACGGTCGACGTCCCCGACACGCTCCCGGGCGCGACGAACCGGGACACGGAGGCGCGCGCCGCGAGCATGAACCAGCGCCTGGGCTTCGGTCGGTTTTCCATCTCCCAGACCGCCTCCTTCAGCGATGACCTGCTGGGCTTCAAGCCCCAGCGCGACACCGCGGGCGTGCTGGCCGACTCGGCGCTCCCGGAGGCCCGCAGGGAGCGGCTGAGGTGGGGCGCCCAGGCCTCCTACCAGCAGAACCTCTGGACCGGCACCACGCTGACGCCCAGCGTGAGCGTGGGCGGCGGCTCGCTCCGGGACTCCCTGACCACGGGGGACTTCCTCGATGAGCCGGTGCGGTTCGCGGTGGGCGCCGGCGTGAACACGTCCGTGTACGGGTTCTGGCCGGGGATCGGCCCGTTCAGCCGCATCCGCCACAAGATCTCGCCCTCCCTCAGCTGGTCGTATTCCCCCGCCCCGACGTTCACGGGCCGCCAGGACACGGTCTTCGGGCTCCAGAACCTGACCGAGCAGAACCAGATCTCGCTGAGCTTCAACCAGACGTTCGAGGCGAAGTACGCGGACAGCGACACCGCCGGGGCCGCGGCGGACACGGCCGCCGGGGAGGGGGGGGAGCCGCGTCGCCTGACCCAGGGACGGAAGATCACCCTGCTGTCCCTCAATACGGGCACGCGGTTCGACTACGATTTCGTGGCCGCGGAGCGGGAAGGGCGCGGATTCATGACCGGGAGCGACCTCGTCTCCAATTCCATCCGGTCGGACCTCCTGCGCGGGTTCCAGCTCAGCACCACCCACGACATCTTCCGGGAGGGGGACCCGGCCGAGAGGCCCCGGATCTCCCTGCCCGGCACGCCGCCGACCCCCCGCACCTTCGATCCGTTCCTGACGTCGGTCCGGGCCAGCTTCTCCATCGATGACGACTTCTGGCTCTTCCGCGTGCTCGGGTTGAGCGGCGGCCCGGCGGTGGCGGACACCGCGGCGGAGGGGTTCCCGGACGGGCAGGAGGAGGGGCCGGACGGCTCCCTCGAGGGGCGCGTGGGCGCCGACGCGGACCCGAGCCGCGACGCCGGCGGTGTGGGCGCCATCGTGAACGGCCGCCAGCCCGTGGGGCAGCGGCTCCGGAGCGGCATCGGCGGGTGGAACGCCAGCCTGAGCTACTCCCTCGTCCGCAGCCGCCCCGGCGAGGTACGGACGCGGGACAACCAGATGATGACGGGCAACTTCTCCTTCCGGCCGACGGAGCACTGGAGCGTGCGCTGGAGCACCGGCTACTCCTTCACGGAGGGGGAGTTCAGCGACCACATGCTGACGCTGAGCCGGGACCTGCACCGGTGGCAGGCCAACTTCGACTTCATCAAGGCCCAGAACGGCAACTTCGCCTTCTCCTTCCGGGTCAACCTCCTGGACAACCCCGACCTGAAGCTGGATTACGACCAGCGCACGGACCCGAGCCAGAGCGGGCTCCGGGAAGACGGCCGGTGACGCGCGGGGGCGGGATCCCTATCTTGCCGCCCCTATGAACCCCATCGAGATCCACGGGGACCGGCTGACGCTCGAGGAGATCGAGCGGGTGGCCGCGGCGGATGCCCCCGCGCTCGTCCTCTCCGACCGCGCCCGCCGGGCCATCGCGGCGGCCCGGGAGATGGTGGACGCGGCGATCCGCGAGGGGCGCGTCGTCTACGGCCTCAACACCGGCTTCGGCGCCCTCGCCGAGGTGGTCATCCCGCCGGACCGGATCGAGGAGCTCCAGGAGAACCTGATCCGCAGCCATGCGGCCGGGGTGGGGGAGCCGCTCCCCGAGGCGGAGGTCCGGGCCATCATGCTGCTCCGGGCGAACGTCCTGGCCCTCGGGTATTCCGGGGTGCGGCCGGAGATCGTCGAGCTGCTGCTGGGCATGCTGAACCGGCGCGTCCACCCGGTCGTACCGGCCCGGGGGAGCGTCGGCGCGTCCGGCGACCTGGCCCCGCTCTCCCATATCGCGCTCGTGCTCATGGGCGAGGGGGAGGCCGTGGTGGCGGGGGAGCGGATGCCGGGCGGTGCGGCGCTGGAGCGGGCGGGGCTGGAGCCGGTGCGCCTGCTGGCCAAGGAGGGGCTGGCGCTGAACAACGGCACCCAGGCCATGACGGGCGTGGGCGCCCTGGCCCTCCTGGCGGCGGAGCGGGCGGTGGAGACGGCGGAAGTGGCCGGGGCCATGAGCCTGGAAGCCCTCCGCGGCACACCGGACGCCTTCGACGACGAGATCCAGCGCGCCCGGCCGCAGCCGGGGCAGGCGGAGAGCGCGGGCCGGCTCCGGGCGCTGCTCCGCGATTCGGAGATCCGGGAGTCCCACCGGGAGAACGATCCCCGCGTCCAGGATGCCTACTCCCTGCGCTGCATGCCCCAGGTCCACGGCGCCGCCCGCCAGGCCTTCCGCTACATCCGGGGCGTCCTGGAGGTGGAGGCGAACAGCGCCACGGACAACCCGCTGATCTTCCCGGAGTCCGGGCGCATCCTGAGCGGGGGCAACTTCCACGGCCAGCCGATCGCCCAGGTCCTGGACCTCCTGGCCATCGCCTGCGCCGACCTGGGCGCCATCAGCGAGCGCCGGCTCGCCCGCCTGGTGGACCCGGCGGTCTCCGGGCTCCCCGCGTTCCTCACGCCCGAGCCGGGGACCAGCTCCGGGTTCATGATGGCGCAGATCGTGGCCGCCAGCCTCGTGAGCGAGCTGAAGCTCAGGGCCGCGCCGGCCTCCACGGACACGATCCCCACCGACGCCAACAAGGAAGACCACGTCTCCATGGGGATGGCCGCCGCGCTGAAGGCACGGGATGCGGTGCGCCTCCTCGAGACCGTGCTGGCCCTCGAGGTCCTCGCCGCCGCGCAGGGGCTCGACTTCCTCCGGCCGCTCCGCCCGGGGCGCGGCGCGGAACGGGCCTGGACGCTGGTCCGGGAGCGCGTGGCGCCCCTCCAGCGCGACCGCGTGCTCGGCCCGGACATCGCGGCCGTCGAGGCGCTGGTCCGGAGCGGCGCGCTGGCAGCGCTGTGGCAGGGGAACGTGGACGGAACACGGCCCACGGCTCCGTGATGGGGGCACCCCGGTGATCCTCTTCGGCAACGCGTCGGAAGTCGTCCCCTGCGAGGCCGCCGATCCGGACGGCGTGGTGAAGGACGGTGCCGTGGTGGTCGACGGCGGCCGGATCGTCGCGGTGGGCCCGGAGGCGGAGCTGGCGCGTCGCCACCCGGACGCCGGGCGGGTGGACTGCGCCGGTGGCGTGCTGACGCCCGGCCTGGTGGACTCCCACACCCACGCCGTCTTCGGCCGCTGGCGCGCCGACGAGTACGCGCTGCGCGCCCGCGGCGTGCCCTACATGGAGATCGCCCGCCGCGGCGGCGGGATCAACGCCTCCGTCCGCGACCTGCGGGAGCGGTCCGAGGAGGAGCTCGTGGCGCTGACCCGGGAGCGGCTCGGGCACCTCCTCGCCCTCGGCACCACCACCGTGGAGGTCAAGAGCGGCTACGGCCTCACCACCGCCGACGAGCTGAAGATGCTCCGCGTCGTCCGCGCGCTGGACGCCGAGGGCCCGCTGGACCTGGTCCCCACGTTCCTCGGCGCCCACGAAGTACCCCCCGAGTACCGCGACCGCCCGGACGCCTACGTCGATCTCGTCGTCGAGGAGATGATCCCCGCCGTGGCGGAGGCGGGGCTCGCGCGCTTCTGCGACGTCTTCATGGAGCCGGGCGTGTTCGATGCGCGGCAGTCCCGGCGGATCCTCGAGGCGGGCGCCGCCCACGGGCTGATCCCCAGGCTCCACGCGGACGAGCTGGAGCCGTCCGGCGGGGCGGAGCTGGCCGCCGGCCTCGGGGCCGCGTCCGCGGACCACCTGGGCGCCATCAGCGACGCCGGGATCGCCGCCCTCGCCGCCTCCGGGACCGTGGCCACCCTGCTCCCCGCCACCCTCTTCTTCCTCGGCCGGAAGGCCTACGCCCCGGCACGCCGGCTCCTGGACGCGGGGGCCACGGTGGCGCTGGCGACGGACTTCAACCCCGGCTCCTCGCCCTCCCCCAGCCTCCCGCTCGTCCTCACCATCGCGTGCTCGCAGATGGGGCTGGACCCGCTCGAGGCCCTGGTCGCGGCCACCCGCGGCGGCGCGCGGGCGCTCCGGCTCGAGGACGGCCGCGGGACCCTGGTCCCCGGCGCCCCCGCCGACCTGGTGCTCTGGGACGCCGCCGACCACCGCGAGATACCGTACCGCTACGGAATCCCTCTCGCGCGGCGCGTCTGGAAGGGCGGCCGGGAGGTGGCGTGAGCGCTTGTTCCACATGAACCTCAGGCGTATCTTCCGAGCCATGATCGCCCGGCTCCTCGATCCGGTTTCCACTTCCAGCGAGGGCCGGGATTTGGTCGTGGGGGGTTGGAATGTCGCAGACC
This sequence comes from Longimicrobiales bacterium, assembly GCA_035513575.1. Classification (GTDB taxonomy): domain Bacteria; phylum Gemmatimonadota; class Gemmatimonadetes; order Longimicrobiales; family RSA9; genus JAHWKI01. The sequence goes on along the minus strand of DATKBW010000194.1, from coordinate 72,725 downwards.
TCGCGCCCTGCTGGGCGCACCGCTCCATCGGGAGGGCATGACGTCGATCGCCAAGCTCAAGGACCGCGCTCGGAAGCACGAGCAAGCCGAGAACTGGCAGGCCGCGATCGAGGCCTACCAGAAGGTCCTCGCGGCCGAGGAGGGGCGGGGTGAGCTCGAGCTGGAGCTCGGGCTCTTCAACCGGATCGGCGACCTGTACCTCCGGCTCGGCCAGACACATTCCGCCGTCTCCTACTACGAGCAGGCGGCGGACAAGTACGCCGAGGCGGGGTTCTTCAACAACGCCATCGCGCTCTGCAACAAGGCCCTCCGCCACCGCCCGGAGCGGGCCGAGATCTACCTCAAGCTGAGCCGACTCTGCGCCGACCAGGGCTTCGTCACCGACGCCCGCCGGTGGATCCTCGAGTACGCCGAGCGGGAAGTGAAGGCGGGCCGCGTGGCCGGTGCGCTGAGCGGCCTCAGCGACTTCGTCGAGAACTCCGCGGACCCCGATGTCCGGGAGTTCCTCGCGCAGCAGCTGTCCGCGCAGGGCCGCAAGGAGGAGGCGGCCGTCCAGTTCGCCCGGGCCCACGAGGAGCGGATGGAGCGCGGGGAGACGGACGCCGCCGAGCGGTCCGCCAGGCGCGCTCGCTCCCTCGACCCGTCCATCGCGCTGGATCAGAGCGCCGGGCCCCGCCGCCCCAGCGCCCGACGCCGCCCGGCCGACGACGACCACGACGAGGAGCCGGGCGGGTACACCGAGCTGCCGGGCTTCGACACCCTGGAGGAGGTCGGCCCCACGGCCGACGACGCGCGCCTCGCCGATGTGGAGGGGCTCGAACCGCCGGCCGCCCCGGCCTACTTCGAGGAGGACATCGGCGCCGACGAGCTGCCGGGGCTCGAGGTCTCCTACGGGGAGCGGGCTCCGGAGGCCAGCCCGGAGGACCTGGAGGACGACGACTCCCTGGGCGGTCTCGAGACGTTCGAGACCCTGGACCTCGACCAGGACGGCGAGGAGGAAGCCGGCGCCGGCCAATCGGTGGAGGACGCCGAGCCGCTCCCCCTCATGGACGAGGAGTCGGACCCGCTCCCGTTCCTCGGCGTCGAAACGCCGGAGGAGGCGGAGGAGCCGGAGGAGCTGGCGGAGCTGGAGGACCTCGCCGCCCTGGAGGACCTCGAAGGCCCGGAAGGGCTGGAGGACTTCGAGGAGCCCGAGGCGCTGGAGCCGCTGGAGGAGCTGGCGGAGCTGGACGACCTCGAGGAGCCCGAGCCCGTCGCGGCCAGCGAGCCCGGGGGCGGTCCCCTGGACCTCGGCACGCTGGATTTCACGCTGGGGTTGTCCGAGGCCGCCCCGGGTATGGAGGCCGAGCCGCTGGCCCTCGACACGGACGCGATCCTCGCGCGGGCCCGGGAGCTCGTCAGCCGGGGGCTGGGCGGGGACGCGCTGCGGGAGATAAGCCTCCTGTCCGGGGCGGAGGCGTCGCCCGAAGTCTTCCGGCAGGCGGTGACGATCGTGAACGAGATCATCCGGACCGATCCGGACGACCTCGCGGCCCTCCAGCACCGCGTGGACTTCGCGGGCCGGAGCGGGGATGCGGAGCTCCTGGTCCGGTCCTACCTGGACCTGGGCGCGGCGCACCGGCGTGCCGGGGCCGACACGAAGGCGCAGGCCATGTTCGAGCGGGTCCTGGACCTGGATCCGGAGAACGCCGCGGCCCGGGCCGCGCTCGGCGATCCCGCGGCGGCAACCGCCGGGGAGAATGTCGACCTGGACGCGATCCTCCGCGACATCCAGCCGGAAGACTTCGAGCCGGAGGATGCCGGCGCCGGGGCGACGGCCGAGGATGAGGCGGGGGATCCGGCGTTCGTGGCGATGCTCTCGCAGTTCAAGGCACGGGTCAGCGAGCAGGGGGAGACGGAGGATGCGGGCGATCACTACGACCTCGGGCTGGCCTTCAAGGAGATGGGTCTGATCGACGAGGCCATCGCCGAGTTCCAGACCGCCCTCAACGGGGGGGAGGAGCGGCTGAAGGTCTACGAGGAGCTGGGGCAGTGCTTCATCTTCAAGGGCCAGTACACCGTCGCCCTGAAGATCTTCGCCCGGGCGCTCCAGGTGCCGCATCAGGACCGCGCGGAGCTGCTGGGCGTGTACTACCACCTCGGCCAGTGCCACGAGGAGCTCGGCCAGCGCGAGAAGGCCCGGGAGGCCTATCAGCAGGTCCTGGCCATCGACCCGTCCTTCCAGGACGTACCCGACCGCATGGCGCGCCTGTGAAGCGGGCGCGCTCCTGATGCCGCGAACCGCGGTGCCACGGCTCGCGAGGATCCAGCACCCCGTCCACGACCCGCTGGAGGGCGTCGAGGCGGAGATCCGCCGGATCATCCTCTCGGATTTCCCGCCCATCCAGGAAGTCAGCGACTATCTCGCGCTGGCCCGGGGGAAGCTCTTCCGTCCCACCCTCCTCCTCCTGGCCAACCGGGTGGGCGAGAGCGGGGGCCACGAGCGCGCCCCGACGCTCGCCGGCATCGTGGAGCTCGTCCACCTCGCCACCCTGGTCCACGACGACGCCGTCGACCATTCGGTGTTGCGGCGGGGCATGCCCACGGTGAACGCGCTGTGGAACCACCAGTCCGCCATCATCATGGGGGACTACCTGTACAGCCGGGCGGTGACCGAGCTCGCGACCTTCGGCCGCACCGACCTCATCGCGGTCCTGGCCGGCGCGGCCAACGAGATGAGCGTGGGCGAGATGCGCCAGCTCGTCTCGGCCGATGCCCTCGGCTTCACGGAAGCGGACTACGAGCGGCTCATCCGGGCCAAGACGGCCTCGCTGATGGCGGCCGCGTGCGAGATGGGAGCCATGATCGGCGACGAGCGGTACCGCGGCGCGCTGGCCAGCTACGGCCACTTCCTCGGCATGGCGTTCCAGATCACGGACGACCTCCTGGACTACACGGCGACGGAGCAGGCCACCGGGAAGCCCACGGGGCACGACCTCCGGGAGCACAAGATGACCCTCCCGCTCATCGCCGCCATGGCCCGCATGGCGGCCGGCGAGCTCGCCGAGGTCGAGGCGTTCTTCGCGGACCCCGTCCCCTCGGACGAGGGGATCCGCCGCCTCATCCAGCTGAGCCGCGAGCGCGGTGGAATCGAATACGCGCGGGCCCGGGCGGAAGCGTTCGGCGCGCGTGCGGCAGAAGCTTTGCAGGACGTCCCCGGGAGCGACGCCCGGGATGCCCTGTCCTCGGCCGTGGGCTACGTGGTCGAGCGCAGGCGGTGAGACGACCAAACGGTGAGCAAGGGAGACTGATGCTGGGACCACGACGGCGAGCGTTCCCCCGGCTCGTATGGGCGGTGATCATTGGCCTGTTCCTGGGCGCGCTGTTCACCAAGCTGGCGATTCGCTACCTTCCGGATAGTGCGGGGCGCGAGTTCCTGACCACCACGGTCCAGGCCTCGCTCGGCCCGCTGGGGTTGGACCTGGTCGCCGTGGCGTTCGTCATCGGGCCGCTGGTCCTCAACCTGAATGCCCTCAGCGTGGTCGGCATTCTGGTGGTGGCGCTGGTGATGCGGTCCTGGTGGTTCTAGCCAACGAGAAGTGGAGATGAACGATGCCTGGCTTCGGTAGCGTCGGCGTGTGGGAAGTGATCCTCATCCTGGCGGTCCTCCTCCTCGTGTTCGGGGCCAAGCGGCTCCCGGAGATCGGATCGGCGCTCGGCAAGGGGATCCGGGAGTTCAAGGGATCCGTCCGGGAGATCGAGGGCGAGATCAAGCGCCCCGCGGAGAGCGCGACCCGTCGCGACCTCCCTCGCTCCGAAGCCCCCCCGGCACCGCCGCCGCCGCGGGAGCCGGAGAGCGCGAAGCCCCCGGTGGAAGCGGATCACCGCGCCGAGTAGGGCCGGCGGAAGACGGGCCCGATGACGAAGCGCCCCCGGCGAGCCGATCGCCGGGGGCGCTTCGTGTCCCGGGTCCGCGGCGGTCTCAGATGGCCGCGGCCGCGGGCGCCCGGAGGACGCGGTCCCGCTCGTCGTCGATGTCCGCCTGCTTGCGCAGGGCCTCGACGAAGAGGGTCAGCCGCTGGTTCTGGAGGGCGGCCGCCACCTGCTGCCGCTGCCCCGCCTTCTGCGACTCCCACGCCGCCCGGTCCGCCTCGGTCCGGCCCCTCACCTCGACGACGTAAAAGGCGTCCGTCGTCTCGATCAGCCCGCTGGTCTCCCCCACCTCGAGACCGAACGACGCGCCGATCGCCGCGTTCGCGGACCCGATGCCGGGGACGAAATCGAGCCGCGTGAAGGGCCCGGCCTCCCGCACGGTCAGTCCCGCCGCCTGCGCGGCCGCGTCCAGCCTCGCGCCACCCCGCAGCTGGTCCACCACCTGCCGGCCGATGTCCCGCGCCCGCTCGCGCTTCTTCTGGTTCATCAGGATCGTGCGGATCGACGGCGTCGCCTCCTCCAGCGTGAGCGTCCGCGCTTCCTCCCGCTCCACCAGCTCCAGGACATAGAAGCGGCGGTCGTTCTCGAACACCGCGCTCACCTCGCCCGGCGCCGGCCGCTCATCGAACACCCAGTCCGCGCCCTCCGACACCGAGCCGACCCCCGGGAGCGTGGGCAGGACCCGGTTCAGCTCGGTGGTCCGGACCGACGCGCCGATCGCCTCCGCCGCCGCCTCGAGCGACATCCGCTCGACCATGGACTCCAGCGAGTCCACGCGCGCCAGCATCCCGTCCTCGCTCTCCAGCGTCCGCTCGACGGGGATGAGGATGTGCGAGACCTCCGCCTCTTCCTCCGTCCGGCGGTCGACCCGGATCAGGTGGTACCCGAAACGCGTCTGCACCGGCTCCGTCACCTCGCCGATCGGTGCGCGCCACACCGCGTCCTCGAAGGGCTGCTCCATCTGGGCGGTCCGCCGCACGGTGCCCAGGGCGCCGCCCTGCGGCGCCGACCCCTCATCCGCGCTCTCCCGCCCGGCCACCTCGCCGAAGTCCGCGCCGCCGAGGATCTCCTGGCGCACCGCGCGCGCCCGCTCCAGCGTCGCGGCCGTGTCCGCCGCGGTCGGGGCCTTGTCGATGGAGACCACCCGCACCTCGGCTCGCGCCGGCCGCTCGAAGTTCTGCCGGTTCCCGCTGTAGTAACCCGCGATCTCGCGGTCCGCCACCGTGATCTCCGCGTCCGAGACCACCTGCCGCGGGTCGATCCCGACGTAGCGCACCGTCGCCGTCTCGTTGCGCTCCCGGTACAGCCGCCACAGCTCGCCATCCGTCACCACCACCGCCGCCCCCACCTGCTGGAACAGCTTGGTGCGGGGCAGCACGCGCCGGTAGTACGACTCCAGGTCGCGCAGCAGGTCGGCGTCCGCCGCCGGCGAGCCCAGGAACTGGTGGTACTTCGTCAGGTCGAACTGCCCGTCCGTCTGGAACATCTCGTACTGGTAGAACTCCGGCGGCGGCGCATACCGCGCGGCCTGGCGGATCTCCTCGTCCGTCACGCGGATGCCCCGTCGCCGCAGCTCCTGCCGGATCAGCCGGTCCATGATCAGCTGGTTCCACGCCTCGTCCTCGATCTCCCGGTTCTCCGCCGTCGTCACCGGGCTCTCCCGCTCCTGCTGGCGCTGCTCGTACAGCGTACGGTACACCTGCGAGAACTCCTGGTACGTGATCGCCTCCCCGTTCACGCTCCCGAGCTCTCCACCCGTGAACTGGGCCGCGCTCCCCCCGCTCATGTCCATCCCCCACTCGAATACCATGAGCGCCACGAAGGCCAGTGCTGTGACCAGCATGATCCACTTCGTGTTCTCACGCATCTGCTGCATCATGCGACGACCACTCCTGCGGTTCGGCGACGAGTTCCCCGATCGGACGCAAGCAGCAAAGATATGCGCCCGGCCGCCCGGGCTCAACCGGCGTTCGGTCGTTCAGGCGCCGGGCGTCCGGCGTACGCCCCGACGCCCCGACGCCCCATCCCGCGCGTTGACAGCCCTGCGCGCCCGCGCCTATCTTCTTCCCCTCACCAACGTCCGATGCCCTTCGCGTTCCATCAGGACACCGCACCGATGCCCGACGCGCAACGCGCCGAAATCGCGAAGCTCGAAGCGCTCCATGCGGAGCATCCGCAGGGGCGCATCTTCACGCACCTCGCGGAAGCCTACCGGAAGGCGGGCGAGCTGGAGCGGGCCCGCGAGGTCCTCGCCGAGGGCATCCAGCGGCACCCGGACTATTCCAGCGCTCACGTCGTCCTCGCCCGGGTCCTCGCGGACGCCGGCGAAGAGGACGAGGCCGCCGCCGAGTTCCGCCGCGTGCTCCAGCTGGACGCCCACAACCTCGTCGCCCTCCGCGCCCTCGGCGACCTCGCCCGGGCCACGGGCCGCACCGAACAGGCCGCGGATTTCTACTCTCGCCTCCTCGAGGTAGAGCCTTCCGACCAGGACGTCCGCGGCGCCCTCCAGGAGTTGGAACGCGAGGCCGGCAGTCCGGCCGACACCTTCGACGCCGCCGTGGACGCCGCCGCGGACGCCGCCGCGGACGAGGACGCCGCCGTGGACGAGGACGCGGCCTGGACGCTGGAGGGGGCGGACGACGAGCTCGCCGCCACCCACGCGGCCGAGCCGGGACCGACCGGGGGTGACCCGGACGAAGGGGTCGGTCCGCCGCCCGACGCGGGGGCGGAATGGCGGGACGAGGAGCCCCGGCGAGAGGACGGCCCGTCGGCGGCCGGAGTCGCGGACTGGGTGGTGGAGGATTCCGAGGAGAGCCTCGGTGCGGACCCCCTTCCCCTGCTTCCGCCCGCCGACGAGCCCGACGACGAGCCCGGCGACGAGCCCGGCGACGAGCCCGGATACGAGCCCGAGGGGTCGGCGGAGCAGGAGCCGGAGTGGATGCCGGAGCGCGCGGACGATCGCGCGCCCGAGGCGCCTGACGCGGACACGGACCTGCCCTGGCTCGAGGTGCCGGATGCGGAGGAAGAGCTGCCCGCGCTGGCGGAGGAGGCATCGGAACCCGACCACGGGCCGACGGCCGGGGAGGAGCCGGCGTGGGTAGAGGACCGGTCGGGCGAAGACATTGGCGCGATTCCGGACGCCGATGAAGGGGAGCCGTTGGTTGCCGGAGGGGAGGCGGTGGAGGATGATGCGATCCCGGCGCTGACCTGGGGCGGCCCGGGGAAGACGTACGAGGCGCCCCCCCCGGACGGGGAGGAGCCGGGACTGGCCACGGAGACGATCGCGCAGGTATACGCGAAGCAGGGGCTTTACGAGCAGGCGGCCGGCGTGTACCGGCAGCTCGTGCGCGACCGTCCCGACGATGACGCGCTGCGTGCGCGGCTCGATGAGATGGAGGCCCTGGCCGATCAGCAGGGGAAGGGTGAGGCGGCACCGATCGCCGGGCTGGTGGGAAGCGAGCTGAGGTCCCCGCCGGAGGTCGAGGCGCTCCCGGGCCTCGAGTCCGACGAGGTCGACCCGGACACCGGCCTCCGCACCAGCGAAGGCCCGCCGGCCGTGGTGGAGCCGCTGGGGGAGGAGATCGTCCACGAGGTCCCGCCGCCGCCGGAGGAGGAGCGCTGGGTGCTCGCGGGGGAGTCCGGGCCGGAAGAGGAGCCCGGTCCGGTGGAAGAGGAGCCGGTCATCGAGGCGCCGCTGATCGAGGCGCCGGCGGCGGCGCGGGAGGGCGGGGTCGATGAGGAGGAGAGCGGACCGGAGCGGGCCGAGTCCGTCTGGACGGGCGGGGAAGGCGCGTCCGCGGATGATGCGAGCCCGTACGCCTGGGCAGCCGATGACGAGCCGCCGGCGCCGGACGAGTCGGAGCCGATCGTGAGCTACCTGAAGTCGCTCCTGGGCTGGGCCGATGCCGAGCCGGCGCGGGGATCCGCGGCGCCGGAGCAGCCGGCGGGCCCTCCCGCCGCCGAGGGGCGCGACAGCGGGGCAGGTCCCGACAGGAGGGGGGGCGGGGGGGGCGGGGGGGACGGGGACGACGACCTGGACACGTTCCGCTCCTGGCTGGAGAGCCTCAAGAAGTGAGGATCGGGGTCCTGCATGGACCGAATCTGAACCTGCTGGGGACCCGGGAGCCGGCCGTCTACGGCGCGACCACGCTGGCCGAGGTGAATGGCGCGCTGGCGGGGCTGGCGGCGGAGCTCGGGGTCGAGCTCGAGACGTTCCAGTCGAATCACGAGGGTGCCCTGATCGACCGGGTCCACGAGACCGCGCCCCGCACCGATGGTTTCGTGGTGAATGCGGGCGGTTATACTCACACCAGCGTCGCGCTGCGTGACGCGCTGGCCGGCGTCGGTCGGCCGTTCGCGGAGGTCCACGTGTCCAACGTGTACGCGCGGGAGCCGTTCCGGCGGGAGTCGCTCCTCGCGGCGGCGGCCGTCGGCTCCGTGACGGGGTTCGGCCCCGACAGCTACCTGCTGGCGGTTCGGGGGCTGGTCCGCCACCTGCAGCATTCCACCGGGGAGTAGAACGTGGCCAGAGGACGGCAGGCGACACTGGAGGCGGATGTGGCTCAGGAGCGCAAGCCCGAAGAGGGGGAGAAGGCCCGCACCGGCCGCGGCGATGCCGCCGCGGCCACGTGGTCGGGTCAGACGCCGGTCGACCTGGACTTCGTCCGCGGCCTGATCGAGGCGGTGGACCGGAGCGGGATCGATTCCCTCGAGATCACGCGGGCCGGGACGCGGGTCAAGATCAGCAAGACGCCACCCGCCGCGGTCGGCTCCGCGCCCCTGTACGCTCCGCCGCCCGGCATGCACCTCCCGGCGCCGCAGCCGGCTCCCGCCGGATCGCCGCTGGCCACGGGCGGGGGCGGCAGCGCGCCGGCGGAGGAGAAGGCCGCGGGCGCGGCCGGGCTGATCGAGGTGAAGTCGCCGATGGTCGGGACGTTCTACCGCGCGCCGGCGCCGGAGGCCCCGCCGTATGTCGAGGTGGGGACGCGGGTGAGCAAGGGCCAGACGCTGTGCATTCTCGAGGCGATGAAGCTCATGAACGAGCTGGAGTCCGAGGTGGAGGGCGTGGTCCGCGAGGTCCTCATCGACAACGCCGAGCCGGTGGAGTACGGACAGGTGCTCTTCCGCATCGATCCGAACGGCTGACGCGCGCTGTTGATGTTCCGAAAGGTCCTGGTCGCTAACCGCGGGGAGATCGCGCTGCGGGTCATCCGCGCCTGCCAGGAGCTGGGGATCCGCACGGTCGCGGTCTACAGCGAGGCGGACCGGGAGTCGCTGCACGTTCGGTTCGCCGACGAGGTCGTCTGCATCGGACCGCCGCCGGCGCGGGACTCCTACCTCAACATCCCGCGCATCATCGCCGCGGCCGAGATCACGGGCGCGGATGCCATCCACCCGGGCTACGGGTTCCTGGCGGAGAACGCGGAGTTCGCCGAGATCTGCGACCGTTCGGAGCTGGTCTTCATCGGTCCCACCGCGGAGCAGATCCGGCGGATGGGCGACAAGGCCCGGGGCCGGGAGACGATGATCGAGGTGGGCGTCCCGGTGGTCCCCGGCAGCGAGGGCGCCATCGAGGACGTGGACCGGGCGCTGGACGTGGCGGGGGACATCGGCTTCCCGGTCCTGATCAAGGCCGCGGCGGGAGGGGGCGGGAAGGGGATGCGCGTGGCCCCGGACGCCGCGACGTTCCCGAAGGCTTTCCGGGCGGCGCAGACCGAAGCGCAGGCCGCGTTCGGAAGCGGCTCCGTCTACATCGAGAAATACCTCGCCCGGCCGCGCCACATCGAGATCCAGATCCTGGGGGACACCCACGGCCGCGTGGCGCACCTCGGGGAGCGGGAGTGCTCGATCCAGCGGCGGCACCAGAAGCTGATCGAGGAGTCGCCCTCGCCCGCGCTGACGCCCAGGCTGCGGGAGAAGATGGGGGAAGCGGCGGTGAAGGGCGCGGCGGCCATCAATTACCGGGGGGCGGGCACCATCGAGTTCCTCCTGGACCAGGACGGCCGCTTCTACTTCATGGAGATGAACACCCGGATCCAGGTCGAGCATCCGGTGACCGAGATGGTCACGGGGGTGGACCTCGTCAAGGAGCAGATCCGGATCGCGGCGGGGGAGAAGCACTCGGTCCCGGAGCCGCTGCAGCTCCGGGGTCATGCCCTCGAATGCCGGATCAACGCCGAGGATCCGGCCCGCAACTTCGCGCCGAGTCCCGGGACCATCACGATCTGGCACGCCCCGGGGGGGCCGGGGGTCCGGGTGGACTCCCACGCGTACCAGGGCTACCGCGTCCCGCCGAATTACGACTCCCTCCTCGGCAAGCTGATCGTCCACGCCAACGACCGGGGGGAGGCGATCGTCCGGATGCGGCTCGCGCTGGAGTCGTTCATCGTCGAGGGCGTTCACACGACGATCCCGTTCCTGCTGGACCTGCTCCACGATCCGGCCGTCGTGGCGGGGGAGGTCGACACGAAGTTCCTCGAGCGGCGCATGGCCGAGGACGCCAAACGCGCGTGAGACTGGACGTCTACTTCACCCCGGGCGAGCTTTCGGGGGTCGAGCTGCCGGACCGGGTGGTCGTCATCGATGTGCTCCGGGCCACGAGCACGCTGGTGGAAGCGCTGGCCAACGGCGCGAAGGCGGTGTTCCCCGTGGCCACGGCGGATGACGCCGCCCGGATCGCGCTGAGCATAGGCCGCGACAGCGTGCTGCTGTGCGGCGAGCGGAAGGGGCTCCCCATCGAGGGCTTCGACCTGGGGAATTCGCCCCTCGAGTTCACCCGCGAGACGGTGGCGGACCTGTCGCTGGTGATGACCACCACCAACGGGACCCGCACCTTCCTCGCCGTCGCGGAGCGCCGGGGCGGCAAGGCGGACGGCGAGGCCGGCCTGATCCTCGCCGCGTCGTTTCTGAACCTCGGGGCGGTGGTCGACCGCCTGGCCGGTGCGGATGGCCCCACCGCGGTGGTGTGCGCGGGGCGGGAAGGACGGTTCGCCCTCGAGGACGCCGTCTGCGCCGGCGCGCTGGTGCGCCGGCTGGCGGAGGGGGGCGGCGCGCTGGAGCGGAACGACGCGGCCGCGGCCGCCGCGGCGCTGGCGCAGCGGCACCTGCCGAAGCTCCCGGCGCTGCTGGCGGGGACGGCCGCGGGATCGCACCTGCGAAGCATCGGCCTCGAGGACGACGTGACGTTCTGCGGGACGGTGGACCGGACCGCCGTCGTTCCGCGGTTCCGGGAACGGAAGATCACCCTGGAGTAGCATGGCCGCGAAGAAGCAGAAGGCGGGGCTCCTGACGGATCGCCAGCGGAGCGATCTCCTGGGGCTCGCGCTCGCCGCCCTGGCGCTGTTCATGGCGCTGAGCCTGGTCCCCGCCGGGGCGGGTGGGGTCGCGAACCTGATGGGCGTGGTGGGGGCCGCGTTCGCGTACGGCGGCCGCATGTTTCTCGGGGCCGGGGTCTTCCTCCTCCCCGCGATCCCCGCGGTGGGCGCGCTCGCCGCTTTCGGGCTGCGTCGCGATCTCACGCTCCGCTGGAGCGTCCTGGCGGCCACGCTCGCCCTCCTGGTACCGGTGGGCGCGGGCATCGTCGGGGGGGTGGAGGACGCCGCGGCCTGGGCCGGGTGGTGGGGGATCCTCGTGGGCGCGCCCCTGACGGCGGGGCTCGGCACCGTCGGAGCGGCGATGCTGGTCCTCTTCACCGCCACCGCCGCCAGCATCGCCACCATCGGCTGGAACCCCGCCCGGACCGCCGCCGGCGGCGCCACGGCCGGTGCCCGGGTGCTCAAGGGGGTGGTCGGCACCCAGGGCCCGGACACCGACCCGGTTCCTGCCCGCCGGTCCGGCGGTCTCTTCCGACGTCGCCGGACCGCCACATCGCTGGCGGTGAAAGAGGCCGGGTTCGCTCCCCCCGGCGTCGTCGTCGGACCGGGCGTGGCGGAGCAGGAACCGCTGCGGCCGAAGCGGGGGCGGGGGCGGAAGGGATCGCGGGGGATCCCGGAGGATTTCGACGGTCCCATCACGGCGGGGGCCGCCGGTGCGGCGCCGGACGTGACGCTCCTGACGCCGAAGCCGCCGCGGGACCCGGCGCTGTCGGAGCAGGAGCTGGACCGGCTGGCGCAGGTCCTGGTCACGACGCTGGAGACGTTCAAGGTCCAGGGCGAGATCGTCGGCCGGACCACGGGTCCGGTGGTCACGCAGTACGAGTTCGCCCCGGCGCCGGGGATCAAGGTGAGCCGCGTCGAGGCGCTGGATGCCGACCTGGCGCTCGCGCTCAAGGCGCCGAGCGTGCGCATCGTCGCGCCCATCCCGGGGAAGGCCGCGGTCGGCGTGGAGGTCCCGAACCCGGAGGCGGACGTGGTCTTCCTGCGGGAGATCGTGGACTCCCCGGCGTTCCACCGGAGCCGGGGTCAGCTCCCGCTGGCGCTGGGGAAGAACCTGGAAGGGCGGCCGTACGTGGCGGATCTCGCGAAGATGCCGCACCTCCTCATCGCGGGGGCCACGGGCTCCGGGAAGTCCATCTGCATCAACACCATCATCACGAGCCTGGTCTATCGCCACACGCCCGAGACGCTCCGGCTGCTGATGGTGGACCCGAAGATGGTGGAGCTGAGCATGTACGGCGACCTGCCGCACCTGCGTCACCCCGTGGTGACCGACCCCGAGGATGCGGCCCTGGTGCTGCGCTGGGCCGTGTACGAGATGGCGCGGCGCTACGAGCTGCTCTCGCAGAACAACGTCCGGTCCATCACCGAGTTCAACCGCCGCGTCGCCGAAGGAGGCGTGCTCCGGCGCGCCGCGCCGAAGGGCCCGGAGGGGGATCCGGACCGCTGGATCTACGCGGACGGACCCCTGCCGTACGTGGTCGTGATCGTGGACGAGCTGGCCGACCTGATGATGGCCGTACAGTCGGAGATCGAGCGGCCCCTCGCCCAGCTCGCGCAGAAGGCCCGCGCCATCGGCATCCACCTGATCGTGGCGACACAGCGGCCGAGCGTGAACGTCATCACCGGGCTGATCAAGGCCAATTTCCCCTGCCGCATCGGGTTCCGCGTGAGCTCGAAGGTGGACTCCCGCACCATCCTGGACCAGAACGGCGCCGACGCGCTGCTGGGGAACGGCGACATGCTCTTCCTCCCGCCGGGCAGCTCGGACCCCGTGCGGATCCAGGGCGCCTACATCTCCACCGAGGAGACCGAGCGCCTCATGGCCTGGTACCGCCGCCGCGAGGAGGCCCCCGACGCCCCGGGCGCGGCGGCGCGGCCGGAGCAGGACATCCTCGATTTCGTGCGGGAGCGCGATGCCGAGGCGGCCGGGAACCTGAGGGACGATGTGCTGGACGATCGCGACGACCTGTTCCGGCAGGCCGCGGAGGTCTGCATCCAGCACCAGCAGGGCTCGACATCGCTGCTCCAGCGCCGGCTCAAGATCGGCTACGGGCGCGCGGCCCGGATCGTCGACCAGCTGCACCACGCCGGGATCCTGGGTCCGCCCGATGGCTCGAAGCCCAGGGAGGTCCTCATCGGGCTCGCCGGCCTGGACCTCCTCATGGCCGGGGACACCGCCGAAGAGGAGCCGAGGGCGTCGTGAGCCGGCCCCCGCGGAGGAACGACGCCCCCGGCCCCAGGGTACCGACCCCGGACCCGAACGGAAGGGATCGATGAACGCGCGCCGGATCGAATTCGCCGCCCCGGGCGGCATTCTCCTCGTGGCCGCCACCCTCCTCCTCGCCGGCTGCGGCGACGAGGGGGCACCCGCCGGCCGGGCGGACTCCCCCGCCGCCGCCGAGAGGCCGGCGCAGGCGCTCCCCGGTGATTCTCTCGCCGCCGCCGACGCGGACTCCGCGGCCGGGACGGGGACGACGGGCGGGACGGTCGCCACGGCACCCCGCTCGGGGAGTCCGTCCACGGATGCCCCCGCGGCGTCGCGGCCTCGTCCGGGCGATGGCGCCGGTGCGCCGCCTTCCGACGCGGGCGTCGCGGGGGCGGCGGTGCAGGAAGGGGTCGAGGAGGTCCTGCGCGCCACGGCGCGGCGCTACGAGGGCATCCGGTCCTTCCAGGCCGACTTCGAGCAGCGGCTGACGAACGCGCTGCTGGGGCGTACGACGGAGTCCGCGGGCACCCTGTACCAGCGGCAGCCGGACCGCTTCCTGATGCGGTTCAGCCAGCCCGCGGGCGATGTCATCGTGAGCGACGGCGAGTACTTCTGGGTCTACTACCCGAGCTCGGACGCGAAGCAGGTGATCCGCTCGAGCCGGGGCGCGGGCGGTCTGGACCTCCGGTCCCAGTTCGTGGGGGACCCGGTGCGGCGGTTCGCGGCGACGTCCGAGGGGACCGAGACCGTGCGGGGACGCGCGACCCATGTCCTCACGCTGACGCCCAGGGAGCGCGTCGGCTACCGTCGGCTGAAGGCGTGGATCGACGCGGAGGACCACCTGGTGCGGCGCTTCGAGCTGACGGAGGAGAACGGCAACGTGCGGCGGTTCGAGCTGACGGACCTGCGGGTGAACCCCACCCTGCCGGACGACCTCTTCGTCTTCGAGCCGCCGGCGGGTGCGGTGGTGGTCAGCCAGTAGTGCCGGGCTCCGCCCGGAGCGCGGACCGGCGCTCCCTTCCGGTCCTCGGCGCCGCGGCCACTCCTGGCGGCGGCGCGGGCGCGTCCGCGCACCACCGCCTCCCTGCCGGGGTGCGCGTGGCGATGATCACCCTCGGCTGCGACAAGAACACCGTGGACAGCGAGCGGCTGCTCGGCGGCCTGCTGGGCGCCGGGGTGGAGATCGCGACGACCCCGGAAGACGCGGATGTCGTCGTGGTGAACACCTGCGGCTTCATCGAGATGGCGAAGCAGGAGTCCATCGACACGCTGCTGGAGGCGGCGCGGCTCAAGGAGGACGGGCGGGTCCGCGCCGTCGTCGGGATGGGCTGCCTGGTCCAGCGCTACCGGACCGAGCTGGAGCGGGAGATGCCCGAGGTCGACCTGTTCCTCGGCCTCACCGATGCCGACCGCCTGGTCCCCGAGCTGGCCCGCCGCGGCCTGGTGGGCGAGGCGGTGCCCCTCATGGAGCGGCCGCTCCGGGTCCTCGCCGGCGGGCCCCGCCACAGCGCACACCTCAAGATCAGCGAGGGGTGCGACCACGGCTGCGCCTTCTGCGCCATCCCCCTCATGCGGGGGAAGTTCCGCTCCACGCCCATCGACCTGCTGGTGCGCGAGGCGCGGGAGCTCGAGGCCGCCGGGACGGTGGAGCTGAACATCGTCAGCCAGGACACGACCTGGTACGGCCGCGACTGGGCCCGGGCCCTGGCCCGCGGCCGCGCACCGGCCGTCATGGGCGCGGATGGCGAGAGCTACTTCCTCGGCCGGCCGTTCCGCGGGATGCCGAACGTCCCGGCGTCGTCGGGGATCGCGGGGGGGCTGCGTGCCCGGGACGGGGAGGGGCCGGTCCGCGGCGGGCCGATCGACCTCGAAGGCGTCGACAGGACCGGGGCGCTCCCGCTCCTGCTCCGGACGCTGCTCGCGGAGACGTCGATTCCGTGGCTCCGGCTGTTCTACATGTACCCCTCGGGGATCACCCCCGAGCTGGTGGCGCTGCTGGCGGCCGAGGAGCGGCTGCTGCCGTACCTGGACATGCCGATCCAGCACGGCTCGGACACCGTCCTCCGCCGGATGCGCCGACCGGAGCGGCGCGCCACCATCCTGGAGCGGGTCGGGTGGCTGCGGGCGGCGATCCCCGGGCTGGCCCTGCGGACCACGGTCATCGCAGGCTTCCCGGGCGAGACGGAGGACGAGTTCGAGGAGCTGCTGGGCCTGGTGGAGGAGGTCGGCTTCGACCACATGGGCGCGTTCGCGTACTCGGAGGAGGAGGACACCGCGGCCGCGGCGATGGCGGACCAGGTCCCGGAGGCGGTCCGGCGGGAGCGGCTCGAGCGCGTGCTCGACCTGCAGCGCCAGATCGCGCTGGAGCGGAACCAGGCCAGGGTCGGGACCCGGACCCCGGTCCTGGTGGACACGGTGGACGGGGCCGGCGCCACCGCCCGCGCGCCCTGGCAGGGGCCCGAGGTGGATGGCGTCGTGCGGATCGAGGCTGGCGCGGCACTCCGGCCCGGCACCATTCTCCACGTCGAGATCACCGCCGCGGACGAGCACGAGCTGACGGCCATACCCACGGAAGGGGAGCGGGATGGGTGAGCAGAGCCGGCGCCTTTTCGGGCGCGCGAGGGAGGTCATCCCGGGTGGAGTCAACTCGCCCGCCCGGGCGTTCCGGTCCGTGGGCGGGGAGCCGTTCTTCGCGGACCACGGCAGCGGGTCGCGGCTCACGGACGTGGATGGCCGGACCTGCATCGACTACGTGCTGAGCTGGGGCGCCCTGATCCTCGGCCACGCGCACCCCGCGGTGATCCGGGCCGTGACCGAGGCGGCGGGGCGCGGGACCAGCTACGGCGTCCCTTCCGGCCGCGAGGTCGAGCTGGCGGAGCTCGTGGTGGAGATGGTGCCGTCCATCGAGCGGGTCCGCTTCGTCAACAGCGGCACGGAGGCGACGATGTCCGCCGTCCGGCTCGCCCGGGCGTTCACCGGCCGGGACCTGATCCTCAAGTTCGCCGGGTGCTACCACGGCCACGCCGACTCCTTCCTGGTCCAGGCGGGCAGCGGCGTGGCGACCCTGGGGCTCCCCGACTCCCCAGGCGTTCCCGCCGCGCTGGCCGCCCTCACCCTCACCGTACCGTTCAACGACCTGGACGCCGTGCGCGCCGTCGTGCGGGAGCAGGGCGAGCGTCTGGCGTGCGTGATCGTGGAGCCGGTGGTGGGGAACGCGGGGTTCATCCCGCCCGTCGGCGGCTTCCTCGCCGGGCTCCGCGAGGCGTGCGACGACGCGGGCGCGCTGCTCATCTTCGACGAGGTCATGACCGGCTTCCGCGTCGGGCCGGCCGGCGCGCAGGGGCGGTTCGGGATCCGGCCGGACCTCACCACGCTGGGGAAGGTGGTGGGGGGCGGCCTGCCGGTCGGGGCGTTCGGCGGGCGCGCCGACGTGATGGACATGGTCGCGCCCTCGGGGCCCGTGTACCAGGCGGGCACCCTCTCGGGGAACCCCCTGGCCATGGCCGCCGGGACCGCCCAGCTCCTCTACCTGCGCGAGACCCACCCGTGGGATTCCCTCGAGCGGCACGGCCGGATGCTCGCCGACGGGATCGCGGCAGCGGCGGCCGCCGCCGGTGTGCCCGTCTGGGGCGGCGCGCTCGGGGGGATGTGGGGCTACCACTTCACCCGCGGCCCGGTCCGCGACTACGACGACGCGCGGCGCGCCGACCCCGAAGTCTTCCGGCAGTTCTTCGCGCGGTGCCTCGAGGGCGGGGTCTACCTGCCACAGTCGGCGTTCGAGGCCTGCTTCGTCTCCACCGCCCACACCGATGCGGACATCGAGGAGACCCTCCGCGTGGTCCGGGGCGCGTTCCAGCAGGTGGCGGCATGAGGCGCGTCGCGGGAGTCGGGCTGCTCCTCCTCCTCTCCACGGGGGCGTGCAGCGTGGCCGGCCCGCGGGCCGGCGGCCCGGGCGATGCCGGGGTGCCCGGGGCCACGGGCGCGGAGCCCGCCGTCCGGGTGGGCGTGGTCGTGGACACGCCGTCCCTCGAGGTCGCGGGGACGGCCGGCCTCGAGCTCGTGGACGCCGACGGCACCGTCCGCAGCCGGACCGGAGCCGGCGAGACCCGGGTCGCCAGCCGGGTCGGCGACGGCGTCGAGATCGCCGGCGGGGGCGAGGCGCTGCGCACGCCGGGCGCGGTCACGCTGCGGCCGCGGGGCGGCGGGCTGGTCGTCGTCAACGGGACCTCCTACCGTGGCGCGGTGCTGGTGCGGGCGGCCGAGCGGGGCGTCACCGCGGTGAACCTGCTGGACATGGAGACCTACCTGCTGGGGGTGGTGCCCCTCGAGATCGGGAAGGGGCGCCCGCCGGAGGAGGTGGAGGCCGTCAAGGCGCAGGCGATCGCGGCGCGCACGTACGCCCTGCGCCACATGGGCCGGCGCTCGTCGCTGGGCTTCGACTTCTACGGCAGCGTCATGGACCAGGTGTACGGCGGCGTCGATGCGGACGACCCGGTGTCCGCCCGTGCGGTGCGGGAGACACGGGGCGAGATCCTGGTCCACGATGGCGCGCCGATCGAGGCGTACTACCACTCCACGTGCGGGGGGCGGACGGCGGCGCTGGAGGAGGTGTGGCCCGGTGAGCCGCGGCCGTACCTGAAGTCGGTCTCCGACGCGCGCCCCGGCGGCGGCTTCTACTGCGAGTCCTCGAACCGCTTCCGCTGGACCGAGAGCTGGACGCGCGACGCGCTCGTGGCCACCCTCGAGCGGGGCCTCGCCGCCCACGTGGGCCGGACGGTGGACCCGGGCCGGATCCGCGCCATGGCCCTGACCGGCCGCACGCAGTCCGGACGGGCCGAAGCGCTCCGCATCGCCACCGACGCCGGCGAGTTCCGCGTCCGGGGCGATTCCATCCGCTGGGTGCTCCGCCCCGCGCCCAACCGGATCCTGAACAGCGCCCTGATCGAGCTCCACCCCGAGGGCGACGGTGACGTGACCGGGCTCACCATCGAGGGCGGCGGGTGGGGCCACGGCATCGGGATGTGTCAGATCGGGGCGGTGGGACGCGCCCGCGACGGCCAGTCCTACCGCGAGATCCTCCTCACCTACTATCCGGGCTCCCGCATCGCCAGGCTCTACCGGTGAGCGGCATGCGACGCGCCCTCCTGGCCGCCTCCCTCCTCGCCGCCGCGACGCCGGGCGCCGCACAGTCGCTCGCCGATTACGACTACGAGAACCTGGCCTTCCGCGGCGTCGGGCTGGACGCGGGCTATCTCTGGGCGAACAAGATCCGCGACACCCACCAGTACGGCGTGCGCCTCGACCTCGGCTATCTCGGGCCCGGCGTCCGGATCGTGCCAACCCTCACCTACTGGTCTTCCGAGTTCACCCGCGCGGAGCTGGACCGGCTGGCCGAACGGATGAACCAGCAGGCCGGCACCGTCTTCATCCGGGGCTCCGACCTCGAGCCCATCCAGTGGAGCGACCTGAGCCTCTCCATCGACGGGATCTTCGTCTGGAACACTCCGCTGCGCGTGCTCACGTTCATCGGCGTGGGCGGCGGGCTCCACGCCCTCAACGGCCAGGGTAGCGCGGTGGACGACACCTTCGTCGAGGACCTGCTCGACTCCATCACGGCCGGCGTGAACGCGCTGGCCGGGCTCGAGTTCGAGCCCATCCACAGGTTCCGGTTCTACGCGGAAGGTCGCTACACGGCGCTCAACAGCATCCAGTACCTGACGGCCAGGGGAGGGCTCCAGATCATGTTCTATCCGGACGAGGGCGCCCTGGGGGCCGTCGTGGCTCCGCCGCCGTTGCGCGGGGAGGATCGGTGACCGGCGGCGAGCTGCGCATCGCGGTGATCGGGACGGGGGCCATCGCGCAGATCATCCACCTGCCCGTGCTGTCGAATCTCCCGGGGGCGCGGGTGGTGGCGGTGTGCGACCGTGATTATTCGAAGGCGAAAGCGATCGCCGCCCGCATGGACATCAAGCGGGTCTTCCAGGAGGACGAGGAAGTGTTCGCGTCCGGGGAGGTGGACGCGGTGATCATCTGCTCGCCGAGCCACCTCCACGAGCGGCAGTCGGTCGCGGCGCTGGAAGGGGGGAAGCACGTCCTCGTGGAGCGCCCGCTGGCCATGGACTCCGGCGGCGCGGAGTCCGTCATCCGGACCGCCGAGAAGGCCGGCCGCGTCCTGATGGTCGCCCTCAACAACCGGTACCGTCCGGACGCACTCGGCGTGAAGGGGTTCGCCGCCAACGGCGAGCTGGGCGACATCTTCTCCATCAAGGGCGCGTGGTACAACCGGAAGGTGCGGCCGAAGCGGCTGACGTGGCGGCACCAAAGGCGCACCGCCGGCGGCGGCGCCTTCATGGACCTCGGCGTCCAGGTGCTGGATCTCTGCCTCTGGATGGTGGACTATCCCCAGGTGGACCGCGTGTGCGCTCACGTGCACCCCGGCGAGAACATGGAGGTCGAGGATGCCGCTTCCGTCCTGCTCCGCCTGGCCAACGGCGGCACCGTCAGCGTCGAGGTCACCTGGAGCCTGTTCGGCGAGCGCGACCTCCACGCGGTGCGCGTCCTGGGCACCGCCGGCTCCGCATCGCTACAGCCGCTGAAGGTCTACAAGGAGGTCGAGCACGCCTTGCTCGATTTCACGCCCCAGATCCCGCAGGGGCGCGAGAACGCCTACACCGCCTCCTACCGCGAGCAGCTCCGCCAGTTCGTGGCCGCCGCCACCGGCGGAACGCACCAGCCGGCGCCGCGCGAGCAGGTCCAGCTCATGCGCATCGTCTCGGCCGTCTACGAATCCGCGGAGAAGGGCAGGGAAGTCCGTCTTTGACCCTCGCCCCCCCGCGGGGGGAACGGGCGCTGCCCGTCCTCGCGGGCGCGCTCCTGGCGCTGGCTTTCGCTCCGGCGGCCTTTCTCCTCCCGTCCTTCGTCGCGCTCGCTCCGCTCCTGGTCTTCATCGCCGAACGGCCGGCCGGCGCCGCCGGCCGCTGGAGCGCCACCAGGGGCGCGCTCGCCACGGGCGCCGTCTTCTACGGCCTGCGGCTCACCTGGATCCTCGTCGCCCTCGGCGACCGCTCCGCCCTCGCGGTCCCCGCCTACCTCCTCACGGTCCTCCTCCTCGCCGCCACCCTCGGCCTGTTCGGCTGGGCCGTCCATCACGTTCGCCAGCACCTGACCATCCCCCTCCCGCTCCTGGCCGCCGTCCTCTGGACCGGCCTCGAGTGGGCGCACGCCGCCGCGGGGCCGCTGGCGTTCCCCTGGCTCGCACTCGGCACCTCCCTCGCTCCCTTCCCGCGCCTCGCCGGCGCCGCCGACCTCGCCGGCGTGCGCGGCCTCAGCTTCTGGCTCGCCGCCGTGAACGGCGCGGTCGCCGTCCTCGTCCTGCGGGCGCGCGCGGGACGACCCTGCCGGCTCGCCCCGGCCGGCACGCTCGCCCTCGTCCTCGTCCCGGTGGTGTACGGCGTGGCCCGCGCCGCCTCGCTGGAGCTCCGGACCGCCGCGCTGGTGGCCGTGGTGCAGCCGAACATCCCGGACGACCTGAGGCGGGACCGCACGGCCGCGCTGGACTCCTCCCTTGCCACCCTCGCCCGGCTCACCGCCGCGCTCCCCGGGCGTGCCATCGACCTGGTGGTGTGGCCGGAGGTCGCACTCCCCGCCGCCCTCGCGCTGGACCGTTCCCTCGTGGACTCCGTCGCCGCGCTGAGCCGCCGCGCCGCGGCGCCCGTCCTCCTGGGATCGTACGGACTGGAGCCGGCCGGCGCGCGCCTGGTCGCCTTCAACTCCGCCTTCCTCGTCGGCCCGCGCGGCCTCGCCGGCCCACGCTACGACAAGCGACTCCTGGTCCCCTTCATCGAGCGGGTACCCTTCCTCCCTCCGGCGCCCATGCACCGCTTCGTCGGCGGGACGCTCTACTACGGCGCCCTCGGAGCGGGCGCGGCCGCACCCGTGATGCGGACCGGGGCGGGGAGCCGCTTCGGCGTGCTCATCTGCTACGAGTCCGCGTTCGGCGCCCTCGCCCGCGCCTACCGCCGCGACCGCGCCGACTTCCTGGTCAACATCACCAACGACGGCTGGTACGGCCGCGACGCCTGGTACGGCCGCACCTCCGCCCTCTGGCAGCACCCCGCTCACCTGGTGCTCCGCGCCATCGAGACCAGGACCGGCGTGGCCCGCGCCGCCAGTACCGGCTTCTCCCTCTTCATCGACCCGCTGGGCCGCACGTACGGGCGGATCCCGCTGTTCCGGGAGGGCGTGGCCGTGGAGCCCGTGCTGACGACCTCGGCCGTCCCCCTCTTCGTCCGCTGGGGCGACTGGCTGGCCTCTCTCGCCGCCCTCGCCGCCGCCCTGATGGTCCTGACGGCGGTGTGGCGGGCCCGCCGATCGACGGTCCCGCACCCGCGTCGACGCCCCCCCTGGCGGCACTCCCGGGAGGTTGATCCCGGGAACCCGCGCGGGTATATTCTTCGGCTGGCACGGAATCGAACCAGGGGTTGCGCATGAAGCCGGAGATCCATCCCGAGTACATGCAGGCGACGGTGCACTGCGCCTGCGGGAACTCGTTTCTGACGCGGAGCACGAAGGACGACATCCACGTGGAAGTCTGCTCGGTATGCCACCCCTATTTCACGGGGAAGCAGCGGCTGATGGACACGGCGGGTCGCGTGGAGCGGTTCCGTCGGAAGTGGGGGAAGGGCGGGGAAGCGAGCCCATCGGCGGGGGTGCCGGCGGAGTCGCCTGGCGAGGCGGAGGAGCCGGAGGCGGCGGAGGCGACCACGGCCGCGGAGCCGACGGGCGGGGCGGAGGCCTGAGGCGTCCGGACCGGGGATCAGGAGGGGGAGAGCCGGGCGAGTCCCGGCTCTTTTCGCATGCGTGAATGACAGTTGATACGCGGCTGGAGCAGGCGATCGAGCGGTACGAGGAGCTGACGCGGCAGCTCGCGGAGCCGGCGGTGCTGAACGACCCGAAGCGGCTGCGCGCGGTGGCGCAGGAGCACGCGGAGGTGAGCGAGCTGGCGGAGGTGGCCGCGGAGCTATTGCGCGTGCGGGAGCAGCTGGGGCAGGCCCGGGAGATGGCGGTCTCGGCGGAGGACCCGGAGCTGGCGGAGCTGGCGGAGGCGGAAGTGGAGGAGCTGGGGGAGCGGGAATCGCTGCTGGTGGACCGTGCGACGCGGCTCCTGGTGCCGAAGGACCCGCTGTCGGACCGCGCGGCGGTGGTGGAAGTGCGGGCCGGGACCGGGGGCGACGAGGCGGCGCTGTTCGCCGGGGACCTGGTGCGGATGTACGTCCGCTACGCGGAGGACCGGGGGTGGCGGACGGAGATGGTGTCCGCCTCCGAGGGGGAGCGTGGTGGGTACCGGGAGGCGAGCTTCATCGTGCGGGGGAAGGACGCGTACGGGGACCTGCGCCACGAGTCGGGGGTGCACCGGGTGCAGCGGGTCCCCGCCACGGAGAGCCAGGGCCGGATCCATACGTCCGCGGCCACCGTCGCGGTGCTCCCGGAAGCCGAGGAGGTGGACATCGACATCCGGGAAGAGGACCTCCGCATCGACGTGTTCCGCTCGTCCGGTCCGGGCGGGCAGTCGGTGAACACGACGGACTCGGCCGTGCGGATCACCCACATCCCCACCGGCGTGGTCGTGAGCTGCCAGGACGAGAAGTCGCAGCTGAAGAACAAGGTGAAAGCCATGAAGGTGCTGCGGAGCCGTCTGCTGGACGCGAAGATCGCGGCCCAGGAGGCGGAGCGGGCGCGGGCGCGCAAGCTCCAGGTCGGGACCGGCGACCGCTCGGCGAAGATCCGCACCTACAACTTCCCCCAGGGCCGGGTCACCGACCATCGCATCAACCTGACGCTCCACAAGCTCCAGGACGTCCTGGATGGCGACCTGGCGGACCTCGTGGACGCCCTCCGGGGCGCCCGCGAGGAGGAGCGGCTGGAGGCGAGCGCGTCGTCGTGACGGGCCCGGCGGCGCCCCCCGGCCCCCTGGACCTCACTCGCCTCGCCGCGGAGCACCTCGCCGCCCGGGGCGTCGAGGACCCACGTCTCGACGCCGAGCTGCTCCTCGCCCACGTCCTGGGCGTGCGCCGGCTCGACCTCTATCTCCAGTTCGAGCGCCCGCTCACCCCCGGGGAAGTGGCCGCCTACCGCGAGACCGTGCGGCGGCGGGCGCGCCGGGAGCCGCTGCAATACATCACGGGCACCGCCGGCTTTCGCGCGCTCGACCTCGTGGTGGACGCCCGCGTGCTGATCCCGCGGCCGGAAACCGAGGTCCTGGTCGGCGCGGTCCTGGAGTGGGCCGCGGGGCGTTCCGCGCTCCACGCCCTGGACCTGGGCACCGGGTCGGGGGCCATCGCCCTGAGCCTCCTGGCGGAGGGGCCGTTCGAGCGGGTGGTCGCCACGGACCTCTCGCCGGATGCCCTCGAGGTGGCCCGCCTGAACGGCGAGCGGGCGGGGGTGGTCGGCCGCCTCGAGCTCCGCGAGGGGTCGCTCTGGGCGCCGGTTGGCGAGGGAGAGCGTTTCGACGTTATCGTGTCGAATCCGCCCTACGTGGCCGAGTCGGATGCGGCGACGCTCGCGCCGGAGGTGGCGGGGCACGAGCCGGCCGGCGCGCTGTACGGCGGAGCGGACGGCTACGCGGTCCTGAGGGGGCTCGTGGAGGGGGCGGCGGGCCGGCTGGAGGGAGGCGGACTCCTTGCAGTGGAGGTCGGGCTCGGGCAGGCGGCGACCGTGGCGGGGTGGCTCGAGGGCGCCCCCTTCGGATCGCCGCGCATCGTAAAGGACCTGACGGGTCGCGAGCGGGTGGTGCTGGCGGCGCGTGACGGCAGCGCTGACAGGGGGTGACATGGATGACGGCATGCTGGACAAGGCGAAGGAGGTCGGTCGGCTGCTCGGCCAGACGGCGGAATACAAGGAGCTCCAGCGGGCGCGCCAGCGCCTGAACGAGGACCGGGAGACGGTGGAGCTGGTGAACCGCCTGGCGGAGCTGGAGCGCGACCTCACGGTGATGCTCCAGCAGGGGGAGACGCCGGACGAGGAGTCCCGGCGGGCGTACGAGGACACGTTCTCCAGGCTGCAGGAGGGCCCGCGCTACCAGGCGCTGGTGGCCGCGCAGTCCAATTTCGACCGCGTGTTGCAGCAGGTGAACGAGCGGATCGGTGCCGGGATGGAAGCGGGCTCGAAGTCCAGCATCATCCTCTCCTCCTGACGGACCGCATGCAGCTGGAGTCGCTGAGGGGTGGCGTGTACCGGATCCTGGATCCGCTGACCGGGTGGCTCGCGGACCGGCGGGTCCACCCCAACCTCCTCACGACGATGGGCTTCGGCGTCACGGTCCTGGCCGGGTGGATGTTCCACCAGCACAGGGTGCAGGCGGCCGGCTTCCTCGTCCTGCTCGGCGGCTTCTTCGACATCCTCGATGGCCGGGTGGCCCGGCTCACGGGGCTGGGCAGCAAGTTCGGCGCGTTCTACGACTCGACGCTCGACCGGATCAGCGAGGTCGTCGTCTATCTGGGGCTCCTGTCGCTGTACAACGACTACCGCCTCGAGCTCGGCGATGTGGGCATGATCTACCTCATCATGCTGGCCATGGCCGGGTCCCTCCTGGTCAGCTATACTCGGGCCCGTGCGGAGGCCCTGGGGCTCGACTGCAAGGTCGGGCTCATGCCGCGGGCCGAGCGCGTCGTCCTCATCGGCAGCGCCGCGCTCTTCTTCGGCTCCGCGTGGAACGGGCTGGTCCTGAAAGCGGTGATCGCCCTCCTCGCCCTCCTCACCAACATCACGGCCCTCCAGCGGATCGTGTGGGTCTACCAGCACGCCCGGGGCGTCCCGCTGGACGCGCCGGCTCCGGAACCGACCGAAGAAGCCGTTGAACAGACCAACTGATATCCGTCCCGCCGAGGGGAAGCTGGGGGTCCTGCTCCCGGGCCTCGGCGCGGTGGCCACCACCTTCATCGCCGGCGTCGAATCCGTGCGCCGCGGTCTCGCGCGGCCCATCGGCTCCGTCTCCCAGATGCAGACGATCCGGCTGGGGGAGCGGACCGAGGGCCGGGCCCCGCTGATCCGCGACTTCGCTCCCCTGGCGGGGCTGGACCAGCTCGTGTTCGGCGCCTGGGACCCGATCCCGGATGACGCCTACGACAGCGCCCGGGCCGCGCGGGTCCTGGACGAGCGGGACATCGAGCGCGTGGGCGACTTCCTCCGGACCGTCCGTCCCATGCCGGCCGTCTTCGACAGGCAGTACGTCAAGCGGCTGGACGGGACGAACGTGAAGGAGGGGAGCCGGCGGGAGCTGGGCGAGCAGCTCCGCGAGGACATCCGGCGGTTCCGGGAGGAGAACGGCTGCGACCGTCTCGTGATGATCTGGTGCGGCTCCACGGAAGTGTTCCTGGAGCGCGGCCCGGCGCACCGGTCGCTCGAAGCGTTCGAGAAGGCGATGGACGCCGGCGATGACGCCATCGCCCCGTCCATGCTCTACGCATGGGCCGCGCTGAAGGAGGGCATCCCCTATGCCAACGGCGCGCCGAACCTCAGCGTGGATTTCCCCGCCCTGGCAGAGCTCGCCGCGGAGCGGGGCGTGCCGGTGGCCGGCAAGGACTTCAAGACCGGCCAGACGCTGATCAAGACGATCATCGCGCCGGGGCTGAAGGCGCGCATGATCGGGCTCAGCGGATGGTTCAGCACCAACATCCTGGGGAACCGCGACGGCGAGGTGCTGGACGACCCCGCGTCGTTCAAGACCAAGGAGGAGTCGAAGCTGGGCGTGCTCCAGCACATCCTCCAGCCCGACCTGTACCCCGATCTCTACGGCGACATCTACCACAAGGTCCGGATCAACTACTACCCGCCGCGGGGTGACAACAAGGAAGGGTGGGACAACCTGGACATATTCGGGTGGCTGGGCTACCCCATGCAGATCAAGATCGACTTCCTCTGCCGCGACTCGATCCTGGCCGCCCCCATCGTGCTGGACCTGGCGCTGTTCCTCGACCTGGCCGCCCGGGCCGGGCTCGCCGGGATCCAGGAATGGCTGTCGTTCTACTTCAAGAGCCCCATGACCGCCCCGGGGCTCGATCCGGAGCACGACCTGTTCATCCAGCACATGAAGCTCAAGAACACGCTCCGCCATATCATGGGCGAGGAGCAGATCACGCATCTGGGGCTGGAGTCCTATTGACGGCGCCGGAGCGAGCGGGACGCGGGGTGTTCATCGCGCTGGAGGGCGTGGAAGGGGCGGGGAAGAGCGTGCAGGCGCGCCTGCTCGAGGGGTGGCTCCGGGGGCGGGGGCTGGATCCGGTGGTGACCCGGGAGCCGGGGGGGACGACGCCGGGGGAGGCGGCGCGGCGGATCCTGCTGGAGTCGGAGGACCTCGCGGCCGAGACGGAGCTGCTGCTCATGCTCGCGGCGCGGTCGGCGCTGGTGGCGGAAGTGATCCGGCCGGCGCTGGAAGCGGGCCGCGTGGTGGTGACGGACCGGTTCGCCCTGTCGAGCGTGGCCTACCAGGCGTTCGGCCGGGGTCTGCCGCGGTCGGATGTGGAGGCGCTGAACCGCTTCGCGACGGGGGGGCTCGCCCCGGACGTGACGATCCTGCTGGATGTCGATCCGGCGGTGGGGGCGGCGCGCCGGGGTGGTGCGGGGCGGGATCGGATCGAGCGGGCGGGCGAGGCCTTTCACGGCCGGGTGGCGGAGGCATACCGCTTGCTCGCGGGTGAGGATGAGCGGATCGAGCGCGTGGACGGGTCGGCGGACCCGCAGCGGGTGCACGAGCGGGTGGTGGCCCTGCTGACCGCGCGATTCCCGGAAACCTTCCCCGAGCCCGAGGGTTAGAGAACCCCGGAGCAGGGAGCGCGCGGAAGCAATCGGAGGGTGGATGAGGATCAAGCGAGCGGTCGTGACCCCGGTGCTGGTGGCCGTCATCGGACTGGCCAGCGGCGGTTGGCTACTGCAGCGGGGCGTGGACCCGGGGCAGAACGTGTACCTCCAGGCGCGCCTGCTGGAAGAGGTGGTGCGGCACGTCTCGACCCGCTTCGTGGACGAGACGGAGCCGAGCGAGCTCTATCGCATGGCCATCGACGGCATGCTCGAGGAGCTCGGGGATCCCCACAGCGTGCTGATGGACCCGGAGGACTACGACGACCTCCGCGTTCAGACCCATGGCGAGTACGGCGGACTGGGGATCGAGATCGACATCCGCGACGGCTGGCTGACGGTGCTCTCCCCCCTCCCGAACTCTCCCGCCGAGAAGGTGGGGCTCCAGGCCGGCGACCGGATCATCCGGGTCGAGGGGGAATCCACGGCGGACTGGACCACCGACAAGGCCGTGTCCGTCCTGCGGGGGCCCAAGGGGAGCACCGTGAACATCACCGTGGCGCGCCTGGGGATCGAGGCGCCGATCCCGTTCGAGATCACGCGCGACGAGATCACCATCACCGCCGTCCCCTCCGCCTTCATGCTGGATCCGCGCGTCGGCTACGTGGAGCTGACGGTCTTCAGCGAGACGGCGACGCGGGACCTGCGGGCCGCCATCGAACGGTTGCGGAAGGAAGGGGCGCGGTCGCTGGTGCTGGACATGCGCCGGAACACGGGCGGGCTGCTGGACGAGGGGATGAGCGTCGCGGACCTCTTCCTGGACCGCGGCCAGCTGGTCCTGGAGACGCGCGGGCGCTCGCCGGAGCAGAACCATGTCTTCCGGGCCTCGCGGCCGGACCAGTTCCCGGGCATGCCGGTCGTCGTGCTGATCGGCCAGCGCAGCGCGTCGGCCACCGAGATCGTCGCGGGCGCGCTCCAGGACCACGACCGCGCCCTGCTGATCGGCGAGACGAGCTTCGGCAAGGGTTCCGTCCAGACGCTCTACGAGCTGCCGGGCCGCACGGTCCTGAAGCTGACGACGGCGCGCTGGTTCACCCCCTCGGGCCGCAGCATCCAGAAGCCGTACGGGATCGACTCGGGCCCGCACGCGCTGGCCTCCGGGCAGGAGCAGGACCGTGCTGCCGCGGACGCGGCGCCGGGCGCCGCCCGGAAGCTGGAGGGCGACGTGCCGGTGTACCGGACGGACTCGGGTCGCGAGGTGCTCGGGGGCGGCGGGATCACGCCGGACCTGGTGGTCCTCGACACGCTGACGAACGCCGAACAGATGCTGGTCCAGTCGGTGCGGCAGCAGGTCGCGCTCTTCAACAACCTGCTCTACCGCTATGCGGTGGAGTACGCCCATGGGCACCCGGAGCTGCGGCCCGGATTCCGGGTCACGGAGGACATGCTCGGCGGCTTCTACGACCTCCTGCGGCGGGAGGGGCTGGAAGTGGACCGGGAGGTCTTCGGGGAGGCCGACCTGATCCGACGGCGCCTCGCGAACGAGATCAGCACGGCCAGGTTCAACCGCCAGGAGGGGTGGAAGCGGCTGACGGCGGACGACCCGCAGGTCCTTACGGCGGTGGACCTCCTGCGCCAGGCCGCGACGCCGGCCGAGCTGTTCGCGCTGCTGCCCGGCTACGCGGAGAGCCGCGGCCTCACCCTGGGCGCGTCCGTGCAGGGCGCGCGGGAAGCACTCCGCGCGGCTCACCCGTAACGTGACCATCGGGGTCCTGCTGGCGCTGGCGCTCGCTGGCCTCGCAGTAGGGTTCCTGTCGGGGCTGGTCGGAATCGGAGGAGGGGTGCTCATCGTGCCCCTCCTCTACTTCTTTTACGCCACGCCGTCCTGGAGCGGGGTCGCGGTGCCCGGCCATCTCGAGGCGGTCCTGGCCCATGCGACGAGCCTCTTCGTCATCGTCCCCACCTCCGCCCTCGGTACCTGGACCTACCACCGGGCCGGGGCGGTGGCCTGGCGGGCCGCCCTGCCCATCGCGCTCTTCTCCGTCCTCGCGGCGGTGGCGGGAAGCCTGCTGGCGCCGCGGGTGCCCGCGCCCGTGCTCAAGCTCGGCTTCGGGATCCTCCTGGTCTTCTCGGGGGCGCGGCTGCTCTGGCCGCCGAGGGCCGGGGCGCGGCCACGGCGGGTGAGGACCAGCCTGTGGCTGGGCGCGGTCGCGGGCGTCGCGGTCGGCTTCATGTCGGCGCTCCTCGGCGTGGGGGGCGGCATCGTCGCCATCCCGATCCTGGTCTACCTGGTGGGGCTCCGGCTGGACAGGGTCGCGGCCACGTCCATGGCGATCATCGTCTTCACCGCGCTCGCGGGTGTCGTGTCCTACGCCCTCAGCGGCGCGGGCACGGAGGGTCTCCCCCCCGGCAGCGTGGGATACGTCCATGCCGCGGCGGGGGCGCCGATCCTGGTGGGCTCGCTCCTGGCGGTGACCCTCGGCGCGCGGGCCAACCTGCGGCTCCACGACCGGCACCTCCGTCTCCTCTTCGGCGGCCTGTTCCTGCTCCTCGGGCTGCGACTCGTGCTCCAGAACCTCGGCGCGCTCGCGGCGATGTGAGCCCCGCCCGCCGGCCCTCGTCGCGTTGGCCGGGCCGCCCCGCGCCGATATATTGGGCGGCCGATGCCGAGAGCGAAGAGGGCGGGCGCGGAGACGGCGTCCGACGGCACCCGGGCGGGGCTGGCGCCTCCGCCCGGGTTCGTCTTGCTGGCCGCGGTGCTGGCCATGAGCTGGGGCGGTCCGCTGGTCCGCTACGCCACCGCGCCCGCGCTGGTCGTGGCCGGGTGGCGGGTGGGATTTTCCGCGCTCTTCATCGCCCTGCTGCTCGCCGCCGGGCGGCGGTGGAGCGGGCTGGGGTCGCTGGGCGGCCGGGACTGGCTGCTGGCGGTGGCCGCCGGTGTCTTCCTCGCGGCGCACTTCTGGACCTGGATCGCGTCGCTGTCGTACACGACCGTCGCGAGCTCGGTCGTGCTCGTGTCGACGCAGCCGCTCTTCGTCGCCCTGCTCTCCGCGGTCTTCCTCGCCGAGCGGCCCGGCCCGCGGGAGTGGGCCGGGATCGGCATCGCGGTGGCCGGGGCCGTGGTGATCGGCCGGGGCGATTTCGGGGGTGGCGCGGACCCTCTCCTCGGCGACGCCCTGGCCGTGGCGGGGGCGATCTTCGTCTCGCTCTACTACGTGATCGGGCGGACGCTGCGCCAGCGGCTCGACCTCTGGACGTACACGGGCGTGGTCTACGGCGTCGCCGCCGTCATGCTGCTCGGGGCCGCCGCGGTCCTGCCCGGCGTCGCGGTCGGCGGATACCCCGCCCGGGACTGGCTCGTGTTCCTGGCGCTCGCGGCCGGGCCCATGATGATCGGCCACACGGGCGTGAATTACGCACTGCGCCACGTCCGGGCGTACACGGCCAACCTGGCGCTCCTCGGTGAGCCCATCGGCGCCACGCTCCTGGCGTGGTGGCTGCCGGGGATCCGCGAGCGCCCCTCGGCGCAGCTCCTCCTGGGGGGGTCGCTGGTGCTGGCGGGGATCGCCCTCGGCGTGGGGTCGCGGCGCGGCAGGACAGGCACTTGACCGCTTCCGCCATGGCCGGCGGCGGCGGAGGACGACAGCTTCGAACGGAGCGGGCGATGAATGGAGTGCGGGTGGAGGTGCTGCGAGGGGCGCGGGTCGAGTCGATCCACGTGGTGGACCTGGCGGTGCTGGGCACGGGCGGCGAGGTGCTGGTGACGAGCGGTGATGCGGCCTCGCCCGTGTTCGCGCGCTCCGCCCTGAAGCCCTTCCAGGCCATCCCGCTGGTCGAGGACGGCGTCGTGGAGCGGTTCGGCCTCACGGACGAGGAGCTGGCGCTGTGCTGCGCCTCGCACAGCGGGGAGCCACGGCATGTGCAGCTCGCGGCCTCCATCCTGGCCAGGATCGCCCTGGGGGAGGACGCCCTCGCCTGCGGACCGCACGTCCCGTTCGACGACGCCGCCGCCGGGGCGCTCCGGGCAGCCGGCCGCGAGCCGGGCCGGCTGCACAACAACTGCTCGGGCAAGCACGCCGGGATGCTCGCCCTCGCCGCCGCCCACGGCTGGCAGACGGAGGGGTATCACCTGCCCGAGCACCCGGTGCAGCGCCGCATGATGGAGGAGGCCTGCCGGTGGGGAGGCGTCGAGGCCGAGGGGGTGTGGACCGGCGCGGACGGCTGCGGCGTCGTGACGTTCGGACTCCCGTTGACCGCGCTGGCGCGCGCGTTCGCCCGCCTCGTCGCCGCGGAGCCGGGGTCGCCGGGGGCCCGCGTCGTGGCCGCCATGACCGGCCACCCCTTCCTCGTCGGGGGCACCGACCGCCTCTGTACGCGGCTCATGGAGGTGACCTCCGGCCGCGTGCTGGCGAAGGTGGGGGCGGAGGGCGTGTACGGCGCTGCGTCACGCGAGGGTGGCGTGGGCGTCGCCCTGAAGGCGCGGGATGGCGCGCGGCGCGCGGCCGAGGCGGCGCTGCCTGGCGTGCTGGAGGCGCTGGACCTGCTGCGACCGGGTGAGGTGGAGGCGCTGGAGCCCTGGGGCCGGCAGACGCTCAGGAACACCCGCGGGGAGCGTGTGGGGGAGGTGAGGGCCGCGGTCGAGCTGGGGGCGCGTCGTGGATGAGCGGACGCGGGCGCTGGTGCGCCTGTCCGCGGCGCTGACCGGCCGGGAGGGGGACCTGCCCGGCGTCATGGACGACGCCGCGGCCGCGGCGCCGCGCGAGGCGGAGGAGGTGCTGCTGCAGAGCTACCTGTTCCTGGGTTTCCCGGTGGCCCTGAACGCCTTCGGGCTGTGGCGCCGCCGGACGGGTCGCGCGGGTCCCCGGGACGGTGGGGAAGAGGACGCCGCCGGCGTGGCATGGCTGGCGCACGGCGAGGAGGTCTGCCGCGCGGTGTATGGCGGCCAGTACGAGGCGCTCCGGCATCTGATGGCGGGGTTGCACCCGGCGCTCGACCGCTGGGCCGTGGCCGAGGGCTACGGGAAGGTGTTGGGGCGGGACGCCCTGGATCTGCCCACGCGCGAGCTGTGCATCGCGGCGCTGCTGGCGGGGACCACGGCGTCGAGACAGCTGCATGCCCACCTCCGCGGGTGCCTGAACGTGGGGGTGGGGCCGGAGCGGGTGGACGCCATGCTGGACGCGGTCAGCGACCTGCTGCCCGCCGGTCGGGCGGAGGAGGCGGGGCGGGTCTGGCAGCGGGTACGGGCGCGGTGGGCGGAGAGGACCGAGGGCTGAGGCATGTTCATCGACAAGGTCTCGATCAACGTCTACGGAGGTCCGGGGGGCGCCGGGGCGGAGGCGTTCCTGAGGGACGCCAACACCCGCATGGGGGGGCCGTCGGGGGGCACCGGCGGCCGGGGCGGGAGCGTGATCCTGCGCGTGGACTCCCAGCTCGGCACCCTCCTCGACTACCGGTATCAGGAGCACCACAAGGCCGAGCGCGGCTATCACGGCGAGGGGAGCAACCGGACGGGGCGGAGCGGGGAGGACCTGGTGCTCAGGGTTCCCCCGGGGACCGTCGTCACGGATGCGGAGACGGGCGCGGCCCTCGGCGAGCTGCTGGAGGATGGCGATGAGCTGGTGGTGGCGCGGGGCGGCCGGGGCGGCCGCGGCAACGCCGCCTTCGCCACCCCGACCCACCGTTCGCCGCGGGAGTGGGAGCCGGGCGAGCAGGGGGAGGAGCGCCGGATCACCCTGGAGCTCAAGCTCATCGCGGATGTCGGCCTGGTCGGGTTCCCGAACGCCGGCAAGTCGACGCTGCTCGCGGCGGTCTCGGCCGCGCGCCCGAAGGTGGCCGACTACCCGTTCACGACGCTGCAGCCGCACCTCGGCGTGGTCGGGCTCAGCGACGGCCGGTCGTTCGTCCTGGCCGACATCCCGGGCATCATCGAGGGCGCGCACGAGGGCAGGGGGCTCGGCCTCCAGTTCCTGCGGCACATCGAGCGCACCCGCACGCTCGCGTTCCTCCTGCCGGCGGAGGCCGGGGACCCGGCGGCGGAGTACGCCACGCTGCGCGGCGAGATCGAGGCGCACAGTGGCGCCCTGGCGAAGAAGCCCCACTGCGTCGTGATCACGAAGGCCGACCTCCTTCCCGACCGGGACGCCGCGCCGCTGGTCGACGCCCCCGACGCCTGGGGGGTGTTCGTCGTGTCGGCGGTAACGGGCAGCGGCGTCCAGGCATGGAAGGAGGCGACGTGGAACCGCGTCCGTGATGAGGTCAGGGCGGAGTGGAGCGAGGGCGCCGAGCCGGAGCCGTGGCGGCCCTGACGCCCCGGAGCGGCCTGCCGCCCCGGGCCGTGGAGCTCATGGTCCGGGCTCTCGCCCTGCCGGGAATGAGCCCGGCGGGCCTCGCGGCGGCGATCCGCGCGGCGGGCGGCGACGCCGCGGAGGGTGCCCGCTCGGTCCTCGCCGCACGGCTCGGCCGGCTCGACGGCGCGGCCCGGGACCGGTGCGAACGATGGGCCGGCCGCGCGCTGTCCACCGTCCGGAGTGGTGTCCATGCCCTGGTCGCGGGATACCCCGCGTATCCCGCGGCCCTTCGCGCGCTGGACGTGCCCCCGCCGATCCTGTTCGCCCGGGGCGACCTCTCGCTTCTGGACGGCCCGGCGGTCGCCCTGGTCGGCACGCGCCAGTGCACGCCCGAGGGGCGCCGGACCGCCGAGCGGATCGCGGGCGGTCTCGCGGCCGCGGGTGCCATCGTGGTGAGCGGTCTGGCGCGGGGGATCGACGCCGTGGCGCACCGGGCCGCGAGCCCGCGCCGGACCATCGCGGTGCTGGGGTGCGGCGTCGACGTGGTGTACCCGCAGGCGAACCAGCGGCTGCAGGAGGCGATCGCGCGGGAGGGGCTCCTCCTCTCCGAGCGGCTGCCCGGAACACCGCCGTACCCCTACCTTTTTCCCGAGCGCAACCGGATCATCGCCGGGCTGAGCAGGGCGGTCGTGGTGGTGGAGGCCCCCAGCGGGAGCGGCGCGCTGATCACCGCGGATGTCGCGCGAGCGCTCGGCCGGCCGGTCTTCGCCGTCCCGGGACCGCTCGGAGCGGCCGCATACGAGGGGTCGAACGGCCGCATCCGGGATGGCCTGGCCGTTCTCGTGACCGGGCCCGGGGAAGTGCTGAAGAAGATCGGCCTGGAGGTCCCGCCGGACCTCGGCGACCTGCCCCCGCCGGAGCTGGAGGGGGTGGGGCTGGCACTCTGGCGCGCGGTGGGAGCGGGCCCCGCCCACGCCGACGACCTCGCCGAGGCGGTCGGCCTCGATCCGAGCCAGGGGCTGGCGTCCCTCCTCGCCCTGGAGATCCAGGGACACCTGCGGCAGCTCCCGGGGATGCGCTTCGTCCGGGGACGAACCGCGGAGGCGGGAGCCGGGTACCACGAGCCGTGATTCCACGCCACATGTACGTCCACGCCCCCTTCTGCGCCCGCCGCTGCGGCTACTGCGACTTCGCCGTGGACGTGTCGGCGGACCCGCCGGTGGCGGCGTGGAGCGACGCGATCAGCGGCGAGCTCGGACTGGTGCGTCGGCAGGAGTCGTGGACCGGACCGCTGGGTCTGGACACGCTCTATGTGGGCGGCGGCACGCCCTCGCTGCTGGGGCCCATGGCCATGGCGCGGCTGCGGACCGCGTTGGGGCCGGCCATCGACCTGGCGGCGGACGCCGAGTTCACGGCCGAGGCGAACCCCGAGAGCTTCACGGCCGCGCTCGCCGGCGCGTGGCGCGCCGCGGGAGTGAACCGGCTGAGCTTCGGCGCGCAGACGTTTCACGCCCCGAGCCTCCGCTGGATGGGGCGGCTGCACGGCCCCGAAGGACCCGGGCGCGCGGTGGCGCGGGCGCGGGCCTCGGGATTCGACAACGTGGGTCTGGACCTGATCTTCGCTCTCCCCCCCATGCTGGGGCGGGACCTCGCGGAGGACCTGGAGCGGGTGCTGGAGCTCCGGCCGGAGCACGTGTCCGTGTACGGCCTGACCGTGGAGAAGGGGACCCCCCTCGCCCGCTGGGTGGCGGAGGGGAAGGTCGCTCTCCCGGACGAGGACCGCTACCGGGACGAATACCTCCTCGTGGTGGATCGGCTCACCGGGGCCGGCTACGTCCATTACGAGGTGTCGAACTTCGCGCTCCCGGGCCGGGAGTCGCGCCACAACGCGGCGTACTGGCGCGGTGTGGCCTACCTGGGCCTCGGGAACGGCGCCCATTCCTACCTGCCCCCGAACCGGTGGTGGAACCGACGGGAGTGGAGCGCGTACCGGAGTGCGGTGGCCGCGGGAGAGCTCCCCCGTGACGCCTCCGAGGAGGTGGGTGCGGCGGCGGGTGAGCTGGAGCGGATCTGGCTGGAGCTCCGGACACGGTCCGGGATGGCGGAGGCGGGTCTCTCCGGGGGCCAGCCGGACCTCCTGCGATCCTGGACGGAGCGGGGCTGGGCGGAGCCCGGGGCGGCAGCGGGCCGGTTCCGGCTCACGGCCGAGGGCTGGCTCCTCCTGGACCGGCTGACCGTGGAGATGGAAGGGGCGGCCGGGGTGGCGGCTTGAGAACGCCGGGCGGAAGCGGCAGATTTCGGCTCCGGCCGGGAATCAACGGAGGCGCGGAAGACAGGTGATGAGCGAGGCAGCCCTCACGGAACGAGAAGAACGCGTCCTGGACGCGGTCATCCGCGCGTACGTGGAGACGGCGGAGCCCGCGGGCAGCCGAACGGTGGCGAAGCGCTTCAGGCTGGGGATCTCACCGGCCACCGTGCGGAACACCATGTCGGACCTGGAAGAGAAGGGATTCCTCTTTCATCCGCACACGTCCGCCGGGCGGGTCCCGACGGACCAGGCGTACCGCTACTACGTGGATACGCTGATGCGTCCGCGGCGGCTGACGGAGGTGCAGAGGCGGAGGCTCCGGCGCGAGCTGGGTGATCCGGAAGCGGCCGGGCCGCTGGAGCGGCTGGTCCGCCGGGCCACCCTGGCCATGGGTCTGCTCACCGGCGAGCTGGGCGTCGCCATCGCGCCATCGGTGGACCAGGTGGTCCTGGAGCGCCTCGAGCTCCTCGCGCTCTCGGGCGAGAAGGTGCTCCTCGTCCTCACCCTCCGAAACGGGATCGTCCGAACGGTGTACGTGGACCTCCGGCTGTCGGTGCCGAGGGAGACCCTGCTCGGGCTCGCCGTGGTCCTGAACGAGCGGCTCGCCGGGCAGACCATGGCCGAGATCCGCCAGACGCTGCCGGACCGCCTCCGGGACGCGGCCCCCTCGGATGACGCGTCGGCGACGGAGCTGCTGAACATCTTCCTCCAGTCGGGGGACGAGTTCTTCGACCTGACGGGCGATCAGGTGCACCTCGGGAACACGAGCGTGCTGGCGAACCAGCCGGAGTTCGAGTCGGGCCCCGAGCTCCGCGGTCTGATCGAGCTCACGGAGCGCCGCGAGCTGCTGGCCAGGGTGCTGACCGGGCCGCGGCGGGAGGGGCTCCAGATCAGCATCGGGGCGGAGAACGAGGCTCCCGAGCTGACCACGTTCACGCTGGTCACGAGCGAATACCGCGTGGGCGACCTGGCCGGCGTGATCGGCGTCATCGGGCCGACACGGATGCCGTACGACAAGGTGGTCACGATCGTCGAGAGCACGAGCCGGATCGTTTCCGAGCTCTTCTCGACCCCGGTGGACGGGCCGGGGCGGCCACGGGAATGAGCAGGTTCGAAAGAGACGGAATGCGCGACTACTACGAAATTCTGGACATCGGCCGGGACGCGGACGCGGATGCCATCAAGAAGGCGTACCGGAAGCTCGCCCTCAAGCACCATCCGGACAAGAACGGCGGGTCGAAGGATGCCGAGCACAAGTTCCGGGAAGCCACCGAAGCCTACGAGATCCTGAGGGACCCGCAGAGGCGCTCCGCGTACGACCGCTTCGGTCACGCGGGTGTGAAGGGCGGCGCCGGCGGCGCGGGCGGGTTCCGCGGCTTCGACTTCTCCGATGCCCTCGAGATCTTCATGCGGGACTTCGGTGGGTTCGGCTTCGAGGACCTGTTCGGCGGTGGGCGGCGTGGCGGGGCGCGGGGCGGACCCCGCAAGGGAGCCGACATCCGCCTGCGGCTGCCGGTCACGCTGAAAGAGGTCGCCACCGGGGCGGAGAAGGCGCTCCGGGTCCGCGTCACGGACCCGTGCTCGGCGTGCGCCGGGACGGGGGGCGCGGAGGGGGCGGAGGCGGTCCCGTGCGGCACCTGTGCCGGCAGCGGCGAGGTTCGGAGGGTGCAGCGCTCGATGCTGGGTCAGCTCATGACCGTGACGCCGTGTCCCGCGTGCGGCGGCGAAGGCCGGACCGTGGAGCGGCCTTGCGAGGCATGCGGGGGCGAGGGGGTCGAATCCGGAGAAACCACCGTGGAAGTGCAGGTCCCCGCGGGGGTGTCCACCGGCGACTACATCACGCTCAGGGGGCGGGGTGGCCAGGGCCCACGGGGCGGCGTGAGAGGGGATGTCTACGTGGTCCTCGAGGTGGAGGAGGA
The DNA here is from genome assembly GCA_035513575.1 of Longimicrobiales bacterium. Lineage (GTDB taxonomy): Bacteria > Gemmatimonadota > Gemmatimonadetes > Longimicrobiales > RSA9 > JAHWKI01. The sequence continues at coordinate 34,926 of DATKBW010000194.1, read as the reverse complement.
TCCCCGCTTCGTTCGGGATGGCGCCGACCTGGTCTTCGAGCTGCCGGTGACGTACACCCAGGCCGTGCTCGGGGCGCGCCTCGAGGTGCCCACCGTCCTGGGCAGCGCCGAGATCGGGCTGCCGCCCGGCACGCAGTCCGGGACGGTCTTCCGCCTGCGCGGTGAAGGGCTCCCCCGGCTCCAGGCGTCCGGTCGGGGGGACCAGCTCGTCCGCGTCGTGGTCTGGGTTCCGGCCGAGCTCACGGCCGAGCAGGAGCAGCGCCTCCGCGCCGTCGCCGAAGTGGAGTCGCCGGCGCCGGAGAGGGTGGACCGCGGCCGCGAGGCGGCGGGGTTCTGGAGCCGGGTCAAGCAGGCGTTCAGCGCGTGATGCCCGCGCGCTGGATCGTGCTCACGGTTCGAGTCCCCTCGGAGGAGCTGGCGCACGAGCTCTCCGAGGGGCTCTTCGCATTGGGGGGCACCGCCGTGGAAGAGGACGCGGACCTGCTCACCACCTATATCCCCGAGCCGGATGACCCGGAGGGGTTCCTGCGCGTCGCCACGGAGCGGCTGCGTGGGCTGGCGGGGTCGGCGCCGGAGCTGCTCTGGCGCTGGCAGGCGGACGAGGATTGGTCGCGCCGGTGGAAGGAGGGCCTCGACCCGCGGCCCGTGGGACGTCGTCTGACCATCACACAACCCTGGAACCCGGTGGCGGAGGACGGCGGCCGGATCGTGGTCGTCATCGATCCGGCCACCGCCTTCGGCACGGGCGAGCACGCCACCACCCGGGGCGCACTGGAGTACGTGGAGCGCGCGATCCGCGGCGGCGAGCGTGTCCTGGACGTGGGCACGGGGAGCGGGATCCTGGCCATCGCGGCCGCCCGCCTGGGCGCGGGGTCCGTCCTCGCCGTGGAATCCGATCCGGACGCGCTGGACAACTGCCGGGAGAACCTGGAGCGGAACGCCGTGGCCGGGCGTGTGGCCCTGGAATGCGCCGTCGTGGACCCGGCCTGGCTGGCCGCGGATCCGGAGGGTTTCGACGTCATCGCGGCGAACGTCCTGAGCGGCGTCCTCACCCCGCTCCTTCCGGACCTTGCCGGCGCGCTCCGCCCCGGGGGGCGCGTCATCCTCGGGGGGATCCTCGACCACGAGGCCCCCGCGCTGAAGGAGGCCGCCGCGGCGGCCGGGCTGCGGGTCGCGCACGAGCGGCTGGAGGGGGAGTGGTGGACGGGCCTGCTGGAAGGGGCCTAGGCGACACCCCGGCGCGGGCCATGGCCGTGGCGACCTCGGCGGCGCGGGCGATGGACTCGTCCGCCACCCCTGTCGCGACCGCCGCCGGGAGGAGGCGGGCGAGGGTGTGCGCCAGCATGGCAGCGGCGGAGTCGTCGCCCGGGCGGGCGGGATCGGCGAACAGGACGAAGCAGTCGCCCGCGAGCCCTGCACGCCGGAGCGCGGCCGCGTAGGCGGCGCCCACGTCCTCCGGGCACGGGATCGACGTGGCCACGATCGGGGCGGTCCGGAGCACGCGGAAGCGGGGGTCGCGGCCGAGCTCCCCGGCCAGGGCCGGGCCGGGGGTGTCGAGGAGCCCGGCGAGGTGGGCGAGGGGGAGGACGGGACAGCCGGCGCGACGCATGAGGTCGGCCGCGCGGTCGGATTGGGTCGCGGGCATGAGGGCTCCTGGAAAAGGGGCTCCCATCGTGGCCCCTGGACCGGGGCGGCGGAATGGCGGGAGCGGACATCGCGCGGGCGGGAAGGGACGAGCAGGTTTGAGAGGAGGCGGGGAGCACATGGCGGGGACGCTGAAGGACCGGCTGCGGGTGGATCTGAACGACGCACGGAAGGCCCGGGACAGGCTCCGCACGGGCGTGCTGACCATGACGCTCTCGGAGGCGCGCAATCGCGAGATCGAGCTGGGCCGGGAGCTGGAGGACCCGGACGTCGTGGACGTGGTGGCGAAAGCGGTGAAGCGGCGCCGCGAGGCCGCGGACCAGATGCGCGGCGCGGGTCGGCCGGAGCTCGCGGAGAAGGAGGAGCGGGAGGCGGAGATCCTGGGCGCGTACACGCCCGCGTCCATGGACGAAGGGGAGGTCCGGGCCATCGTGCGCGACGCGATCGCCGCGGGGGCCGACAACATGGGCGCGGTCATGGGCGCCATCATGCCGCGGATCAGGGGGCGGTTCGAGGGCCGCGAGGCGAACCGCATCGTGCGCGAGGAGCTGGGCTGAGGCCCTGCGGCGCATGAACCGCCACGCGTTCCAGGTCCTCCAGCTACCCGCGGCCCTCGATGTCGTGGCGGGGCGGGCCACCAGCGAGCTGGGGGCGGCCGCGGTGCGCGCCCTCGAGCCGGACGACGATCCGACGCGCATCGCCGCGGAGCTCGGCCGCGTGGATGCCATGATGCGGTTCGTCCTCGCCACCGAGGGGTGGGCGGTCCCGGGGATCCCCGACCTCGGCGGCGAGCTGAGGCGGCTGGCGAAGCCCGGCTCGGTCTGGGACGCCCGGACGCTGCTGGAGGCCGGGCGGCTCCTGCGAGCGAGCGCCGGGACGCGCGATGCGCTTCGCCCCCACCTGGATGACCTCCCGCCCCTGCGGCCGCTGGCGGACCGCATGGTGGTGCTGGACTCCGAGGCCCGGTCCATCGAACGGACCGTGGACGACGCGGGCGACGTCCGTGACGACGCCACCCCGGCCCTCGCCCGGACGCGCCGCGAGCTCCGCGCCCAGCGCGGCGCCATCGTGCAGCGGCTCGAGCGGTTCATGGCCGGGCTGCCGGACTCGCTCCGGGTGCCCGACGCCTCGGTCACGCTCCGCGAAGGACGGTACGTGATCCCGATCCGGCGCGAGGGCCGGGTCCAGGTCGGCGGGCTGGTCCACGACGAGTCCGCGACGGGCACCACCCTCTTCGTCGAGCCGCCGCTGGCGCTGGAGCTGATGAACCGGCTGCGGGAGCTGGAGCTCGCCGAGGCCCGCGAGGTCCACCGGATCCTGGCCGAGCGCACCGATGCGCTCCGTCCCCACGCCACCGACCTGCACGAGTCCCTCGAAGCGCTGGTCGCGTTCGATTCCCTCCATGCCCGCGCCCGCTACGCCCGGGAGCACGGCGCGGAGCCACCGTCGCTCGGGGCCCGGGACGAGGGCTACGAGGTGGTGAACGGCCGGCATCCGCTCCTCCTCGCGAAGGAGGGTGGGGCGGTCCCGTTCGCGCTCCGGATGGACCCGGAGGAGCGAACGCTGGTAGTGTCCGGACCGAACACGGGGGGGAAGACCGTGCTGCTCAAGGCGATCGGTCTCATCAGCCTCATGACCCAGGCCGGGGTGGTCCCACCCGTAGGGAAGGGCACCCGGCTGCCGATCTTCCGCAACGTGTTCGCCGACATCGGCGACGAGCAGTCCATCGAGGCGAGCCTCTCCACTTTCTCCGCCCACCTGGCGAACCTGAAGGAGATCGTCGAGGAGGCGGACGGTGCGTCGCTGGTCCTCATCGACGAGGTCGGCAGCGGGACGGACCCGGCCGAGGGGGGTGCGCTGGCGCGCGCGATCCTCGTGGAGCTCACGCGCCGGGGCACGCTCACGGTCGCCACGTCCCATCTCGGGCAGCTGAAGCTGCTGGCCGGCGAGGAGGCGGGCGTGGTGAACGCTTCGCTCCAGTTCGACCCGGAGCGCCTCGAGCCGACCTACCGCCTGCTCAAGGGGATCCCCGGCCGGAGCTACGGGCTGGCCATTGCCCGCCGCCTCGGGTTCGACTCCGCCGTCCTGGCGGAGGCGGAGTCGCTGCTCCCGCGCGGAGAGCGGGACGTCAGCCAGCTCCTCCTGGAGCTGGAAGAGAAGGAGCAGGAGCTCCGCACGGCCACGGAGCGTGCCGCCGTGGAGCGCGCCGCGGCCGCGGCCGCGCGGGCCGACGCGGACGCGTTGCGGGAGGAGATGGAGCAGCGTCGGCGCGAGGTCCAGCGCCGCGAAGGGGACGCGGAGCGCCGGGCGCGGCAGCAGGCCCGCGACCTCCTGCTGAACGCGAGGCGGGACGTGGAGGCGGCCATCGCGGAGCTGCGCCAGGCCGTCGGGAGGGGTGCGGACGCGGCCGCCTTCGACGCCGCGGCCACGGCCGCCCGCCGCCAGCTGGAGGAGTCGGCGAACCGGCAGCGGGAGCGCGCGCCGGAGCGGCGCGAGGAGCGGCACCGGCCGCCGGGGCTCGCTCCGGGGATGCCCGTGCGGATCGCCGCGAGCGGGACGCGCGGGACGGTGGTGGAGGTGCGGGACGGCCGGGCCACCGTGGACGCGAACGGGCTCCGCATGGACGTCAAGGTGGCGGACCTCGAGCCCGTGGACCGGGACCGGCCCGAGGAGCGGGAGGGGGGCGCGGCGGGCACGCGGGTCGCGGGCGGCGGGGGGTGGGCGGGTCCGGACGTGAACGCCTCGCCCGAAATCCACCTGCGGGGCATGCGGGCGGAGGACGTGGCTGCGGCGCTCTACCCCGCCCTCGACGCGGCCATCCAGGCCGGGCTGCCGAGCCTGCGGATCGTCCACGGCAAGGGGGAGGGGATCCTGCGGCAGGTGGTCGCCGAGCTGCTCAACGGCGAGCCGCGGGTCCGCTCCCATCGCCCGGGTGGCGTCGGCGAGGGTGGTGCCGGCGTCACCGTGGCGGAGCTGGAATGATCCCGGACCACACCGTCGAGGAGGTCCGGGATCGGGCCGACATCGTCGAGGTCATCGGCGAGCACGTGCAGCTCAAGCGCGCGGGGAAGGAGTTCAAGGCGCTCTGCCCGTTCCACGCCGAAAAGACCCCGTCGTTCTATGTGGTCCCCGGGAAGGGGTTCTACAAGTGCTTCGGGTGCGGCGAGTCGGGGGACGTGTTCTCCTTCCTCATGAAGCACCTGGGCCTCTCCTTCAACGAGGCGGTGGAGAAGCTGGCGCAGCGGGAGGGCGTGGAGATCCCGCGCGCCGCTGCCCGTCCCGAGGACGACGCGCTCCGCCCGTACCGCGAGGCCCTCGCGTTTGCGGCCGACTTCTACCGCCGGCGGCTCCTGGATCCGGACCGGGGAGGCAATGCCCGGCGCTACCTCCAGCAGCGGGGGATCGACGAGGCCGCCGCGGAGCGGTTCCTTCTCGGCTATGCCCCCGACGCCTGGCGCGACCTCCGGGAGGCCGCTCACGCCCACGGGATGACCGACGAGGTCCTCGAGACCGCAGGGCTCATCAAGACCAGCGAGAAGATGGACGAGCCGTACGACCGGCTCCGGGACCGCCTGATCTTCCCCATCACGGACGTGCGGGGGCGCGTCATCGGCTTCGGCGGGCGCGTGCTGAGCGGCGACGCGACCGGTCCGAAGTACCTGAACTCCCCCGAGACGCCGCTGTACCACAAGGGTCGCGAGCTCTACGGACTCCACTGGTCGAAGGGTGCCATCCGGAGAGAGTCCGCCGCACTGGTCGTCGAAGGGTACATGGACTACGTTTCGCTCGCCGCGCGGGGGGTGGAGCACGTGGTGGCGACGCTCGGGACCGCCATGACGCCCGAGCAGGCCGCCCTGATCACCCGCTACACCGCCCGGGTGCTGATCCTCTACGACAGCGATCCGGCCGGACTCCGCGCGACGTTCCGGAGCGGGGACGAGATCCTGCGGGCGGGGGGGCACCCCATGGTCGTGACGCTGCCCCCGGGAGAGGACCCGGACTCGGTGGCGCGGGCGGGTGGGGCCGAAGCGCTCCAGCCGTACCTCGAGGACGCCGTGGACGTGCTCGAGCGGAAGCTCCAGATCCTGGAGGAGCGCGGCTACTTCGAGGACGTGGAGGGCGTCCGGAAGGCGCTGGACGGGCTGCTGCCCACGCTGCGCGCGGCGAAGGACCCGACGCTCCAGGACATCTACGTCGACCGGGTGGCCAGGCGGACCGGGGTCCGCAGGGAGACGCTGGAAGGGGAGATCCGCGAGGCGTCCGGGGGCTCGCGGCGCGTGGCGGCGCAGCGGATCCAGCGCCCAGCGCGCACGATGGCCGGGGAATCACCGGGGCGCCCGGGGCGGGACGGCGCGGAGCAGCTCCTGCTCCTGCTGATGGTGCGGGACCCGGGGCGGATCCGCGGCGCGGTGGACCTGGTCCCGGCGGGGGAGATCCGGGGCGCCGTGAACCGGGAGCTCTACGAGGCGCTGGGCCGGGGCGGGGAAGGGGTGGAGGATCTCGCGGCCCTGCCCATGAGCGCGGAAGCCGGGGCGCTGCTGGAGCAGCTGCGCGGCGACCGCACGGAGCTGTCGGACCCGGACCGGGTGTTCTGGGAGCAGGTGGAGACGATCCGGCTGCGCCCCCAGCTGGAGCGGCTGGACGAGTTGCAGGCGCGGCTGGCGGAGGCGGACGCGTCCGAGCACGCGGCGCTGTTCGCCGAGAAGACGGAGCTGAAGCGGAAGCTGAAGGAGAAGGCCACCGAGATGGCGAGGCTCGGGGCCAAGGTGTCGAACCGGTACCGCCGGTACTTGAAGCGCTGAAGGTGACCGGCGGAGAGGAGGAGAATGCAGGAGACGTACGAGGCGCTACTGGAGCTGCAGGACCTGGATGAGCAGATGCGACAGGCGAAGGAGAAGGTGAGGCGGTTCGAGCCGGAGCTGGAAGAGCTGGACGCCCCGCTGCGGCAGGCGGAGCAGGAGCTGGACGCGGCGCGGAAGCGGCTCGACGAGCTGAAGACGGAGTCCCGGCGGCTGGAGCGCGCGGCCGCGGACAAGCAGGCGCACCTCGGGAAGTACGAGGGCCACCTGGAGCGGGCCCGGAACGCGCGCGAAGAGGCGGCGGCGCGGACGGAGATCGACCTGATCCGGAAGGCGCTGGAGGCGGACGAGGATGACGCCCTCGGCCTGATGGAGCAGGTGACGCGCACGGAGCTGAAGGTGGAAGAGCTGGAGAAGAAGCTGGAGGCCGTCCATGCCGAGATGGACCCGCGGCGGGAGGAGCTCCTGGCGGCCCGCGACGACGCCGCCGAACAGCTGGACGTGCTGGAGGACCAGCGCAGGAACAAGCTCGTGCGCCTGACGGGCGATGCGGCCCGGCTGTACGAGCGGATCCGCGGCGGGAAGACCCGCGTGGCCCTGGCCACCCTCACCCCGGACGGCGCATGCGGGCACTGCTTCAGCATGGTGCCGATCCAGGAGCAGAACGAGATCCGTCGCAAGAAGGCCCTCCACCGGTGCGAGGCATGCGGCGTGATCCTCTACGCGGAGAGCTGAGTCGCGGACCCCGATCCCGCTCCCCGGATGACCACCACCCCGCTCACCCGCCGCTGGCGTACCGCGCCCCCGGCGCCGGACCCGGCCCTCATTGCCGGACTCGTCCGGGAGCTGCGCCTCCCGGAGCCACTGTGCCGGCTCCTCGCCCTCCGCGGCCACCGCGACGCCACCTCGGCAAAAGCCTTCCTCCGCCCCTCTCTCGACGACCTCCACGACCCCGCCTCCCTCGCCGGGATCGGACCCGCACTCGACCGGATCCGCTTCGCCATCGATCGCCGCCAGACCATCCTCGTCCACGGCGACTACGACGTGGACGGCATCTGCGCCGCCGCGCTCTACACCCGCCTCCTCCGCCGCATGGGCGCCCGCGTGGCACCCTTCGTCCCCCACCGCATCCGGGACGGCTACGATCTCGGTCCGGGTGGGATCGGCCGCGCCGCGGCGGCGGATGCCCGCCTGATCCTCACCGCGGACTGCGGGATCGTCGCCCATGACGCGGTGCGGGAGGCCCGGAAGGCGGGGCTCGACGTCGTGATCACGGACCACCACGCCCCCGGCGTCGACCTGCCGGAGGCGGCCGCCGTGGTCAACCCTCACCGCGCTGATTGCGGGTACCCGAACAAGGCGCTCTCCGGAACGGGGGTCGCGTTCAAGGTCATGCACGCCCTGGCGCGCTCGCGCGGTCTCGCGGACGAGGAGGTGTACTACCACCTCGACCTGGTCGCGCTGGCCACCGTGGCGGACGTCATGCCGCTGACGGGGGAGAACCGCGTCATGACCCGTTTCGGCCTGCGGGTGCTCGCCGGCACGCGGAATCCGGGGCTCCGGGCGCTGGTGGGCTCCGCCGGGCTGGCCGACCGGGCGCTCACGGCGGGACACCTCAGCCACGCGCTGGCCCCGCGGCTGAACGCGGTCGGGCGGCTGGAGGACGCGGGGACCGGGTTGGATCTGCTGCTGGCGGAGGCCGCGGCCACGGCGCCGCTCGTGGCCGAGCTGGAGCGGACGAACGCCCGTCGTCAGGCGGTGGACCGGGCGATCCTGGACGAGGCCGTCCGGCTGCTGGACGGCGGCTACGACGCGGGTCGCGACCGGGCGGTGGTGCTGGCGGGACGGGGGTGGCACCCGGGGGTGATCGGCATCGTCGCCTCGCGGCTGGTGGAGCGCGTGCACCGCCCCACGGTCCTGATCGCCCTGCCCGACGGCGATGGGACCGCACGGGGGAGCGCGCGGTCGATCCCCGGCTTCGACCTGCTGGACTCGATCCGGGCGTGCGGCACCCATCTGGAGCGGTTCGGCGGCCATGCCGCCGCCGCCGGGTTCGACATCCGCCCCGACCGGATCGACGGATTCCGCGCCGCGTTCGGCGAGCGGGCGCGGGCCCTGCTCCCGGACGAGCCGCACCCGGAGCTCCGGGTGGACCTCGAGATCCCGCTCGCCCAGGCGACGCCCGCGCTCGCCCGCTTCCTCGCCCACGCCGGCCCCTTCGGCCCGGGCAACCCGACGCCCGTGTTCGTCGCCCGCGGCGTCCGGGCGCGCGCCGCCAGGGTGGTGGGAGCGGACGGCCGGCACCTCCGCCTCACCCTGGCCGATGGCGACGCCCGGCTCCAGGGGATCGCTTTCCGGATGGCGGAGTCGCATGGCCACCTCGCCCGGTCGGGAGCGCCACTGGACGCCGCCTTCCACCTCCAGGAGGACAGCTGGAACGGGCGCACCCGCCTCCAGGCGCGGCTGGTGGACCTGCGGCCCGCCGAATAGCGTGCGCATCATCGCGGGCCGCTGGCGCGGCCGCACCATCCAGGCGCCGGCCGCCGGGACGCGGCCGACCACCGACCGGGTCAGGGAGGCGTGGATGAGCATGATGCAGGCGGAGATCCCCGACGCCCGCGTCCTCGACCTCTTTGCGGGGTCCGGCGCGCTGGGCCTCGAGACGCTCTCCCGCGGCGCGCGCCACGCCCACTTCGTGGAACGCGCCGCCACGGGGCTCAGGACCCTGCGCGCCAACATCCGGAAGCTGGAGGCCGACACCCTCTGCACCGTGATCCGGGCCGACGCCATGACGTTCGCCCCAAAGCTCGGCCGCGGGGAGTTCGACCTCGTCGTGGCCGACCCGCCCTACGGGTCGGGGGAGGCGGCGGCGCTGGCGGCGCTCTTCCTCCGCTCCCCTTTCGCAAAGACCCTCTGGATCGAGCATCGCGTCTCGGACCCGCTCCCCGAGGCGCCCGGCAGCGACACCCGCCGCTACGGCGACACTCTCCTCACGCGATACGAGGCACCGGCATGACCGAACCCATGCGGCCGTCCGTGGCGATCTACCCCGGCTCGTTCGACCCCATCACCCTGGGCCACGAGGACATCGTCCGCCGAACGCTGCTCTTCTGCGACCGCGTCATCGTCGCGGTGGCCCACCGCGCGACGCAGGAGAAGAAGGGGCTGTTCAGCATCGACGAGCGCGTCGAGCTGATCGCCGCGGTGTTCGCCGAGGAGCCACGGGTGGAGGTCATCGCCTTCACCGGCCTCCTCGTCCACTTCGCCCGCGAGCGCGGTGTCCGGCTGATCGTCCGCGGCCTGCGCGCCGTTTCGGATTTCGAGTACGAGTTCCAGATGGCGCTCATGAACCGCGACCTGCACCCCGGCATCGAGACCATCTTCCTGGCCCCGGACGCCCGCTACTCCTACCTCTCCGCCTCCCTGGTCCGGGAGATCACCTCCCTCGGTGGCGACATGAGCCACTTCGTCTCGCCCGCCGTTCAGCGGAAGCTGGTGACCCGACTGAAATCGCCATGAGCGTGTTCACCGATGACATCGCACGGAAGGCCGCGGGGCTCCGCCGCAGGATCGTCCTCCCGGAAGGCCACGACCCCCGCACCATCGGCGCGGCCATCCGCCTCCGGAAGGACGCGCTCGCCATCCCCGTCATCCTCGGCCCCGCGGAGACGGTCCGTCGCGGTTTCGAGGCCGCCGGCGAGGACCCGTCCCGCTACGAGGTCCTGGACCCGGACACGGACGGGCGCCACGAGGGCTTCGTCGCCATCCTGCTCGAGCTCCGGCGCGACCGGGGCCTGAGCGAGAGCGACGCCCGCGCCTGGGCTCGCGACCCCCTCCTCTTCGGCGCGCTCCTCGTCCGGGCCGGGGAAGTGGCCGGCTCCGTCGCCGGGGCCGACCATCCCACCGGCGACGTCATCAAGGCCGCCGTCCGCTGCGTCGGCATGCGCCCGGGGATCGGCGTGGTCTCGTCCACGTTCTTCATGGTCTGCCCGCCGTTCCGCCCCGACGACGAGGGTGAGGTGGTCCTCTCCTTCACCGACGGCGCCGTCGTCCCGGACCCCGATGCCCGCCAGCTCGCCGACATCGCGAGGGCCGCGGTGGAGACCCGCAGGCGGATCGTGGGGGACACCCCCCGCGTCGCCTTCCTCTCCTTTTCCACGCGCGGGAGCGCCGGCGGGCCCCGGGTCGACAAGGTCCGGGAGGCGTACGCCCTCTTCCGCGCGGCGGAGCCGGGTGTCGACGCGGACGGCGAGCTCCAGGGGGATGCGGCGCTGGTCCCCGCCATCGCGGCGACGAAGGCCCCGGGGTCGGCCGTGGGCGGGCGGGCCAACATCCTGGTGTTCCCGGACCTGGACGCGGGCAACATCGCCTACAAGCTCGTCCAGCGCGTGGCGCGGGCGGAGGCCATCGGTCCCCTGCTGCAGGGGCTCGCCCGGCCGTGCAACGACCTGTCGCGGGGCGCGAGCGTCGCCGATATCGTGGCCGTGGCGTGCCTGACGGCCTTGCAGGCGGGCGCCTGACCCGGCACCCTTCTTGCCGCCGGGTCGCGCTGTTTCCTGAACGAGAATCGAACTGGAGGACGCATGGCCTTCGAGGTGACGAAGCAGGGGGATGTGACGGTGCTGGACGTGGAAGGTCAGCTGATCGTCGGGAACCGTCAGGAGCTGAAGCAGAAGGTCCTGGAGGAGCTGGAGGGCGGGGAGCGTCGTTTCCTCATCGACTTCGATCGGACGGGCTATATCGACTCGTCGGGGCTGGGCGTGCTGGTGAGCCTGTCGAAGAAGATCCGTGAGCAGGGGGGTGAGCTGCGTCTGGCGAACCTGAACGAGGACCTTCGCACGCTGTTCGAGCTCACCAAGCTGGACACGCTGTTCCAGATCTCCAGCAGTCGGGACGAAGCGCTCTCGTCATTCTGACCTACCGCCCCGCCGGGGCGCCCGTTATGCTAGGGTCGGCAATTCGGCGGGGCCATCGCAGCCAACGGTAGGCTATGCAGTCGCGACACGTCCTCGAGCTTCCAAACGACCTGGGCGCCATCGAGCGGTCCGTTCAGTTCCTGCTCGATCGGTGCAGGGACGCGGGGTTCGAGGAGAGCAAGCTGCGGCTGAACCTGCGCGTGGGGGTGGCCGAGGCGCTGGCGAACGCCATGATGTACGGCAACCGGCGCGACCCCGCCAAGCGGGTGAGGCTGGAAGCCTGGTGCGGCCCCGATGAGGTCCGCATCCGGGTGACCGACGAGGGCCCGGGGTTCAACCCGGGCGCGCTGCCGGATCCGACCCTCCCCGACAACCGGACCATGACCTGCGGTCGCGGCGTGTTCCTCATCCGGCAGCTGATGGACCGGGTCGAGTTCAACGAAACCGGCAACTCCGTCGAGATGTTCCTCTTCCGCGGCCAGGACCGGGGGCAGGCGAAGCTCGCCACGTGACGGAAACCCTTCTGGCCGGCCTGACCCCGCTCCCGTCCAGCGTCCTTCAGCTCCTCGAGCGCTACACCCGCGTCCGCTCGGACGTCGAGCCCCGGCTCTGGTTGCGCCAGGAGCGGGAGTGGCTCTGCATCTACCCCGAGACGTACGGGTCCGTGGTGGGTCCGCAGGCGCCCAGCCGCACCGTCGACCAGGGGGGCGCGGGTCTCGAGCTGGAGCTCTGCGGGGACGGCGACGAGGAGGAGCTGGAGTTCCTGGCGGCTTCCCTCGGCCAGATCTTCTCGTACGAGGGGGAAGCCCGCTCGGCCGCGCACGAGCTCAGCGAGCGCTACGAGGAGATCAACCTCCTCTACTCCATCAGCGAGATCCTGGCCTCCTTCCTGTCCATGGAGGAGGCCACCACGCGCATCCTCGACGAAGTGGCGGACGTGCTCGGGGCCCGGCGCGCCGCGCTGTGGGTCGCCGACCGGGCGACGAACCGGCTGGTCCTCACCGCCGCCGTGGGGGATGAGGGCATGAAGGGGCCGGTCGACATCGACGACGAATCCTCCCTGACCGCCCGCGTCTTCCGCGACCAGCAGCCGATCAACCTGGAACGGGGGGACCGGCTCCCGCGTGGCACGCGGCAGGAGCCGCGCCCGCAGGGGGAGGAGCCTTACCTTTCCGTGCCCGTGACCTACACGCCGCCGGACGGCGCGGGTCGCACCGTGGGCGTCATCACTCTCGTCGGCCGGCGCTCGGACGTGCGCTTCAGCGCGGGCGACCTGAGGCTCCTCACCGCGGTGGCCAGCCAGGTCGGCGCCGCGCTGGAGACCCAGCGGCTGGTGCGGGAGAGCCTGCGCCGGGAGCGGATCGAGCGGGAGCTCGAGCTGGCCCACGACCTCCAGCTCAAGCTCCTGCCGGATGCCTCCCACTTCCAGGGGACCGCCCGCGTCTCCGCCCGCTGCGCTCCCGCGGAATCGGTGGGGGGCGACCTGTACAACCTGTTCGAGCTCTCCCACGGCCGGCTGGGGGTCGTGATCGGCGATGTCTCCGGCCACGGCTTCTCCGCGGCACTCATCATGGCGCTGACCATGAGCGCGATCGCGATCTACGCCCAGGAGGCGACGCAGCCGGGGGAAGTGCTGCGGCAGATGCACCAGTCGCTGATCGACGAGCTCGAGAGCACCGAGATGTACCTGACGATCATCTACGCGATCGTCGATCCGGCGCACGGCGAGATCACTTTTGCCAACGCGGGGCACCCCCACGCGTTCGTGATCAGCGGGAACGGCGCGGTGCAGCGCCTGGGCGCCACCAGCCCGCCGCTGGGCACCATCACGTTCCCCGAGTACGGGGAAGGAAGGGTGGCCTGGCCGCCGGAGGACCTGCTGGTGCTCTTCACCGACGGCCTCTCGGACGCCTTCTCCGGCAACTCGGGGATCAACGGCGAGCAGCAGCTCCTGGCGGAGATCATCCGGATCCGGGACCGGGAGCCCGGCGAGATCCTGGACCACGTTTTCGGCGTCGCCGCCTCCGGGCACCTGGCGGTCCCGCCGGATGACCGCACGGCCGTGCTGCTGCGGAGCTGATCCCGTCCGTGAGGGCGAAGCGGTCGCTCGGACAGAATTTCCTGGTCGATCCCAACATTCAGCGGAAGATCGTCGATGCGGTGGAGCCGGAGTCGGCGGACACGGTGGTCGAGATCGGGCCGGGGCACGGCGCTCTCACGGACGCGCTCGCGGCGCGCGCCACGCGGCTGGTGGCGGTGGAGCTGGACGACGACCTCGCGGCCGCGCTGCGCGCGCGGTTCGCGGACGCGCGGGGTGTCACCATCGTGCATGGGGATGTCCTCACCTGGGATCCCGCCGCGGTCCTCGGGCGCGGTACCGTGAGGGTGGTCGGGAACATCCCGTACAACATCACATCGCCGATCCTCTTCCGCTTGCTGCAATGGCGCCCGCTCCCCGAGCGGATCATCCTGATGGTGCAGCGGGAGGTCGCGGACCGGCTTGCGGCCCCCCCGGGCGACCGGGAATACGGGGCCATGACGGTGGGCGTGCGGGCCGTGGCGGACGTGGAGCGGCTGTTCCATGTCGGACGCGGCGCGTTCCGGCCGGTGCCGAACGTCGATTCCACCGTCCTCCGGATCGCGCCGCGGCCGGAGGCGTGGGCCGGGGCGGGGGGGCGGCTCCGGTCGCTGACGAGGGCCGCGTTCGGGCTCCGTCGCAAGCAGCTCCAGAAGATCCTGCGGACGGCGCCGGGCTACGGGCTGTCCCGGGAAGAGGCGGAGACAGTGCTGGCGGAGGTGGGGCTCCGGCCCGAGGACCGGCCCGAGGTGCTGGACCCGCCGGCGTTCATCGAGCTGGCGGCCGCGCTCGAGCGGCGCGGCTTTCCCCGAGCGGAGGGACCCGATTCGTGAACGGCGAACGCGAGAACTCGAAGCTGCGCGCCCTGGGCCTCCACCGGCGCGAGCTGCGCAGCTGGGCGATGTACGACTGGGCGAACTCCGCGTTCGCCACCACGATCATGGCGGCCGTCTACCCCATCTACTACGTGCGGGTGGCCGGGGCGACGCTCCCCTCCAACGTCGCCCTGGCCTACTGGGGCTACACCGCGGCCGCCTCGCTCCTCATCATCTCGCTCGTCTCCCCCATCCTCGGCGCGGTCGCCGACTATCTGGGCGCCAAGAAGAAGTTCCTCGGCGCCTTCATGGGTCTCGGCGTCGCCGCCACCATCGGCCTCGCGTTCGTCCGCGAGGGGCAGTGGCTCCTCGGATCCATGCTCTACATGGCCGGCAACATAGGCTTCACCGGCTCCATCGTCTTCTACGCCTCACTCCTCCCCCACATCGCCCGGGACGAGGAGATGGACCGCGTCGCCGCCGGCGGGTGGGCCGTCGGCTACATCGGCGGCGGGCTCCTCCTGGCCGTGAACGCCGCCATGCTCTTCCGGCCCGACTTCTTCGGGCTCCCCGACCAGAGCGCCGCGTCCCGCGCCTCCTTCGCTTCCGTCGCCGTGTGGTGGGCCGTCTTCTCCATCCCGCTCTTCCGCGACGTACCCGAGCCCCCCCGCCGCGTGGACGACCGCGAAGCGGGGATGCCGGGCTCCCCCCTCACCATGGGATTCCGGCGCCTCGCCATCACCTTCGGCGAGCTCCGCCAGTACCGGCAGCTCCTCCTCTTCCTCGCCGCCTTCTTCCTCTACAGCGACGGCATCGGCACCATCATCAAGATGGCCACCGCCTACGGCAGCGAGATCGGCCTCGGCACCGAGGCCCTGATCGGGGCGCTCCTCGTCGTACAGTTCGTCGGCATCCCCCTCACCTTCGCCTTCGGCGCCCTCGCCGACCGCATCGGCGCCAAGCGCGGCATCATGCTCGCCCTCGGCGTCTACACGGGGATCTCCGTCTTCGGCTACTTCGTCACCGAGGCCTGGCACTTCTGGGTCCTCGCCTTCGCCGTCGGCCTCGTACAGGGCGGCGCGCAGGCCCTCAGCCGCGGCCTCTTCGCCAGCATGATCCCACGGGCCAAGTCCTCCGAGTTCTTCGCCTTCTTCAGCGTCTTCGAGAAGATGGCCGGCATCCTCGGCCCCATCCTGTTCGGCATCGCCAGCCAGCTCACCGGCTCCGGCCGCATCGGGATCCTCGCCATCGTCGTCTTCTTCATCGCCGGCATCCTCCTCCTCCGGCGTGTGGACGTCGACGAGGGGCGCCGCATCGCCCGCGCGGAGGATGCCAGCCTCCACCCGCCGGACCCGCGCTCCACCCCCGCGGCGCGCGCCGTGCCGTGACCGCCGCCCTCCTCTTCCTCGCCTCCGCCCTCGCGGTGGCCCTGGCCGCCGTCGCCGTCCTGGCCCACCGCGCCGGGCGAGTCCGCGCCCGCCTCGACGACGCGGAACGACGCCTCGCCGCCGCCATTCACGCCCGCGACGCCTTCTTCGACCTCGCCACCCACGAGCTCCGCTCCCCCCTCGCCGCCATCCTCGGCTACCAGGAGCTCCTCGCCGACGGCGCCTACGGCGAGATGCAGCCGGCCGCCACCGAGCCCATCGCACGACTCGGCCGCGCCGCGCAACACCTCCTCCACCTCATCGATGGCGTCGTCGAGCTCAGCCGCCTCCGCGCCGGCGGCGTCCGGCCCGACCTCGAGCCCGTCAACACCGGCGTTCTCCTCTCCGCCGTCGCCGACGCCTTCCGCACCCACGCCCGCGACCGCGGCCTCGAGCCCCGCATCGACCTCCCCCCCTCTCTCCCCACCATCACCTCCGATCCCGACCGCCTCCTCCGCGCCCTCGACCTCCTCGTCACCTCCGCCATCAAGCACCCTGCCGGGCCCGCCATCCACATGGACGCCCGCTCCGATGGCACCGACCTCCACCTCCTCATCCACCCCACCGAGATCACCATCCGCGACCCCGCAGACGACCCCGAGCTCCGCCTCGGCATCCGCATCGCCATCGCCGCTCGCGTCGCCACCCTCCTCGGCGGAGACCTCCACCTCGATTCCGACCCCGGCAGCCCCGTCATCCGCGCACTCCGCTTCCACGTCCGCGATCTCGCCGCTGACACCCCCGGCCGGAATAGCCCCGGCCCCTTTGACGGCTCCGGGGCCGTTCGGTAGTTTGTTTGTGAACGGTTTCACAAACTCAGTCGCACCGCTGTAACAGTCCGCATGAAGAAGGTTTCCGAGCCGACGATCGGCCGTCTTTCCGTGTATCTGCGCCTGCTGGTGGAGCTGGCGGAGTCCGGGGTGGGTACGGTCTCGAGCGAGGAGCTGGCGAGCCAGAGCGGGACGACGGCGGCGCAGGTGCGCAAGGACCTGTCGCTGTTCGGGACGTTCGGGAAGCGGGGGCTGGGCTATTCGGTTCCGGAGCTGGTGGGCCGGTTGCGGTCGATCCTGGGGCTGGAGAAGCCGTGGCGGGTGGCGCTGGTGGGGGCCGGCCGCATCGGCGCGGCGCTGTTCGGGTATGAGAACTTCCGCCGGCAGGGTTTCAACATCGTGGCGGTGTTCGACACGGACCCGGCGAAGGTGGGACAGCGGTGGAACGGGCTGGTGGTGGAGGCGAACGCGGGGATGGAGGGGATCCTGGAGGAGCGACGGATCGAGATCGCGGTGGTGGCCGTGCCGGCGCGGGCGGCGCAGGGGGTGGTGGACCGTCTGGTGAGTGCCGGAATCCGTGGGATCCTCAATTTTGCGCCGACGCAGCTGGAGGTGCCGAGCGGGGTGGTGGTGAAGACGGTGGACATGGCGCTGGAGATGGAGGGGCTGTCGTACGCGCTGTCGCGCGAGGAACGGGCAACGGGAGCGGCGTGAGGGGGGGACGGTGACGGAGCGACGGGTAGGGGTGACGAGCGAGATCGGCGCGTTGAGGGCGGTGCTCTGTCACACGCCGGGGGCGGAGCTGCTGGCGGTGACGCCGACGACGCGGGAGGACTTCCTCTACGACGACATCATCGACCTGGACGCGGCGGTCCGGGAGCACAAGCGGTTCAAGGCGATCCTGTCGCGGTTCACGGAGGTTCACGAGGTGCGGGACCTCCTGGCGGACATCATCGAAGTGCAGGAGGCGCGGTCGTTCCTGATCGAGCGGGTGATGGACGTGGCGCGGTCCGAGCCGCTGGGGGCGTTCCTGCAGGAGCTGCCGGGCGAGGAGCTGGTGAGCATGTTCGTCGAGGGGCGGGAAGTGGAGGAGGGCCCGCTCGCGCGGGTGCTGAACGTGCGGAGCTACGCACTGCCACCGCTGCCGAACCTGTTCTTCACGCGTGATGCGGCGCTGGTGGTGGGGGAGGGGGTGATCATCGGGTCGATGCGCTACAACGTGCGGTGGACGGAGGAGATCCTGATGAAGGCACTCTTCACCTTCCACCCGCAGCTCCGGAACGCGGGGCTGATCTACGACGGGAGCGAGGAGCGGCGGGCGGGCTACACCATCGAGGGAGGGGACGTCCACGTGCTGCGGAAGGACACGATCCTGATGGGGCTGTCGCAGCGCTCGAGCCCCGGCGCGTTCGACGCCATCGCGGAAGAGCTCACGCAGCACCACGGGATCAAGCACGTGATCGTGGTGGTGCTGCCCACGGACCGGGCCATGATCCACCTGGACATGATCTTCACCATGGCGGATCGTACGCACGCGGTGGTGTTCCCGCCGGCGTTCGTGGGGCCCGACCGGTACGCGGTCCTGTACTACAAGGCCAGCAGGCGGTCCGGGATGAAGGAGATGCCGAACCTGTTCGCCGCGCTCCGGGAGGTGGATCTGCCGCTCGAGCCGGTGTTCTGCGGCGGCGACCGCCGCACGTTCCAGGAGCGTGAACAGTGGTCGAGCGGCTGCAACTTCGTCGCGGTGCGCCCCGGCGTGGTCCTGGGGTACTCGCGCAACGAGCGGACGTACGCCGAGCTGGAGCGGGAGGCCGGCTACCGGATCGTCGACGGGGCCGAGTTCCTCAGGGGCGAGGCGGAGATCGGCGAGGACGAGAAGGCGGCGCTGCTGTTCGAGGGGGCGGAGCTGGTCCGTGGGGGCGGGGGAGCCCGGTGCATGACCATGCCCCTGGTGCGGGAGGACCCCTGGTGACAGGGGTCATCCGGGCGTACCCGCCGGGGTCCGCGGACCCGTCGCTGGAGGCCCTCGAGTACGCCGTAGTCGACTGCGAGACCACCGGCGGATCCCCCGGCCGCGGACACCGCATCACCGAGATCGCCGCCATACGCGTCGACCGCCGGGGCTTCATCACCGACGAGTTCCGCTCCCTCATCAACCCCGTCCGCCCGATCCCCCGCGCCGTCTCGCGCCTGACGAACATCACCGAGGACATGGTCGCCGAGGCGCCGCTCTTCACCGAGGTCGCCCCCCGTGTGCAGCAGGTCCTCGCCGGCGCCGTGTTCGTCGCCCACAACGCCCCCTTCGACCTCCGCTTCGTCGAGTGGGAGATGAAGCGCGGCGACTTCGGGGCGCCGAAGGGGCGCGTCCTCTGCACCGCGCGGCTGGCCCGCAAGATGATCCCCGAGATGCGTCACAAGTCCCTCGACGCCCTGATCTGGTTCTACGGCCTCGTCTGCGAGCCGCGCCACCGCGCGTACCCCGACGCGCGCGTGACGGTGGACGTGCTGGTGCGGCTGCTGGACCGCGCGGAGGAAGCCGGGATCGGGACGTGGGACGCCCTCGCTGTCGCGCTCGGGCAACGCAGGAAGCGGAAGAAGCGGACCTCGCTCCCCACCTCCATGGAGTTCCCCGAATGGGCGTGACGACGGTGGCGGACCTCCCGCTTTCCCGCGCCCGCGCGCTCGGCCGTTTCCGCATCCACGCCCTCGAGGCGGGACTCCAGCGCCTCGATGGCGGCGCCATGTTCGGCGTGGTGCCGAAGCCGCTCTGGGAGCGGCGCATCCCGGCCGACGACCACAACCGGATCCCCCTCGCGCTCCGCTGCCTGCTGGTGGAGACGCCCGACGCCCTGGTCCTCGTCGACACCGGCGCGGGGAACAAGGACGACGAGAAGTTCCGGGAGATCTACGGCATCGAGAACGATGGCACGCCGACCCGCCTCGAGGACGCCATCCGGGACGCCGGCCACGACCCGGCGGACGTGGACGTGCTCATCAGCACGCACCTCCATTTCGACCACGCCGGCGGCAACACGGTCCGGGAGCCCGACGGCCGTATCCGTCCGGCGTTCCCGCGCGCGAAGCACTACGTGCAGAAGGGCGAGTTCGAGTTCGCCCACATCCGGAACGAGCGGATCCGCGCCAGCTATCTGGGCGACAACTACGACCCGGTGGACGAGGCGGGGCTCTGGACGTTCGTGGACGGCCCCGCGGAGATTCTCCCGGGCGTCGAAGTGATTCCGACCCCCGGCCACACGCCCCACCACCAGTCGGTCCTCCTGCGGTCCGAGGACCGGGCGGCCTGCTTCCTGGCCGATGTGATGCCCACCAGCGCGCACCTCCCCCTGCCGTGGATCATGGGCTACGACCTGGAGCCCCTGGTCACGCTCGAGTCGAAGCGGGAGCTGCTGGCCACCGCCCGGGAGCAGGACTGGCTCCTCGTCTTCGAGCACGACCCCGTCGTTCCATGGGGGCGGCTCGACCCGACGGAGAAGCGCCCGAAGCTGCTGCCGGAGGAGCCCTGAGCGGCCCGGGGTCCGGTTTGTTGTTGGATTCGGATCGGGCTATTATATGCCCGCTCGGCCACGGGAACAGAGCGGGAAGCGACCGGAGTAGCGGCCCATGAAGGATACATCCAGGAACGCGGTGATCGTCTCCGCTGCACGGACCCCCATCGGCAGGTTCCTGGGCGGACTCAGCTCGCAGAAGGCGACGGACCTGGGCGCGGCCGCCATCCGGGCGGCGCTGGAGCGGTCCGGGATCGAGCGGGCGGACATCGACGATGTGATCCTCGGCAACGTGGTGGCGGCGGGGCTTGGCCAGGCGCCGGCCCGGCAGGCGGCGCTGGGCGGGGGGGTGCCGGACACGGTGGGCGCCATGGCGGTGAGCCGCGTCTGCGGCTCGGGGCTCCAGGCCGTGATGCTGGCCGCGCAGGCGATCCGCGCCGGGGACGCGAAGGTGATGGTGGCTGGCGGGATGGAATCCATGTCCAATGCCCCGCACTACCTCTTCGGCATGCGGGAGGGGATCAGGTTCGGCAACCAGCCGCTGATCGACGGGCTGATCCATGACGGCCTGTGGTGCGCGTTCGGGGAGTGCCACATGGGGGGTCACGCGGAGTACACGGCCCACAAGGCGGGGATCACCCGGCAGGAAGCCGACGCGTTCTCGCTGCGGTCCCACCAGAAGGCCGTCGCCGCGCAGGATGCCGGGAAGTTCCGGGAGGAGATCGTCCCCATCGAGGTGAAGACGCGCAAGGGCGTGACCGTCGTGGACGCCGACGAGTCGCCGCGCCGGGACACGTCGGTGGAGGCCCTGGCAAAGCTGAAGCCGGCCTTCACGGCCGACATGCCCGGGCACATCACCGACCCGGTGGTCACGGCCGGGAACGCCCCCGGCCTGAACGACGGCGCCGCGGCCATGGTGGTGGCGAGCGAGGAGTACGCCCGCGCCCACGGCCTCACCATGCGCGCGCGGGTGAGCGCTTACAGCAGCGGCGCGGTGGCCCCGCAGGAGCTCTTCTTCGCGCCGGTCCGGGCGGTCCGGAAGGTGATGGAGAAGGAGGGGAAGAGCATGGGGGATTACGACCTGATCGAGGCCAACGAGGCCTTCGCGGTGCAGGCCCTCGCGGACGGGAAGGAGCTCGACTGGGACTGGGACCGGGTCAACGTCCACGGCGGGGCGGTCGCCCTCGGCCACCCCATCGGCGCGTCCGGGACCCGCATCCTCACCACGCTGCTCTACGCCCTCGAGGACCGGGATGCCGGGTCCGGAATCGCAACGCTCTGCCTCGGCGGGGGGGACGCCGTGGCGCTCTCCGTGGAAAGGATCTGACATGAGTGACACCAGTCTGGGAGTACAGGGCGCGGCTGCCGACGCCGTCGCCCCCATGCGGACGGCCGCGCGCATCGCCGCCGTGGCCCTCTTCGTCGTGGCCACCGCGATCGGCGCGCGGATCAGCGTCCCGGTCCCGCTGACGCCGGTCCCCATGACGCTCCAGACCCTCTTCGTCCTCCTGTCCGGCGCCCTCCTGGGCCCGGCGCTCGGGGCGACCGCGCAGCTGGCCTATCTCGGCGCCGGCATCGCGGGGATCCCGGTGTTCGTCGGCGGCGCGGGGCTGGCCTACCTGCTGGGGCCCACCGGCGGGTACCTGCTGGCCTTCCCGCTGGCCGCCTTCCTGGCCGGCATCGTCGCGGACCGCGTTCCACGCCGGGGCCTGCCGGGGGCGGCGCTCCTGTTCGTCGCGCTGCTCGCCGCTTCGCTGGTCGTCCTGCTCGGGGGATCCGCGTGGCTCGGGGCCATAACCGGCGACGTCCGCGGGGCGTTCGCACTCGGGTTCGTGCCCTTCCTTGCGGGCGATGTCCTGAAGGTCGCCCTCACGGCGCTCCTGGCCTGGCGCGGTCGCGACCGGGTCCTCCGGCTGCTCTGACCCGACGGTCGTGGTGGAGGAGGCGGTGGGGCGCGGATGGTTCCTCGGGGACGGGCGGCTCCAGGGTCTCGCCCGGGCGCTCCTCTTCCTGGTACTGTTCCTCGGCCTCCTCTTCGCCGGCGTCCTCCTCCTGCTGCCCGGCCTCGACCGGGCGCCGCTCCCCGCCGGCGACGGGCTCCCGCCCGCCTTCATCGCCCAGTTCGCCCTCGCGCTCGCCGCCGCGCTGGGCGCCGCCTGGTTCCTCCGCGTCTTCGTGGAGCGCCGCCCCGCCGAAGGGCTCGGTTTCCCGCTCTCGCGCAGGGCGCCGCGGGAGGCCGGGGCGGGGATCGCCATCGGCCTGATCGCGGTCACCGCGGTCACCGCGCTCCTCTCCCTGGTGGGCGTGTACGGCTGGGTGGCCGACGCGGGCACCGCGGCCGGCTGGGTGGGCGTCGTGCTCACCAGCCTGCTGGCGTTCGCGATCCCGGCCGCGGCGGAGGAGGCGGTGTTCCGCGGCTACCTCCTGGACGCGCTCGCCGACGCGGGCGGACCCGTGACCGCCGTGATGGTCACGAGCCTGCTCTTCGCCCTCGTCCACGCCGGCAACCCGGAGATCGCGCCGCTGTCCTTTCTCAATCTCGGCCTCGCCGGTGTGCTCCTGGCGCTGGCCGTCCTGCGCACGGGGGCCCTCTGGCTGGCCACCGGGATCCATCTGGGGTGGAACTGGTCCATGGCCGGGCCCCTCGACCTCCCGGTGAGCGGCGTCGACCCCTACGATGCCCCCCTCTACGACGTGGTTCCGGCCCCGCCCGCGTGGCTCTCGGGCGGCGCGTTCGGCCCCGAGGGCGGCCTGGCCGGGACCCTCGCGGCGTGCCTCGCCGTGGCATTGATCCTCCGGCTCACGCGGCCGGGCGCACCGCTGGCGCCCGCCGCCTCCGACGGGAGCGTGTGATCGTGGCGAAGATCGGGAAGGTGGGCGTGGTGGGCGGCGGGACGATGGGCAACGGCATCGCCCACGTCTTCGCGCAGCACGGCCACCCCGTGGTCCTGGTGGACGTGGACGAGAGCCGGGTCGACGCGGCGCTCGCCACGATCCGGAAGAACCTGGAGCGGCAGGCGAAGAAGGGCGCCATCCCGGAAGCCGATGTGGAAGCGACGCTGGGGCGGATCAGCACCGCGACCCGCGCTGGCGCCCTGGAGGGCGTGGACCTCGCGGTCGAGGCGGTGCCCGAGAAGCTGGAGCTGAAGAGCCGGATCCTGCGCGAGCTCGACGATGTCGTCGGCGCGGGCATCCTCGCCTCGAACACCTCCTCCATCTCCATCACCGCCCTCGCCGCGACGACGAAGCGCCCGGACCGGGTCATCGGCATGCACTTCATGAACCCCGTCCCGGTCATGAAGCTGATCGAGGTGATCCGCGGCCTCCAGACCAGCGATGCCGTGACGGCGACGGTGATGGAGACCGCGCGGGCGCTGGACAAAGAGCCGGTGGAGGTGAACGACTTCCCGGGCTTCGTCTCCAACCGTGTCCTCATGCCCATGATCAACGAGGCGGTCTCCTGCCTCATGGAGGGCGTGGCGGAGGCCGAGGCGATCGACACCGTCATGAGGCTCGGCATGAACCACCCCATGGGCCCGCTGGCGCTCGCGGACCTCATCGGCCTGGACACCTGTCTCTCCATCCTCGAGGTCCTCCACCGCGACCTCGGCGACGATCGCTACCGCCCCTGCCCCCTGCTCCGGAAGTACGTCGACGCAGGGTGGCACGGCCGCAAGACCGGCCGCGGGTTCCACCGGTACTGAGACCCGAGATCCGAACTCCGAACCTGAACTCCGAGATCCGAATCTGAGCGCTGAAATCGAAGCACCCGAGGTCGACCGGGAGGAGATCCGCCAGCTCGCACGCCAGTTCGCGGAGGCGGAGCTGCGCCCGCACGTCGAGCGCTGGGACCACGACGGCACGTTCGACCCGGCGGTGCTGGAGCAGCTGGGCGAGCTCGGCTTCTTCGGCATGCTGGTCCCCGACGCCCATGGCGGCCTGGGCTTCGATCTCCGCACCTACGTGGCCGCGCTGGAGGCGCTCGCCTGGGGCGAGCCTTCCGTGGCCCTCACCCTCTCGATCCACAGCGCGTTCGCGGTGGACCTCCTGGTCCGCCACGGCACCGACCAGCAGAAGGCCCGGTGGCTGCCGGAGCTCGCCGCCGGGTCGCGGGTGGGCTGCTTCGCGCTGTCGGAGGCCGATGCCGGCTCGGATGCCGCGGCCGTCGCTACCACGGCGGAGCGGGAGGGGGAGAGGTGGGTGCTGCGGGGCGAGAAGAAGTGGGTGACCAACGGGCGGATCGCCGGCCTCGCCGTGGTGATCGCCCGGACGGCGGGGGAGGGGGCGAAGGGGCTGAGCGCGTTCATCGTCCCGACCGAGACCGCGGGCTGGGTGGTGGAGCGCCGGGAGAAGACCATGGGGCTGCGCCCCATCGAGGTGGTGACCGTCCGGCTGGACGGTATCCGGCTGCCGGGGGACGCGCTCCTGGGGACGGAGGGCGCAGGCTTCCGGCTGGCGATGGAAGGGCTGGATCTGGGGCGGCTGGGGATCGCCGCGCAGGCAGTGGGGATCGGCCAGGCCGCGCTGGACCACGCGCTGGGCTACGCGGCCGAGCGGCAGCAGTTCGGTGAGCCGATCCGGCAGTTCGAGGCGATCCAGTTCATGCTGGCGGACATGGCGACGGGGGTCGCGGCCGCCAGGTCGCTCCTCGAGCGCTCCGCGGAGGAGCGCAGCACGCGGATGTCGTCCATGGCGAAGCTGTTCGCCAGCGAGATGGCCATGCGGGTGGCGACGGACGCGGTGCAGGTCTACGGCGGCTACGGCTACATGCGGGACTATCCCGTGGAGAAGCTGATGCGGGACGCCAAGGCCACCGAGATCTACGAGGGGACCAACGAGATCCAGCGTGTGGTGATCGCGCGGGAGCTCTACCGAGATTAGAGGGGGAGCCATGCCGATTTTCGAACAGATCGAGCAGCACGAGCACGAGCAGGTCGTCATCTGCTACGAGCCCGCCGCGGGCTACAAGGGCATCATCGCGATCCACAACACGACGCTGGGTCCCGCCCTCGGCGGCACCCGGTTCTGGAACTACCGCAATGATGAGGAAGCCTTCACCGACGCCCTCCGGCTGGCCCGCGGGATGACGTACAAGGCGGCCACGGCCGGGCTGAACCTGGGCGGCGGCAAGGCGGTGATCCTCGGCGACCCGAAGGTGAAGCGGCGGGAGGCGATCTTCCGCGCCCACGGCCGGTTCGTCGAGTCGCTGAAGGGCCGCTACATCACCGCCGAGGACGTGGGCACGAGCGTCGAGGACATGGACTACGTCCACATGGAGACGGAGTACGTCACCGGCCTGGCGGGGCGGTCCGGCGACCCGTCGCCGGTGACGGCGTACGGCACCTACCGCGGGATCAAGGCATGCGCGAAGGACAGGTACGGCAGCGATGACCTGGACGGCGTGACCGTGGCGGTGCAGGGGGTCGGGCACGTGGGCTACTACCTCTGCGAAGACCTCGCTGCCGAGGGCGCGAAGCTCATCGTCACGGACATCGATGCGGAGCGGGTCAGGCGCGTGGTCGACGACTTCGGCGCGAAGGCCGTCGCCCCCGACGACATTTACGACGTGGACGCCCAGGTGTTCGCGCCGTGCGCCCTGGGTGCCGTCGTCAACGATGACACGCTCGAGGAGTTCAGCTTCGACATCATCGCGGGCGCGGCGAACAACCAGCTCGCGGAGGAGCGTCACGGGAAGGTCCTCATGGAGCGCGACATCCTGTACGCCCCCGACTACGTGATCAACGCCGGCGGCCTGATCAACGTGTACGGCGAGCTCAACGGCTGGACGGCGGAGCGGTCGAAGCGGAAGGCTGGCGAGATCTACGACACGCTGGACCAGCTGTTCGAGCTGGCCAAGGAGCAGGGGATCCCGACCAGCGAGGCGGCGGACCGGCTGGCGGAGCGGCGCATCCAGCAGGTGGGCGCCATCCAGCACACCTGGCTTTAGGAGACTCATGGACGAACTGCTGGCCACCGACCCGGAGATCTTCGACGCCGTCGAGAAGGAAGCGCGGCGGCAGAACGACACGCTGGAGCTGATCGCCAGCGAGAACTTCACCTCACCGGCGGTGCTGGAAGCGATGGGCACCGTCCTGACGAACAAGTACGCCGAAGGGTACCCGGGCCGCCGCTATTACGGCGGGTGCGAGTGGGTGGACGAGGTGGAGCGGCTGGCCATCGAGCGGTGCAGGACGCTGTTCGGCGCCGACCACGCCAACGTCCAGCCCCACGCCGGCGCCCAGGCCAACATGGCCGCCTACATGACCCTCATGGAGGCCGGCGACACCCTCCTCGGGATGAGCCTGAGCCACGGCGGGCACCTCACCCACGGCTCCCCCGTGAATTTCAGCGGGCAGCTGTACCGGGTCGCCGCGTACGGCGTGGACGAGGCCACCGGGCGCATCGACATGGACCGCGTCCGCGACCTCGCCCGGGAGCACTCGCCGCGGGTCATCGTCGCGGGGGCCAGCGCCTACCCCCGCGTCATCGACTTCGAGGCCTTCGGCGCCATCGCCCGCGAGGTGGGCGCCGCGCTGGTCGTGGACATGGCCCACATCGCCGGGCTCGTCGCCGCCGGCGTCCACCCGAGCCCGGTGCCCCACGCCGACATCGTGACCTCCACGACCCACAAGACGCTCCGCGGCCCCCGCGGCGGGTTCGCCGTGTGTCGGGAGGAGCACGCG
This sequence comes from Longimicrobiales bacterium, assembly GCA_035513575.1. Lineage (GTDB taxonomy): Bacteria > Gemmatimonadota > Gemmatimonadetes > Longimicrobiales > RSA9 > JAHWKI01. The sequence goes on along the minus strand of DATKBW010000194.1, from coordinate 8,289 downwards.
AAGGGCCTCGACAAGGCCGTCTTTCCCGGCATGCAGGGCGGTCCCCTCATGCACGTCATTGCCGCCAAGGCCGTGGCGTTCCGTGAAGCGGCGGCGCCGGAGTTCGCGCGCTACGCCCGCCGGGTCGTGGCCAATGCCCAGGCGCTCGGGGAGACGCTCATGGAACGCGGCTTCCGCCTCGTCAGCGGCGGGACGGACAACCACCTCCTGCTGCTCGATCTGAGCGACCGGGACCTCAGCGGGAAGGACGCCGAGGCCGCCCTCGAGGACGCCCGGATCACCACCAACAAGAACACCGTGCCCGGCGAGAAGCGCTCCCCCTTCGTGACGTCGGGGATCCGCATCGGCACCGCCGCCCTCACCACCCGTGGCATGGACGAGGACGACATGCGCAGGATCGGCGGCTGGATGGCCGACGTGCTCGAGGCCCCCGACGACGAGGACGTTCGCGCGCGCGTCCGCCACCGGGTCCGCGCCCTCACCGACGACAAGCCGCTCTATCGCGACTGGCGCGAAGCCCGCTTCGAGACCCCGGCCGTGCCGCCGCCCATGGCGTAGTCCGGGGCCGCCGTTGCGCGCCACCCCCTCTCCGTTCAAATTGTTGAGTCGGCTCAACTTGCCGCGTTCAGCATGAATGAGAGCATGGTCTTCGCGGATGATGTCCTGGACCGCCTCCGTGAGCGGCACCCCCGCTATCACGAGACGGCGTACCTGTTCGTCCTGTCATCCCTCCACCACGTGCTGGAGCGGCTCGCCGAGCCGCGTCACATCTCCGGCCGGGAGCTGGCGGAGGGCGCCCGGGATCTAGCCCTGTACCGGTTCGGCCCCATGGCCCGCACGGTCCTCGAGCACTGGGGGATCGAGGAGACGACGGACCTGGGGGCCATCGTGTTCGCGCTCGTCGAGTGCGGGATCCTGATCAAGCAGGACGACGACACGCTTCGGGACTTCGAGGCGCTCTTCGATTTCGAGGAAACCTTCGAGCAGGGCTATCCCTGGGGGGCCAACATCTGAGGGGAGGGGATGACGATGAGTGATCCGCAGTGGCCCGATTGCCACAAGTGCAAGGATGGCCGGATGCTCCCTCTTTCGGATTACGGGCGGGACGGCGCGTCGATTCGCTACAAGGCGTGGGTCTGTTCGAACCCGGAGTGCGGCTTCAACATCCGCATCGACAACGGCGAGATCAGCTTCGGCCGGACCATCGGCCCGAGCTTCAAGTAGTCCTCCCTCCAGACGATCCCGTGGGACAGCCGCGGAAGTCCCGGTGACGGCGCCGGCGGTCTACGGCCGCGAGCGGGTGGCGCTCGTCACGGCCGCGGAGGCGGCGGAGCTCGATCGTCACGCCCAGGCCGACGCCGGCGTCCCGGGCCGCGTCCTCATGGAGTCCGCCGGCCGCGCCGCGGCGGAGGTCATCCATCGCCTCTATCCGGCGGGCCGCATCGTCGCCTTCGTGGGCGGGGGGAACAACGGCGGGGACGCCCTCGTGGCGCTCCGTTCGCTGGCGGCCTGGGGGCGGGAGGTCGCCTGGATCCCCGCCGCCGGCTCGGCGCCGGATCCCGCGCTCCTGGCCGGGACCGACCTCCCGCCCCTCTCCGACGACGACCTGGACACGGCCCTGGCGGATCCCGCGGTCCTGGTGGATGGGGTCCTCGGCACCGGCGCCCGCGGAGCCCCCCGGGAGCGCGCGGCCGCGCTGATCCGCCGGATGAACGGGAGCGAGCGGCCCATCGTCGCGCTGGACATCCCCTCGGGCGTGGACCCGACCACGGGTGAGGTGCCGGGGGAGGCGGTCACCGCGGCGGTCACCGTCATGTTCGGCTGGCCGAAGCGGGGCGGGCTGCTCCAGCCCGGGCGGTCCCGCTGCGGCCGGATCCTGGCCGTGGAGATCGGCTTTCCTCCACTTCCCGAGGATGGCGCCGCCGCAGCGCTCATCACGCCCGGCTGGGCCCGGGCGCGCCTGCCGGGCCGGGACCCGGACGCCCACAAGAACTCCGTCGGCCGCGTCCTGGTGGTCGCGGGCCGGAAGGGGATGGCGGGCGCGGCGGCCATCGCCGGGCGGTCGGCCGTCCGCGCGGGCGCCGGGCTCGTCCGCGTGGTCTCCGACGACGCCAACCGCGGGATCATCCAGTCCCTCGTCCCGGAAGGGCTGTTCATCGACCGGGCGGACAACGGCGCGGTGGCCGAGGCGCTGGAGGCCTCGGATGCCCTGCTCGCCGGCCCCGCCATGGGGACCGGCAGAGCCGAAGGGACGCTCCTGGACCGCCTCCTGGACGGTCTCGGGGAGCGCCGCTGCGTGCTGGACGCGGATGCCCTCACGATCCTCGCCGCCCGCGACGGCATGCGGGATCTGGACGGCCGCTTCGTCCTCACGCCGCACCCCGGCGAGATGAGCCGGATCACCGGCCTGTCCGTCGGCGACATCCGCCACGACCCGCTGGGCCGCGCGGCCGAGCTCGCCGCCGGCACCGCCGGGGCCGTGGTGCTCCTGAAGGGGTCCCCGAGCGTGGTCGCCGCCGCGGGTGCGCCGGTCCTGGTGAACTCCGTCGGCTCCTCCGACCTGGCCGCGGCCGCCATGGGCGACCAGCTCGCGGGGATGATCGCCGCCTTCCTCGCCGCGGGCGCCCTGCCGCGGGACGCCGCCGCCCTCGGGCTCTTCTACGGCGGGCGCGCGGCGGAGCTGGCGCGGCGCGGCCGGGGGCTCACCCCCGACGACGTCACCGAGCACCTCCCGGCCGCGTTCGACCACCCCGGTCCGGACCGGCCCCCCCTCGACCTCCCCTTCATCCTTTTCGACCAGCCCGCCCGATGGTGACCCGGCTCGGGCCCGGGCCGGAGTTCGACCTGATCCGCCGGTTCCTCGGCGCGACCAGCGCCCCGGCGGAGGGGCATCCGGGGGTCCGGCTGGGCCCGGGCGATGATTGCGCCGTCGTCATGGGCGACGGGATCGCCGTCACCGTGGACATGGCCGTCGAGGACGTCCATTTCCGCCGCGACTGGCTGGAGCCGGAGGAGATCGGGTGGCGCGCCGCGGCCGCGGGGCTGAGCGACCTCGCGGCCATGGCCGCGCGACCCATCGGCATCCTGGCCTCCATCGCGCTGCCCGACGCCGACGCCGGCGGCCCCGGCGTGGCGCTCATGCGCGGGGTCGCCCGGGCGGCCGCGGACGCCGGGGCGGCGCTGATCGGCGGCGACCTGGTGCGCTCCTCCGGGCCCCTCGTCGTGGACATCGTGGCCCTCGGGGAGGCGCCGGACCCCGTCCGCCGGAGCGGCGCCAGGCCCGGCGAGGAGCTCTGGGTAACGGGCACGCTCGGCGCGGCGGCCGCGGCCGTGGCGGCCTGGGGGCGGGGCGAGGAGCCGGATCCCGCCGCCCGGGAGGCGTTCGCACGGCCGCGGCCGCGGATCGCGGAGGCGCTCTGGCTCGCCGAGCGGCGGGTGCCGTCCGCCATGCTCGACCTCTCCGACGGGATCGCCGGGGACGCGGGTCACCTGGCCGCCGCCAGCGGGGTCCGCGTCGTGGTCGAGGCCGCGGCGCTGCCGGTGGCGCCCTCGGCTGCCGGCGCGCCGGAGCCGGTGCGGCTGGCCGCGGCCGGCGGCGAGGACTACGAGCTGTGCTTCGCCGCGCTGGCCGGGGTCGGCGACGCGGTCCGTGCGGCGTTCGAGGCGCGGTTCGGGATCCCGCTGACCCGGGTCGGGCGGATCGAGGTGGGGGAGGGGGTCGTCGTCGTGGACGAGCGGGGCGACAGCCTGGACGTGCAGGCGTTCCAGCACTGGAGGGAGGGGGCATGATCCGGGCGGCCTGGGTGGCGCTGAACACGCTGGTGGGCACGCTCCTGCTGGGCCCGATCCTCGTCGTCGCGGGGGTGCTGGGCGTCCGGAACGCCCGGCTCTACGACTGGGGTGGCCGGACCTGGTCCCGGTGGATCCTCTGGGCCAGCGCCACGCCCGTGAAGGTGGAGGGCGCGGAGAACATCGATCCGGACTCGCCGCAGATCCTCGTCGGCAACCACCAGTCCTGGTACGACGTGTTCGCCGTGGCCGGGAACCTCGACAAGACCTTCCATTTCGTCGCCAAGAAGGAGCTCGAGCGCGTCCCTCTCTTCGGCCGCGCGTGGAAGGCCGCGGGCCACGTCTCCATCGACCGCTCCGACCAGGCCCGCGCCATCGCGTCGCTGGACGAGGCCGGCCGCCGCCTGCGGGAGGACAGGAGCGCGGTCGTCATCTTCGCCGAGGGGACCCGCTCCCCCCACGACGACCTCCTCCCCTTCAAGAAGGGCGCGTTCATGCTCGCCCTCCACGCCCGCGTCCCCATCGTCCCGTTCGGCGTCGCCGGCACGCGCCGCATCCAGCCCAAGGGCGGGTGGCGGGTCCGGAAGGGGCCGATTATCCTTCGCTTCGGCGAGCCCATCCCGACCGACGGATTCGGCCCCGGCGACCGCGACGCCCTCTTGCGCCGCGTCCGCGACCAGGTCCGCCGCCTGCGCGACGGCGCCCGCGCCGAGTTGACGCCCGGCCGGATCGAGTCACCGAACCCGAACCAGAGCCACTGACGCGATGTCCGCGATCACCGATATCCGCGCCCGCGAGATCCTCGACTCCCGGGGCAACCCCACCGTCGAGGCCGACGTCGCCCTCGAGTCCGGCGTCACCGCCACGGCCGCGGTGCCCAGCGGCGCGTCCACGGGCGAGGGTGAGGCCCTCGAGCTGCGGGACGGCGGGAAGCGCTACGGCGGCAAGGGCGTCACCCGCGCGGTCGAGAACGTCCACGGGCCGATCCTGAAGCGGCTGAAAGGGATGGACGCCGGCGACCAGGCGGGCGTGGACCGCGCCATGATCGAGCTGGATGGCACGACCGACAAGGCCGGACTCGGGGCCAACGCCATCCTGGCCGTCTCCATGGCGACCGCCCGCGCCGCCGCCGCGGACCGCGGGCTCCCCCTCTACCGCTACCTGGGCGGTGATGACGCGACGCTCCTCCCCGTCCCCCTCATGAACATCCTGAACGGCGGCGCTCACGCGGCCAACAACGTGGACATCCAGGAGTTCATGATCGCGCCGGTCGGCGCCGACAGCTTCCCCGAGGCCCTCCGCATGGGCGTCGAGGTCTTCCACAGCCTCAAGAAGGTGCTGACGGAGCAGGGGAAGAGCACCGCCGTAGGCGACGAGGGCGGCTTCGCCCCGGACCTCGCCACCAACGACCAGGCCGTCGAGGTCATCCTCACCGCCATCACCCGCGCCGGCTACCGCGTCGGCGACGACCTCGTCCTCGCCCTCGATGCGGCCGCCTCCGAGTTTCACCGCGACGGCGGCTACGTCTTCCACAAGTCCTCGGGCGACCGCCGCTCCTCGGACGAGATGGTCGAGTTCTGGAGCGAGTGGGTCGAGCGCTACCCCATCGCGTCCCTCGAGGACCCCATGGACGAGGGCGACTGGCAGGGGTGGCAGAGCCTCACCGCCGCCCTCGGCCAGCGCGTCCAGATCGTCGGCGACGACCTCTTCGTCACCAACACCCGCGTCCTGGAGCGCGGCATCCGCGAGAAGTCCGCCAACGCCATCCTCATCAAGGTCAACCAGATCGGCACGCTGACCGAGACCCTCGAGGCCATCGAGATGGCCCGCGACGCCGGCTTCCGCTCCATCATCAGCCACCGCTCCGGCGAGACCGAGGACACCTTCATCGCCGACCTGGCGGTCGCCACCGGCAGCGGCCAGATCAAGACCGGCAGCGCCAGCCGCACCGACCGCACCGCCAAGTACAACCGCCTGCTGCGCATCGCCGAGGAGCTGGGCGACCGCGGACGCTATCCCGGGAAGGACGCGCTGTGATCCGGAAGGCGCTGGCCGCCATGGTCGTCCTCGCGACGGCGTACTTCCTCTTCTTCGGCGGGGACTACACCTTCCTCGACCTGTGGCGTCTGGAGCGGGAGCAGCAGCGGGCCGTCGCCGAGCTGGAGGCGGTCCGGAGCGAGGTCGCCGAGCTCGAGGCCCGCGCCGACTCCCTCGCCACCGACTCCGCCGCCCTCGAGCGCCTCGCCCGCGAGCGCTTCGGCCTCATCAAGGACGGCGAGCGGCTCTACCGCTTCGCGGAGCCCGACAGCGCGTCGTAACGGACCGTCTCAACCGGACGGGCTGATGAACGCGCGATAGGCCGGGTGCCCGCGGATCTTGCGGTACGCGTAGTAGCGATGGTCCCAGTCGCCGTAGGCGTATCCGGCCGCCCGGGCCCGGGCGCTCAGCACGGCGAAGCGCTCGGCGTCACCCAGGGCTGCCGCTATGTTCGCCGCGTACATGGAAAGATCCCCCGCATCCGCGGCCGTCTCCTTGTCCAGGAGCCGGCGGATCTCCGTATCCGCTGCCGCCCGGTCCCCCCGCTCGGCGGCCATGACCCCGGCGGAGGCGCGGTACCAGTCGTTTCCGGGGTTCTCGCGGCTCAGCTCGCGGTAGATTCGCGCCGCTTCTTCGAACTCGCCGCGGGCGTGGTGCGCGATGCCCTTCCAGTTCCTGGCGGTGTTCCCGGCGGCCGCTTCCGCCGGCAGCGCCGCGAACTCCTGCATCGCCCGGTCCAGGAGATCCCGCGCGGCTCCCGGCTCTCCGTGAGCTTCGGCTTCCGCCGCCATCGTCACCAGGAACGGGGGGAACGCGGCTTCGAGGCTGCCGAATGCTTCCACCACCGCGGGCAGCTCATCGATCCGCCCGAGGGCGATCAGGGCCTCGGCCTCGTCGTAGTAGACCGCCGGCTGGTCGGGGAAGAGCTGGCGGGCTTCCCGCGCGCTCGCGAGCTCCGCCTCGTAGTCGCCGGCCAGGTGCTGAGCGCGGTGACGCACCGTCCAGTAGCCGAGCCAGCCCTTCATGGGCGCGCGCCGGGGATCCAGATTCGCCAGGGACCGGAGCGCCTCGCCGGATCGAAGGAAGCCGACCGTCCCCTGCGCCACGTTGTACTCCGCCTTGCTCCCGGGCGCGATCCGGGCCGCTTCACGGTTCGCCTCGAGGTAGGCCTTTCGGTCGCCGCCCAGGCTCGCGAGATGCGCGTCCAGCCGGTGCCGGTAGTAGGCGCTCATGCGGTCACGACCCGCGGTCGCACGCGCGTAGGCGGCCCGCGCGCTGTCGGGCTCGCCCGCGTTCACCCAGTTCACTCCTTCGAAGAACGCCGCCACGGCAAAGGATGGATCGAGGGCGTACGCCCTGGCGAAGGCCGCGCTGGCTTCCCGGTACTCGGTAGCCGTGTAATGGGCCATCCCTTCGGCGAACGCCGCCGTGGCCTCGGGACTCATCTCCGGGATGTCCTGGGCCCCTGCACTGGCGGCCGGTGCGATGGAAGCGACCGCCAGAGCAGTGGCGTGCGCCAGGAGAAAACGGGGCTGCGGCTTCATGATGCCTCCCGGTGTTGGGGGGTCCTCATGTTGCTGGGACGTTCACCCCGGCGAGGGCGCCGGTCGGGCGCTCGGGAGATTATGTGGAGGCGGGCCGTCGTCCGCCGGGGGTCCGGGAGGCAGGACAGGGCTCCAATACCCACCTGCGACCAGCGCCTGTCAAGGATTGCCGCTCGGGCCCCCGGGAGCCGCCGCCCACCCACCCGTCGCCCCGGAACGCCGAACCCCATTTTCCGACGGGGGGATTTCGCGGTTGACACCGGCCCCGTTTTCGGTAGCTTTACCCCTCCCTGGCAGGGTAGCTCAACGGTAGAGCAGCGGAGTCATAATCCGTCGGTTGGGGGTTCAAATCCCTCCCCTGCTACTCGAAGCGGCACAACGACTTACGGCCTCCGATGTATCGGCTTCGGAGGCCGTTTTCGGGGGCCATGGGTAGGGGTTCGCGTCAAGGTCGGCGCCCGTGGCGATCACGGTCCACGACGCATCCCATAACGCCCTGGCAGACGCCACGGTGAGCGGGACCTGGAACGGCGACGTCAGCGGAACCGGCTCGTGCACCACGGACGGTAGCGGGCAGTGCACGGTCGAGTTGAGCGGGATCCTCAAGCGGTTCGGCAGCGTCACCTTCACCGTGGACGACGTGGCGCACGCCACGCTCACCTACGACGCGAGCGCGAACCACGACCCCGACGGCGACAGCGACGGCACGAGCATCATGGTCGCGAAGCCCTAGACGCGTCGAACACCGGCGGATTCAGCTCCCGGAACAGCCACGCCTTTGCCAGCGCCCATTCGCGCTTCACGGTCCGCGTCGAGCGCCCCAGGACGTGTGCGGTCTCCTCGACAGTCAGGCCGGCAAAGAAGCGCAGCTCGACGATCCGCTCCTGGTCGGGATCGAGCTGCGCGAGGCGATCGAGGG
>DATKBW010000193.1:0-4968 GCA_035513575.1 Longimicrobiales bacterium | reverse complement strand
TGGCTCTTGGCCCGGCTGGCGTGCTCGGCCTCGGCCTTTGCCGCGCGCAGCGCGTCCTCGTCCCTCTTCCGGTCGGTGACGTCGCGGATTCCCAGCAGAATGAGCTGGACGTGGTCGAGACGTCGCGCGTCCACCAGCATGGATCGCTCGCCGATGCCCTCGAACTCGTGGTGCATCTCGAAGTCGGTGAAGACGTGGTTCTCCGGCAGAACATCTTCCAGGAGAGTCCGGAGCTCCGGGATATTCCACTGGCCGTTGCCGAGCTCGTAGATCAGGCTCCCCCGCGTTGCCTCCGGCCGGACCTGGAAGTGGTCATAGAACGCCGGGTTCGCCGACCGCACCGTAAGGTCGGACGCGAGAACGAGGAGGGGCTCGTGGAGCGTCTCGACGATGCTCTCGGCGTAAGTCTTCGCCTCATGGAGCTCCCTCTCCATCTCCTTCCGGCCGGTGATGTCCACGAAGGTCAGCACCACGCCCCCGATGCGGTCGTCGACGGACCGGTACGGCAGGACCTTGGTGAGATACCACCGCCCCTCCTCGTCCCGGACCTCCCGCTCGACCGGGACCAGACGCTCCAGCACGCGTGCGGCGTCGTCGGCGAGTTGATCGTAGTCGAGGCCGTGGCGGAGATCCGAGATCGGGCGGCCCCGATCGGTCGCCCGCACGTGGAACAGCTCTTCCGCGCGCGGCGTGGACCGAACGATGCGCAGCTCGCGGTCCAGGAACAGGGTGGCGATGTCGGTCGAGGTCAGGAGGTTCTGTAGGTCGGACGACAGCTGGGCCAGCTCTTCGACCTTGTGGCGGTTCTCCTGGTTTACCGTTTGGAGCTCCTCGTTCATGCTCTGGAGCTCTTCCTGGCTCGTCTCCAGCTCCTCCATGGTCGAACGGAGCTCCTCGTTCGCCGACTGGAGCTCCTCGTTCGCTGCTTTCATCTCCTCCCGGTTGACCTCGTACCTTTCGGTGACCGCCTGGAGTCGTTGCCGCGACAGCGCCAGCTCGTCCTCCAGCTCGCGGGTGCGGGCGTCGGCTTCGCCGCTGCCCGCATCGGTGCCCCCCCCGGCAGTGCCTTCCCCCTCGCCGGGGGATCGTGCGTCGGGCGCACGCCCGCCGCCGGACGTCTTCGCCCGCCCGGTCGGCGGGCCCTCGTCGAAGAGAACCAGGACGAAGCCGGTGCCGTCGTGCTCCGGGGCCGGCCGCACGTCCAGCACCACGCTCCGCCGCTTCCCCTCGAGGCTGATCTCCACGGGGCGGGTTCGCACGGGCTCGCCTCGCTCCCGCACGTCGTGGAGCGCGGTCTGGAGCTCGATGCGCAGCTCCGGCCGCACCACCTTCACGGCGCTTGTGGTGGGCTCGCCCCCGGGGTGCGCCAGAAAGCGGCCGGCGCGCTCGGAGAGGTGGACGATCCCCTCCTCCGGGTTCAGCAGGAGGCTCGGCGGCGCGTACCGTTCCACTATACGCTCGTGGAGTCGGCCGTAGCTCTCCTCCACGCTCGGCCTGCCCGGCCGGGCTCCGCCCGGGCCACCCCGCCCGATCGCCGAGAACACCGGCAGGCGCGGCTCCGGCGCGGGCACGTTCCTGCGGCGGTAGACCGCCTGCTCCCTCGCCTCGGCGCGGAACAGGTCCTCGCCCGCCCGTTCGGAGGTGCCGAGCGCCAGGAAGCCGCCCGGGTTCAGCGCGTAGTGGAACAGCTCCAGCACCTCCCGTTGCGCATCGCCCTGCAGGTAGATCAGCACGTTCCGGCACGCGACGAGATCGATGTGGGAGAACGGCGGATCCGCGAGGAGGTCGTGGCGAGAGAACACCACGAGCTCCCGCACCTCGCTGCGGATCCTGTAGCCGCCGTCCTCCTTCAGGAAGAACCGCCGGAGCCGGTCGGCGCTCACGTCCGCCTCGATGTCGCCCGGGTAGAGCCCCTCCCGGGCCTTCTGCAGAGACGGCTCGTGGAGGTCCGACCCAAAGATCTGGATACGGGGCGGGGGCGGGCCGTCGCGCCCGTCCGCCTCCTCCAGCAGGAGCATCGCCAGCGAGTACGCCTCCTCCCCCGTGGCACAACCCACGCTCCAGACCCGGATCTCGTCGTCCGGGCCCTTTCCGTCGAACACGCGCGGGACCACGACCTTCTCGATTACCCGGTATGCCTCCGCGTCCCGGAAGAAGCTGGTCACCGTGATGAGCAGGTCGTCGGCCAGCGTTCGTGTTTCTTCACCGTCCTCGCGCAGCAGCTTCAGGTACCGCTCCAGCTCTTCGACCTGCTGGAGCTGCATCCGGCGGATGATCCGCCGCAAGATCGTAGAGCGCTTGTACCGGCTGAAGTCGCGGCCCGTGCGGCCGCGTATGTGGGTGAGAATCTTTTGCAGCAGCGGCTGCCCGTCCCCTTCCACTTGCTCGCCGTCGTGCGGAACCCGCACGCGGGGCTCCGTCCGCGCGTAGCGAAGCACCGCGGCGGGAATCTCGGCCAGCGGCAGCACCAGGTCCACCAGCCCGGTGGCCACGGCGCTCCGCGGCATCCCGTCATACTCCGCCTCCGCGGGGTCCTGCACGACCGCGAGCCCGCCTCTCTCCTTGATGTCCTTCAGACCCAGCGAGCCGTCGCTTCCGGTTCCCGTCAGGACCACCCCGATCGCGTGGCCATCGTGCGTCCTGGACAGCGTGCGGAAGAAGTGGTCGACCGCCGCTCTCTTCCCCGGGTGCTCTTCGAGCTCGCTCAGCCGGAGGTGCGTGTCGATGGCGTTCAGGTTCGCGTTCGGCGGGATCACGTAGACACGGTCCGGCTCCAGTTCGACGGTCTCCGTGACCTGGTGCACGGGGAGCGCGACGTGGGGCTGAAGCAGCTCCGCTAACAGGCTCTCGTGCTCGGGCGAGAGGTGGACCACCACCACCCAGGCAACTCCGGTGTCAGGGCGAACTCCGCCGAACAGCTCCTTCAGCGCCGCCAACCCGCCCGCCGACGCGCCGATCCCGACAACGGTGAGGTTTGGAGGATCGACAGGCGCGCTCGGCTGGCCGTCGGTTTCGGGCTCGAGTTGTCGGTCGGCCATGGTGGGCCCGGGAACGGGGAAAAGGGTTCGCAGCGCCACTCAGGAAACCGACGAAAATGTACGCTCGTTCCGAGCGACCAGCCAGCCCGACGGACCGCGGAGTCCGCGGCCCGGAGGCCGGGCGGGCGGGCGGCGCCGGTGTCGCGCCCCGGTCTTGACGTATCTATCGTTGTTGATGTATAAATTCGAGCATGGCGAGCGGAACCCTTCATCGCGAGGTGCTGCTTCCACGCTTCCAGGCCGTGGCCGAGGAGACGCGCTTCCGGGTGGTCCAGCTTCTGGCGGACGGGGAGCGGTGCGTGTGCGAGCTGCAGGAGGAGATGGACGCGGCGCAGTCCCGGCTCTCGTTCCACCTGAAGAAGCTGAAGGACGCGGGCGTGGTCTCGGACCGGCGCGATGGGAGGTGGGTCTACTACTCGCTGGTGCCGGAGGCGCTGGAGGAGATGCGGGAGTTCCTGGGCGGGGTGAAGCCGCGCGAGGGCTGGTCGCCGGTGGTTCGGGGCGGCGAGGAGTGCTGCGGCTGAGGAACCAAGGGCTTTTTTTCTTTCGATACATCAACTCGGATTGATACGGAGCGGAGCATGGGCGCGGACGTGAAGGCGGTCGTGCGGAAGAGGTACGGCGAGGCGGCGGTGCGGGCGGCGTCGGGACGGAAGGAAGGATGCTGCGGGGGGTCGAGCGGGTGCGGTCCGGAGGCGACGGATCCGATCACGCGCGACCTGTACGATGCGGAGACCGTGTCGGCGCTGCCGGAAACGGCGGTGCTGGCGTCGCTGGGGTGCGGGAACCCGACGGCGTTGGCGGAGCTGAACGAGGGCGAAGTGGTCCTGGACCTGGGGAGCGGCGGCGGGATCGACGTGCTCCTGAGCGCGCGCCGCGTCGGCCCGACGGGCAAGGCCTACGGCCTGGACATGACGGACGAGATGCTGGAGCTGGCGCGGCGCAACGCGGCCGAGACGGGCGCGGAGAACGTGGAGTTCCTGAAGGGGGACATCGAGAGCATCCCGCTGCCGGACGCGAGCGTGGACGTGGTCATCAGCAACTGCGTGATCAACCTGTCGGCGGACAAGGGACGGATGTTGCGCGAGGCGTTTCGCGTGCTGAAGCCGGGCGGACGGTTCGCCGTTTCGGACGTCGTGGTGCGGGGCGAAGTCCCCGCCGAGGTGCGGCGGAGCATGGAGCTGTGGGTCGGCTGCGTCGCGGGGGCGCTGGAGGAGAAGGATTTCGAGGCGCTGCTGCGGGAGGCGGGCTTCGAAGACCCCTCGTTGGAGCCGACGCGCATCTACGAGCCGGAGGACGCCCGGTCGTTCCCCGAGGAGGCGGGCCTGGACGTGGACGCGTTCGCGGCTGCGGTGGAAGGGCGGCTCATGTCGGCGTTCGTCCGGGCGCGGAAGCCGGCCGCCTCGCGGGATGCGCAGGCGGCGACCGGCGGCGCGCCCTGCTGCGGCCCCGACTGCTGCGCCCGAGGAGAAGCATGAGGTACGCCCTGATCAGTGACATCCACGCGAACCTGCCGGCGCTGGAAACCGTGCTGGCGGACATCGACGGCCGGACGGATGGCGCGGCGGTCTACCACCTGGGAGACCTGGTGGGCTACGCGCCCTGGCCGGATGAGGTGGTCGGCATGCTACGGGGCCGCGCGATCCCCGGCGTCGCCGGGAACTACGACTCGACCACGGCCACGGACTACGAGCACTGCGGGTGCAGGTACGAGGACCCGCGCCAGGAGGAGCTGAGTCACCTGAGCTACGAGTGGACCCGCGCCCACGTCTCCGTGGAAACGAAGCGTTGGCTGGGGGGCCTTCCGTTCCGCATCGACATCCGGCCCCTGGGCGGCCATACGGCGGGCCCGCGCGTGATCCTCGTCCACGGCAACCCCGTCCTGAACACCGTCTACTGGACCGAGGACCGCCCCGACAGGTTCTGCCTC
>DATKBW010000192.1:0-14254 GCA_035513575.1 Longimicrobiales bacterium | reverse complement strand
GCGGCGATCTCAGTTGCGATTTCCGGTGCGCGCCGGACCATGTCAAGCAGGACCTCCGGTGTGCGCAACTCTCGCAACCAGAATCGAACGCGCTGCTCCGTCGGCTCGCTGCCGAACTCGGCGTAGTGCACGTCCACGAGCTTCCTGACGACCGGCCAATCCTTGTCACGCCGGGTCTTCTTCGCTGCGACGAGATCCTCGATGCCGAGAACGTCAACATCGCCCGCCCCTTCGATGGACACGATTGAGCGACGACTCCAGCACTCCGGGAAGGGCGGCACATTCCGCATTCTGGACATGACGTCGAGGCGAATACCATCAGCCGCGGCACACCGGAAATGGACGGAGTGCCCGCGGGCCAGCACATCCTCGGTGAATGGAGGCACGGCAATGACCGTCGCTTGCAGTTCCGCCAGCGCACTCCGCAGACGAATCAGATTCGCGGGGTTGGCGTAGATCGCGATGTCGATGTCTCGGCTAAACTCCGAGCCGCCGTATACCACGCATGCCTGCCCCCCCATCAGAAGCGACCGAACCTTGTTCTTGATCAATGTGGCGAGCACGACGGTCATCGCCGACGGAAGTTCGATATTCATGCGGCCTGGGGTTGAACGCGAAATAGGTCTCCCATAGCCGCCGGGTCTCACGCCATCGCTCTGAGGCGTCCATGGCCATCCACTCCGCGAACTCGTCCCCGTGGATCAGCGCCCAGTCGTCAGCCGTGAGACCACTGCACGGCAGTGGGAGCACCGGCTCCTGCAGTGATCGGAGACGTGATAGGGAGCGCATTCGCGTCGGTAGTCGTGTGGCTCAGTGGTTCCTACTGTGCAAAAAGCCTGACGGGGCTTGGCAAACGGATGTTTTGACGTCAAGCGGAGGCGGAGGGACTCGAACCCCCAAGGGCTTGCGCCCGCCGCATTTCGAGTGCGGTGCCTTACCAGTTAGGGCTACGCCTCCCGGAGGCGGAGCCGTCTCGCGCGGGCGCGAGGCGGCTCCGGCCGAGCACGGAAAGCTAGTCCAGGCGACGCGTCACTTCAACCCCGGAGGCGCCGGTGTCCCGAGTCGGAGGCCCGGGGACGCAATGCCGGCGCACTTCTGACTCGGGACACTAAAACCGGTAGCGGAGCGCCACGAGCGGCACCTCCACGCCGGGGGCGCCGCGGCGCGCGGGATGGTCGTCGCGGAGGAGGAGGAGGGCGGCCGGATTGATGTCGAGCTCCAGGGCGCCGGTGCGGCGCTCGGCGCGGCGGCGGGCGTTGTCGGAGAGGCTCGCGAAGGTGGCGAGGAACCCGATGTCGGCGCCGACGGCGGCGAGGGTGAGGAGGGGCGTCGCATCGTCGACGTTTTCCGGGGAAACCAGGACGGCGAGGCCGAGGCCGAGCAGCCCGCCGGCGAGGGTGCCCAAATCTACGAGGATGGCCTGGCCGGCGGAGAAGTCGTGGCCGCGGAGGGCGTGGTCGCCGGCGAGGAGCCCGGCGATGGAGCCACCGAGGAGGGCGGCGCCGAGGAAGCGGATGTCGTCATCGGACGCGTGCTCGCCGAAGATCCAGTCCCAGACGACGGCGCCGTTGCCGGCCCCGAGGAAGAAGGCGGCCCGCTGCACCTCGGCATCGCCCCAGGTGTAGGGGAGCGCGGCGGAGCGGGTGGTACCGTAGGCCAGCCCGAGGCCGGCCCCCGCGAGCAGGGTGGCGAACGCGGCCTGGTCGGGATCCGGCTGGGCCATGAGGAGGACCGAGCCGGCCCAGGCGTGTCCGAAGTCGCCGAAGTTGCCGATGGTATGGGCCTGGCCGGCGCTCATGTCGGTGGCGCGGGCCCAGCTGTAGCCGCCCAGCCCCTCGGCGAGGCTGAGGGCCATGCCCAGCCCGAGGGCGGCCCGGTCGCTCGGGGTGTCGTCCAGGAGGTTCACCAGGTACACGCCATGGGTGAGCCCGCGGGTCGCGCCCCAGAACCCGGCATTGGCCATGCCGTAGGTGACCGGGCGGTCCCGGGTGTACAGGTACGGGATGACGAAGCTCGCCCCGGCGGTGAGCATGTACGCGCGAGGATGCCGCGCCCCGTGTTGAGGTCCAGGACGGTGGGGACCGCCCAGCCGTAGAACCCGAGGCCGAGCAGGGTGGTGGTTCCCAGGAGCAGGTAGCGGCCGTCCTGGTCCAGCATGACCTCCGGCGCCATCTCCACCAGGGCGGCGCTCACGCGCGCCCGGAGCTCCCGCGCCTCTGCGGCGGTCAGCGGGACGCGCTGGCGCGTGGTGCGCCCGTCCGCGCGGCGGGTCACCTCGAGGACGAACGAACCGCCGTCGAGCTCGAACAGGCGGACCACCTCGAGGTCGGGGTAGTCGTCGAGGAGCAGCCCCAGGCGTTGCGCCAGCGGCCGATCGATCTCCATCAGGCGACCGGAATCATCCAGGGCGACCTGCACCTCCTGCGCGACGGCGCCGGCCGGGAGAGCCAGGCAGAGGAGCAGCCCGACGTGGAGGAGGGCGAACGGTCCGGGTCTCATGGGATCGGGGCTGGACGGAAGGCCTCTGACGCTCGCGCAGCAAGAGATGCCCGGCCGAGGCACGCATGCCTCGCCGGGCCGACCCAGTCGGGGAGACAGGATTTGAACCTGCGACCCCTGCGTCCCGAACGCAGTGCTCTACCGGGCTGAGCTACTCCCCGAGTCGTCATGAACGAAGGTGCGGCACGGTCGGATCGCCGGCAACCCGCGGGCGGGTCGTCGCGGCGGCCAGCGGACGGGGTGGGATTCGAACCCACGAGAGCTTGCGCCCCACACGATTTCCAATCGTGCTCCTTGAGCCGCTCGGACACCCGTCCAGTGCAAGCGGAGAGGGAGGGATTCGAACCCTCGAGGGCCTTTCGGCCCAAACGCCTTAGCAGGGCGCCGCCTTAAGCCTCTCGGCCACCTCTCCCGGTCTCAACCGAGTTGCCCCTCCTGGGCTCGAACCAGGACTCTTCTGATCCAGAGTCAGACGTGTTGCCAGTTACACCAAGGGGCAATCATACCACCGCTCTTCATCAGAGCGGGCGACCGGGCTCGAACCGGCGACCCTCAGCTTGGGAAGCTGATGCTCTACCAACTGAGCTACGCCCGCACATATCCATTCCGGAACCCTCTCCAGCTCCGGATGCCAAGCATCCAGAAGCGGGAAGTCTCGTCATGCGAAGCATGGCGAGAACTGAGCTACGCCCGCACACGCAAATTCCCGGAGCTTGCCAGGCCCCCGGAAAGCTAACCGCTCAGAAGCGGGAAGTCAGATTTCAGCCGACCGGCGAAATCCGACCGCTGAATTCTGGAAAGAGCCACCACGCGGATTCGAACCGCGGACCCCATCATTACGAATGATGTGCTCTACCAGCTGAGCTATGGTGGCGAAATGGAGCTGAGGGGAGTCGAACCCCTGACCTCTGCAGTGCGATTGCAGCGCTCTCCCAACTGAGCTACAGCCCCCGGCGACGCGCAAGAACCACGAACCTGCAAACTACCGAACCACACGCCACGCAACCACATCGTGCCGGCGGAGACCGCAGCGGGGTCCGCCGGAGTGGGCGCGAGAGGACTCGAACCTCTGACCTCTACGATGTCAACGTAGCGCTCTAACCAACTGAGCTACGCGCCCCTCAACAGGCGCCGGATGACCATCCGGCGAGACCCACCTTGCGAGGCGAACACCCCGGGAGGGGCGAAACGATGGTGGGGGAAGGATTCGAACCTTCGTAGGGCATGGCCCAGCAGATTTACAGTCTGCCCCGTTTGGCCGCTTCGGTACCCCACCGCACTAGACCACCATGCCCACGACAGGACTCGAACCTGTACGCCGTTTCCGGCACTGGTCCCTCAAACCAGCCTGTCTACCAATTTCAGCACGTGGGCATATTTCGGATTTCAGGAGTCGGATTTCATTCTGAAAAGAAGTGCTCGGAGAGGGATTCGAACCCTCACGAGGTTGCCCCCACAGGATCCTGAATCCTGCGCGTCTGCCAGTTCCGCCATCCGAGCGAACACTTCACCAGCATGGAGCTGAGGGGAGTCGAACCCCTGACCTCCTGAATGCCATTCAGGCGCTCTCCCAACTGAGCTACAGCCCCGTCGCGCCCTTCCGGATGCCGAAGCGCGCTCGCTTCGACCTCTTTCCGAACGCAGGCCCGCCACGCGAAGTGGCGGGCCCTTTCAACCATGCCGCACCTCGTTTTTCAAACAGCCGAACGGGGCTGACGGGACTCGAACCCGCGACCTCCGGTGTGACAGACCGGCACTCTAACCAACTGAGCTACAGCCCCTGGAGCGGGACACCGGGCTCGAACCGGCGACCTTCACGTTGGCAACGTGACGCTCTACCAACTGAGCTAGTCCCGCACATTTCAATCCCGGCCAGGCCTCTCCGGCGCCCTCCCTCTCCGTTCCGCATGCCCCCACGGGGAATCGAACCCCGGTTACCAGCTTGAAAGGCTGGCGTCCTAGCCGTTAGACGATGGGGGCCGTCGCGCCCTTCCAACTCCGGGCATGGCCCTCCTTCGTCTCGCCAGGCCGGGCCCGCCACGCGCAGGCGGCCCTTCCCGCACAAGCGACCCGCCCATACCCCCACGGGGAATCGAACCCCGGTCTTCTGGCTGAGAACCAGATATCCTAGGCCACTAGACGATGGGGGCAGTTGCGCCCTTCCGGCTTCCGGGGGCATGGTGACCCGCCAGACGCCGACAGGCCCGGAGGGACTCGAACCCCCAACCGCCGGTTTTGGAGACCGGTGCTCTACCAATTGAGCTACGGACCTAGACCTCATGGCCAGGGGCGGAGTCGAACCGCCGACACCACGATTTTCAGTCGTGTGCTCTACCAGCTGAGCTACCTGGCCTGCGCACAACCTGTATTGTTCGGGCCGGCGACCCGTCCCTTCGATTGAAAAGCCCGCCCCGCAAGACAGTGGGCGGGCGGGCTTTCCAGCCTTGCCGAATAGCGGGGGCGGGATTTGAACCCGCGACCTCCGGGTTATGAGCCCGGCGAGCTACCAGACTGCTCCACCCCGCGTCAAGACCACCAAGCTAGCCGCGGTTTTCCGGCATGTCAACCCTTCGCGAAGGGCGATTCCGGAGCACCCGAGAGGCCTTCCGGGACACGGGAAAAGCCGCGCTCGGATACGGTCGATTTCACGCGCAGACGCGAAGAGGCGAAGACGCGAAGCGGAACCGAAAACGGACCGTCTGGGGACGATGGAACACCGGGCGCCCTCTTGTCACCGGGGCTCATTTTTTCTTTGTAGCCGTTCTTCGCGTCTTCGCCCCCTCGCGGCTTCGCGTGAAAGGAGGGCTCGACCGTCGCGGGCGTTCAGCCCACGACGAGGTTGATCAGCCGATCCGGCACGAAGATCACCTTCCGGACCTGCTTCCCGTCCATCTGCTTCCGCACGTTCTCGTCGGCGAGGGCGGCCTGCTGGGCGGCCTCCTTGTCGAGGCCTCGCGGCATCTGCATCCGAGCCCGGACCTTGCCGTTCACCTGCACCACGAGCTCGATGGTGTCGGCGGTGGCCCTGTCGGGGTCGAAGGCCGGCCAGCGGACGGGGTTGCCGGCGGGCCGCTGCTTGACGAACAGGGGCTCCTCGTGGCCGAGTCGTTCGCGGAGCTCGGAGGCGAGGTGGGGGGCGAAGGGCGCGGCGAGGACCACGAGCGGCTCGACCTCGGCGCGGTTCGCCTTCCGGCCGCCCTCCCGCACGGCGTTCAGGTACTCCATCATGGCGGCGATGGCGGTGTTGTAGCTGAGCGTGTCCAGGTCGCCGGTGACCTTGCGGATGGTGGCGTGGAGCTTCCGCTCCAGGTCGCCCTCGATGGGTGCGTCGCCGAGCTCGTCGCGCACGACGGTGTCCCACAGGCGGCTGTAGAAGCCGTGGGGTCCGCTGAGCCCCTGGTCGCGGAAGTCGCCGCCCTCCTGGTACGGGCCGAGGAACATCAGGTAGGTCCGGAACGTGTCCGCGCCCCACTCTTCGATGTACTCGTCCGGGACGACGACGTTGCCCCGCGACTTGGACATCTTGGCGCCCTCGCGGACGATGAGGCCGTGCTTGCGGAAGCGCTCGTAGGGCTCCGAGAACTCGAGCAGCCCCATGTCGTGGAGGACCATGGTGATGAAGCGGCTGTACAGCAGGTGCAGCACCGCGTGCTCCTCGCCGCCGATGTACATGTCCACGGGGAGCCAGCGCTTCGTGCGCCGGGCCTCGAACGCCTCATCGTCGATGGCGGTGGAGGGGTAGCGCAGGAAGTACCAGGACGAGTCGAGGAACGTGTCGCTCACGTCCGTCTCCCGCCTTCCCTCGGCGCCGCACGACGGGCACGGGACGCGGTACCAGGACTCGACGCGGGCGAGGGGGCTGATCCCGGAGGCGTCGGGCTTGTAGTCCTCGACGAACGGCAGCTCCACGGGGAGGTCTGTCTCCGGGACGGGCACCGTGCCGCACGCGTCGCAGTAGATGACGGGGATGGGCGGCCCCCAGTAGCGCTGGCGGGAGATGCACCAGTCGTGGAGCCGGTAGTTGATGCGCTCCTCGCCCAGCCCGCGCTCGGCGAGCCAGCGCGTGATCTCCCGCTTCGCGTCCTGCCAGGCCATGCCATCGAACTCGCCCGAGTTGACGACGACGCCATCGCCGACATACGCGGCCTCCAGCGGCGTCGACGCGTCCTCGTCGTCGGCGGCGACCACGCGCCGGATGGGCAGGTCGTACTTCGTCGCGAACTCGAAGTCCCGCTCGTCGTGGCCGGGTACCGCCATGATGGCGCCGGTGCCGTACTCCATGAGGACGTAGTCGGCGATCCAGACCTGGATCTCGTCGCCGGTCACGGGATTGATGGCGTGGCCGCCGGTGAAGACGCCGGTCTTCTCCTTGTCGGTCTTCTTGCGGGAGACCAGGTCCATGGCGGAGGCCCTGCGCCGGTACGCGTCCACCTCCTCGCGCTGGCCCTCGCTCGTCAGCACGTCCACCGCCGGGTGCTCGGGGGCGAGGACCATGAAGGTGGCGCCGAAGAGCGTGTCGGGGCGCGTCGTGAAGACCTCGATGACGGGGCGGCCGTCGTGGAGCGTCGCCATGGCGTGGCGGTCCTCGGCGACCTTCGGCCGGGCGAAGGGGAAGCGCACGAGGGCGCCCTCGCTCTTCCCGATCCAGTTGTCCTGCGCCTTCTTCGTGGACTCGGACCAGTCGATCCAGCCCAGGTTGCCCAGGAGCCGCTCCGTGTAGTCGGTGATGCGGAAGAACCACTGGCTGAGGAACCGCTGCTCGACGGGCGTGCCGCACCGCTCGCACGCGCCGGCGATGACCTGCTCGTTGGCGAGCACGGTCTGACACGAGGGGCACCAGTTGACCGGCGCCTCCTTCTTCTCGGCGAGCCCGCGCTCGAGGAGCTTCAGGAAGATCCACTGCGTCCACTTGTAGTACGACGGGTCCGTCGTGTTGACGGTGTGGCTCCAGTCGTACATGGCGCCGGTGCGGCGCAGCTGCCGCGTGAAGTTCGCGACGTTCCGCGGGATCAGCTCCATGGGGTGGGTGCCGATCCTGAGCGCGAAGTTCTCGCTATGGATCCCGAACGCGTCGAAGCCGATGGGCTCGAACACGGTCTGACCGCGGAGGCGCTGATACCGGCCGTACACGTCCGCGCCCGTGAACGCGTAGATGTTCCCGACGTGGAGCCCCTCGGCGGAGGGGTAGGGGAACATCATGAGGTTGAAGAAGGGCTGCTCCGCGGCGAGGAGCGTCTCCTCGTCGAGGGCGTTCACCCCCTCCTCATCCCAGCGGGTCTGCCACTTCTTCTCGATCTCGGACGGGCGGTAGCTGTCGGACATTCCAGAACCGGATTCAGTGCTCAGATTTCAAAGCTCAGGGGTCAGCGGTCAGTTCTCGGCGATCCGCGGCTGAGGGCCCCGGAACATAGGCGCGGGGTCAACGGGAGGCCAACCGGGCCACGGCTTCGAACGGGTCGTCCGGCGACGACTCCGCCGCTTCGATCATCCGGGCGATGGCCTCCTTCAGCGGGACCCCCAGGCGCCGGTAGGTGTCCTCGAACAGGTCGAGCCGGTGGTAGTAGAGCCGCAGCCCGATCAGGGTGGCGTTGTTCACTTCCCCCCGGTGGAACCGCGCCAGGGGGCCGTGGAGCCGCGGCGCGACATCCCGCCGGAAGCGGGCCTTCCAGCCGTCGATCACCTCGTCCCGCGCGGCGATCTTGGCGTCACTGTCCAGGTCCTTCCGGGCGTACACGGCCTCGAGCTCCGCGATCAGCACACCGAGGGCGTCGCCGAACGCCAGCGCGTCCGCCCACTCCTCGCGCGCGCGCACGCACCGCGCTCCGTCCTCCCCCTCGAGCCCGCAGAAAAGCTCCACGGCGCCCCGGTCGCCGACGAAGCTGGCGAAGCTCTCGTTGAACGCGACCCGGCCCTTGAGGAACACGGTGTTGTGCGTCACCTCGTGGATCACGGTCGACGCCAGCGACACGTCATCGTAGCGCAGCGTGGTACTGAGCAGCGGGTCGTTGAACCAGCCCAGCGTGCTGAACGCGCCGGCCGGGCGCACGGCGGCGTCGTACCCCTCCCGCTCCAGCCGGCGGGCCTCGGCACGGGCGTCGTCCGGGTCGAAGAAGCCCTTGTATGGCACCCGCCCGACGATGGGGAACCACCAGGTGACCGGCACGAACGCGTCCCGGCGCGCCCCCGTCACGACCAGCAGGAGCGTGTCCCGCCCCAGGTCGGAGTACGTGGTATAGCTCGCGCCGACATCGAGGCCGAGCTCCCTGCTCGCGAACGTCCGCGCCATCCGTACCAACGCCAGCTTTTCCCGCGTGCCCTCCTCCGTCAGCGGCGAGGCGAGGAGGTCTTCGATGGGCTGGCGGCCGCTGAGGATCTTCGCTTCCTCGATCCCCGCCCGGATGATGTAGCCGGGCGAGCAGAACATGAGCGTCCCGCCGATCAGGGCGAGCGCAACGACGAGGAAGATCCGCCGTTTCGGCCAGGATTGCCGGGAAATTCGCATCGTCGCGTGAGACACCCGGCCGGGGGGAACGTTCCGGCAAGGGGCGTGCGGGGCGGCGGACGTGGCGGCCGACGTGGCGGCGGAGGTGGCGGCGGAGGTGGCGGCGGAGGCGGATCCCATCGAGATTCCGGCGGCATCGAAACGAACCGAACGTTCGTTCTCTTTCGGCCACGGGCGCGCGGCGAAGGGATCGCTTTCGCCCCTGGCCCATCCGGACATCGGCCCATGACACGCCTCTTCTTCGCGCTCGGCTCCCTCTCCGCCTTCCTCGCCGTCGCCGCGGGGGCCTTCGGCGCGCACGCGCTCGAGGCGCGGCTCACGCCGGAGCGGCTGGAGACGTTCCAGCTCGCGGCCCGCTACCAGATGTACCACGCGCTGGCGCTCCTGGCGGTGGCGTGGGCGTGCACGCGCTGGCCGGGGTTGGCCGCGACGTGGGCGGGGTGGCTCTTCGTCGCGGGGACAGCGGTCTTCTGCGGGACCGTGTACGCGCTGGGCCTGGGCGGACCCCGCTGGCTGGGCGCCATCACCCCCATCGGCGGCCTCTCCTTCCTCGCCGGCTGGCTGCTCCTCGCCTGGGCAGCCCTCGTCGGGGAGGCGCGCGCGTGAGGACTCCGGGTGCGAGGCCCGGTGCGGGAATGCCGCGCGGACGTGGGCCGCGCCCGTGGGGTCCGCGCCGATGGGGGGCGCGCCGGACCGCGGTCCTCGCCGTGCCGGCGGCCGCGCTGATGCTCGGTCTGGCGCTGTCATGCGGCGGGGGCGGGGGCGGTGAGCCGGGCGAGGAGCCGGGCGAGGAGACGGGGGGACCGGAGGGAGTGGCGCCGGGGGACCGCGTCGTCTTCACGTGCGACGACGGCTACCGGTTCGCGGCCCGCTTCCGCGACGACGCCGTGTCCCTGGTCCTCCCCTACGCCGTGGTCGACCTCCCGCGGGCGGACGCGCAGGGGCGCTACACCGACGGGGGGCGGTTCCTGCGCGTCTGGGGGGACCGCCAGGCGCGCTACGAGAGCGCCGACGGGGGTCGGCGGCGGTGCTCCGGCGTCGCTGCGGCGGATCCCCGGGAGGAGTCCGCGCTCCTCGGCTACGACTATCGCGCGCAGGGCCAGGAGCCCGGGTGGGTCCTCGAGATCGATCGGGACGGCTCCATCCGCTACGCGGGCGACTACGGCGAGACGATCCTCGTCGTCCCCGTCCCGCCCATCCGCGACTCGGCCGGCAGCCAGATCCTCCACGCCACCGGCACCCCGGACCTGCGCATCGTCCTCACGCCAGGGCCGTGCTCCGACACCATGTCCGGCGAAGCCTTCCCCGAGCACGTCGAGGTCACGGTGGACGGGGTGGTGCTGGCCGGGTGCGGCGGTCGACTGGACGAGAGGCCCTGAAAGGCTGGCCGCCCGAGCGGGCGCGCTGACAACTAGCGAGGTAGTTGACAGGGACGGCCTCAGCTACTAAATAACTAGTCGACGGCGGGGAGAGACGCGGACGACGGGAGCGCGCGATGCCGAGGTTCACGGAGCGGGAGCTGGACGTGATGGCGGTCCTGTGGGACCGTGGGGAGTCGACAGTGGCGGAAGTGCAGGAGCGTCTTCCGGACGCGCTGGCGTATACGACGGTGCTGACGGTGCTGCGGACGCTGGAGGAGAAGGGTCACGTGGGTCACCGGACGGGGGAGGGTCGGGCGTACGTGTACCGCTCGCTGGTGGCGCGGGAGGCGGCGGGGTCGTCGGTGCTGGATCGGGTGGTGGACCGTGTCTTCGGGGGTTCGTCGGAGCTGCTGCTGACGCGGCTGGTGGAGGACCGGTCGCTGAGCGACGAGGAGCTGGCGCGGATGCGTCGTCTGCTGGATGAGCGGCTGAAGGAGCGGAGGGAGCGATGATCCTCTCGTGGCTGGTGTACGGCCTGATGGTGTCGACGCTGCTGTCGGCGGCGGGTTGGCTGGGGGAGCGGGCGTCACGGGCGCAGGGCTGGTCCGGCCGGTGGGCGTGGGCGGGTGCGCTGGCGGGGACGGTGGGGTTCCCGGTGTGGGCGTGGCTGGCGCCCTCGTCGCCGGGGTCGGCGGTCGGCGCGCTGCCCGGGGCGTACGTGATGGAGGCGCTGCCGCCGCTGGTGGCGCAGCCGTCCGCCGCGGCGGGTCCGACGCTGGAGGCGCTGCTGGTGCTGGGGTGGAGCGCGGGGAGCGTGCTGCTGCTGCTCTGGCTGGCCCTCGCGGCGGCGCGGCTGCGGGTGGCGGAGCGGGAATGGGTCGCGACGGAGCTGGAAGGGGTGCGGGTGCTGGTCTCGGAGCGGATGGGACCCGCGGCCATGGGGCTGATCCGGGGGCGGGTGGTGCTGCCGCGGTGGGCGCTGGCGCTGGAGGCGGGGCTCCGTCGCCTGATGGTGCTGCACGAGTGGGAGCACGTGCGGGCGCGGGACCCGCAGCTGGCGGTGGCGGGGCTGCTCGTGTGCGTGCTGATGCCCTGGAACCTGCCCGTGTGGTGGCAGCTCCGGCGGCTGCGGCTGGCCATCGAGATGGACTGCGATGCCCGGGTGCTCCGTCACACGGGGGGCGACGTGGGCTGCTACGGCGCGCTGCTCCTGGAGGTGGGGGAGCGGCGCGCCCGGCTGGCGCTCGGGCTGGCGGAGACGAGGAGCTCGCTGGAGAGGAGGATCCGCATGATGACGGAGAGGACGACGGGCCGCCGCACGCTGCGGGCGCTGGCGCTGGCCGGCGTGGCGGGGCTGGTGCTGGCGGTGGCGTGCGAGACGCCGGGGCCGACGGAGGTGGCGGACCCGGAGCCCCGGCCGGTGGGGTTGGAGGACGTGCAGAGCATGATCCGGTTGCGTCCCGCATCCCCCACGGGGTGCGCGCCGGCGGTCTACGTGGACGGCGAGGGAATTCCCGCGGGTGGGATTGCCGGCCTGACGCCCGAGAGCATCGAACGCGTCGACGTATTCAAGGCTCCCGGCGCGGCGGCGCAGGAGAGCGGCGAGGCGTGCGGTGTGATCCTGGTCATCACGAAGCAGGCGACGGCGGAGCAGCGCGCGGCGGCGGACGCCCTGAAGGCGCGCATTGAATCGGACATGCGGAAGCGCCGGACGGATGGAGAGCTGGCGACGACCCGGCAGCGCAGGACGGTGGAGGAGCTGGGTGCGGCGCCGACCTTCACGCCCATGACCGAGCGGCCGCAGTTCAGGAACGTGCGCGACGTGCAGCGCGAGTTGATGCGGCACTACCCGCCGCTCCTGCGTGATGCCGGGATCGGCGGGACCACGAAGGTGTGGTTCTTCATCAGTGCGGAGGGACTGGTCGAGCAGGTGCGGGTGAGCCGGACCAGCGGCTACGACGCGCTGGACGAGGCGGCGCTGAGGGCGGCACGGCAGTTGGAGTTCACGCCGGCGCGCAACCGGGACCGGGTGGTGCCGGTCTGGGTCGCGCTGGACATCACGTTCGAGGTCGACCGGGGCGAGGCGACGCCGCTGCCCCGGGAACCGCAGGAGACCCTGGAGGGCGCCGAGCGGGCCCTCCGGGTCGCGGGCGAGCTGGCGAAGCGGGCGGGCGCCGCGGGGCAGGAGGCTCCGCGGTTTACGCCCTTCACCGAGCGGCCGCAGCTGAAGAACCAGGCGGAGGTCGACGCGCTGACGGGGTCCCTGTATCCGCCGCTGCTGAGACAGGCCGGGATCGGCGGCACGGTCAGGACGTGGCTGCACATCGACGAGACGGGGCTGGTCACGCGCACGGCCGTGCACACGACCAGCGGGTACCCGGCGCTGGATCAGGCCGCGCAGAAGGTGGCACGGCAGATGGAGTTCACGCCGGCGCGCAACCGGGACCGGGTGGTGCCGGTCTGGGTCTCGCTGGACATCACGTTCGACGCGAAGCCGTAGCCGGCAAGGGGGCGGGCCCCGGGCCCGGCGGTGTGCCGCCCGCCTTGACGCGACGTTCAGCGGGGTCCCGCGCGTGCCATCGCCTGCGCCAGGCGAGCGACCACCGCCATGGGCTCGTCCGCCAGCTGTCGCCAGGTCACGCGCACGACGAGCAGGCCCGCCGCAGCCAGCCTCGCGTCCCGGCGGCGATCGCCCTCGAATGCGGCCGCGGAGGAATGGAAGGCGAAGCCGTCGACCTCCACCACCAGCCGTTTCCCGGGCCAGATGAAATCGACCTCGAGCCCCTCGACCTTGGCGTTCGCCTCCGGCTCATCCAGCTGAGCGCTCCGGATCAACTCCAGGAAACGCTCCTCCGCTTCCGAGCGGGTGAAGGCCGGCCCGCCGGAATCCAGGAGGGCTCGCATGCGGGCCGAGCCCGCGCCGCCCCCGTGGCGGGCGAGGAGCTTTCGCAGAGCGCCCCGATCTGTCAGACCCCGGGCCAGCGCCTCGGCCAGCGCCTTCTCCAGCTGCCTCCGGCTCCTGCCAGAGCGCGCGCGCCCCGCCAGGTCGTACAGCGTTCGGGCGGCGGTCGTGACGGGGATCCGCTGGAGTCTGCTGACCTCCTCGGGGCGCAGCGCGCCAAGCCGGTGGATCCGGATACCGGGCCTGCGCCGAATTCCCCCCGGGATCGCCACCTCCAGCACATCCGGGCCGCTCTTCGGAAGCATGCCCCAGAGCCCCGCGGCGCTCTCGTGACTGAGCACCGCGCGGACGCCGCAGGCGAGGGTCGCGGCCATCTCGCGCGCGTGCGGCGCGACGACCGGCCCCACCCGGTAAACACCCCGGTGCAGGGCGACGAACTGGCCGGTGGTCAGCCGGTGCTCGACGACATGCGAGGATAGCCCGGCCCCGAGTAGCTGACCGCGGGTGACAACGCCGTGCTGGCGCGCGGCCAGCCTGGAAATGGCCTCCTCCTTCCGGGATCGCGACACCAGCAGCCCTCCCCCCTGAAAACATGTCCATCCGTATCGCGCGCCTGGCCGCCCGGTACGGTTTTCCGGCTGCAAACCGGGGAACCTGCACTCTCGTCTCCGGGCCGGGCGGCCCCGTACGTGGTTTTCCGGACGCCAGCGGGACAACCCTGCCAAGCCCGGGGCGCACCGCAACGGGTGCATCGGTTGTCCGGACCGGAAGAGGCCATGTGAAGGATGTCCGCCTTCGCGGAGTGCCGCCGGCCGGAGGGCGTGCTCAGGTCGCGCGTGTCCCGCGTAAGGGATGGGCGCGGGTGCGGGGCGTGCCCATGGCGCGACGGGTCATCGTGCACTGCCGGCGCGCTGGCCGTCGGCCGCGGTCCGGTCACGCCGGGGACTCGGTGGGACGGCGCGACGGCCGGGAAGGGGGGCACGCGCGCGA
>DATKBW010000191.1:0-21478 GCA_035513575.1 Longimicrobiales bacterium | reverse complement strand
GAAACCCGGCCCAGTGCTTCACCCGCTGGAGGCGCTCCTCCTCGATGGCGGCCACCAGCCGGCCGTCGACGACGAGCGCCGCCGCCGCGTCGGCATGGTACGCGTTCAGGCCCAGCACGTTCATGCGTCCTTCCTCCGCGCTTCCAGGAGCTCGAGCGACAGGATCATCTCGGCCACCGCTCGCTGTGCGGTGTAGTACAGGCCCGCCCGACCGTCCAGGACCAGTCCCTTTGCGAAGAGGCACCACGCGGTCACCGCGGGCGCTCCGAGCACGCCGGTCTTCCGCATCCGGTCGATCAGCCCCAGTTCTCCCCACGGCGCGGCCACCAGCTTGGCCGCCTCGTGCTCGGCGTAGACCGCCTGGCTGCGCAGCCAGCGAGCGAGGTCCTTCCGGTCGTCGTGGACGATCGGCGAGCGGAGACGTCCGGTGGGGCCGGCCACCCGCACGCGCTGGGTGTGCCCGTCCTGCGCGAACGTCGCGGCGTCCCGGCGGAACAGCACCTCGCGCGGCGGATAGAGCGACGCCCGCAGCGTTTTCCCCAGCACCCGGTAGTCGAAGGGAACGAGGAAGCCGCTCTCGCGCGGCTCCTCCGGCAGGGCGCGAATCTCGGCCACCAGCGCCTCGGAAACGACATAGTCGGCGTCGAGCGCCAGCGCCCAGCGGGTGTCAACCGCGGCCAGCGCGTAATTGCTCTGACCGGCGGAGGAGTCGAACGCCCGGGCCACGAGATCGACGTTCGGAAACGAGGTCGCGAGCTCGACCGTCCGGTCCGTGCTGCCGCTGTCGACGACGATCACCCGCTGCGCCCAGCGCAATCGCTCCAGCACCCGACCGACGTTGGGCTCCTCATCCAGCGTCAGGACGAACGGCGTGATCGCGGAGAGATCCAACCGGTCAGTCCCTCCGCACGCACGCGGGCTCGCCGCCGTCCCCGGCCAGCCAGTGGTAGACTGAAATCATGCGGCGGGCGACGGCCGGCCAGGCGAACCGCTCGGCGACCAGCCGCCGGCCTCGGGACCCCATCGCCCCACGCTCGTCGTCGGTCAGCGCGGCCGCCTCCCGGATCGCGGCAACCAGCGGCTCGACGCCGAGGTCCATCCACCACCCGCAGCCCCGCTCGACGAGCGAGGCCCAGGGAGCGGCGCGGGTCGTGATCACGGGCACGCCACTGGCCAGGGCCTCCGCCACCACGACCCCGAAGTTTTCGCTCAGGGTGGGGAGGACGAACACGTCCGCGTCCCCGTACACCTCCCATTTCTCGCCGTCCGAAACGGAACCGCGGAACCGGACCGGAGGACCCGGAGGGAGGGCGCGGGCCCGGCGCTCGACCTCCGCCCGGTGGCCGCCCTCGTCGGGCCCGGCGATCACCAGCTCCCACCCCTCCAGTCGCGCCGCTCCCCAGGCCTCGACCAGGTTCACGAGGCCCTTCTTGGGATGGATCCGGGAGAGGAACAGGAAACGCCGCGTCCCCCCCGGCTCGACCCGCCGGCGCGTGCGGGCCGGGGGCAGCTCCACCCCGTTGGGGACGACCGCGATCGGGGCCGCGATCCCCGCCGCGCGGATCTCGTCGGCCTCGAGATCGGAGGTCGCGTGGACCGCGCCCGCCGACTCCAGGTCGCGTCGCTGGAAGGCCCACCACGCGACCCGCTTCTTCCACTTGCGGTGGGCGAGCGCCCAGCACGAGAGCATGCCCCGGGGGCTGACGACCCGCGGCGCTCCCGTCCCGGCGGCGACGCGGGCGACCGCGTGGTTGCTGGGAAGCCAGATCCCGTGGTCGTGGATCACTCGGGGACCCGGCTCGGCGAGCCGACGCTCGAGAAGCCGGGCGAGGGCGCGTGGACGCGGGTACGTCCGCCCCGCGCGCTCGACGGCTTCCACCCGGTGGACCGACAGGTCGAGGGAAGATCGATCGGCGTCGGCGGTGACCAGCTCGACGATCGCGCCTTCGCGGGCCAGCGCCGAGCACAGCCCGCTCACCGTCCGCGAAGGCCCGCCGTCGGCCTCGACGACCCGCGCGATCGTGTGCACGACCCTCAGCGCGCCTTCCACGGCTCCTCCACCAGGCCGTGGTCCGCGAGGATCTCGCCCAGCCGTCGGCGGAAGCTCTCCGGCCCGAACCGCTCCACCACCCGGCGCCGCAGCTCCGCTGGGTCGTACAACACGCGATTCGGATGCCGGCCCGTCAGCACCTCGACGGAGGCGCGGGCGAAGGCCGGCACGTCGTCCGGATCGACGAGTACGCCGAGCTCGCCGTCGACCAGCGCGTCCCGGGCCCCGTCCCGATCCCCCCCGATGGCCGGGATGCCGCAGGCCATCGCCTCGAGGTATACGATCCCGAACCCCTCCCGCTTGCTTGGCATCGCGAACAGGTTGGCCAGGCCATAGTACTCCGGAAGCTCCTCGTCCGGGACGAGCCCCGCGAGCGTGACCGAACGCTCGAGCCCCAGCGCGCGGACCCGCCCTTCGATCCTCCGCCGGTCGTCGCCTTCCCCCACGATCAGGTAGTGGAGCCCCGGCACCTCGCGGCGGATCTCCGGAAGCGCTTCGAGCACCACGTCGTACCCCTTGTGACGATCCTTCCCCGCCAGCCGCGCCACCGTCAGGACGACCGGCTGATCGACGTCGATCCCGAGCCGCTCGAGCAGCTGGGCCGAGCGCTCGCGCGGCCGGAACCGCGCGGCGTCGAAGGTGCACGGCAGGACGGTCACGAGGTCCGGATCGAGGCCTTGCTCCTCGATCAGCCGGCGTGCCGTGTAGCGACTGATCGAGACCACGCACGCCGCGCGGGAGAGCGCCCGTTTCAGCGCCGGCCGCTCGACGTTCCAGGCCTCGATCCCGTAGGTGACGATCCAGTACGGGATTCCCGCGATCCGGCTGAGCCAGTCCGAGACGACCGCGAAGTTCAGGTGACCGGCAATGACGAGCTCGGGACGATCCAGGAGAGCGCGCGATCCGATCCGGGCGGCATACCCCGGCGTGCGAAGCCAGCCCGGCACGCCCCCGCTCGCGTGCAGGCGGACG
Organism: Longimicrobiales bacterium; assembly: GCA_035513575.1. GTDB lineage: Bacteria > Gemmatimonadota > Gemmatimonadetes > Longimicrobiales > RSA9 > JAHWKI01. The sequence continues at coordinate 18,456 of DATKBW010000191.1, read as the reverse complement.
TCCCGGGCGGCGGCCCCGCTCGGATCGTCGTTCTTGAGGAAGACCTCGCAGCGCGTCCCGGGCCACACCTCGCCCAGCGCCTGAATCAGGAACGCCGAGTACGTCTGGATCCCGCCCCTGGTCGCGTACAGCTCGGGCAGCCACACGTGGCACGACCGCCTCACGCTTCCACCCCCTGCAGGGATCGGGTCACGAACGCGGCGGCCTCCAGCGTCCCCTCGACGGCCCGCTCCGCCGAGTACCGCGCGACCCGTCGACGCGCCCGACGACCCATGGCGCCCCGCCCCTCCCGGTCGCGGGCCGTCTCGACGAGGACACGGGCCAGCGCCTCCACGTCCGCGCACGGGAACACCCGACCGGTGATCCCGTCCTCGACCAGGTCCGGACCGCACCCCACGCGATCGCTGACCGCCGCGGGCAACCCGTGATGCATCGCCTCGTTGACGACCAGGCCCCACGTCTCGCCGTAGTCCGACGGCAGGACCAGGCAGTCGGCCGCCACGTAGGCCCGGCTGATCTCGGACTGGTTGAGGAATCCAGTGAACGTCGCCGGAAGCTCGAGCCGCGCGGCGAGGCGCTTGGTCTCGCGCTCCATCTCCCCGGCTCCGGCGACCAGCGCTCGGATGGAGGCCTCCTCCCGTCGCGCGAGGTCGCACGCCCGCAGCAGGTCGAGCGGCCGCTTCTTGGCCACCAGCTTTCCGGCGAACAGGAAGCAGACGTCCTCCTCCGCGATCCCCCATTGCCGTCGGATCTCCTCCCGCCGCGGGCGCAGCCGGGCATCCTGCTCGCGGAACCTCGATCCGTCGGCGAAATAGGGAGCCGTAAAAACGCGCTCACCCGGGACGCCGTGGGAGCGGTAGAACCGGCGGTTCGCCTCGCCGATCGCCAGAAACGCGTCGAACCGGGACAGCAGTCGCCGGTGGACCGCCCGGACCCAAGCCGGGCGCGGTCGGAGGCCGCTCGACTCCCCCCGGACCAGGCACGGGAGGCCGAGCCGCCCGCAGGCGCGGATCGCCTGGAGGAGCGGCAGCGCGTGCCAGCCGGCGACGATCACCGCGCCCGGTCGATCCCGTTCGAGGATCGTCCCCACCGCCGGCGTGCGGCTGCCGAAGAACCGGCCCAGGGAAGGCGAGCGCGCGACGTTGGGCAATGCCTTCCAGCGGTATCCGTCGAGGAGTGGAACGTCCCACGCGAACTCCACCCCGAATCCTACCCCCTGCTGCGCGGGAGTCGGGAGCAGCGCGTAGTAGACGGTGAGGTCCACCTCGGGCCGCTCGGCGAGCGCGCGATACCACGGAACCTGGTACTGGACCGGGTGGGAGGCGACGATCGCCAGCTTCATCGGGACGGGGAACGAGTCCTGTCGAACGCGGTCGGATCGCGCGGGTGACTGCGGAGCGCGGGTCGCGGCGCCCACGCCACCCGAGTCTCGTCCGCGAGACTCGGCATGCGGAGCAGGAATCCGGCCACCAGGCCGATCACCACGAGGACCAACGGGTCGCCGAAGATCTGGTGTCCGATCGTGAACGTCAGCGCGCTGGCGAAGAGGATCCCGAGGAAACCGTACGCGAAATGGGCGGGAACCACGCTCCCTCGGCTCGAGGCCCGGGTGGCCCTCCAGAAGACAAGCGCGGATCCGACCCACAGCCAGATCATGAGGAAGAGGCCGGGCACGCCGAGCTCGGCCACGATCTTGGCCACTCCGCCTTCGGCCGCCCCCCCGACGGTTGCCGCTCCGGCTCCGAAGTACTGCGCGCCCTGGCTCCCCATGCCGGCCCCGGCGCCGAGGTACCCGTTGCGCCTGATGACGGTCTCCAATGATGAAATCGAGTGCGTGTGCACCCGCTCCACGTCAGTCGAGCCGATGTTCAAGCTGCGCTCGACGTAGGGCAGGATCCCCAGCGCCTCACCGACAGTGGACAGCGTAAACCAGGCCAGGCCCGCCACCGCCACGAGGGCGAGCGTGAACCCGGTCTTGACCGCTCCCCGACGGAAGTACGCCAGGCACGCCAGGTACACGAGGAGAAAGAGCCCCACCTCGACGATGCCCTTCCGCCTCCCGGTCAGGATGAGCGCCCCTCCCAGGAGCGGAAGCAGCCAGGGGAGCAGGACGACGGGCGCGAGCACTTTCTTCCGCCCGAGGACGATTAGGAACAGGAAGCACAGGGCCACCGCGGTGTGCCACGCGGCCACCTCGGCGGCCCGGAAGAACCCCGTCTCCAGGTCCAGCGCCATGCCGCTGGGCGTGTACGCTACCAGGCCTGGTCCGACCGGTTCGAGGACCGACCACTCGACCCCCAACCGCCCGAGCACGATGCTGATCGCCATGACGACCACAAGTCCGACGTACCAGCGCAGGAATCGCCCCACGGACGAAGCCGTTCTCGCGTAGTGATAGCCGAGCAGGAGACCGATCACGGGGGACGAATAGGCGACCAAGCCGATGACGCCGACGATCGGGCTCCCGCTCGTCAGTGCCCCGTTCACGCACTGGAACAGGACGAAAAGCAGGTAGAGGATGAGTGGTACTCGAAGGAGCGAGGCGCGGCCGTAGAAGGGAGCCAGGATCGGACGGACGCCCGTGCGCCGGGCTCCGACGAGGCACGCCATGACCGGCAGGACGACGAGCGCGGACATGTAGATCGGCTGTCCCTCGGTCGCCTTCCTTCCCAGGTCGGCGAGCAGGCCGAACGGAAGGGTCAGCAGGAGCGCCAGACGCCACCGATGGAGCGCGAGGAACGCGATCGCCAGCGCCAGCGCGAGGATCGTGGCTTGGATCAAGGATGCCTCCACTCCGCGGCCCGAGCCGCATCGATCAGGCGAGGACCCCGAAGGACCAGCGTGCAGGCCCAGACGAACCCCAGGGCTTCCGCGACCAGCGTCGGGACGATCCACCACGGCCGACGGAGATGATGCCGGGTGCGGATCGAGCCCAGGAAACGATTCAGGATCCTGCCCGGGCGGGGCCCGTCGGACGAGGAGCGGAGCAGGTAATAGTACGCCCCCACCGAGTGCGCCGGCCGCGCGGTCCGGAGATGATGACCGTACGTGCGGGTTCCCCCACGCGCGACCTTCAGGTGACGGAGCGACGCGCGCGGCTCGAACACGATCCTCCGCCCAGCCGCTCCGAGCCGCTCGGCGAACTCCGTCTCGAACCGGTACGCGACGCGCACGAAGTTCTCGTCGAACCCCCCGATCTCGAGAGCCACGTCGCGCCGGACCGAGAAATTACAGGCAATCAGGTCGGTGATCCATCCACGGCGCGTGGAGTTGAACCGGAAGGGCCCGGCAGATCCGTCCGGCTCCTCGCCTGGCTGCAGGACCTGTCCGCCCACGACCTCGCACCCCTCGCCTTGATGTGCGCGCAGATGCGTCTCGACCAGACGACTGTCCGGGTTCACGTCGTCATCCACGAAGAGGACGATTGGGTTTCGGGCGCTCACGAGCCCGACGTTCATCGCGTGGGGGATCGAGGCGCGCGCCAGGCGCAGCCACCGTATGGCCCCTGAGCGATCGAGGTCGCTCAGCGCCGCGGCGGTCGCGGGGGCATGGCGAGGGGTCTGATCGACGACCAGGATCTCGTCCGGCGGCCGGCTCCCGCCGACCATCCCGCGGATCGTCCCAATCAGCTCGACCCCCCGGCCGAGCGTCGGGATCACGACCGACAGGCCCTCCGGCCGGACGCTCTCCCCACCGGTCACGGGGGCGTCTCGGCGCGCCAGCCGCCGAGCGCGGTGATGGCGCCCGCCTGCAGGAGCCGGACCCAGCCCGCCGCGTGCAGGGGATCGGCCCTCAGGGTGCGGCGGAAGTACTTGATGCAGCGAGGGTCCCGGTTTCTGCGGAGGGCCTCCCCGACGAAATAGTGGGCGCCCGCCAATCGGCACGGCGCCTCCGCCGGTCCCTCCGGCCGCAATGCTTCCGCCAGGTCGAGGACCTCTCGCTCCGGGCGCCCCGACTGCCGCATCTCGAACGCGCGCCGCGCCAGCCCGCCGAACCGGTGCTGGACGGCGCGGAACGAGGAGCTGCGACTCGCCGGCAGGACGAGCGCGACGTACAGCGACTCGGGGATCGCCTGAAACAGCCCGTGCTCCGCGAGGCGGAACCACAGATCCCAATCCTGCGCCAGGAAGAACTCGGATCGGTATCCCCCCGCTCGCCGATAGCACGAGCCGCGGAACATCACCGAGCCGTGATGGGAGGGACCATCCGCGAGCGAGGCCCGGCCGTCAGCGGCCTTCACGACTACGTCAGATGGCGATCGCGCCACACCGCTGTCGCGGCTCGTGAACAGGTACTCCCCGTCCGGTCCATGGTATTCCGTCCAGCACGACACGAAGGCCAGCCGCGCGTCGGCGTCCAGTGCCTCCTTCTGGCGGGCCAGCCGTCCCGGGCGCGACACATCGGCCGCGTCCTGGCGCGCGACGTAGGCGCCGCGGGCGGCCTCGCACCCGCGGATCAGCGCCTCGGTCAGCCCCCGGCACGGCTGGGCGAGGAGCCGGACCCTGGGGTCCCTGCCGGCGTATTCGCGCAGGATCTCGCTCGATCCGTCCCGCGACCCGTCGTCCACGATGACGAATTCCAGGTCGACCCCCTGCTGTCCGAGGACGCTCTCCAGCGTGGGGCGAAGGTATTCGCCCGCGTCGCGGACGCCCATGACGACACTGACCAGCCCGGGCTCGCGCGCGGACGGGTTCTGTCTCATGCCCGCCATCGCCCTGGCCGTTGGCGGTCCATTTCGAGGGCCATACGTCCCGCCCGCTCCCAGCCGACGACTCGAGCGACCCAGCCGTAGATCCGCACGTCAAGGTTCCGGCGAGGTCCGCCGTCCGATGCCTCCATCGCCAGCCCGTGCAGGTGGCGGGCTTCGGCGGCCAGACCAGCGGCGCCACACTGGCGCGCAAGCAGAAACAACTCCTTCGCGAAGTGCCGCATCTCCTCAGAGTCTGCGCGGATCCCCGCGCGGCGAGCGTGGCCGAGGATCAGCGCATGGGCGGCTGCCCGGTCACGAAGCTTGTCCGGATCCGTCGACCCGGAACGGCTGAGGCGCTCCCCCGCGTGTCCGCGCACCTCCGAAACGAAATGCGGGACGTAACAGAGCCGGGTTCCCAAGGCCGCAACCCGGCAGTCGTACTCCCAGTCCTCCTCGTTCCGCAGTCCGGTCCATGGACCGACCGCATCGGTGACGCTCCGTCGAAAGAGCGCGGTCGAGGTCGCCCACCAGCGGTCGACGAGGAACGAGGGAAACATCCACTCGATGCGCTCCCCTGTTCGCCTTGTGGGCCGGTCTCCGCCCTTGCCCTCTTCGTCCACATAGCGGGTGATCCCATAACAGACACCCGCCCCCGGGTCGGCGAGGAGCGCGGCCACCTGGCGCTCGAACTTCTCCGGTAGCAAGACGTCATCGCTGTCCAGGTATTGGATGAACTCTCCCCGCGCGACCCGGCGCCCGGCCTCGCGGGCCAGGCCTGGGCCGCCGTTGGGCACGTGCAGAACCCGCACCACGCCCGGATGCGCGCTCTCGATCTCGTCCGCTGCCAGGCCGGTACCGTCCGTCGACCCGTCGTCGACGATCACGATCTCGATCGGACGGTACGATTGCGCGATGACGCTGCCGACGGCTTCCTCGAGGAGATCGGCCCGGTCGTGCACCGGGATGATCGTCGTCACGAGCCCCTGGACGACGTCCCCGGATGGCCGGCTCACGCCGTGTCCTCCGCGACACGCGCCGCCCGCGGGATCCGCGTGCGCGCCTCCAGCCGCGCCGCGGCCAACCGGTCGGGAGCCGCCTTCTGCGGCTGCGGCTCGTGCCAGAGATGGACCACCGGCAGGAAGCCGAACGGCCAGACTTTCCGCAGGTGGGCCCGCTCCCGCGCGCCGATGACCGCCAGCTGGATCACGGACGAGAAAGGAACTTCGCCGACCAGAGGTCCAACAGTAGGAGTCGCCACGCGACGTTCCGGAACGTCCCTACCGGGTAAGGGAATGGATAGCCAGGCCGTCGATCTCTGAAGTAGCTCCGCATCGCCCCACGGAGCCCCAGTCTGTCCACCCAGCCCCGTGGGCCGAGGACTACGCTCTCGGCGAAGGATCGGAAGGCGGGAGAGTCGTCCATCCAAGACGCCGCGATCGAGCCGCCGAACTTAGGCCTCCAGACCGTCTCCGACGGCAAGAGGCCGTATCTCTCGGCCACCCGTCGGTCGAGAAACGAAACCCGCGCCTCCACGCTCTCGGACATGCTCGCCTTGTCCACCTTCATCACATAGTGGTTGAGCGCGTCTCGACCAGGCGGACCGCCTGGAACCAGTCGCCTCCCGTCTCGGCGAGATGGCCCCGCATGGTGCGCTGGAAAGCCCAGAATTGCCGGCCGTATCGGCGCCCGGCATAGCGTCGGTATAGAAGAAACAGGCGCAGAGGGAGGGGACCCCCCGGCGTGTACACGAATACCGGAAAGCCCCCGAAGAGCTCGTCCGAGCCCTCCCCGACCAGGACCACCTTGATGCCCATCTCGCGGCAGCGGCGGTATAGGATCCGGGTGGTGACGGTACCCCAATCGCCGAAGAGATCGTCGAAGAACCAGGCGGCGTCCGCGAGCTCTGCCACCACCGCGTCGGGATCGATAGAGACCTCGACATGCTCGGACCTGACGAAGTCGCTGACCGCGCGGGCGGCGGGCCGCTCGTCGATCCCGCTGCGCTCGAAACCCATGCTGATCGTCGTGAGCGGCCCCTCGCGCGCCGCGAGCGCGGCGAGGAGGCTGGAATCGACCCCCCCCCGAGAGGAGGAGAGCGACGGGGACGTCCGCGACCAGGTGCTCCCGGACGACCTGGGTGAGGGCATCGTGGAGCGTGGAGACCGGGTCTTCCGATTGCAGGACAGGAACCAGTGAAGGGCGGAAATAGCGCACGGGCTCCTGCGGGCGCCCATCCCGCACCGCTAAGGTGTGGCCCGGCGGGAGCTTGTAGACATCCTCCAGCGAGGTCCCGCGCTCGTCGAAAATGTAGCCGAACTCGAGGTACTGCGTTAGAGCCCGCTCGTTCATCCGAGCCTGGAAACCCGGCAAGCGGAGGAATGCCTTGATCTCGGAGGCGAACGCCAGGCCTTTTCCGCCGGGGATGTCAGTGTAATACAAGGGCTTGATCCCCATCGGATCCCGTGCCAGCAGAAGCTCCGGACGCTCTCTAGACCAAAGAGCGAACGCGAACATCCCGTCGAATCGCGCTATGGCTCCTTCACCCCAGCGCTCCAGAGCCCGTAGAACCACCTCGGTATCGCACCGGGACCGGAACCAAGCCCCTTCGGCCTCCAGTTCCGAACGGAGGCCACGGAAGTTGAAAAGCTCGCCATTGTAGTTGAGCACCCGCCCACCGTCTGCGGACGCCGTGGGCTGGTGACCACCCAACGTGGGATCGATGATGCTGAGCCGCACGTGGGCGAACGCTACACGGCCGTCCGGGGAGACGAAGTATCCCCGGTCGTCGGGCCCGCGGTGAGCCACGGCGTTCGCCATGTCCTCGAGCGCAGCCGGATCCAGGTCCGCACCCGGAGCAAGCTGCCAACCGACTATCCCGCACATAGGCCAGCTCTCCACTGGGCGCACCTGCGCCGATCGACGAGCGTGACACCCTCCTGCCTCAGCATGAAGGGCATGAGTGCAACTCCCGATAACGGCGGCTCATCGTTCCCGAGCCTATCATGACCTCGCCCCAGCGCGGGCCTCGAGCCGTCTCCGGTAGAAGCTGGCGCTTTCTTCCGCCACGCGCCGCCACGTGTAGGATCGTGCGGACTCGGTCGCCGCCCTCGACATCCGAGCCGCTCTTTGCGGATCTTGGAGCAGCGAAAGACAGGTGTCCACCATCTCCTTTGCGCCTCCGGTCCGCACGAGGTGACCGTCCACCCCGTCTCGAATCACGTCATGAGCGCCCCCGTTGTTGGCCGCCACGACGCAAAGTCCGCGGGACATCGCTTCGAGAAACGCTTTGCCAAATCCCTCGAAAAAGGAAGGGAACACGAAGATTCCATGGCTGTCGAACACACGAATCAACTCCTCCTGACGCATCCATCCCATAAGCCGCGTTCTTTCTCGGGTACGGGTCTCGAGCAGCTTCCCGATCTCGCCATGGTGGCTGGCGTCTGCGACCCACGTGAAGCGCAGATCGGGGCGTTGCTCGGAGAGGCGGTTCATCACCTCGGCGACGATCATCGGCGCCTTGATGAACGCGAACTGTCCCACGTACAGAACTCCTGTGAGTCGATTCGCATCCATCGGGACCCCGGCCTCGAGAAAGGAGTCCGGGACGGCTTGCGGAACAACTGCGATCCGATCCGTGGCGACACCCATCTCCTCCCGCAGGAAGTCGGCACACTCGGTCGCGGATACGATGTGACCATCCGCGAAGCGAACGATCGCGTGGCTGTTCAGGTACAACGCACGGGACATCAGCGGACTGAGCAACTGCCGTATCGAGGTCGCGGCCGGGGTGCGATACACCTCTCTCCATTCTGCCAGATCTCGCCCTACACGCAACTCGAATCCATGAGAGCGATGGATGTATACGGAATCCAGCGCCGATCGCCGCAGCATGGCCGCCGCCAGATATCCATGAGGCTGGCTCACTTCCACGACATCGTATCGCCTCTTCCCCAACTTGCGTCGCAGAACTCTGCGGATGGCCAGCGGCAGTTCGAGAAGGTAATGGAGATTTCCGTGGCGGATGCGACGACCGAGTTCGTCCGCCCACACCGTCTCGACCTCATGTCCTAGTCTCTTGAGCGCCTCCGCCGTCCTGTAGACCGTCCCTGCTGCACCGGAATTCGGATCCGCAGGGCAATCAGTCATGATCAGGATCCGCACCGGGACCTCTCCAGCTTGAGGATGCGCATGACTCTTCAGCAGCCTGCGAACCAGCACGTTTCCCGAATCAGATCTGCGCTGGTGATCTCGAATGGAACCGTTCGATCATTTGTGTGGCCCGGTACTGGAGTTCGGGTATAACGCCTCTCCGCCAGAACCTCCACTCTCGGAGATAGCAAGCGAGTGGTTTTTGTCGTGATCCCGCATTGCGGGGTGCAAGTAAACGCGTGCCACTAACCTCTCTCCTCTCGTCCCACCACCGCTTGACGAGGAACGACGGAAACATGCGCCTGATCCGCTCCCCCGTCCGCCGCCCCGCGCGATCCGCGCCGCGGCCGTCCGCGTCCACGAATCGGGTCATCCCGTTGGCGACGCCGGCCGCGGGGTCCGCGCGGAGCGCCGCGACCTGGCGCTCGAACTTCCCGGGGAGTAGGACGTCGTCGCTGTCCAGGTACTGGACGAAAGCGCCGCGCGCGACCCTCCGCCCCGTCTCGCGCGCGAGCCCGGGCCCGCCGCGGGTCACATGAAGGACCCGCACCTCCCCGGGCCGCTCAGCCGCAGCGCGTCCGCGACCCGCGGGGTGTCGTCGGTCGATCCGTCGTCGACGATCACGACCTCGAGCGGGCGGTGGGACTGGGCGAGCACGCTCGCCACCGCCTCCCGCAGGAGGCGCGGGCGGTCGTGAACGGGGACAATCGTGGTCACGAGGTTAGCCGGCACGGCCGTCCTCCCCCTCCTCGCCGCCCGCCGGGGCGGTGGCCGCGCTAAACGGCGGGTCGGGCCCCTCGACGCGGCCGAAGCAGCGTCCGGTCAGCTCCGCCACGCGCACCTCCGGTGGGATCGCCGACCGCTCGTCGAGGAGGCTCGCGGTCCGCCGGCGGCGGTGCCCCTTCCCGGGCTGCTCGCGGTGGTGGAGGTGGAGGATCGGCAGGTAGCCCCATGGCCACGCCGCCCGCACCTGCGCCCGCTCCCAGAACTCGTTGTCCTCGCCGCCCCAGCCGACGAACGCCTCGTCGAAGCCGCCGAGCGCGAAGAACGCGTCGCGATCCAGCGCGAGGCTACCACCCCCCTCCAGGTTCTGGATGACCCGCTGCGGCGGGCGCCGGGGCGGCCCACCCGCGAGACCGTCCGCCGTCGCCCGCTCGTCCAGGTAGAAGACGAACCGCTTGAGGTTGATGACCTCGTACCCCTCGGCCCGCCGGGCGAGGAGCTCGGCGGCGTAGCGGCGGGGCACGATCATGTCGTTGTCGTGGAAGACGAGCAGGCGGCCGCGGGCCGCGCGCGCGCCAACGTTGAACGCCCACGCGCGGGAATAGGGGGTTCCCCGCGAGACCGGCGTGTGAAGGTGGCGCGCCCAGCCGGGGATCCGGCCGTCGATCTCCGGCGCCTCGGACTGCTCGACCACCACGCACTCGAGCGTCGTGTCCTCCTGGGCCGCCACGCTCTCCAGCACCTTCGCGAGGAGCGGGAGCCGGTCGAGCCCGCGATGGCCGATGACGAACGAGACCTCGGGGTCGCCATCCCCGGTCCCCGCCTGAGGACGGGACGAGAACGCGGGCGGCCATTCGCCGACCGCCCGCTCCATCAGTCGCCGGCCGAGGGAGGGGAAGACCTCGCTGCCGTGGAGGCGGCTCGTCCAACGGCCCTCGCAGGCGACGCCCCGGCCTCCGGGGCCGTATCGCAGCCGATCGTTCCGGTTCCCGATCCGCGTCCAGTGGCCGCCTCGCAAACCGTGCAGGTTCCGCTCCCACGCCGGCCAGTCGATAAGCGCGGCCCCCAGCGTCCTTCGCGGCGTGGTCATCCCCGGCCCCACGCGCACGCCGCCGACCGCGGCCGCCCTACCACTTCTCCCTCCAGCCCGCGTACCAGCGGTCCATGAGATCGCCGCGGATCCGCTCGAACGCGCGCCGCTCCTCCGGGCTCCAGGCGATTGGCCGGATCAGCTCTCCGCGCGTCGGGTTCTCGCGGGGGACGTCGAGTTCGAAGGGGGCGACCTAGAGAAACTCGAACAGTGACGGCGCGACCGCGTCGAGATCCTCCAGTCGCACCCTCCGCCAACGGTCCGGTTGCAGGAGCTCCACCTGTCGCTCGAGAATCCGATTCACGTAGGACCAGTACCAGCAGTTCCGCTCGAACTGCGTCATCGCCGCCCACTGCTCCGTGGGGACGTCCCCGCAGCTGTCCCGGAGGAGGCGATACCCCCCCACGGGCCTCGCGCACGTACCGCTGCCGATTACAGACCGGCATCACCACGCTGACCTTCGTCGCGGGGCTCACGGCGCCTCCGGGCGCTCCGGCCAGTCGGCCGGTTCGCGGTAAAGCGGTAGATCGAACGCCTCCCACGCCTCCCGCACCGCCACCGCGTCGGACGGGGCCACCTCCGACCGCCAGCGGCCGGCCATCCTCGCGCTCCGCCGCCGGACGCCGTGGGGCCGCTCGACCAGCGCCGCGTCCCCGCCCTGCGTCAGCCGCTCGTGCGCGCGGGTCACCCCCGGGTGGTAGGGCAGGCCGAGCCGCGCGTGGAGCTCGCGGAAGCGGGCGACCGGGTCGGCGCAGAGGTCCTCGAACGAGAGCCGGATCGTCGCGCCGGAGTTCCGACCTTCGATCCCGAGGAGCGCGGTCGCGAGCGCGGCGTAGAAGACGGCTCCCGAGGTCCAGTCGCGGCGACCGGCGGCGGCTTCCATGCGGGCCGCGTGGGGCGCGAGCCACTCCTCCATGAGGGCCGGCGACGCGAGCAGACGCCCGACCAGCGCGCCGGTGGGCCAGCCGAGCCGGACGTAGCTCGCGACGACGGCCGCCGGATGACGGTAGAGGACGACCGCCCGCATCCGATGGCGCCGGACGAGGTATTCGGTGAGGAGGGCGGCGGACGGGTCCTTGACGAGCACGCGCCCGGGCGCGAGCGGGAGGAGGCGGAGCGGCGAGAACCAGCGGTCCGCGTACGCCAGCCGGACGACCTCCCGGTGGCCGCCGCGGAGGAGCGCGGCGACCAGCGCGTCGATCTCGGGCCGGGGCTCCCCGCCTGGCGCGTAGGCGAGCTCCTCCGGCCAGAGCCGGCGGTTCGGGTTGAACGGCTCGTGCGTCGGCCAGAGGCCGGCGGCCGCCAGCATCGCTCCGACCCACGTTGTCCCGGTCCGGTACGCGCCGGTGACGAGGATCGGCGGGCCGGGCCGGGGCGCCGCGAGTTCCCGCCGCAGCGCCGGCCAGCGCCGCCACGCCGCCCACGCCTGCCCGGCCGTCAGCCTCAGCGGGACGAGCACCCGGCCTCCCCGGGGCGGTCGAGCGCCTCGGCCTGGCGCAGAAACGCCTCGCGCTCCTCGCCCTTGCCGAGCGCGTGCGGCCACTCCCCGCCCGGCCCCGCGTCGGGCCCCGTGCGGCCAAGCGCGCGCCGCACTCGCTCGGCGGCAGTGGGGCCGAGCCACCGCTCGAGGCGGCCGGTGGCCGGCGGGACCGCGGGGTCAGGAGCGGCCGGCCGCGGCGGCCGCGCCAGCGCGGCCTCGAACGCCCGCTCCCAGCCGTCGATCGAGCGCTCGCGGCTGAACCGCTCCGCGAGGAGCCGCCGGCCCCCCGCGACGAGTCGCGCGCGCAGCCCCGGCTCGCACGCGAGCCGGGCCAGCGCCCCCGCTGCGCCCTCCGCGTCTGCGACGTCGAACAGGAGCGCGGTCTCCCCGTCAACGAGCGCGGCCTCGAGCCCCGACCCCGCGTAGCGCGTGGCGACGACCGGCACGCCCTCGGCCATCGCCTCCCACGCGACCAGCGGGCCGGTCTCCCAGCGCGAGGGGACGAGCAGCGCGTCCAGCCCGCGGTAGAAGCGCGCGGGGAGCTCCGGCGCCGGCACCGCGCCGAGGAACGTTGCGCGCCCGGGGGGGAGCCCGGCCGCGAGCCGCTCCTCCTCGGGGCCCGCGCCCGCGATCCGCCACCCAGCGCGGACGCCGAGCCGGTCGAGCGCCGCGGCGACCCGCGGGATGTCGTGGACCCGTTTCTGGGTCTGCTCTAGCCGCCCGGCGTAGCCGACGACGAGCCCCCCGTCCGCGGGCGGGGTCGGAGCAACCGGCCCCGGCTCCCGCCCGTAGGGGGCGTAGTGGACCCGCCCGGCCTCCACTCCCGCGACCTTCTCGAGGAGCCGACACGCGAGCCGGTTCGTCCCCACAACCGCGTCGAGGACCACCCGGAAGCGCGCCGCGTCCGCGTAGAGCTCGGGCTCGAGCGCGTGGACGGTCATGAGCGCGTGGATCGTCGATCCCTCCTTCCGGCGCGCGTTGACGGCGGCGAACAGGTCCGGCACGTCGACCCCGACCGCCGCCGCCGGCCGCTCGGCCGCGAGCGCCCTGACGAGCGCCCCGCGGCGGCCCTGCGGCGTCCCGGTCGCGCACGGGATCCGGATCCAGCGCTCGTGGGGATGGGCCGCGAGCATCCGCTCGGGCCGATGGTGACGGGGGCCCTCGACAAGTCCGAGGACCGGCTCCCACCCCCGCTCGGCGAGGCCGGGGAGCAGGTAGTCGAGCCAGGACCCGACTCCGCCGAGCGGATACGCGGAGCCCGCAACGAAGAGTAGCCGCCGCGCCCGCCGATCCCGGCTCAGCCCGTCCGCCACTCGATCATCGGCGCCACGAGCCCGGCGCGCCGGGAGTCGGCGTAGTCGGGGTTCGGGACGTTGAGCATCACGTTGAACGACGGCCCTGCCACATCGCGCAGAATCCAGTCCAGGCCGCGACGGTGCCGCCTCACACAGGGGCGGATCTGGTACACGTCCCCGTTCAGCAGCCCGGCCGGGAGGATCGCCTGCAGCCGCTCGGGCTCGCCGATCCGGCCCCCCGGAAGGGTCTCCGCGAGGTCGTTGTGGAACGTGCGGAAGACGACCATCCCGCGCGAGGAGACGACGTCGAACCCGATCCGCAGGTACTCGATCGGCTCGAAACGGGTAAACTCGAGCTCCACGACGATCGATTCAGCGCTGCGGAAGTCGCCGCGCACCCGGCCGTCCGCGTCGCGCGTCCGCACCGCGTGGAGCGCGACCGGCTTGCCGTCGTCGTGGCCCTCCGGCGTCAGCCGAATCTCCCCGGACTCGGGGCCCGCTCCGTTCATGCCCGCGACGTAGCGCTTGATCGTCGCGTCGGTCTCCCCGTCGGCCACCAGGCGCCCCTCTTCGAGCAGGATCACCCGCTCGCAGAGGGCGGAGATGGCGGACATGTCGTGGCTGACGAACAGGACCGTGCGCCCCCCCTTCGCGACATCGCCCATCTTGCCGATGCACCGCTTCTGGAACGCGATGTCGCCCACCGCCAGAACCTCGTCGACGAGCAGGATCTCGGGCTCCAGATAGGCGGCGACCGCGAACGCCAGCCGGACCCGCATCCCGGAGGAAAACCGCTTGACCGGCGTGTCGATGAACGGCCCGATCCCGGAGAACTCCACGATCACGTCGTACTTGCGCTGCGTCTCCTCCCGCGTCATCCCGAGGATCGCCCCGTTCAGAAAGATGTTCTCGCGGCCGGTCAGCTCGGGGTGGAAACCAGTGCCGACCTCGAGAAGGCTCCCGACCCGACCCTTCAGCCGGACGGCCCCCGAGGTGGGCGCCGTGATCCGCGACAGGATCTTGAGCAGCGTGCTCTTACCCGCCCCGTTCCCGCCGACGATCCCCACGATCTCGCCCTGGTCGACCGCGAAGCTCACCTCACGCAGCGCCCACACGTGCTGGCCGCGGACCCGGTCGCGCCAGCTGTGGGACACCGGCTCGGGACGCCGGAGCGCACGCCGCAGCCACGCCTGCACGTCGTCACGCAGCGTGTCGCGGCCGAATACCCCCAGCCGGTAGAACTTCGAGACCTCGTCGACTTCGATGACCCGGGACATCGCCGTCACGCTCCTCAGACCGTGTCCATGAACGTGCGCTCGATCCGGTTGAAGATCAGGATCCCGCACAGGAGCAGCGCGGCGGTGAACACCGCGGTGTAGGCCAGGTGCGACGCGCTCACCGTGCCAACGCCCAGGAACGCGAAGCGGAACGCCTCGACGATCGGGGTCAGGGGGTTCGCCAGCACGATGATGCGGTACCGCTCGGGAACGGTCGAAAGCGGATAAACGACCGGGGTCATGTACATGAACAGCGAGACGCCGAACGCGACCACGTTGGTCAGATCGCGATAGCGGGTCGTGAGGGCGGAGAGGATGACCCCTCCCCCCATTCCCAGCCCCGCCATCAGCAGGAGCAGGAGCGGTGTGGCGAGCACCCACGCGTTCGGATCGACGGGCGCGCCCCGGGCCATGAACCACAGCAGGAACCCGAGGAAGATCGTGAACTGGACAAAGAACCCGATCATGCTCGAGCCGAGCGTCGAGACCGGGACCGCCAGGCGCGGGAAGTAGACCTTGCCGAAGACGTTCGCATTCGCCACGAACGTGTTCGAGGTCTTGGTGAAGCTGTTGCTGAAGTACCCCCACAACACAGTGCCGGAGAGGTAGAACAGGAACGGAGGCAGGCTGTCGGTCGGGATCTGCGCGATGCGCCCGAAGACGACCGTGAACGTGATCGTCGTCAGCAGCGGCTGGATGACGTGCCACAGGGGCCCTAGGATCGTCTGCTTGTACTGGGCGACGAAGTCTCGTTGCACCATGAGCATGACGAGGTCCCGGTAGCTCCACAGCTCGCCCAGGCGCAGGTCGAACCAGGGGCTCTCCGGACGGATGACCGTCGTCCAAACGGTGTCGGCGTCGTGGTCGCTCATCGTTGTCGCGGGGCTCGTTGCAGTCGACTGCTCGGCGGACGGAAGAGGCTACTTTCCGGTCCCCGCGGCGTCAACACGACACCCCCTCTGGCGGGACGCGCGTTCCCGCGCTGACGCCGCGACTCTCACGCAACGATCGGCTTCACTCGTGCCTCCTCGTACCAGCGCACCGTTTCGGCGAGCCCCTCGTCGAGCCCGGTGCGGGCGGTGAAGCCGAACCGCTCCCGCGCCCGGGAGGTGTCCAGGCACCTGCGGGGCTGTCCGTTGGGCTTCGAGTCGTCCCATTCGACGCGACCCTCGAACGCCGTGACCTCCACGATCTTCCCGACGAGCTCCCGGATCGAGATCTCCATTCCGCTCCCGATGTTCACCGGCTCCGGGTCCGCGTATCGCTCCAGCGCGAGCACGATCCCTTCCGCCGCGTCCTTCACGTAGAGGAACTCGCGCGTCGGCGTTCCGTCTCCCCACACGACGATCCGGTCCCCCTCCTCGCGGGCCTCGACGCACTTCTTCACCAGGGCCGGGATCACATGGCTCGTCGCCGGATCGAAATCGTCCCGTGGCCCGTACAGGTTGACCAGCAGCAGGTGGACCGCTTCGAAGCCGTATTGCTTGCGATAGGCCTGCCCCTGGACGAGGAGCGCCTTCTTCGCGATCCCGTACGGGGCGTTCGTCTCCTCGGGATAGCCGGCCCACAGGTCCTCTTCGCGGAACGGGACCGGCGTGTGTTTGGGATACGAGCACACCGTTCCCACGGTCAAGAAGCGACGCACGCCGCTCAGGCGTGCCTGCTCCATGAGCTGCACGCCCATCACCAGGTTCTTGTAGAAGAACTCCCCGGGCCGCGCGCTGTTGGCTCCGATCCCTCCCACCACCGCGGCCAGGTGCACCACCACGTCCGGACGGGTGTCGCGGAACATCCGCGCCACGGATTCCTCCCGTACCAGGTCGTACTCCGCCGATCGCGGGACCACGATCCCGTCCCGCGGCTTGCCCTTCCGCTCGAGCTCCTCGACGACGTGGGAGCCGAGGAAGCCCGAGCCTCCGGTGACCAGGATGCGGGAAGTCTCGAGGTCGAGAAGTTTCTTCTCGATCACCGCGCCCCGCGGACGAACGCGTCCAGGCCCAGGAGGAACAGGCGAGGCTGGGCCCGCAGCAAGGACCATCCCTTCGTCGCCATGCTGTCGCGATCGTTCGTGCTCAGGATGAGGTCGAGCTCGTGGTTGAGGAGACGCAACATGAGATCGTAATGCCGGCCGTGGAACCGGTCCATGACCCACCGCACCGCGTCGTGGAGGTACAACTCGCGGTGCAGGGCGCGGAGCTCGCGCCGATACGGGTTGCCCGAGGCCAGCGCCTGCGCGGCCGCCCGGGCTCCCCAGATCCCGGATACCACCCCCCCGACGGTCGTGACCTTGACATGGGCGGCGGCGTCGCCGACGAGCAGAACGCGACCGTCTCCGGCACGCCACTCGATCGGCCGGCGCGGCTGGTGCAGGGGGATCATGGCGCCCTGGTACTCCTCCGACCGATAGCCGTGCTCGTTCATGAAGCTCTCGAGCAGCTGCCGCGCGTTCGAGGGGTGCTCGGCGATCAGCCCCAGGACGCCGGTCGTCGAAGACTCCGGGATGAGCCAGTAGAAGAAGCGCGTGCGCGCGCGATCGAACCACACGCGAGTGACGTCGGGATCGTAGCGGTCTCCCAGCCGGACCCGGGCCTGCACGATCGGCACCGTGCGCTGCGGCCGGGCTCCGAACGCCTCCGCCACCACGCTCCGCGAGCCGTCGGCTCCCACCAGGTGGCGCGTGGTCAGGGAAGCCGAGGAGCCGTTCCGTACCCGCACGGACAGGTGCCCAGTGCCGACGCGGATGTCGTGCACGCGGCCCCCGAGCCGGACCTCGACCCCCGCCCGCTCGACCTCGCGCGCGAGGATCCGGCGCAATGCGCCCCGCTCCACGACCAGGTCCGGTCGCTCGAGCTCGACGCGCCGGCGCGTTCCGTTGGCCAGCAGCTCCATCACGCCCGTCCGGTGGACCACGCTGGGACCCACGTCGCAGCCCACGACATCGGTGAGCTTCTGGGTCACGATCCAGGTCCGCTCGGGTGTCCCGTAATCGTGGCGGCTGTCGAGGACCAGCGTGCGCAGGCCCTCCTCCCCCAACGATCTCGCGGCCGCCAGCCCGGCGCACGACGCGCCGACGACGATCACGTCATAGTCCGGCTTGACTACCCCGGGGCGGGGAGTCGGGTGTCGATGGGCTTCCACGCTGGACCTCGAGTCAGATCTTGTTTTGCCGGGTTTCCCAACGACCGGACAGGCTGACCCACAAGGACAGGGCGATGAGACGGATGTCCAGCCACAGGCTGCGCCTCCGGATGTAGAGGAGGTCGTAGCGGAACTTCCGCTTACGCTCCACATCCTTGGGGAGGTACAAGGTGGCGAGACTCGTGAGGCCGGGGCGCACGCTCATGCGGCGCCGGAACTCGGGCAGGTGATCCCAGACCGTCGGGTTGCCGTCGGCGTCGTACACGACCTCCCCCACGGCGAGTGGACGAGGTCCCACGAAGCTCATCTCGCCCCTGAGGATGTTGAGCACCTGGGGCAGCTCGTCGATGCCGAAGCTGCGCAGCACGCGCCCTACCCGTGTCACGCGCTCGTCCTCGTCGCACGCCTCGACCACTCCGTGCTTCTCGTCCGAGTCCTGGACCATGGTGCGGAACTTGATCACTTCGAAGAGTTTGCCTCCCTGACCCCACCGCTGCTGCCGGTAGAACACCGGCCCCCCGTCCTCGAGCCGGACGGCGAGTGCCACAAGCGGCCACGCGGGGGCGGTGGCCAGCACCAGGAATCCGCCGAAGAGCAGGTCCAGAACCCGCTTG
>DATKBW010000190.1:0-10033 GCA_035513575.1 Longimicrobiales bacterium | reverse complement strand
CGATGGTGATGCCGCAGCGCCGTGAGCGCGTCCTCCCGCGCCACATCGAAGACGAGATGCGCGACAGCTTCCTGAACTACTCCATGAGCGTGATCGTGCAGCGCGCCCTGCCGGATGTCCGGGACGGTCTCAAGCCCGTCCACCGGCGCATCCTCTACGCCATGAACGAGCTGGGGCTCGGGCCTACCCGGCCGCACAAGAAGTCCGCGAACGTGGTGGGCGAGGTGCTGGGGAAGTACCACCCCCACGGCGACACGGCGGTCTACGACGCCATGGTGCGCATGGTCCAGGAGTTCTCGCTGCGCTACCCGCTCGTGGACGGCCAGGGGAACTTCGGCTCCATCGACGGCGACAACGCGGCGGCCTACCGCTACACCGAGGCCAGGCTCGCCCGGATCGCCGAGGAGCTGCTGGCCGACCTCGACAAGGACACCGTCTACTTCGCCCGCACCTTCGATGACCAGCGGGACGAGCCCGTGGTCCTGCCCGCGAAGCTGCCGAACCTGCTGCTCAACGGGTCATCCGGGATCGCGGTGGGGATGGCCACCAACATCCCGCCCCACAACCTGCGGGAGGTCGCGGCGGCCCTCCACGAGCTGGTGGCCAACCCGGCGTGCACGGCCGACGACCTGCTCGCCCACGTCCCCGGGCCCGACTTCCCCACCGGCGGCTTCATCATCGGGACCGAGGGGATCGAGGAGGCGTACCGCACCGGCCGGGGCCGGATCATCATGCGGGCGCGGGTGCAGCGGGAGGCGAAGCGGGGCGGGAAGGAGCAGCTCGTCGTCACGCAGCTGCCGTACGGGATCAACAAGTCGAAGGTCATCGAGCAGATCGCCGACCTGGTGCGGCAGAAGAAGCTGGATGACGTCTCCGACCTGCGGGACGAGTCGGACCGGGACGGGATGCGGATCGTCATCGAGCTGAAGCGCGGCGCGAAGGTCCCGCCGATCCTGAACCATCTGTACAAGAAGACGTACATGCAGGCCACCTTCGGCGCGATCATGCTGGCGCTGGACAGGGGCGTCCCCCGTGAGATGCCCCTGAAGGCCATGCTCGAGAAGTTCCTGGAGCACCGGGTCGAGGTGATCCAGCGGCGCGCGTCCTACGACCTGGAGCAGGCCAAGGCCGAGGCGCACGTCACGGAGGGGCTGATCACGGCGCTGGACAACATCGACGAGGTCATCACGATCATCCGGGAGAGCCGCGGCAAGGAGCAGGCGAGCGAGCGGCTCCAGGCCCGCTTCGACCTGAGCTCGATCCAGGCGGATGCCATCCTCAACATGCGGCTCCACCGCCTGACCGAGCTGGAGACGAGAGAGCTCAAGGACCGGCTGAGGGAGCTGAAGAAGCTCATCAGGGAGCTCTTCGCGCTCCTGGACTCACCGGAACAGCAGGTCGCCCTCTTCCTGGCCGAGCTGGACGGGCTCGTGGAGAAGTACGGCGATGGCCGCCGCACCACCATCGTCCGCGGGGACGCGGAGCTCAAGCTGGAGGACATGGTGGCCCAGGAGGACGTCGTCGTGACGGTCTCCCACGAGGGCTACATCAAGCGGATCCCCATCTCGCTCTACCGGCGCAGGGTCACCAGCGGCAAGGCGCTGGCGGGGATGGAGCGCTACGAGGATGACTTCCTCGAGCACGTCTTCATCGCCAGCACCCACGACGTGGTGCTGGTGATCACGAGCAACGGCCACGCCTACGAGATCGCCGTGCTGGACATCCCGGAGGGCGGGCGCTCCAGCCGGGGCAGGGCGCTGAACCAGCTCCTCGGCTACGAGGCGGGGGCCCGCATCGCGACGCTGCTCCCCATCAGCGCGTACGAGGAGGGCGTGGACCTGGTCTTCCTGACGAAGGGCGGGATCGTCAAGCGGACGCAGCTCAGCGAATTCGCGAACATCCGGGCGGGCGGGATCATCGCCATCAACCTGAAGGACCGGGACGAGCTCCTGGATGTCCGCAGCTCGGACGGCATCAACGACGTGGTGTTGGCGACCGCCCAGGGCCGTGCCATCCGCTTCCCGGAGACCGAGATCCCGCAGGTCGGCCGAACGGCCCAGGGGGTGATCGGGATCCGCATGAAGGAGGATGACGAGGTCGTCGGCATGGTCGTGGTCCGGAGGGACGCCACGCTGGCGTGCGTGACGGCCAACGGGTTCGTGAAGCGCACCGAGATCGGGGCATACCGTGTGCAGGGCCGCGGCGGCCAGGGGACCATCGCCCTCAGCGTCAGCGAGCGGACGGGGCCGCTGGTCGGTGCCAAGGAGGTGCTCGCGGACGACGAGCTGATGGTGATCACCGCCGGCGGCCAGGCCGCCCGGCTGGCCGCCGGCGAGATCCCCATCCAGGGGCGGGCGACCCAGGGGAAGCAGGCGGTCAGGGTGGCGACGGGAGACCGGGTCGTGGAGGTCTCGCGGGTGGCTTCCGAGCGCGGCCGCGGGCGCCCCGGGGCCGAACCGGGGGACGGTGCGGCCGATTCCCGGGAGCAGCTGGAGCTGGTGGCGACGGCGGAACCCGACGACGAGGAGTGAGAACCGAGTGAGAAACACGCACCTGGCCTTCGAATCGCACTTCGACGTGGTCCTCCAGACCGCGGACGCGCAGGCGGCGGCGAGGGTGCTACAGCCGGGGGAGTCCACCGGCGGGCCGGACAACCGCCACGAGGGCAGCGCGCAATGGCTCTTCGTCGTCGGGGGGGAGGGGGAGGCGGTGGTGGAGGGCGAGTCCGTGGACCTCGCCGCCCGCATGCTGCTCCTCATCGAGGCGGGCGAGGCCCACGAGATCCGCTGCACCGGCGACGAGCCGCTGCGCACGCTCAACGTGTACGTCCCGCCGGAGTTCTGAGGGGGCGAAGGCACCACGGCCGGCGCCGGCCTCGCTCCCGGGGCTCTTTCCTGCGGGCCCGGATCGGGCTCCACAGGAGACGGGCGAGGGGCGCGCCGGGCTCTCCGCGGGCCAGGCAGTCCCCTGCGCCGAGAGCCCGGAGACGCGGACGCTGCCCGCGAACGCCTGTGCCCCGTC
The DNA here is from genome assembly GCA_035513575.1 of Longimicrobiales bacterium. Classification (GTDB taxonomy): domain Bacteria; phylum Gemmatimonadota; class Gemmatimonadetes; order Longimicrobiales; family RSA9; genus JAHWKI01. The sequence continues at coordinate 7,012 of DATKBW010000190.1, read as the reverse complement.
TCCCGTCCCCGGTCCCGGTGCGGCGGTCCGGGCGGTCCGGGTCTAGAGCGTGGCCAGGAAGTCCGCGATGAGCCCGTTCACGACGGCCGGCGCCTCCAGCCCCGGGAGGTGGGCGGCGTCAGCCACGACTTCCAGGCGGGCGCCGGGGATGCCGTCGGCCATGGCGCGGGCCTGGTCGGGCGGCGTGATGGTGTCGTGGGCGCCGACGATGATGAGGGTCGGGACGTCGATGGCGGGGAGGTCGCCGGTGGAGTCGGCGCGAGCCGCCATGCCGGCGAGGGCGGCGATGAGCGTGCGGGGGGCGGTCGCCTCCATCATGCGCCGGACCGTCTCCGCGACCTCGGGGCTGCGCTCCCGTGTGCCGCGGGAGAGGAGGGAAGGGAGCATGGCCATGGCGACGGGCGCGGGGCCGGACTCCCGGGCGGAGGCGGCCGTGCGCCGGCGGTTCTCCCGGGCCTCGTCGCCGTCGGGTCCGGGTTGCGTGTCCATGAGGATGAGGCCGCGGACGAGCGCGGGGCGTCGTCGTCGGAGGGCGAATGCGACGTAGCCGCCCATGGACAGCCCGCAGACGACGGCGGGGCCGGCGGCATGGTCTTCGAGCAGCTGCGCGGCGTCGTCGGCGAGGGCATCCATGGTGAGGACCGCTTCATCGGCGAGGGCGACACCGGCGCCGAGGCGGCGGCCGGAGGGGAGCTCCGCGGCGCCGAGGGGGGACCGGCCGAAGCCGCGGAGGTCGGGTGCGAGGCCCTGCCAGCCGTCCGGCAGCGCGGCCATCTGCGGGTCCCAGACGGATCCGTCGAAGGGAAAGCCGTGGAGGAAGAGGAGGGTCCCGTTCTCTCCGGACCCCCTGCTGCGGAGGTGGAGTTCCACGTCAGATCCCGAGGGACGCCCGGATCAGGGGATCCATCCTCTCGGGGGACCAGGGCGGGTCGAAGGTGAGCTCGATCTCGGCGCTCCCGACACCCTCGACGGCCTCGACCTCCCGCCTGGCGTCCGTGACGATCTGGTCGGCGGCAGGGCACATGGGGGTGGTGAGGGACATCCGGACGTGCACATGGTCCCCCTGCACGTCCACGTCGTAGACGAGGCCGAGGACCACGAGGTCGAGGTTCAGCTCCGGGTCCTTGACCTTCCGGAGCGCCTTACGGATCTGCTTCTCATCCACCATGCATTCGCTTCCATGTCGGGGGTTCTCGTTCCGCCCACGTCCGTACCCGGCGGCCGCCCGGGCGTTCAGCCGTTCCGGCGGACGACGACGAAGGCGAGGTCGGTTTCCGCGGCGCCGGCCTGGACCGTCTGGAGCGCCGCCTGGAGCAGCTGTGCGAGCTTGGGCGGGCCGGATTCGGACCTCCCGCGGGCGAGGTCGACGGCGCCGCGGATGAGCCCGGCCGGCGCCTCGGAGAAGGCGAGCAGGGTATCCCCGGGCGCGAGCGCGAGTTCGGTGACGCCGTAATCGAACTGGGGGAGGATGCCGAGGGGCGGGCCGTGGGCGGTGGCCTCCTCGGTGCTCCCATCCGCCCGGAGGATGACGGCGGGCTGATTGCCGGCGCAGGACCAGCGGACCCCGCCCTGGTGGATCTCGATGATGGCCGCCTCCACGCACTCGTCCATGCCCTCGAAGAGGTTGCGGAACGTGCCCGCGTTGAGGCGTTGGAGGACCTCCTCGAACGGGGTGGAGGGGGCGATCTCGTGGAAGAGCGCCCGGGTGATGGCGATGAGGTAGGCCGGCGGCAGACCGGCCCCTTTCACGTCCATGAGCGCCAGCAGCGTGCGGCCGTCCTCGGTCGTGAGGGTGTCCCATAGGCTGCCACCCCCGCCCTCCTCCCCCCGTGCGGTGGCGCCAGCGATCTGGTAGCCGTCGAGCTGCGGCGCCGCCCGTGGCTCCAGCCCGCGGAGGACGAGAAGGCCGAACTGCCGGAGCGCATCGGCGCCTCCCGCGTCCCGGGCGGCGAAGCGCACGTCCATGGCCCGGACCGCCCTGGCGAGACCGCGCAGCAGCCGCACGCTGAAGGACTCGCCGCCCATGAGCTCGTCGAAGTCGCTGCGTGAGATCGCCAGCAGCCGGGTCGGCTCGACGGCGCGGACGGAGGCGGATCGGGGGGCATCGTTGAGCAGGGACATCTCACCGAACGCGTCACCGCGCCGCTTCAGCGCAATGCGCTCGTGGTCCCCGAGGGGCCGTTCCTTCAGGACCTCGACCACCCCGCTGTGGACGATATAGAACCTGTCCCCGACGTCGCCCTCGCGGAACAGGAACTCGCCCTCCCGCAACTCCCGCGGACCGACCAGCTCGGCGATGCGCTCGAGGTCCGTGCGCGGCAGCGCCTGGAACAGCGGGAGCCGCCCCAGCACCTGCACCACCTGCTCGGTGGCCGTTCCTGTGCCCATTCGGTCGCCTCCAGCGGCGTGCGGGATCGGGGGACGCTCCGAATCTATGCCCGCGCGCGGGCCCCTGAAAGGAAAAAGCGATCCGCTGCGGCCATGAAGTCGGCCACCGCGCCCCCCGGGGACGCGCGCCGGGATGGACGGTGCCGTGGAGCGGACCCGCCGAGCTCGCCCGTACGGTTCTTGCCCGCCCGGGCCGCGGCCGCCAATCTGAGAGCCCGGGAGGAGGTGAGGCCATGAAGGTCGTGATCGAATACTGCGGGATGTGAAACTACCTCCCCAGGGCCTCCAGGATGGAGGCGCGCATCAGGGAGGAGTTCCCCGGCGCCGACGTGGACCTGCTCGAGTCGTCGGGGGGTGTGTACGAGGTGACCGTGGACGGGCAGCTGATCTACTCGAAAAGGGCCACCGGCCGTCACGCCGAGTGGGACGAGGTATGCGCCGGGCTGCGGGGACGGTCCTGATCCCTCCGGAGCGGCGTCCGTGAGCCGACGCATCGCCATCAACACCGGGGGCGGGGATGCCCCGGGTCTGAACGCCGTCATCCGGGCGGCCGTGCTCGCCGCGCTCAACCGGGGCTGGCAGGTCTGCGGCATCCGCAAAGGCTACGCGGGGCTGCTGGGCGAGGACGCCATCGTTCCGCTGGATCGCGACACGGTGCGGGGGATCACGCACCTGGGCGGAACGATCCTCGGGACCACGAACCGCGGGAATCCCTTCGAGTGGCCGACCCGCCTGGCCGACGGAACGCCCCGGGCGGTCGACCGCTCGGACGAGGTCATCGAAGCGTTCCACCGCCACCGCTTCGACGCCCTGATCGCCATCGGCGGTGACGGGTCGCTCCACATCGCCAACGAGCTCTCGAAGAAGGGGCTGCCGGTAGTGGGCGTCCCCAAGACCATCGACAACGACCTCGCCGCCACGCAGGTCACGTTCGGGTTCCATACCGCCGTCCAGACCGCGTCGGAGGCGCTGGACAAGCTGCACTCCACGGCCGAGAGCCACGAGCGCGCGATGGTGGTCGAGCTCATGGGGCGACACACCGGCTGGATCGCCCTGTTCGCCGGCGTCAGCGCCACCGCGGACGTGATCCTGATCCCCGAGATCCCCTTCTCCTTCGAGAAGGTGGCGGAGAAGGTGAGGGAGCGGGACGCGAGCGGGCGGCGCTTCTCCATCGTCGTGGTCGCCGAAGGCGCCCATCCCCGGGAAGGTGAGGCGTCCATCGTCGAGGCGGCGGCGCCCGGGCAGGCGGCGCGGTACGGCGGGCTGGCCGAGCACGTGGCCGCCGAGATCGCGGCCCGGACGGGGAAGGAGACCCGGGCGCTGGTGCTGGGACACCTCCAGCGCGGCGGCTCCCCCATCGCGTACGACCGCCTGGTGGCGCTCCGGTTCGGGGCGGCCGCCGTTCGCTGCGTGGCCGAGGACAGCTTCGGCACCATGGTCGCCCTCGACCCGCCGGACGTACGGGCCGTGCCCCTCGAGGACGCCATCCGGACGCTGAAGGTGGTTCCCCCGGAGTCGGACATCGTGCAGACCGCCCGGGACCTGGGGATCTCGTTCGGCGATTGATCCGGGTTCCCCCCCCGAGCCCCAACTCCCGAGACTCCATGCCTCGAAGAATCGCTGCCGTCCTCGCCGGCCTCGTCCTGGCCGTCCCCGCTGGCCTCGTCCTGGCCGGGCCGGCCGCCGCCCAGGGCTTCGAGCTCTCGGTCCGGAACATCATGCGCGGCCCCGAGCTGGTCGGCTCCGGGCCCTCCTCCGTGCGGTGGACGGAGGACGGCCGCTGGGTCTATTTCGAGTGGAAGCCCGGCGGGCTGCCCTGGCACGAGGAGGCGGCGTCCTACAGGGTCCCTGCCCGGGGCGGCGCGCCCCAGCGGGTCACGGACGCGCACATGGACTCGGTCGGCCCCCTGCTGGCCCGCGGGGAGTACTCCCGCGACCGTCGCTGGAAAGTCGTGTCGCACGATGGCGATGTGTGGCTCATCGATCGCCGCGCTAGCCGCGCGCGCCGCATCACCGCCACCGAGGACGTCGAGCGGGCCGCGGTGCTCAGCCCGGACGCCCGCACCATCTATTTCACCCGCGGCGACAACCTCTTCGCGGTGGACCGGAGCGATGGCGCGATCCGGCAGCTCACCGACGTCCGGAAGGGTCCCGCCGAGGATGACCCCGAAGCCGAGGGGATCGCCGCGTACCTGGAGGCGCAGCAGCGCGAGCTGTTCGAGCACCTCCGCCGGGAAGCGGCGGAGCAAGAGCGACGGGAGGCGGAGCGGGAAGCCCGCGAGGCGGCCGGGCGCCAGCCGGTCCGGATCGAGCGGGAGGAGCGGGTCTTCGGCATCACCGTCGCTCCGACCGAGCGGTGGGCGCTCCTCCACGTGGGCAGGGAGGCGGACGACGTCCGGCAGACCCTCGTCCCCGATTACGTGACGGAATCCGGCTACACGCAGCCGCTGGACGCCCGGACCAAGGTGGGGGACCGCCAGAGCAGCGCCCGCGTGGGCCTCGTGGACGTGGAAAAGGGGGGCGTCGTCTGGCTCGATCTCTCGCCGGACGTGGAGGTGAGTGCCGCCGATTCGGTGGGTCTTCCCGTCGGCGACTACCCCGATCTCGCCCTGGCGGAGCTCCGCGGCTGGAACCGGGATGGCTCGCTCGCCCTGGTCTCCTCGGTCAGCTTCGACTACCGTCACCGCTGGCTCCACGTGGTGGAGGCGGCGACCGGGGCAGTTCGCACCATCGTTCACGACCATGACCCCGCCTGGATCGGCGGCCCGTGCGCGTTCTGCGCCGGGTGGATGCCGGACGGGAGCAGCGTATGGTTCGTCAGCGAGCGCGACGGCTACGCGCATCTCCATGCCGTCGGCGTGGGCGGCGGCGAGCCGCGCCAGCTCACCCGCGGCCCCTGGGAAGTGCACGACGTCGCGCTCTCGCCGGACGAGCGGCGGTTCTGGCTCACCACCAACGAGGGCTCACCCCACGAGTACCATTTCTACCACATGCCGCTCACGGGCGGCGACCGCACCCGCATCACCGACGCCCCCGGGATCCACGACGTGACCCCGTCCCCCGAGGGGGACCGCCTCGCCGACGTCCATTCCTACTCGAACCGCCCTCCCGAGCTCTACGTCCTGCAGAACCGCCGGGGGTCGCCGATGACCAGGGTGACCGATTCGCCCACGGCGGAATGGAAGAGCTTCGGCTGGGTGGACCCCGAGATCATCCGACTCCCGGCCCGCGATGGCGTCATGGTACCCGCCCGGATCTACCGGCCCCGCGATCTGGGCGCGGAGCCCAACGGCGCCGGCGTCATCTTCGTGCATGGCGCCGGTTACCTCCAGAACGTGCACCGCGGGTGGTCCAGCTATTACCGCGAGTACATGTTCCACCACCTGCTCGCTTCCAGGGGCTACACGGTCCTGGATATCGACTACCGGGGTTCCGAAGGCTACGGCCGCGACTGGCGGACCGCCATCTATCGGCACATGGGCGGCAGGGACCTCACCGACCAGGTCGATGGGGCCGCGTACCTGGCCGCATCCGAAGGGATCGATCCGGAGCGTATCGGGATCTACGGCGGGTCCTACGGCGGATTCATCACGCTGATGGCGCTGTTCACCCACGCCGACCGGTTCGCCGCCGGCGCGGCGCTCCGCTCCGTCACCGACTGGGCACACTACAACCACTGGTATACAGCGAGGATCCTGAACCAGCCGCAGGACGACGACACCGCCTACCGCCGCTCCTCGCCCATCTATTTCGCGGCAGGGCTGGAGGACCCCCTCCTGATCGCCCACGGAATGGTGGACACCAACGTCCACTTCCAGGATGTCGTGCGCCTCGCGCAGCGGCTCATCGAGCTGGGCAAGACCGACTGGGAGCTCGCGGTCTACCCCGTCGAGGGACACGCCTTCGTCGAGCCCGCTTCCTGGACCGACGAATACCGGCGCATCCTCGACCTCTTCGAGCGACACCTTGCGGCCGAGCCGCAATAGGGCGGCCGCAGGCCCTCAGTTCAACAACACCTCCACCGTCGATCCCGCCCGGAGCACGACGGTCTTCCGGACCGTGTGGGTCTCGGCCTCGTCGCGCGCGATGATCGACACCGTGGTGTTCGCGCTTCCGGCGATCACGAACCGCTCGGTCCGACCCGCGCCCACCGTCCCGAGGAGGCGCGCGCCCGAGCCGTCATCGAAGCTGACGATCATCGCATGCGGCATCGGGTTGACCACGCTCACCGCGTAGGTCTCGCCGGGGTCCGTGTCCAGCGTGACCGAGCGGGCGCACCCGACAAGGGTGGCGGCGCAGAGCAGCGCCACCAGGGGAAAGATCCGCGTGCGAGCCATGGGAGCTCCTGGTTGAAGGGTGACCTTGGACAGCGCGGGCGTGCAGGAAACGTGCACGACCGCCGAAGCTCCCGCGTCGGAGGGCCGGTGACGCACCGGAAGGGCCGGAACGCCGGTCCGGGGCGCTAGGGTGTCCTCATTCCGGGTTGATGCGACAGTAGGAACGGTCCGGGAGCCTGATCGTGGCTCGCGAGCCGTCGATCCGCGGGGCCCCGGCTCCCTGCGGCGGCGTGAGTCGAGAATTCCTGCCCCTCGTACTCCCTCTGTTCTCGATCCACGGCGCTGAG
>DATKBW010000189.1:0-25930 GCA_035513575.1 Longimicrobiales bacterium | reverse complement strand
GAGAGCGCGCCCCTGAGCCCCAGCTCGAGGAGCTCGGCGTAGCCGTCGGCGGCGCCCAGGGGGTTCTTCACGTCGTGGGTGACGCCGCGGATGAGGCGGTCGCGGGCCTGGGCCGCCTCCCGGGTGGACGCGAGGGCCAGCTCGGCCTCGTGGCGCTGCCGCCGGGCCTCGTCGGCCAGGCGCTGGAGCCGGCGGCCGAACCAGACCAGAACGGCGGTGGCGATGAGGGCGATGGCGACGAGCGTGAGGGTCAGGACGAAGCCGGTGAGCTCGGCGCGGCGGATCCGCTCCCGCATGTCCCGCCCCATCGCGCTCACCAGCTGGTCCAGGTCGACGGCCGAAGCCACGGCCTCCTCGTAGAGCCGCTGGTCCGGCGGGATCGAGCCCGCGGGGATCCCCTGGACCAGGCCGGGGTTGCCGGGGTCCACGCGCTCGTGCCAGCGGTGGACGCGCTCGCGGAGCGCGGCCGCGGCGCCGGTGGCCTCGGGACCGAGGTCGGCGGCGAGGCGGGCGATCTCGTCCAGCGTGGAATCCTGCTCCGCTCTCAGCCGGCCGTAGCGGACGATGAACAGGGTGTCCCCCGTCAGGAGGAAGCCGCGCAGATTCGACATCTGCCGCGCCAGCTCGAACTGGACACCGGTCGTCGCGTCGCGGACGGGCTCCACCACGGTCTCGTCGCGCTCCCGGAGCTCCGCGGTGCGCACGGAGGTCACGAGGGGCGCGACCAGCAGCAGGACGAGGGCGAGCCCGACGAAGGCGAGGGCCAGCCAGTCGGTGCGGAACCGGGGGGCGACCGGTCGCGGCTCAGACATCGAAGATCACGCGGGCGGCCCAGCCGCCGTCGACGGGGCGCGCCTCGATCTCGTGGTACGTCACCCCCTTGATCTCCCGGACCGCGTGCCCACCGGGTCGGAGCGCCACGCGGGCGCGGAGCCGGCAGGGGCCCGCCAGGTCCAGGGTGTCGAACTCCGCCCGGTCGTAATCCAGGCGATTCACCTCGTGGAGGAAGAGCAGCTCCCGGAGCCAGTCGGCCAGGAGCCGCGCGGGGTCGGGCGCGGCGAGGTCGAGGGAGCGGTCGACGGCCGGGGAGCGGTCGACGGCCGGGGAGCCGCCCCCGTCCCCCCCATGGTCCTGGCCGCGGAGCAGCGCGAGCATCGCGAGCGCGGCCGTGTGCAGCAGCGCGGGGGCCGAGGGCGCCCGGATGTCGAATCCCACATCGGCGGTGTGGTCGAGGAAGGTGACGCCGGCGGGGCTCACAGGTGCTCCCGGATGGCCTCCTCCACCTTCGGGACCAGGGCCTCCCAGCGGGCGGCGGGGATCTTGGTGACGGTGACGAAGTCGTCGACCATGAAGACGCTGCGGACGCCCTCGAGGGCCATGAGGGCGCGGGCGACGGGGTCCTCGCGGGCCTCCTTCCGGTCGTAGTAGGAGCGGGAGGTGCCGACGGGGGCGACCTGCTGGCTGACGACGAACTTGCCGGCGTTGGGGTTCGGCGTCTGCTGGAAATCGACCTTCAGTTTCGGCATCAAAGGGGCTCCGGTTCGTCCCAGCTTTCGCTCCAGAAACGCTCTTCCTCCTCCGCGGCCTCGACGAGGTCGAGGGGGTCCTCCAGCTCGACCCGGCCGAGCGCCTCGATGGCGCGGATCTTCTCATCATCGAGGCCGGTCCGCAGGCGGTCCATGCGGCGGCGGACGGCGAGGCCGGCGCCGGCGACCAGCAGCGCGGCGCCCGCGAGGAGCCAGGCTACCACGGCATCAGGCCGCGGTTGCGCCCTCTCCGGCCTCGACGGCGTTCTTGCAGTCGATGCAGAGACGGGCCCAGGGGACCATGTCGAGGCGCTCCATGCCGATCTCGCGGCCGCAGCGCTCGCACGTGCCGAACCGCTCCGGCTCCTTGTAGAGGGTCCGGAGGGCCTCGTCGATGTCCAGGAGCTGGCGGCCCTCCTGGCTGGCCAGCAGGAACTCCTTCTCCTGCTCCATGGTCTCCGTGCCCTCGTCGGCCATGTGCTGGGTGTACTTCGACAGGTCGTCATCGCCCTGCTCGAGTCGCTCGCGGAACCGGTCGTCGAACTCCGCCAGGCTCTCCAGCGTCTGCCTGCGCTCCTGGAGGAGGCGCTCCCGTACCTTCTCGCGCTGCCTGTCCTTCATCGTTCTCCTCGCTTCACTCGGGGTCCGGGGTTTATGGGGCAACATGTATTCCTCGACGACTTCCGACTTCGACTTCGACTTCGAGCGCCTGGCGCCGGGCGCGTTACGGGGCGGGGCTGCCGCCGGGACCGCCGGCACCGCCGGGACCGCCGGGACCGGCAGGGGTGGCGGACGGTCCGCCGCCCCGCGGGCGCGTGGTGTCGGGGCGGAGGGGGCGGCCGAGGGGCTGGGGGGCGCGGATCACGGGGCGCGGGAGGGAGTCGGGTAGCAGGTCCGGGTCCGGGTCCGGGTCCGCGGCCACGGCGGCGGGGGCGGGGGCGATGGCCGTGTCGGCGGCGGACGGGAGGCGGCCGGGTCCGGGCATGGCGCGGCGGTACGGGTCGAGGCGGACGAGGCTGTCCGGCGGGAGCGTGTCCAGGCGGGCCATGTCGTAGCGCACGGGGCGCTCCGGGAGGAGGAAGGCCGGGATGGGCAGGCTGGTGCGGCGCGTGGCGCTGAAGATGCCGTTGCCATCGGGGTCCCAGCTCTCGCGCTCGATGATGCTGTCGCCGTTCAGGTCGAACAGGTGCTTGCGGACCTTGCCGCCGTAGTCGAGGGCGATGAAGCGGCCTCCGTCGACGGTCTCCCAGACGGTGCTCAGGAGCTCCATGGGGTCGGCCGGCTCGCCGCAGCGGCTGCGGCGCGCGCCGCCGTAGGTGAGCATGCCCAGCTCGGGGTTGGCCGCGCCGGGGTCGGCCTCCATGGGATAGGAGGGCGGCTGGGACGGGAGGTGGGGCCGGAGCATCGTCGTATCGAGACGGACGCCGAGGACGCCGGTGAGGCGGCGGTCCAGGTCGCCGCCATCGAAGGAGTAGAAGATGCGGACATCGGCCATGCTCCCGAGGGGCGGTGGGGGCGCGGCCACGAACTCGGGGACGGAGTCGGCGACGGACACGCAGTAGTAGGATGGGATGATGACCTCGAGCCAGAGCGTGTCGTAGGCGGGGAGCATGACCGGGAGCCGCCGGGGCTCGATGGGTCCGAGCTCGGGATAGAGCGTGTAGGTGACCAGCGGCGACGACGGGTCCATCCGCGGCTCGAGGTCCTCCCCCGGCGCGTCGATGCGGAAGCGGACGGGGAGGCTCAGCTCGAGGCGGTCGGGGCGGAGCGCGCGCAGGCCGGGGTTGCGGACGGCGAGGACCAGCGGGACGCGGGCGACCACGTCGGCCTCCGCGGTGGTGGTGTCCGTCCACGCGGCGGGGATGGTGACGGTGTCGTCGAACGTGGCCTGGGGGCCGAGGGCCACCAGCTCGAGGGGCGCCGGCGTCCCGCCCCAGCGGACGAAGGTGGCCGCGACGACGAGGAGCGCGGCCACGCCGAGGGCGATGAGCCACCGCCGGTCGAGCTGCGGGGAGAGCCGCTGGATCAGGTGCCGGATGGCCATCAGATGTACTTCAGCCCGCTGCCGGTGATGAACAGGACGACCTCCTCATCCGGGCGGAGCATGCCGCGGTCCAGGAGGCGGCGGACGGCGGCGGCGGTGGCGCCGCCCTCGGGGGCGGCGAAGACGCCGGTGAGGCGGCCGATGGCATCCACGGCCTCGCGCATCTCGGGGTCGGTCACGGCGACGGCGGCGCCGCCGGAGGCGCGGATCGCCTCGAGGACCAGGAAGTCGCCGATGGCGCGGGGGACGCGGAGCCCGGACGCGTAGGTCTGCGGGTCGTCCCAGGGGTCCGCGGTCTCGCGACCCTGCTCCCACGCCCGGACGATGGGGGCGCAGCCGGTGCCCTGGACCGAGATCATGCGGGGTCGCTCGCCGCCGATCCAGCCGAGCTCCTCCATCTCGTCGAAGGCCTTCCACATCCCCACCAGCCCGGTGCCGCCGCCGGTGGGGTAGACGATCGCCTCGGGGACCCGCCCGAGCTGCTCCACCAGCTCGTAGGCCATGGTCTTCTTGCCCTCCACCCGGTAGGGCTCCTTCAGGGTGGACACGTCGAACCAGCCGTGGTCCTCGATCCCCCGGGCGATCGCCTTCGCGGCGTCGCCGATGTGGCCGTCCACCAGCTCGACGTCCGCGCCCAGCGCGCGCATCTCCTCCAGGATCGGCCGCGGCGTGTCCCGGGGGACCGCCACGTGGGCGGCGAGACCGGCGGCGGCGGCGTAGGCGGCGGCGGCGGAGCCGGCGTTGCCGGCGGAAGGGAGCGCGATGGCGTCGAGGCCGAGCTCCCGGGCGCGGGCGACGGCGGCGGCGAGACCCCGGGCCTTGAAGCTGCCCGTGGGGTTCTGCCCCTCGTCCTTCAGCCAGAGTCGCTCGAGGCCGAGGGCGTGGGCGAGGCGCTCGGCCTCCAGCAGCGGGGTCATCCCCTCGCCGAGGGTCAGGCGGAAGGCCGGGTCGCGGACGGGGAGGACTTCCGCGTAGCGCCACATGGTGGGCGCCCGCGCGGCCACGGCCGCGGGCGTGAACCGGCCGCGGAGGGGGCCGAGCTCGTAGCGCGCGAGGAGCGGCCGGGCACAGCAGGGGGAGGTGCCCCAGGGCTGCTCGGCATCGCCATAGGCGGCGCCGCACTGGCCGCACTCCAGGAAGGCGACGCCGGGGGACGCAATGGGGGGGGCGGTGGCTGTGGTCATTTCACGGCAATGTAGCCGCAGTCCACGTTCGTGTCAGGCTCAGGGAGCGTCGTTCATGCGCTTGCCGGGGCGGCCATAATGGTCGCCGCCGATGGGGCGCGCCCGGAGGTAGGCGCGGCGCAGCGCCAGCTCGTCCATGTCGCCGACGGAGCCGGCGGCGACGGCGATCCGGCGGACACCGCGGGTGCCGTCGAGGCAGACGAACTCGAGGGTCTCGTCGTCGCCCGATGCCATCGGGTCGCTCTGCTGCGGGCCGGCGACGACCCGCGCCTCCCATTCCGCGCCGTCCTCATGGATCCGGGGCCAGCGATTGCCGTTCTGGGCCATGTCTTTCGTCAGCCTTCCCTGCAATGAATGTTTCGGGCCGGGGTGCGGCCGGAGGGGGCAAGAAGCACGCCCGCCCGAAGCAACCTTCGCCGCCCCCGCCGGCATCCCAAGGGCGGAACCCGGACCGGAAGACGAGCGGAGCACAGGCACGGCCACGTGACCGAGACCGAACTGGTTCGCCGGGCATCGAGCGGCGACGAGACGGCGATGCACGCGCTGTATCGGCGCTACGCCCCACGCGTGTACGCCGTGGTGCGGCGCCTCGCCGACGACGACGCGCTGGCCGATGACTGGGCCCAGGAGGCGTGGATCCGCGCCTTCCGGGCGCTCCCCCGCTTCCGGGGCGAGTCGGCCTTCTCGACGTGGCTGCACCGCGTGGCGGTGAACAGCGCGCTGCAGGGCCGGCGCAAGCGGAGCCGCCACGAGACGCGGGAGACGGCGCTCCCGGACATCCTGCCGGGGGGCACGTCGGACCCGACCGTGCTGCGGATCACCCTGGAGCGGGCGCTGGAGCGGCTGCCGGAAGGGATGCGGCAGGTGCTGGTGCTCCACGACGTGGAGGGGTTCACGCACGAGGAGATCGGCGCGCTGCTGGGCGTCGCGCCGGGTACATCGAAAAGCCAGCTGTTCAAGGCACGGGCGAAGATGCGGGGCATCCTCCGCCCGGTCGAGGAAGAAGAAGGAGTGAGGGCATATGTCGCATCTGACGCTTGAGGCGCTCGCGCGCCTGCTGGACGAGGCTCCCACCGGGACGGAGCGCGCGCACCTGGGGGCGTGCGCGCCGTGCCGCGACGAGCTCGCGGCGCTGCGGGGGCAGACCGCCGCCCTGGCGGCGCTGCCCAGGATGATGCCGGCGCCGGACGCCTGGCCGGAGCTCCGGGAACGACTCATGGAGGAGCGGCTGGTGCAGCCGGCCGCCGGGCGCCGGCGGATCGGCCCTGCGGCGCGGGCCGCGGCCGCCATCGTGCTGTTCGTGGGCGGCGGTGCGCTGGGCTACGCCATGCGGGGCGAGGCCGCCGCGCCGGCGGGGACGGCGCTGGCGCAGGAGCCGCCGCCGCGGGCGGCGGACCCGGCCGGGGAAGCGGCCGAGCCGGGGCTCCAGCAGGTGGAAGCGGCCCAGGAGGCGTTCCTGACGGCGCTGGACCGGTACATGGCGGCGACGGGGAGCTCGGGATCGGACCCGGCGGCGCGGCTCGCGACGCTGGACAACATCGTCCTCACGACGGCGGAAGCGCTCCACGAGGCACCGGCGGACCCGGTCATCAACAGCTTCCACCTGACGGCCCTGGCGCAGCGGAACGCCATGCTCCGCCAGATCGCGACCTCTTCCGAGCCGGTGTTCTGAGGAGGATGAGACGATGAGACGCGAGGGCAGGTCGGGCGGGCCGCGGGCGCGGCCGCGGGCGGTGGCGGTGGCCGTGGTCGCGGTCGCCGCGGTCGCGGGGGCGGTCGCGGCGGTGGACGCGGGCGGCGCGGCCGCGCAGGAGGTGGTCTGGGTACCGGCCGCGCCGCAGGCGGCGGCATGGCTGGGAGTGAGCTACGACGTGGAGTGGCTGGGGCGTGGGGACGCGTGCGAGCCGCGGATCGTGGTGCAGTCGGTGGTCCACGGGGCGCCCGCGGACCGTGCGGGCGTGCGCCCGGGGGACGCCATCGTCGCGTTCGATGGCCAGGCCCCCGGGGCCGGGCGGCTCCCGCTGATGGCGTCCCGCCTGTCGGTCGGGGACTCGATCCGGCTGAGGCTGGTGCGGGATGGCCGGTCGCGCGACGTCGTCGCGGTGGCGGGGCGGCGCCCGGACCGGCCGCCCGTGGTGCTCAGCGCGCGGGGGAAGGGCGGTCTGTTCGACTCCGACGCGCCGATCATCCGCGTCCGCGGGGACACGCTCGTGGCGCAGAACCTGGAGACGCCCGGGGTGCGGAGCGGGTACGGCTACTGGGTCGCCGACGACGGCGGGCGGACCGAGTACCGGCGCATCAGCCGGTTCTCGGGGGACGACCTGGACCGGCGCGTGGTGGACCTGCTGGTGTGCGCGCAGCGGACGCAGGCGGCGGCACCGGCGGTGGTGGCAGCGGCGCGCCCCGTGGACATGCGCGAGCTCCAGGAGCGGGCGGACAGCCTGCGGCGGGTCATGACCAGCCGGGCCCTGACCCGACCGGAGGCACCGAGGGTGCGGTCCGGAGGGGTCGCGCGCGTCGAGTTCGCGCCCGCCACCTGGGAGGGGGGCGTGGCCCGGATGACCCCGGACGTCCACGTGTACACGTTCCGCGTCGGCGACCACGTCGCGGCCGGCGAGCGGGGAGTGGCGGGTGCGGAGATGACGGCCCTGGAGCCGGAGCTGGCGGAATACTTCCGGGGCGTGCGGGACGGGCTGCTGGTGCTCCGGGTCGCGCCCGGCACGCCGGCCGACCGGGCCGGGCTGGAGCCGGGAGACGTGATCACGGCGGGCGGGGGTCGCACGCTGCGGTCGGTCTCCGATCTCCGGCAGCTCCTGGGCCGGCCCGACCCGACGCCGGTGGAGCTGCGCGTCGTGCGTCACGGCCGGGGCCGGACGCTCACCATCCCCCGCGACTGATCCGGTCCGCGGCCGCGAGCCCGCCGGGCCCGCCCCGATCACGCCGACTCCCCCGCGCTCCGTCGCCACCCTGCGATCCTACACACGAAAGCGCCCGCGGACCACCATGGCCCGCGGACGCACTTGCGTCGCTCGACTCCGATCGATCCGACCTGTCCGGCCCGCGCCTACGCCGCGGTCGGCTTCCAGCGCCCGTACGGAAGCGTCGGCACCGGGCGAATCTTGCCGCCCCAGATGAACGCCGTGATCGCCGGCTTCACCGCCGCCTCCGGCCGGGCTCGTATCACGATCCCCGCCGGCATCCCCCGCTCCGCCGAGCGATGTATGCGCGTCTTCACGCTGCCGCTCCTGGTCTCCTGTCCACTTCATGGCGCCCCACGGACGCGCTCATTCCAGGGGCAGGCGGCGTACCGCGCGGAGCCGGATCAGGGCAAGATGTTGTGGTCCAACACTTTATGTCGGTGTCGCGGCCCCGCCCTCGTCCTCAGATGTCCCTTCGGAAGGACGGTCTGGTGTGTCGTTCCGATACGAATTGAGCCACTGGCGGTAGGTCGGGAGGTGGAGCCGCTGGAAGATGAGGGCGTCGACGGCATCCTTGAGGAGGATCTCGGTGAGTGGGTACTGGCCGTCATCGGTCTGGAAGAGGCCGTGGACGGCCTGGTCGGCGAGGGAGAGGAGCTCGTCGCGGGTGAGGGCGGACTTGAAGTCCTCGATGCGGTCCTCGACCCACTGGACGTACTGCTGGCGAGGCGAGATTTGGGCGTCCATGGGTCAGGCGCGCGTCACATCGTGGAGGATGCGGCGAGCGAGCTCGACGGGTGCGAGGCGCTCGTCGCGGGCGCGGTTGAGGAAGCGGGTGGCGGCGGGGCCGGAGATCCTGTCGAGGCGGTCGAGTGCGCGGGCGATCTCGGCCTGGCGGTCGCGGACCTGGCGGATGTCGTCGAGCCTGTCGTGGTCGCGGGCCCAGTCGCGGAAGCGGGCGCGGGCGCGCTCGATGCCCGCATAGAGCTCCTGGAGGCCGATGGGCTTGGTAACGAGGGCGAAGACGGGGGGCTCCGGGAGGGGATCGGGGAGGTCGGCGGCGCCGAAGCCGGTGAGGAGGAGGACGGGTGTGAGGGCATCGGGGAACGTGGTGGCGGCGGCCTCGATCCCGGTGAGTCGGGGCATCTTCATGTCGAAAATGGCGAGGTCCGCGGGGACGCAGAGGACGAGGGCGGCGGCCTCGATGCCGTCGCGTGCGATGGCGGCGACGGTATGGCCGAGGGCCTCGGCCTGGGCCCGGAGGGCCATGCTGGCGAGAGGCTCGTCCTCGGCAATGAGCAGGACGGCGGACTCCCCGTTCACGGGCTCCGCTCCTCGGCCGCGTCGCGGACGACGAGGGCGTCGAAGCCGGCGCGCTTCAGGCGCTCGACGACCCGGGCGGCGTCGCGGGCGGTGGCGAACCGGCCCACGCGGATGCGCAGGAGGTCATTGGCGGGGACCGTGACCGCGCGCGGCTCGTAGCCGGCATCCCGGAGGCGAGCCATGAGGGCGTCGGCGCCCGCGCGATAGCGGAACGCGCCCGTCTGGACGGCGTACGCGCCGGTCTCCGGGTCGGGCCGGTCCCGGGCCGGCGCGGGCGTGGGGACGGCCGGACGCGGGGTATCGGCCCGGGTCTCTTCCGTCACCGGGTCCGGCCCGGCGGCGGCCGCCATGCGGCAGGCGGCGGTCTCCTCGACGCGCAGCATCGCCGCGAGGTCGGGGTCCCCGGCGGCGTCCAGGAGTCCCTCGCGGGCGGCGCGGCAGGCGGCGGCCGGGTGGCGCGCAGCGGTCTCGGCCCGGGCCAGCCAGAGCAGGGCGACGGGGCGCTGGGGCCGGCCGGGGTAGTCGGTGGTGAGCCGGTGCAGGTACGCGGCGGACCGGGCGGCCTGGCCGGTGGCCAGGAGCCCCTGCCCCAGGCGGAGGAGCGCTTCCGGCGCGTAGGGGGAGGTGGGGTGTCCGATGATGATGCCGAGGTAGTCGTTCTCGGCCGCGGCCGGATCCGTCTGGAGCCGCGCCCGGAGCATCATGGCGCGGACGCGGTCGGAGCCGGGGACCTGGAAGGCCTCGCGGGCGGACCACCAGCGGTCGAGGGTGGCGCGGGCGTCGTCGTAGCGGCCGGCCGCCACGAGGCTGTCCACGCGGTCGAGGGTGGGGACCTGCGCGGCGGCGAGCCGCGGTCCGAGGGGGCCGGGGAGCGGGACCGCGAGCGCGGCGGCCACGAGGGCGGCGGCCGCGAGGGCGGTGGGGCGGGGTCTCACGCGGCGGCCTCGCGGGCGTGCTCGAGACGGAGGAGGAGCTCCTCCATGACCTGGAGGTCGCTGAGGGGAGCGGACTTGAGGAGCCAGTCGGCGCGGCGGAGGTCCTCGACGGCCCGTGCGATGGCCGGCGGGGACCAGCGGCGGGCCTGCGCCTCGATGCGGCGGCCCAGCCAGCGCTGGTGGCGCGGCAGGGCGTTCTCCAGGGCGGGCCTTCCGCCCTCGACGCAGAGGCCGAGGCGGAGGAAGTGGGCGCCGAGGCCGATCACCAGGCCGACCCCGTTCTCGCCGGCCTCGAGGAGGATGGGGAGGGCGGCGCGGGCGCGGTCGAAGCGGCGCTCCGCGACCAGGTCCATCCACTCCCAGCGGTCCTGGCGCGGGATGGCGCCGACCACCGCCTCGACATCGGCGCGGGTGATCGCCGGCCGGTCCCCGACGTAGTCCCGTAGCTTCTCCATCTCGCGGACCAGGGTGGCAAGATCGGCGCCGATGGCGGTCGCGAGCGCGCGGGCGGCTTCCGGCTCGAGGCGGAGGCCGACCTCGCCGGCCCGGGCCATGAGCCAGCCGGGGAGGTCCGCGTCGGGGAGCCGGCCGAACTCGGCGGAGGCCGCGTCCTTCTTCAGCCTGTCCCAGAGCCTGGCCTTGCTGCCGCCGATGTCGGCGACGAGGACCAGGGCGAGCCCCGGGGGCGGCGCCTTCACCACGTCCTCCAGGATCGCCCGGGCGGCGGAGCTGACCGCCAGCCCCTGGGCGTCCCGGACCACCACCACGCGCCATTCCGCCATCATGGGCGGGGTCTGGATCAGGGAGCCCAGCGTCTCGGCCGTGACCTCGCCGCCCCGCACCTCGTCCAGGTTGAAGTCACGGGTGCCGGGCTCCAGGTGTGCGGCGATGATCGCCCGCGCGGCGGTCTCCTTGAGGTGATCCTCGTCCCCGTAGAGAAAGAAAACGCCCCCCCGCGCTCCATCCCGGAGCTGGCGGGCGAGGCGCTCGTGGCTCGGAGCCGGCATCAGGTCAATCGAGCGTGTTTCTGGTCGTGGAGGTCGGGCCGGTGGTCACGGGCCGGTCCCCCCGGTACGCGGGCGGGCCGATCACCAGGGGAGAATACGTCGCCGCGCGCCCCCGGTCCACCCTGCCGGTGGTCCAGTCGGCGGACGCGACCCGGGTCGCGGGGGGCAGCGACAGCGGCCGGAGCACCGCCTCCGCGGCCGGTGCCGCGGGGGCCGACGGCGGCACGGCGAGGGCGCCGGAAAGGGGCGACGTCCGGGCGTGGGACAGCCAGAGGCCGGCCACGGCGACGAGCATGAGCGTCATGAACCCGCCCCCCGTCGCGGGAGCGACCGATGCGAAGGGCTGGGTCCGGTCCTCGACGATCCGGTGCTGGAGCCGAGGCAGGAAGTCCGACGACGGGTCCGCGGCCACCTGCCGCGCCAGCATCCGTCCCTTCCGGAGCACGCGGTCGTAGCGGGCGCAGGCCTCGCACGCGTGCAGGTGGGCGCGGAAGCGCGCCTCCTCCACCGGGAGGAGAAGGCTGTCGTCGTATTCGGAATATCGATCGAGAAAGTTGCTACAGTCCATGGTGGCTTTCGGCTGCGTTCAGGGTCGCCGATGTCCATGTACCGGTCCCGGCCCGGGAAGGTTCCTGCCCGAAAAGGCTCACGGGACCCGCCGCTCCCCTGCCAAGGGAACCACGGGCCCCGTGAGCGGGTCGGACCCGGAGCACGGCTGCGCTCCTTCGCCTCCCCTGTGTCCTTGCCCCTCCCCGCGGAGGCGCCTGTCTCTACGCGCGCGGGGGGACGCTTGTCATCGGCTGACGGCCGCTCGCCTCGTCGGCGCGGCCGTCGCCTCGCCGCCCTACTCGATGTGCGGCGCGATCAGCTCCGCGAACGCGTTCCGCGCCCGGTTCAGACGGCTCTTCACCGTACCCAGGTTGACCCCGGTGATGTCCGAGATCTCCTCGTACGTCTTCCCCTCGAGCTCACGCAGGACGAACACGACCCGGTGATGCTCCGGCAGCTGCGCCACCGCCGCCTCCACCTTCTCCCGCAGGTCACGCTTCCGGAACAGGTCGTCCGGACGGTAGCGGTTGTCCTCCCACTCCAGCGGCCGATGGTCCGCTTCCCAGTTCTTCCTGATCGTCTGGAACAGGACCATCGGGTTCCGCGACCGGTTGCGCAGCTCGTTCTTCGCCAGGTTTCCGGCGATCGTGTACGCCCAGGTCGAGAACTTCCGGTTCTGGTCGTACCGGTGCAGGTGGCGATACACCCGCACGAACGTCTCCTGCACCAGGTCCTCCGCGCGGTCCCGGTCGCCGATCATCCGGTACACGAAGTTCAGCAGCCGGGCGTGGTACCGGTCCGCCAGCACCGTGAAGGCCCGCGCTTCCCCGTCCAGGAACTCGGCCGCGAGCCGGGCGTCATCCAGCTCCGCCAGCTCCTGACTGCGCGTCCTGGTGACGGGCTTCTGGATCTGTAGCGCTCGTGCCATGTCGCCCCCCCCTCGTCCGGTTCCCCGGCCCGGCCGCGGTCGTCCTCCTTTGGACGCCCACCGTGGGCCGCCGGGTTGCTTCGTGCCACCGTTTCAGGGGCACGGGCCGTACCAGGGCGTGCCAATCCGCTCAAATACCATGGGGCGCAACGGCTTGAGGCGTGCTTGGTCCCGGCGTCCTCCCCCCGTTATGTCACTTTTAAAGGACAATCGGGCGCGCCCTGAAGGGGACATTCCGGGGGGCGTCGGGTTCTGTGCGCGGGAATTGTTGCGTGCGGATGGGACGGCGGGCCCGGTGGGATGGGACGGGCGGGCTGGGGGGCGGGCGGCGCAGGCCGCGATGCGCACGTCAGCGGGCGAACGAGGCGGCGAACAGCAGTGCGCAGATGGACTTGCCGTCGATGATGCGGCCGTCCCCGATGGCGAGGAGGGCATCGGAGAAGGGCATGCGCACGACCTGGACGAACTCGTCGTCGTCGAGGCCGGCGGTACCGTGGGAGAGGCCGGTGGCGAGGAAGAGGTGGATGCGCTCGTCGGTGAAGCCGGGTGTCGTGTAGATGGTGGTGAGGGGGCGGAGGTCGCGGGCGACGAAGCCGGTCTCCTCCTCGAGCTCGCGCCGGGCGACGGTTTCCCAGGGCTCCCCGGGGTGATCGGGGCGGCCGGCGGGGACCTCGAAGATGTCGCCGCCCGCGGCGTAGCGGAACTGGCGGAGGAGGACGACTTCGCAGTGGGGGTCGTCGGGGTCGCCGAGGAGGGGGACGACGGCCGCGGCGCCGGAGTGGCGGATCAGCTCGAGATCGCCGGTGGAGCCATCGGGAAACCGAGCGGTGTCCATGGAGAGGTGGACGATGCGGCCCTGGTGGAGGGTGCGAGTGTGGAGCTGGAAGGGTTTCTCCGCTCCGATGCGGCCGGCGCTCTCCGCGTCGATGAGGGGGATGGCGGCGTGGGCGTGGCTGTCGGCGGGGTCCGCGGGGTCGGTCCCGCGGCTCACGGTAGCGTCTCGTGGACCTGGATCTCGCCGAGGCCGAGGGCGTCGATGGGGCCGCGGACCTGGTCGGCGTCCCCGACCACGACGATGGCGAGCTGGTCGGGGCGGACGTCCTCGCGGGCGACGCGGCGGATGTCGGCGGCGGATACGGCGGCGATCCGCCGGCGATAGCTGGCGAAGTAGTCGACGGGGAGGTCGTAGACCACGAGCTCGCCGATGCGGGAGGCGAGCTGGCCGGTGGTCTGGAGGGTGAGGGGCAGGATGCCGGCGAGGTAGTCGCGGGCGCCGTCGAGCTCGTCGTCCGTGGGCCCGTCGGTCCGGAGCGCCTCGACCTCCCGGAGCGCTTCCTGGAGGGCGCGGGCGGTGACATCGGTGGCGACCGCCACGTCCACCGTGAAGGGGCCGGGGCGGCGGCGGAAGGCGAAGGCGCTGCGGGCGCCGTAGGTGAAGCCGTGGCGCTCGCGGAGGCTCATGTTGAGCCGGCTGGTGAAGGCGCCGCCGAGGATGGTGTTCATGACCAGGAGCGGGAAGTAATCGGCGTGGTGGCGGTCCACGCCGACGTGCCCCATGCGGATCTCGGACTGGACGGAGCCGGGGCGGTGGACGAGGAAGACGGTGGTTTCCTCGACGCCGGGCCGGACCTCGAAGTCCACGTCCGCGGCGGGCTCGCCCGTCCAGTCGCCGAAGTGGTCCCGTGCGGCCTGCCGGGCCCGCCGGCGGTCGATGGCGCCGGTGAAGACCAGCGCCGCGGAGCCGGCGCGGTAGCGATCGGCGTGGAACGCCCGGAGCTGCGCCGGGCCGAGGCCGCGGAGCGCCGCCTCGGAGCCCACGAGGGGGCGGCCGTAGGGGACGTCGCGGTGGAAGATGAAACGGGCGGCGGCGTCGGCCGCGAGGGCGCGGGGCTCCTTCCGCCGCTGGAGGATCTCGGCGAGTTGCTCGTCGCGCAGGCGCTCCACCTGGTCGGCGGGGAACGCGGGGCGGCGGATGATTTCGGCGAGGAGCGCGAGGGCGGGGTCGAGGCGGTCGGCGTGGACGGTGATGCCGACGGACGCGACATCCCAGCCGGCGGACGTCTCGAGTCGGACCCCGAGGGTCTCGAGCTCCCAGGCGAGCGCCTCCACGTCCCGGCTCTCTGTGCCGGCCTCGAGGGCGTCCACGGTGAGGCGGGCGATGCCGGCGAGCCCGGGCGGCTCGGCGGCGGCGCCGCCCTCCAGGATGACGGCCGCGGTGACCAGCGGGAGGTCGCCGTGGCGCGCGACCAGGAGCTCCGGTGACGCGTCGCCGTCGAGCCGCTCGCGCGTCACCGCGGGGAAATCGAAGGGGCGGACCGGGCCGGGCTCGGGCGCGCGGGTGCGGTCGGGGGCGGCCGCGTCCGGGGTGGTGGCGCGGCTCAAGCGGTGCCTCCCTTGGGCATGTAGACGAGGGTCGCCGCGTGGTCCGGGGCGAGGTGGGCCTCGGCGGTCCCCCGGACGTCCGCCGCGGTGACGGCGCGGACCCGGTCGATCTCGGTGTTGATGCGCCCGGGGTCGTCGAAGAGGCAGGTGAACATGGAGAGCTGGTCGGCGCGCTCGTCGACCTTCTGGAGCTCGTGGAGCTGCTGCGCCTCGATCAGCCGGACGGCCCGCGTGACCTCGTCGTCGCCGACCTCGGTCAGGGCCGCGATCTCCTCCTCCAGAGCCCGGTCCAGCGCGTCCACGTCCACGCCCGGCCGGGCGGTGGCCCAGACCACGAGCATGGCCGCGCCCACCACGATGGGGAACGCGTGGGCGACGACGTCCTGCGCCAGCCGCCGCTCCCGCACCAGACGGCGCGTCAGCCGGCTCGCCTGGCCGTCCCCCAGGACGTGGGCGGCGACGCCTGCGGGATACCACGCGTCGTCCCCGTACGCCGGGATGCGGAAGGCGCGGTACACGCGGGGGAGCGAGATGTCCTGCTCGATGACGGCGCGGACCGGCGCCTCGAGAACGGTGGGGATATCCGTGCGGCCGGGGATGGCGGGGATCGGGTCGCCCGCGGGGATGGCGCCGAACCAGCGGTCCACCAGGTCCAGCGCGCGCTCCGGATCGAACTCGCCGCACAGGGTGAGCACGGCGTTCCGGGGTCGGTAGTACGTGCTGAAGAAGGTCTCGACGTCGTCCAGCGACGCGGCGTCCAGGTCCTCCATGGAGCCGATGACCGAATGGTGATAGGGGTGGTCCGGCGGGTACACCATCTCCTGGAGACGCTCGTCCCAGTCGCCGTACGGCTGGTTGTCGACGCGCCAGCGCCGCTCGTTCTTCACCACGTCCCGCTGGTTGTCCAGCTTGTCCTGGGTCATGGCCGGGAGGAGGAAGCCCAGACGGTCGGACTCCAGCCAGAGCCCCAGCTCCAGATAGTTGGCCGGGAGCGTCTCGTAGTAGTTGGTGCGGTCCAGCCACGTGGAGCCGTTCAGCGACCCGCCCGCCTTCTCGATGTGGGCGAAATGGGCGGTCTCGGGGACGTGCTCGGAGCCCTGGAACATCATGTGCTCGAACAGGTGCGCGAAGCCCGTGCGGCCGGGGCGCTCATCGCGCGAGCCCACGCGGTACCAGAGGTTCACCGCCACCACCGGGGCATTGGGGTCCCTGGAGAGGACCACCTCCAGGCCGTTCTCGAGGCGGTGGCGGGTGTACGGGATCTCGATCATTCTCTTCTCCGATTCGTCGCTGCCGCCCAACGTGGGCGATGGCGCCGGTGCCGGCAAGGAGGCCCCGGGAGACGAAAGATCCGACCGGGGTCGCGCGTCGTGGAGTGGAGCAGACGATTCCCTACAGGAGCGAGCCGACCATGCGTACCCTCTTCGCCCTTCTCGCCGCGGCGGCCCTGGCGGGCTGCAACAGTCCCCCCACGCGGGAGCCCACCGACGTGGAGGGGCCGGCCGCGGCCCTGGTGGAGATCCGACTGGGGGAGCCGTTCACGCTCGCGCCCGGCGCCGTGGCGACCCTCCCGTCCGCCGACCTGTCGGTTCGGTTCATCGAGGTCTCTTCGGACTCCCGCTGCCCCGTGGACGTCACCTGCGTCTGGGAGGGCGACGCCGGTGTGGCCGTCGAGACCGCGCGCGACGGCCGCGAAGACGTCTGGGCGCTCCACACGCCCACCGAGGCGCTCGGCCCCGCCGCCGCGGAGCTGGACGGCTACGTCCTCCGGCTCCTGGGCCTCGAGCCGGCGCCGCACTCGGAGCGCAGGACCGCCCCGGGCGACTACCGCGCAACGCTCAGGGTGGATCGCGGCGGGAGCTAGAGGGGCTGGGCGAGGCGCTCGCGGAGCGCGGAGGGGCCGAGCGTGCCGCGCAGCATGCGGCGGGCGGCGTCGGGGCCGCTCCGGACCGCGGACTCCACCTCCTCCAGCATCTTCACGTCGGCGCCCTCCACGGCGTACTCGGCCCTGGCGAGCAGCTCCTCGGCGGCGTCGTCCCACCCGGCGATGGCGGCGGCGAGGGCGCCGAGGGCGATCCCCTCGGCGTCGTCATCGCGCTCGCGGGCGGCGCGGACCAGCTCCTCGGCGCCGGCCTCGAAGCGCTCGAGCTCGACGAGCGTGAGCCCCTGGAGGACGCGGGTCCAGGAGTCGTCGGGAGCCAGGGCGAGGGCCTCTTCCAGCTCTGCGAGGCCGGGCTCCAGCTCGCCCTTGAGGATGTGGGCGGCGCCCAGCTCGCCCCGGACGATGGGGTCGTCGGGGGCGAGGTCGCGTGCGGCGCGGAGCTGCTCGAAGGCCTCGTCGAGGAGGCCGGCCCGGGAGAGGTAGGCGCCGTAGTTGAGGCGGGCCATGAGGAGGTCGGGTGCGGAGAGGGCGGCGGCGCGGAGGGCGGTCTCGGCGTCGGGGTCATCGAACTCGGCGAGGCCGGCGCCGGCGAGGGCGAGGACGTGGGGCTCGGTGGGCTGCTGGTCGAGGCAGCGGCGGAAGGCCTCGTAGGCGGCGCCGTCGTTGCCCAGCTCGGACTCGGCGACGCCGAGCCAGCAGAGGAGGGCGGGGTCGTCGTCCTCGGCCGCGTCGAGGGACTCGCTGAGGAGGGTGGCCATCTCGTCCCACCGGCCGTCGTCGCCGAGCTCGAGCGCCTGTGCGAGGATGGCCTCCAGGTCGATCTCCCGGCCGTCGCCGCTCATGCGCCGAACTTCGCCAGGCGGCCGGCGTGGGCGAGGGCGAGGGTCATGAGGTGCTTCGCCTCGAAGGTGCCGAGCTCGCCCCGGAGGCAGGCGCGCTCGCCGAAGCCATCGACGTCCACGGGGCGGCACCAGGGGGAGGCGATGAGGACGGGGACGGGGTGCCAGGAGTGGGCGCGGTAGCGGGCGGGCGTGGAGTGGTCGCCGGTGACGACGAGGACGTCCGGCTTCAGCGCCTCGATGCGGGGGACCAGCGCGTCGATGGCCTCGATGGCCTTCGCCTTCGCATCGAAGTCCCCGTCCTCGCCCCGGCTGTCCACGTACTTGAAGTGCATGAAGAAGAAGTCGTAATCCTCCCAGCGCTCTTCCAGGATGTCGAGGTTGCCCGGGTCCTGGTCGGCGATGGGGCCGATGTCCATGCCGAGGAGCCGGGATACGCCGCGGTACATGGGGTAGCGGGCGATGCAGAGGGCGCGGAGCCCGAAGCGCTCCCGGATCGACGGGTAGGCATGGAACGCCGCCCAGCCACGGGCCAGGAGGCCGTTGGCGACGATCTCGTCGGCCAGGACCTGGTTGGCCTCCGCGAGAATGGTCTCCACCGCGCGCACCGTCCGCTCCCCGTCGGGGCTCGCCGCCCGGAGCGGCTCGGGCGGGACGCCGGTCTCCTGCGGGTCCGTGTCCGTGAGGTCGGCGGAGAGATGGGCGCCACGAAGGATCAGCACGACCCGGTGCTCCTTCTCCGACTCCCAGAAGACCTGCACGCCGCCGACCTGGCTCACGTGGGAGCGGAGCTTCTCCACCAGCCGCCGGTTCTCCTCGTCGGAGGGACGGCCAGCGCGGCGATCGGTGATGTTCCCGTCGGCGTCGAGGGTGGCGAAGTTGAGCCGCGCGGCGACGTCGCCGTGGCGCAGCTCGAAATCGACGCCGAGGGCGCTCAGGACCCCGCGCCCGATGTTGAACGCGACGGGGTCGTAGCCGAAGAGCCCCAGGTGGCCGGGGCCGCTGCCGGGTGAGATGCCAGGGGCGACGGGGGTCGAGAGGCCGAGGGCCGAGACCTTCGCCAGCCGGTCCAGGTTCGGCGTGCGGGCGGCCTCGAGCTCCGTGCGGCCCGTCTCCTCGTGGGGGAGGCCTCCGAGGCCGTCCATCACCAGGAACACGATCCGGCCGCCGTCGGGCTCGACGACGGAGTCGGGGAGAGTCACATCCATGGGTCCTTCTCGCTCGTTCGCGTCGATGCCCGCCTGTGCAACATCCCGGCCGGGCAACCTACCCGGGACCGGCAACAGGGGACAGGGGACACCAGCGCCACGCCGGGCATGTTAAGTGCGATGCAGGGAGGGTGCGAGGGGCGGCGACTCACCGACACACGGCAGCATGGCGAAGATCCTGATCGTGGAGGACAATCCCGATCTGCTGGTGATCCTGCGGGACCTGCTGGCGTCGGAGCACCAGGTCCAGACGGCGCGGCGCGGCGAGGAGGGGATCGAAGCGGCGCGTCTCCTGCAGCCGGACGTCGTCATCATGGACCTGCAGCTCCCGGCCATGAGCGGGATCGAGGCGGGCCGGTGGATCAAGCAGGAGCTCGGTGACGTGCCGATCCTCGCCCTCACCGCCCTGGCCCAGAGCGGCGACAGCGAGATGGTGCTGCGCTCCGGGTGCTGCGACGCGTACATGGCCAAGCCGGCGTCGCTCGCGGACATCCGCCGGAAGGTGAACGAGCTGCTGCGGAGCGGGACCGGGGCCGTCTGAGCGCCGCCCCTTCTCATCCCCCCGAGGGCGTGGGCTTCTCGATGCCGCGCTGGAGCTCCTCGGCGGGGACGGGGCCACCCATGAGGTAGCCCTGGAGGAAATCGCAGCCGGCCTCCCGGAGCCACTCGACCTGGTCCTCGCGCTCGACGCCCTTGGCGAGGACCTTTGCCCGGATGCCGTGGGCGATGGCGATGGTGCCCTCCACCACGCGCTCGTCGCCATCATCGGAGCCTATCGACCGGATGAACTCGGGGGCGAGCTTGAGGATGTCGATGGGGAGACGCCGGAGGTGGCTGAAGGCGGTGGCGCCGGCGCCGTAATCGTCGAGGGCGATGGCGGCGCCGGTGTTCTTGAGCTCCCACATGAGGTCCGCGGCCGCGGCCAGGTCGCCGAGGACCGCGGACTCGGGGAGTTCGAGGACGAGGGATCCCGGCTCGACGCCGGCGTCCGCCAGGGTCTCGCGGATGTAGGCGGGGAGTCCGGGGTCGGTGACGGAGTAGGGCGAGAGGTTCACGGCGACCCAGCCGCCCCAGCCGCCATCGAAGAGGGTCTTCCGCTGGTGGATCGCGCGGGCGATCGCCCAGCGGTCGAAGGAGCGGATGAGCCCGGCCCGCTCGGCCAGCTTGATGAACTCGGCCGCGGCGACCATCCCGCGGGTGAAGTGGCGCCAGCGGGAGAGTGCCTCGGCGCCGACCATCTCGCCGGTCATGAGGTGGAAGACGGGCTGGTAGTGCAGGTGGAACTCGTGGTGCTCGAGGGCCCGACGCATGTCCTGCTCGAGGCGCAGCTGCTCGACGAGCGCCCCGCGGAGCTCGGGCCGGTAGAACTGGACGCCGGTACCGTCGGACTTGGCGCGGTACATGGCGACGTCGGCCGCCTTCAGGAGGTCCTCCAACTCGCGGCCGTCGTCCGGGAACATGGCGATCCCGATGCTGGCGCCCACCGGGACCTCGTGCCCCTCCGCCACCACGTTCCCGGGCATGTGCTCCAGGATGCGGTGGGCGACGCGGGCCGTGGCGTCCACGTCCCGGACTTCGGTGAGGATCACGGCGAACTCATCGCCGCCGAGGCGGGCGATGATGTCGGTGTCGCGGAGGGTGCGGCGCAGGCCGTCGGCCATCAGCTTGAGCAGCGCGTCGCCGCTCTCGTGACCGAGGGAGTCGTTCACCTGCTTGAAGCGATCGAGGTCGATGTACAGCACGGCGGCCGGCTGCCGGTGCCGCTTCGCCATGGACAGGGCTTTCGCCCCCTGCTCGAAGAAGAAGCGACGGTTGGCAAGGCCGGTTAGTGCGTCGTAGAACGCCAGGTGCTGGATCTCGGTCTCGAACGTCTTGCGGGGCGTGATGTCGCGCATCGACACGAGGATCCCGCCCACGGCGTCGTTGTCGATCAGGTTGGTCGCGCGCACCTCGAGGAAGCTCTCGCTGCCGTCCGCGTGCCACGCCCGGAGCTCCAGCGATGTCGTCGAGCCGGGATTGCGGCGCACCTGCGACAGCGCCTGGAGGGCGCGGCGCCGGTCGGGGTGCGGGATCGCGTCCATGAGGCCGCCGTTCTCCCGCAGCCGCCGGGGCTCGCCACCGAGGATCCGCGTGACGTTCGGGCTCGTGAAGCGCACCTCGCCGGAAGGCTCCAGGACCATGAACGCCTCCCCGCCCCGCTCCACCAGGGTGCGGAAAAGCTCGCCGGCGGCCCGCTCCCCGCGGAGGGCGGTGCGGGCGCGGTCCGCCTGGCGGCGCAGGAGGAGCCACAGGAGCCCGAGCCCGCCGACCCACAGGATGGCCGCGACCACCGCCGCCACCGGCGAGCCGGTGAGGGCCAGGGTCGGCACGATGAAGAGCACGGTGCCGGCGAAAAGCGCGCCGAGAACGGCGTGGACCGCGGTGAATCGGCGGTCCGGATCGGGTCCTGGCATGGGGGCACCAATATTGCCCGCGGCGCGCGCGGGTTGCAAGGAACCCGTTCTCGCCAGCCGCTCAGCGCAGGGGTCGGCGATTGTTGTCGCGCCGGGTGTCGAGCAGCGACCCGTCGGGGTCCAGGAACACCGAGTCGGGGCGCACGCCGGTGCGGAGCGTGACGGTCTGGACCCGGTCGCGGGACTCGAGGACCCGCCGGGCATCCCCGGCCCGGATCACCACCGGCATCCAGGCCTCGCCTTCCCGCCGGACCTCTGCCGTGACCGTGTAGCCGCCGTTCGCCGGCGTGACCCGCACGCCGCCGAGGGCGTAGTCGAGCGAATGGGTGGTGCGGAGCCACTGGTCGAAGAACCAGCCCAGGTCACGGCCGCTCACCGCCTCCATGACGCGCCGGAAGTCGTACTCCGTCACCTGACGGAAGCGGAACCGCTCGTAATACTCCCGGAGCCCGCGCCGGAAGACGTCCTCGCCGAGCATGTCCCGGAGCATGCGGAGGACGACCGAGCCCTTGGAGTACGTCATCGCGCTGTACATCCGGTAGCTGGAGAACTCCGCGGCCGGGAGCCCCACCGGCTCCGACTGCCCGGCGGCGTCCAGGCGGGCCACGGCGTCCCGTGTGCGGCCCCAGACCTCCTCCGGGCCGCGCCCCTCCACCTCGGCGAGCCAGGAGTCGAGGAAGGAGGCCATCCCCTCGTCCAGCCACCCCTGCTTCCACTCGTTGTTGGCCAGGATCCCGTGGGCGACCATGTGCATGGTCTCGTGGACCACCGCGCCGCCGCTGGTCATGTACAGCATGGGGAACTCGGTGGCGCCGCCCTCGACCCGATCGGTCACCGTGATCTGGGGCCACGGGTACTCGCCGAAGAGCTCCGCGATCCAGTCCAGCGCCACCTTCTGCCGGGCCAGGATCCGGCCGGGGTCCCAGTTCTCGCTCGCGGGCTCCCACAGCAGGTGGATCGGCTTGCCGTTCCACGATCCGCCCCGGTACCGGTACGCGGGGGACGTGCTCCAGGCGAAGTTGTGGACGTCCTCGGCGTGCCACCGGACCCGCTTGCGGCCGGTGGGCGGCCGGTCGGCCAGGAGACCCAGCCGCGGCGCGGCGGTCGCGCCGTAGTAGTCCGCCCGGTAGACGACGGGCCCCGACTCCGACACCGCGGCACCCTCCCACCCCGGGTCCCCCTCCACCGGCACGCCGGTGGCGCCCAGGACCTGGTCGGCGGGCAGCTCGAGGGCGACGTCGTAAGTGCCGAACGTGCCGTTCAGCTCGCCCGGCCGGATGTGCGACCGGTACTCCCACCCGTCTGCGCCGTACACGGCAATGCGGGGATACCAGTGCGCCCAGTCGTAATGCCGGCCACGCCGCCCCTGCCGCCGGGGCTCCGTGGCGAGCCGGGCGGACCAGTCGATCACGGCGCGGAGCGAGTCCCCGGGCGCGAGGGGACGGGGCAGCTCCACGTAGAAGACGGTGGAGTCGGGAGCGAAGGGGTAGACCGGTGTGACGGCCCGGCCATCGACGGTGAAGCCGCCGATCCGCTCGTACGCGTGATCCGCGGGGCCCAGGTCCTGGAACGTGCGATCGTCGAAGCGCAGGTCGTAGGCGACCCACGCGCTGTTGGGGCGGAACGCGTTCAGGTACTGGTGGAAGTAGAGCCGCTCCAGCGCCTGCGGCGCGTTGTTGCGGTAGGCGAGCCGGGCGCGCCCGGTGAGGACGTGGGTGGCGTCGTCCTGGGTCGCCTCGATCGTGTAGCGGACGCCCTGCTGGAAGGGGTGGTACGGCCCGGCGGCCGCCGGCCGCCCCGCGGGCTCCTGCGCCGGCAGCGACGCGCAGGCTGCGGCCAGGGTGGCGAGGATCATCGTCGTCGTAGCGGATCGCATCACGTGCCTTCCTCCTCGGTTCCCTGCATCACCCGGAACATCTCGTCCGTCCCCTCCGGCGCGGCGGTCATCAGGCTCACCGCCGCCGTGGCCGCCAGCCCCGCGGCGAACGCGGGGATGAGCTCGTAGATGGCACCCTTGAGGGCGGGCGTGAAGTACCAGACCACCGTCGTGAGCGTTCCGGCGGCGAGCCCGGCGAAGATGCCGGCCCGCGTGGTGCGACGCCAGAACAGGGCCAGGATGGAAGTGGGTCCGAGGGCGGCGCCCAGCCCCGCCCAGGCGAAGAGCACGAGCCAGAAGACCAGCTGGTCGGCGATGGAGCCCAGGACGAGGGCGGCCGCCACGAGGGCGGTCACGACGATGCGGCTCAGGACGACCAGCCGGCGCTGCGTCAGGGGGCGCCCACGCCGGAGCACCTTCTCGTAGACGTCCCGGACCACGGTGGACGCGGCGACCAGGAGCTGGGAGTCGGCCGTGGACATGATGGCCGCGAAGATGGCCGCCACGACGACGCCGAAGAGGACGTCGGGCAGGTGCTGCTGCGCCAGGACCGGGAACAGGTTCTCCGGGTCCGCGTTCGGGAGCGCCTCGACGGTGGTGATGAACGCGCGCCCCACCAGCCCGATGAGGATGGCGCCGGCGCCCATGAGCACGTTCCACAGCGTCCCGACCACCGCGGCGAAGCGGAGCTGCCGCGGGTCGTCGATGGACATGTAGCGCACGAGGATGTGCGGGTTGCCCGGCGAGCCCAGGCCGATGCCGACGAAGCCGAGGAACGCGCCGAAGGAGAGGGCGAACGGGTCGGGGAGGGCGGGGCCCGTCGCCCGGAGCTGTCCGACGACGGCGCTCCAGCCGCCGAAGTCCCCGATGGCCAGGGCCGGCAGCGCCAGGAGCGCCAGGAGCATGATCACGGCCTGGACCGTGTCCGTCAGGCTCACGGCCATGAAACCGCCCAGGACGGTGTAGCCCAGGACGATCCCCGCCGTGAGGAGGATCCCGGTGCCCGGGGCGAGGCCGAAGCTGGCGCCGATGGCCTTCCCGCCCCCCACGAACTGCGCGGCCACGTAGGCCACCATGAAGAGCAGGATCACCGCCGCGAGGGCGATCCGCAGCCCGCCCCGGTCGTGGAACCGGTCGGCGAAGAAGTCGGGGAGGGTGATGGCGTCGTAGCGCTGCGAGAAGCGGCGGAGGCGCGGCGCGTAGAAGAGGAACAGGAGCGCCTCCACCACGGTGTACCCGACCACGGCCCAGAGGGCGGACGCGCCGCGGGTGAACGCCATCCCGGTGACGCCGAGGAGGAGCCAGGAGCTGCGGCCGGAGACCACCGCCGAGAGCGCCACGACGAACCGGTTCATGCGCCTGCCGCCGAGGAAGAACTCGGAGAGGCCGGCGGAGGAGAAGCGGGCGGACCACGCGCCGATCCCCACCATGACCGCGAGGTAGGCGAGGAAGGCGCCGAGGGCCCAGGCGGAGACGTCGACCGCGGGGACGGTGGAGGTGACGGCGTCCTGGAGGGGCACGGGGCTCCGGGGTTCGAGTTTTTCGCGGGCCACCCGCCGGGTGGGGAAGTTGAGGCGCGGGGCGGCGTTTGCAAAGGCGGGCGGGGGCGGACCATGTTGGCTGCCTCACGAACCACTCTGCCAGGAGGACTTCTTGACCAGGCTTCAGGGCTTCAGCGCGGCGCTCGGCGTTCTCGTCCTCGCGGCCGGTGGGGCCGATGCGACGGCGCAGCAGGCGCCCACCACGCCGCCCGCCCGGGACCTCCGCATCTCCGCCATCATCGACTCGGTCTCGGCCGACCGGATCGAGGCGGACATCCGGCGGCTGGTGGGGTTCGGGACGCGCCATACGATGTCGGACACGGTCTCGCGGACGCGCGGGATCGGCGCGGCGCGGCGCTGGATCCACGGCGAGTTCCAGCGGATCGGCGCGGCGTGCGGCGGGTGCCTGGAGGTGGAGTACCAGCGCTATTTGGTGGAGGGGAACCCGCAGAGCCGGATCCGGGAGGACACGTGGGTGGTGAGCGTCACGGCCACGCTGCGCGGGACCACGCACCCGGAGCGGTACGTGATCATGAGCGGCGACATCGACGACCGGGTCTCGGACGCGCTGGAGGCGACGGCGGAGAACCCCGGCGCGAACGACAACGCCAGCGGGATGGCGGGTACGATCGAGGCGGCGCGGGTGCTGTCGAAGTACCGGTTCGACAAGACCATCGTGTTCGCGGGGCTCGCGGGCGAGGAGCAGGGTCTCTACGGGGGCGAGCACCTGGCGGCGAAGGCGAAGGAGGAGGGGTGGACGATCGAGGCGGTGCTGAACAACGACATGATCGGCAACATCGCCGGGATCGATGGCGTGGTGGACAACACGGTGTTCCGGGTGTTCAGCGAGCCGCGCCCGCCGACGACGGACGAGCGCACGTGGCAGGCGATCCGGTTCTACGGGGGCGAGGTGGACGGGCCGTCCCGCCAGGTGGCGCGGTACGTGGAGCGGATCACGTCGGAGTACTTCCGGAACCTGGACGCGATGATGATCTACCGGCTGGACCGGTTCGGCCGTGGCGGGCACCATCGCCCGTTCAACGACCAGGGATTCCCCGCAGTCCGGATCATGGAGGCGCACGAGCACTACGACCGGCAGCACCAGGACCTGCGGACGGAGGACGGGCGGCAGTTCGGGGACGTGATCGAGTTCGTCGACTTCGATTTCGCCCGGAAGCTGACCGGCGTGAACGCGGCGGTACTGGCCGCGCTGGCATGGGCGCCGCCGCCGCCGGCGAACGTGCAGATTGCGGGTGCCGTCCGGGCATCCGCGCGGCTGCGCTGGGATGTGCACCGGGCGCCGGAGCTGGCGGGGCACAAGGTCTACTGGCGGCT
>DATKBW010000188.1:0-2880 GCA_035513575.1 Longimicrobiales bacterium | reverse complement strand
GCGCGCGGACAGCCGGCGGCTGCAGGGAAGGTGGCCGTGATTCGCGTGCAGGGAGATGGAAGGATGCGTTTCCTGTCAATTAGTGAGGTTCGCGCTGCTGCTGTCATGAGCATCGGCTTTGGACTCGTTGCCGCAACCATTAGTGCAGCGGGACTTGCTTTGTGGACGGTCGAGCCAGAGCTGTTCCGGCGGCGCTCTCTGGCGAGGGGGAGCCGACTTCCAAGCTGAGGGTCGTGGGTTCGAGTCCCATCGCCCGCTCTGATGCAAGTGGTGGCCACCGAAGGGTTGGGTTTGGTGGCCGCCCGCTTTCCTCCCACGTGTCGACGGCCCACCTCACACGCCAGCGAAGTGGAGCAGCTCGAGGACGAGCAGGACCAGAAGGGTGCGCCGGATCATGGGTGGAAGCTACCCCTTGGCTCTGACAGCCCAGGCCTCATGAAGCCGTTGAACCGGATCGAGTTCGAGCCCGCCCGGCGACGAGGGTCGATGCGCGTCGCGCTACTCCGCCCGCAGCGTCCGGGCCGGGTCCAGCCTCGCCGCGCGCCTCGCCGGCACCCACGACGCCCCCACGCCCGCGGCCACCAGCAGCGCCGCGACGGTAACGAATGTGATCGGATCATTCGGCGTGATCCCGTAGAGCATGCTGGTCATGGCCCGGGTGGCGACGAGGGCGGCGACGACCCCGAGCGCGACCCCGACGGTGACCAGGCCCAGTCCCCCCTTCAACATCAGCGCGAGGATGTCGCGGCCGCGCGCACCCAGGGCCATCCGGAGCCCGAGCTCCGGGAGCCGCCGGCGGGCGGCCTGGGCCGTGACGCCGTAGACGCCGACCAGCGCGAGCACCAGCGCGACGATGGCGAAGGCCAGGAGCAGGAGCATGAGGAACCGGTTGCGGGCCATCGAGTCCGCAACCACGTCGTCCATGGCGACGGCGTCGACCAGGGGGAGGTCCGGGTCGAGGTCGCGCACGATCTGCCGGACGGCCGGCACGACCCGGGTGGGCTCGCCTGCCGCGACGCGGGCGTAGACGTGCATCTGCCGTTCGAAGGACTGGCCAAAGGGCACGATCAGCTCGATCTGGGCCGGCATGGCGATCTCGCTCTGCCGTTCGTTGCCGACCACGCCTACGATCGTGCGCCATACCGACGTCGAGTCCGGGACGCGGTCGGTCGTGATCCGCTGCCCCACCGGGTCCTGGCCAGGGAAGTACTGTCGCGCCATGGCCTCGTTGATGAGCGCGACCCGGTCGCCGCGGGGCGCATCCCACGGCCCGATCAGGACGTCGGAGTCGCGGAAGGCGCGGCCGGCGAGGAGCGGCACGCGCATGCTCGCGAGGTAGCCAGGCGTCATGCTCCGCCGGACGACCTCGGTCCCGTACTCGTCGGGTGCGCGACCCGCAACGAAGAAGTCGCTGGTGAAGCCCCGCTCCCGGAGCGGGAGCGTGGACGACGCGGCGACGGACTCGACACCGGGGAGGGCCCCGACGCGGGCCAGGAGCTCGTCGTAGAACGCCATGACCGTGGGCGGCCCCGGGTAGTGCGCGCCGGGGAGGTTGAGCGTGATGGCGACGACACCGTCGGACTCGAACCCCGGGTCGACCTGTCGCAGCTCCATGATGCTTCGGAGCAGGAGCCCGGCGCCGAGGACCAGCAGCGTCGCCAGCGCCACCTCGGCGACGACGAGCCCGCCCACCACCCGCCGGGTGCCGCGACCCGCGCTCGCGCTGCGGCCGGCGTCCCGCAGCGTTTCGCCCGGACCGGCGCGGCGGGCGAAGAGGGCGGGGAAGGCGCCGAAGAGGAGGGCGGCCCCCACGCTGACGGCCACCGCGAAGGCGACGACTCCGGCGTCCACCGGGAAGGTGGTCACGCGCAGGAGCGCCTCGGGCTGGAGCCGCTCGAGGAGTCGCGTGCCGGCCATGCCCAGGGCGACGCCGAGGGACCCTCCCACCAGTGCCAGTGCCAGGCTCTCCGTCAGCATCTGCCGCACGAGCCGTCCTCGTCCCGCGCCGAGCGCGGCCCGCACGGCCAGGTCCCGGCGGCGCCCCGACGCGCGGACCAGCAGGAGGTTGCCCACGTTCGCGCACGCGATCAGCAGCATCACCCCGACCGCGCCGAGCAGGATCAGGAGCGGCGTGCGGGTATCACCGAGCAGGAACGTGTGGAGCGGCGAGATCCCCGCGCCCATGAGCTTGTTCAGCTCGGGGTGCTCCCGCTCGAGATGCGCGGCCACGCTCTCCAGCTCCGCGGCCGCCCGCTCGGCCGTGACGCCGGCCGCCAGTCGGGCGACCGGCCGGATGTAGTGGGCGCGGCGGAACCACGCCGCCGCCCGCGCCTCGGACGCCCAGCCGAAGGGCACCCACAGGTCCACGTCCTCCGACGGGAAGGCGAACCCCTCGGGCATCACGCCCACCACCCGGGCGGGGGTGGCATTGAACGTCACCGTCCGGCCGATCACGGACTCCTCGCCGCCGAACACCAACCGCCACGTCCGGGCGGACAGGATGAGCGGCGTCTCGCCCGCCCGCCACGTCGCCTCCGCCCAGGTCTCCTCCTCGGTGAAGTCGCGGCCGAGCATCGGTCGGACGCCCAGCATCGAGAAGAACCCGCCCGTCACGGTCAGCCCGTTCAGGACCAGCGGCTGCTCGAGTCCCGTAATCGTCACCGGCCCTGCGAACCCGCCGTACGCCTCCACATCGGCGAACGCCGAGACCCGCTCCTTCCAGTCCAGGTAGTTCGCCGGGGCCGCCGTCTCCCGCTCCCACCCCTTCTCCGGATTCGACTCCCAGACCATGTACAGCCGGCCGGGATCGGTGAACGGGAGCGGACGGAGGACCACCGCACGCACCGCCGAGAAGATCGCCGTCGTCGCCCCGATCCCCAG
>DATKBW010000187.1:0-13622 GCA_035513575.1 Longimicrobiales bacterium | reverse complement strand
TGCCCTGGCGTTCGAGAGCTGGGGGCGCGCCACGGTCTGGCTCGGCGCCGGCATCGGGCTGGTGCACGCCATTTTCGTCCTCGGCGCCGCCATGCCGATCCTGCCGGGGATGCACCCGAGGATGGCCAGTGAGGAGCGCGGCCCCGAGCCGACCCGGCAGCTCCAGCCGCCGGGCTTCTTCGCCCTGAACTATGGACGGCGCACGCCGCTCGCCACGATCCTCGCCCACCTGGCGTATGGCGCCGTGCTGGGCGCTTTCTACCAGCTCGGGGCCTAGCAGGCGGGTTGCCGGACGGCTCGGACCGCATGAGTCAGCCCGCGGAAATGCGGCAGCGGATGGGAGGGACCGAGATCGCCGTCGTCTACAATCGGCCATCGGCCCGCGGCCAGGATCTGTTCGGCGCGCTGGTCCCGGTCGATTCGGTGTGGAACCCCGGCGCGGACGAGGCCACGCGCATCGAGGTGAGCGAGGAGGTCCTGCTCGAGGGTGAGCGTTTGCCGGGCGCTCGGCACCGACGGCCCCGCCCGCCGGGTCGTCAGGGTGGGCCGAGTCGGCCGGGTCGGACGCCGGGGACCGGTGCACCTCGGAGCCGGTGGCCAGGATCGTCACCCGGTCACCGTCGGGATGCCCCGATCCCGCATGCTCGACGGCGTCCGCCGCCAGGAACCGCACGGCATTGATCGCGTCGCGTTCGACCCCCGGCGGGATCGGTTCGTGGTCGCCGTGGTGCGCGACGACGTCGGCGCGCCAGCCGGTCGGCGTGGTGGTGCTCATGGGGCTTCTCCTGATACCTGAGAGGGGAGTGCGGTCGCGGCCGGCGGATCCAGCAGCAGCAGGGCCCGCGACGGTTCGACCTTGCCTGCCGGGATGGTCGGGTCACCGTCGACGAGGCGCCGCACCATGGCCGCCTTGTCGGCGCCGCGGACGAACCAGAGCACGTGGCGGGCGTCCGACAGCACCGGGAGGGTGAGGGTCATGCGGCGCCGACCCCGGTACGCGGCCGTCACGCCGACGGGTGCGCCCGTCGAAAGCAGCGGGCTGCCGGGCAGGAGCGAAGCGGTGTGTCCGTCCGTGCCGAGCCCCAGATGGATGAAGTCCAGGCGCGGCGGGCGCCCGGCGAGGTCCTGAAGTGTCCCGGCGTACCGGTCCGCGGCCGCATCGAGGTCGCTGGCGTCGACCGGCATGGCGTGAAGCTGGTCGGGGGGTAGCGGGACGCAGTCGATGAAGCGCCGCCGGAGCGTGGTCAGGTTCCGGTCCGGGTGGCCCTCGGGGGCGACCCGCTCGTCGACCTGCAGCACATGGACCGCGGACCACGGAACGTCGGCGTCGGCCAGCGCCTGGAGGAGCGGCCCCGCGGTGGAGCCACCGCTGAAGGCCACGGTGACACGGCCGCGCGCCGCGACCGAGGAGCGCAGCACGGCCGCGATGTGCGCGGCACCCCGTTCCGCGATCCCGCCCCCGGCGACGGCCTCGATCCTCACGTCATGCCCCCGAAGTGGCCCTTCCACGCCGTCTGGGCGTGGCGCACGAGCACGATCCGCTGGTCCGGGTGCTCGCGGTCGTCAACCATGGCACGGCGCCTCTCGCGCACGCAGCCAGCCGGCCGCGCCCACGAGGGCAGCGTCGTCGCCGAGCTCGGCCACGAGGACCTCGATCGGGGTCGGCAGGCCACGCGGGCCCCGAAGCTCGAGTGCCTCACGGACCGGCGCGATCAGCAGGTCGCCGTTGCGGCCGACACCGCCGCCGAGGACGATGGCGGAGGGGGTGAACAGGTGGGCGAGGTTGATGACGCCCGTGCAGATCACTGACACCAGGTCGTCCCAGACCCGGATCGCTTCGGGATCGCCGTCGTGGACCAGGGCGACGATGCGGGCGCCATCCGGGGGGAGGCCGGCCCGGGCGGCGCGCTGCGCCAGCGCTGTCCCCGATCCGAGGTCTTCGAAGCTCGCGGGCTCACCGCGCAGGCCCGCGGCGTGCTCGAGGACGGTGTGGCCGACCTCGGCCCAGGACCGGGTCCCGGTGACGAGCCGCCTGTCGAGCACCACGCCCGCGCCGATGCCGGTCGAGATGGTGAGATAGACGACGTCGGTGTGACCGCGGGCGGCGCCGAAGTAGGCTTCGCCGACCGCCGCGAGGTCCGCGTCATTGGCGAGTGAAATCGGGAGGCCCAGGCGCCCCGAGAGGCTCTCCTCGTCGAGGGACTCCGGCCAGTGAGGCGGCAGGTTCGGGGCGTACTCGAGGCGGCCCGCGCGGTGGTCGACGCGCCCCGGGACGCCGATGACGGCGCGGTCCACCCGTTCGTCAGCCAGGATGTCTCCCACCAGCGCCATGAGCGCATCGGGGCAGGCGGCGCCGCGCGGCGTCGCCTCGGCGCGCCGGACGACCAGCTCCCCGCCGTCGCGGACGAGGCCAGCGCGCATCCGGGTCCCGCCGAGGTCCACCGCCAGCGTGAGGGGTGGCTTAACCATCGGTAGTGATCTCCGGGCAGTGCCACCCGCCGTGCCGGGCGATCAGGTCGTCGGCCTCCGTGGGGCCCCACGATCCGGACGGATAGACGATGACCGGAGGGCGGCTGTCCAGTGCGGGCGCGACGATGCGCCAGGCTTCCTCGACGCCGTCGGCGCGGGCGAACAGCCGCTGGTCGCCGTCGAGCGCGCTGTCGAGCAGCCGCGCGTACGCCTCTTCCCGGCGGCCCTCTCTCCGCTCATCGTAGTCGTAGACCAGGTCCACAGGCCGGCTGTGCAGCTCTTCGCCCGGCCGCTTGATCTGCACCGACACCGATACCCGCTCGCCCGGCTTGAGCCGGAAGAGAAGGTGGTTCGGATGGGGGAGGTCGGTGTCGGACCGGGCGAAGAACAGCCGGGGCGGCTGCTTGAACTCCACCAGGACCTCGGTGGCGGTCGTCGCCAGCCGCTTGCCGGCCCGGATGTAGAACGGCACGCCGGCCCAGCGCCACGAGTCGATCTCGGCCCGCAACGCCACGAAGGTCTCGACATCCGATCCGGAAGCGACCCCGTCCTCGTCACGGTAGCCGTCGTACTGGCCCCTCACGATCGCGGCCGGGTCGAGGGGCGGCATGGCCGAGAGGACCTTGACCTTCTCGTTGCGCAGCGATTTCGCGCTGGCGTCCACGGGCGCGTCCATGGCCACCAGCGCCACGATCTGGAGCAGGTGGTTCTGGACCACGTCCCGGAGCGCCCCGACCTCCTCGTAGAACGCGCCGCGACCTTCGACCCCGAAGTCCTCGGCCATCGTGATCTGCACGCTGTCCACGTAATGGCGGTTCCAGGCCGGCTCGAGCAGGAGGTTGGCGAAGCGGAACACGAGGAGGTCGAGCACCTGCTCCTTCCCGAGGAAGTGGTCGATCCGGAAGGCCGCCTCCTCGGGGAAGGCGTCCAGCACACACCGGTTGAGCTCTCGCGCCGAGTCCAGGTCGCGGCCGAACGGCTTCTCGAGCA
Organism: Longimicrobiales bacterium; assembly: GCA_035513575.1. GTDB lineage: Bacteria > Gemmatimonadota > Gemmatimonadetes > Longimicrobiales > RSA9 > JAHWKI01. The sequence goes on along the minus strand of DATKBW010000187.1, from coordinate 10,163 downwards.
CGACCCGACCGCGTTGGTTGAGGCCGGCCTCGGCAAGCCCCTGAACCACGGTCTCGAACAGACTCGGCGGGATGGCCAGATACAGCAGGGGTCGCTCGCACGAACCGAGCGCAGATGCCAGCCGCGCGTAGGTATCGGCCTGGCGGTAGTCCCCGGCCACGTGGGTCAACGCGCCGGCGAGCCGCTCGAACGCGGCGGGATCCGAGCGAGCGGCGTGGTCCTCGATGGAGGCGCGGGCGTACTCGACGAGATCGTCGTCCGACCACTCCGAACGCGAGACACCGACCACCACTGCCGGCAGCGCATCGTTTTGTGCGAGGTCGTACAGCGCCGGGAACAGCTTCTTCCTGGCGAGGTCGCCGGTAGCGCCGAACAACACGAGCGCGTCGCTCCGGTCGCTCATGGCGAGAGCACTTCGTGGCCGCCGAACTGGTTGCGCAGCGTCGCGATCGCCTTCATGGCGGGCGAGTCGTCCTGCTGGGACGCGAACCGCGCGTACAGCGCCGCGCTGATCGCCGGCACCGGGACGGCGTTGGCGATCGCCTCCTCGACGGTCCACCGTCCCTCGCCGGAGTCGTCGGCGTAGCCCCGAACCGAGGCCAGGCCGGGATCCCTGGCCAGGGCGTCGGCCAGCAGATCGAGCAGCCACGACCGCACGACGCTGCCGTGACGCCAGACCTCCAGCGAGGCCGGCACGTCGATGTCGAGATCCACGGTGGTCAGCAGCTCGTAGCCCTCGGCGTACGCCTGCATCAGGGCGTACTCCACGCCGTTGTGGACCATCTTGACGAAGTGCCCGGTGCCGACGGGTCCGACGTGGGCGAACCCGTTGTCGGTGACGAGCGCATCGAAGATCGGCCGGAGGTGGTCGATGTCCTCGTCGCTGCCCCCCGCCATGATGCAGTACCCCTCCTCGAGCCCCCACACCCCGCCGGACACGCCCGCGTCGACGAAGGCCACACCGCGTTCTCCGAGCAGCCCGGCGTGGCGCGAGGTGTCCCGGAAGTTCGAGTTGCCGCCGTCAACGACCAGGTCTCCCTCGGAAAGCAACTCCGCGAGCTCTCTGACGGTCGCGTCGGTGGGCCCTCCCGCCGGCACCATCACCCACACGACCCGCCGGGGCTCTCCGCTCAGGGCCTCGACCGCCTCCCGCAGCGAACCGACGTCCGCCTTTTCGGGGTCACGGTCATAGCCGACGACCTCCTGGCCGGCCCGCCGCAGCCGCTCTGTCATGTTCGCGCCCATCTTGCCGAGTCCAACCATCGCGATCTTCATGTCTGTGCCTTTCTGAGGTCTTCGATCCGGACCCGGCCAGCCCGTCGGCCGCGGTCCATCAGCGCCTGGAGGTCTCCCGCCGCGCAGGACGGTCCGGGTCCGTTCGAGCTCCTGTACGATCTCGGCCTCAGGGGTCCACGTAGGCCTGGATGGCGAGGTAGTCGCCCGGTTCGAGCGTCGGGAGCAGCTCGTCCGAGGTCGCGGGTCGACGGCTCGTACCCCCGCGTCGAGCGCCTCCCGCGCGGCGTCCTTGGCCGCCTCGACGAATCTTTTGATGCCATCATAATCGGGACCGGCCAGCGAGAGTCAACCGATCGCCGCTCCGGACTCCGCCGTCAGGGCGGTCGCGATCCGCACGCCCGCGCTGAGCGTGCGGTGTACGGGACAGCGGTCGGCTATTTCCAGCAGCCTCGCCCGCTGTTCCGCGTCGAGCGGCCCGATCAGCGTGAGTTCGCGCTCCAGGCGGTCCAGGCGGGCATCGCCGCTCTCGCAGCGCTCCTCGTCCTCGGCGTGGACCTTCGAGTGCTTCAGCCGCACGACCGCCTCCTCGAGCGGCCACTCCTTGCGATCGGCATACATCCGCAGCGTCATGGTGGTGCAGGCGCCCAGCGCGGCGGCGAGGAGGTCGTACGGCGTGGGGCCGAGATCCTCGCCCCCAACCGCCATCGGTTCGTCCGCGAGCAGCGGGTGGCCCCGCGCCAGGATGTCCGTTCGGAAGGCGCCGGCGGCGGTGCGGGCGGAGACGCGGCTGTCCTGGCGGAGCTCCTCCACGGTCTCCGGCTGGGGCGGCTCATCCAGATAGCGTCGGGCCCAGGCGGCCAGCACGGCGCCCACGTAGAGGGAGTCGCGGTCCTCCAGAAGGAGGTGATCGGCGTCATCGAGGGAGACGAAGCTCTTGGGGTGTCGCGCCGCCGCGTAGATCTCCGCGGCATTGTCGATCCCGACCGTGGCGTCCACGGGTGAGTGGAAGATCAGGAGCGGACGTCGCAGCCCGGCGATCGCCTCCTGCATCCGGTGGCCCGCGATGTCGCGGACGAAATCGCGACTCACCGTGAACCGGCGCCCGGCCAGCACCACGTCCGCCTGCCCCTGCTGCTCGATATCCTCGAGCGAGTCGGCGAACAGGTGCTTCACGTGCCCCGGCTCGAAGGGTGCGCCGATCGTGGCGACGGCGCGCACCGAGTCCAGAGCCCCGGCCGCCTTGAGCACCGCGGTGCCGCCCAGGGAGTGCCCCACCAGGAGGGCCGGCGCGCTGAGCTCCCGCTCCATGAACCGCGCCGCCGCCACGAGATCCGCGATGTTCGAGGTGAACGTGGTGTCGGCGAAATCGCCCTCGCTCTCGCCCAGGCCGGTGAAATCGAAGCGGAGCACGGCGATCCTCTGCTGCGTCAGCGCGCGGCTGATGTTGACGACCGGCTTCAGGTCCTTCGAGCAGGTGAAGCAGTGGGCTAAGAGCGCGCACGCGACCACGTCGCCGTCCGGCGGCAGACTCAGGCGTGCGCTGAGCCGATCGCCACGGGCCCCCGGGAAGCTGATCTTCTGGTTCCTCATTCGCTATCCTCGTCGAAGGTCGCGCCGTGTCGGAGGGCGCGGCGCGCGGCGCGCGTCACACGCGCCTCATCTCCTCAGCGGGGGACTTCGGTGTAGACGTAGCCGCTCGGCGCCTGCTGGTGGCACGCCTGGCACATGGGCGCGCGCCCGAACGCGTCGGGGGTGCCCTCCGCGTTGTACTTCGCGAACAGCCAGTCCTGGTGCTCCGTGTTGTAGGCGTCGACCTTGAACATGACCGTTGCGGCGTCGAACGTGCTGTCCGGCATGTAGTTCTCCTTCACGATGATCGACCCCGGCGGCAGGTCCTCCACCGCGCCCGCCCGCAGGGCCTCCAGGGCGATCTCGTTCGCGTACGTCGTCAGCAGCATGCCATGCGGCTCGGTGCCCTCGTAGAGCCGGTCCGTCCCCGGCCACAGGCTCCAGCTCTCACGGTAATCCTCCTCCTCGAGGTGTGCCCACAGGGCTTCGGCCGTGGTATCCGGCGGGGAGGCCGGGGCCGATTCAGTGGTCTGCGCGGGCGCGACCGCCGGCGCGTCTTCCTCCACCTGCTGCTCCGACTCCGCGCAGCCGGCCGCCATGGTTCCCGCGACCAGCAGTGTTCCCGTCGCAATCGCCATCCTCCGCATCATTCCCTCCGTGGATCGGGTGGATTTCGGGAAAACGTCCCGCCGCCGGGGTCCCTCAAAACGTGATGACGTCGTAGCCGTCCGCCACGCGCCTGCGAAGGCTCGGATGGCCCTCGAACTCGCTCAACAGGCCGACGTCCGCCTCCCGGACCCCGTCCTTCACGCCGAAGGCGTTCACGCAGAACTCACACGTGCCACTTGATGCGCTCCGCTGCTGAGGTGTCCCCGTTCCTTCACCCCAGCCAACCGAAGTGGGTCGCGATCGGTTCCGGCCGCTATCCGGGCCCCTCGAGAGAGACGCCGAGGCCGTCCGCGAGCCGATTCACGAAGTTGAAATAGGCGGTCACCTCGACCACCTCCAGGATCCCCCGGTCGTCCAGCCCCGCGGCGCGGAGCGGCGCGAGGTCATCCTCGCGCACGGCCCGCGGCTCGACGGTCAGCTTCTCCGCGAAGCCGAGGACCTCGCGCAGCCGCGGCTCGAGATCCGCCGCACGCCAGTCACCGGCGAGGGCGCGAACCAGCTCCTCGTCGCGCGTGATCAGACGGAGCGCCGCCCCGTGATGGTCGATTCAGTAGCGGCACCCGTTGGCCGCCGACACCGTGACGGCGATGGACTCGCGGTCGGCCCGCGACAGGGCGCCGCGACCGAACATCAGCGTCCGGTAGAGCGCGTAATGGTCCCGCATGCCTTCCGGGTGGAGCGACTGCGAGGCCAGGATATTCGCCACCGAGCCGGAGCGGCCGGCGATGGCCGCATACGCCTCGGCGAGGGTGCCGTCCGCCTCGGAGGCGGGGATGGTCCGGATCCAGGCGGGGGCGGCGGTCGGCTCGATCGGCTCGCTCGACATGGTCATCCTCCTGCTGCGGGGGCGCTGCCGGCTGCGTCAGCCGGGGGCGGCGCTGTCGGCCGCCGCCACAGCTTCAGCCTCGCCGCGGGCGGCGTCAACCCGCCCCAGCCGCCGGTCCAGCGTCATGCTAGGGTGCTCATTCATTACCATTGCTGCCAGCCTCCTCCTCCAGGATCATCCGGAAGATGCGCCGCCGCAGCTCCGGCGACGCGTGGTCGCGGTCGCGGATGCGGCGGGTGTACGCGAAGTATGCCCGCTGGAAGTCGTACTGCGGATAGCAGCGGTTGCAGATGTCGAGGTGCTCCTTGACCTGGATCTCCTCGTCCGGGGACAGCTCGTCGTCCAGGAATTCCCAGAGACGCGCGAGCGCGTCCTCGCACCGGATCATTCCCATTGCCTCCATCATGGCGTCTCCTCCCGGACGTAGCCCGCCCGAAGTGCGAAGCCCCTCAGCTGTCCCTGCAGCATCCGCCTGGCCCGGAACAGGCGGCTCTTGGCCGTGCCCACCGGGATGTCCAGGACCTGCGCGATCTCGGTGTACTTCAGGTCGCCCAGGTCGCTCAGGACCAGCACTTCCCGGAAGTCCTCCGGCAGCGCGTCGATCGCGTCCACCACCTCGTCGTCGATCAGGCGACCGAAGAATTCCAGCTCCGGGTTCGTGGGCGCCTTCTCGAACGCGGACGCCGCCGACAGGGCTTCCACCCGGGCGTCGAGGTCGGCCGCGGGGCGCTCGCGCTGGCTGCGGACCAGCTCCTTCTGATGCAGGAACGTGTTCCGGCAGATCGTGAAGAGCCACGACTTCGCGTTCGTCCCGCGCTCGTATGTGTGCCAGAACCGGTGCGCGCGCAGGTAGGTCTCCTGGACCAGGTCCTCCGCCGCGTCCTGCTCGCCGGCGGTCAGCCGGAGCGAGAACCGGTACACCGCGTCCAGCCAGGGCAGGGCCTCTTCGGCGTAGCCCTCCTTCGAGAGCTTCGGCTGGTCACCGGGAACCGGTTCCGGCGCCTCCCGTGCACGCCCTGGATGCACGTCGTGCTCGCTCGATCCCGACAACATCGACCAGGCCATCCGGACCCGGTCCCACATCGCCTCGCGGCTCATGCCGGAATCCCCTCGAGGAACCCGGCCACCCCAGCATCTGCCCTTCCCTCGATCGGCAATCGCAGCGTGAAGAGGGCACCGCCGGTTGCCCGATCGGAAACCGTGAGGTCTCCCCCCATCGCGACCGCGAGACGGCGGCTGATCGCGAGTCCCAGCCCGGTCCCGTGACCCTCCGCCTTCGTCGTTACGAACGGCTCGAAGATGTGGGCGGCCGCTGATGGATCCACCCCCGGCCCGTTGTCCGCGACCTCGATCAGCACGTCGTCTCCCTCCGATCTGAGCTCCACATCGATCGTGCAGCGGCCGCGAGGTCCGGCATCCACCGCGTTCGAAAGCAGGTTCGTCAGGATCTGCTCGACCTTGGCCGCGCTCACGTCGGCCGCGCCATCCCACAGAATCCGTTCCCGGATCGTCACCGACCGCCCGTGGGCGACCCGCTGCATGCGCAGAAGGCCACGGACCTCACGCGCGAGGTGCACTCGCTCGGGCCGCTCCGAGGTCCTCGAGAATCCGAGAAGCTCCCGCACCAGCTGCTGCATCCGATCCGATTGCCCGCCGATCGTCTCCAGCGCGTGTCGCATGGACGCCGCGTCCGCTTCGGGATCGAGACCCAGATCGCAATACCCGCCGATCACCTGGAGCGGATTCCGGAGCTCGTGGGCAACGCCCGCCAGCGTTGCGCCCAGCGTAGCAAGACGCGCCTGCCGCTCCATCTCCCGCTCCTGCGCCACCTCCTGGGTCCGATCGACGATCAGGACCTGCTGGCCGGGCGGATCCTGGCCGCCCACGGCGGCGACCGTCACATGGGCGCTCCGCTCGGCACCATCACTTCCGACGACGATCGAGCCCGACCAGCTCTCCGCGCGCAGCGCCAGCGGAGCCGGCACGTGCCGGAGCCACGAGACCTCGCCGAACGTCCGGCCCCGCAGGTCCTGCAGCTGACAGCCGAACAGCTGCAGCGCACGCGGATTCGCGGCCGTGATCCGGCCGCGATCGTCCGTCCGAATGATCGCCGAAGCGGCGTTGTCGAACAGGACCTGGTATCGACGGGCCGTCCTGCGGGCGTAGAGCGCGAAACCGGCAACCAGCACGTGCGTCGCCAGCAGCGCGACCGTCAGGGACCAGACGGTTTCCCACGACGCCGGCGCGCCATACCCGGCCCCGAAGAGCCGCTCCCCGGCGGCGACCAGTCCCGCGGACGTCGCCACCGCGATGGCAGCGGGCAGTCGCCCGTGCCGGAACGAAATCAGCGCCACCGGCAGCACGTGGATCCACCACAACAGGTGGGACGGCACACCGATGGCCGGGATGAGCAGCGGATGCGCCGCCGGCAATGCCAGCAGGACCGCCAGCCCCGCCCGGAACCTGTACTCTCGTCGTCGCATCAATGGCTTCTGTTGGTCACGGTGGCACACCCAACAGGAAACGCGTCGCGAGGGTTCCCGACCGGCGAACGCGCGAGGGGGACCGCCCCCCTCGCGCTGCGGGGCGCGACCCCCTGCGCTTCGCGCCGCCCGGAACCTTCTGACCCCCGGACCGGTTCGGCCTCAGTGATACCCCGGTGGGTATGCACGACAAACGGAGCGGCCACTCGAAGGGAGCAGGAACATGAGCCTGAGCACGATCCAGCCGGCGGAGCTGTACCTGGAGCCGGAAGTGGAGAACGCGCTTCAGAACCGTCTGGCGCGTGTGGAGGGGCAGGTTCGCGGTATCCGGCGCATGCTGGCGGAGCACAGGAGCTGCGACGCCATGCTCGTTCAGGTGGCGGCGCTGAAGCAGGCGGTGAACGCGGTGGCGGTGGAGCTCCTCCAGGGGCACATGGAAAGCTGCGTGTTGCCGCAGGTCGAGGCGGGCGCGGCGGAGGGCAGGGCCGCGCTGGAGAGCTTGAAGAGCGCGCTGGGGAGGGTACTGAAACATGGCTGACGTGACGGGATCCGCGGGTGCGGCCGAAGAGGAAGGGGTTCGGTCTCGGAGCCGCGGGCTGCTGGCCTCGGCCGGGGCCGTGGGAGCTGCGTTCCTCGGCGCCCTCTGCTGCATCGGTCCGGTGCTGTTCGTGGTGTTCGGTGTGGGAGCCGGTCTGGCGAGCACGTTCGAGCCGCTCCGGCCGGTGTTCGGCGCGTTGATGGTCGCGGCGCTGGGGTTCGGGTTCTACACGGCCTACGGCTCGCCCGCGCAGGCGGGCGGGGAGGGCGGCCCGGCGGGGGACGCCCGGGCGTGCGCGGTTCCGCGGAGCCGGTCGCGTGAGCGGGTGGTCCTGTGGTCGGCCACGGTCGTCGCGCTCGTGCTCTGGAGCTTTCCGACGTGGTCCAACTGGCTGATCTGAGGAGGACGAAAGATGCTGAACAGAGGAATCAACAATGTTGCGGTCGTGACGATGGCGGTGCTCGTCGGGCTGGCCGGTTGTGACCCGGACCGTGCCGGCGACGGTGCGGCGGCGGAGGCGGCTACGGAAGTGCGGGCGGAAGCGGCGGCGCCGGGGCAAGCGGACCTGGCGGCGGACCGCGCGCGCGCCGAATTCGCCGTGATCGGGATGGATTGCGGCGGCTGCGCGATCGCGGCGCGGCTGGCGCTGAAGCGGATCCCGGGGGTGGACAGCGCGGGTGCCGATTATGAGGCGGAAACGGGCGAGGGCCGCGCATGGGCGGTCTACGACCCGTCGCGGGCGAGGCCGGACCAGCTCGCGGCGGCGATCGAGGAGCTGGGGTATACGGCCAGCCTGAAGGAGGACTGACGGATGGCGGGCAAAGGGTTCGACCACGACCTGGTGGTGATCGGCAGCGGGGGGGCCGGCATGGCCGCGGCGATCCGGGCATCCGAGCTGGGACGGACGGCCGCGGTGGTAGAGGCGGCGGAGGTCGTTGGCGGCACGTGCGTGAACGTGGGCTGCATTCCATCGAAGAACCTGATCGAGGCGGCGCACCACTATCACGCCGCGCGCTCGGGCTTCCCCGGGATCGGCGCGTGTGAGCCGGAGATGGTGTGGCGGGAGGTGATCCGTCAGAAGCGGGACCTGGTCGAGCGGCTCCGTCGGGAAAAGTACCTCGACGTGATCGACGCGCACGAGGGTGTGACCCTGGTGCGGGGCCGGGCCGAGCTGATGGGAGGAGGACGGGTCCGGGTGGGGGAGCGCGAGATCCGGGCGCGGAAGATCGTGGTGGCGACCGGGACCCGGCCCGCGCTGCCGCCGATCCCTGGCCTGGAGGAGGCGGGCGCGCTCGACAGCGCGACCGTGATGGAGCTGGAGGCGCTCCCCGCGAGCCTGGTCGTGATCGGCGCCGGCGCGGTGGGGCTCGAGCTCGGGCAGGCGATGGCCCGGTTCGGCGCAAGGGTCAGTGTCATCGAAGCCATGGATCGGATCCTCCCCGGTGAAGATCCGGAGGTGTCCTCGGCGGTGGCGGAAGCGCTGGCAGCGGAGGGCATGGAGATCCACGCAGGGGTCGAGGTCTCGGGCGTGGCTCGTGACGGTGGCGGCTATGTGGTCGAGCTGGGCGAGGCGGGCGCGTCGGGCGAGATCAGGGCGGAGCAGCTGCTCGTGGCCACGGGGCGGCGCCCGAATACGGAGGACCTGGGGCTGAAAGCCGCCGGGGTCCGGACAGACCGGCGTGGGTTCATCGAGACCGATGCGATGATGCGGACATCGAGCCCGGACGTGTTCGCCGCGGGCGACGTGACCGGCGGTCCGGGCTTCGTCTACGTGGCCGCGCTCCAGGGCGGTATCGCGGCGCAGGCCGCGCTCTCGGAGGTCACAGGGGAGGCCCCGCTGGAGGTCGATCTCTCGGCCACGCCACGCATCACCTTCACCGATCCGCAGGTCGCGGCGGTGGGGATGACCGAGGAAGAGGCGCGCGCGGCGGGCATAGACCCCAAGGTCACGTCGATGTCCGTCGAGCACCTGCCCCGGGCGATGGTATCGTACCGGTCGGCCGGCGTGATCAAGCTGGTGGCGGACGCCGACACGGACCGGCTCCTCGGCGCGCATCTGGTCTCGGCGAACGCCGGCGACGTGATCGGCGAGGCGGTGGTGGCGGTGCGCTCCGGGCTCCGGGTCCAGGAGGTGGTCTCCGCGCTGCACCCGTATCTGACGTGGGGCGAGGGTCTGAAGCTCGCCGGGCAGACCTTCACGAAGGACGTGGCGAAACTGAGCTGCTGCGCCTGACGGGCGCCGGTGCTTGTCGCCAAACGGACCCGAGAGCTCCCCATGAGCGAAGGCGTGCCGATGAAAGCGAAGCGGCGGTGGCCGCGTGTCACGATCGAGACCGTCCTGTGGATCGCGGTGCTCGGCTTCGTGGGCTACCGCCTGGGGCCGCAGGTCGGCGCGGCGCTCGGCGTCGGCGACGCGGGGCCGCCGGCGGCGGATATCCGGGTAACGACGCTGGAGGGCGAATCGATCCGGCTTTCGGACCTCCGCGGCCAGGTCGTGCTGGTGAACTTCTGGGCCACCTGGTGCGCGCCGTGCCGCGTGGAGATGCCGGGGTTCGAGAAGGTGTACGAGAAGTATCGCGACCGCGGGTTCTCGATCGTAGCGCTGTCGACGGACCGGGGTGAGACCGGCGCGGTGGCGGACTGGGTCGGGGAGCGGGGCCTCACGTTCCCGATCGGCATGGCCAGCGCGGAGGCCGTGCGTGCGTTCGGCGGCGCGCGCACGCTGCCGACCTCGTTCCTGATCGACCGGCAGGGCCGGATCCGGCATACGGTGCGCGGGCTCTTCGCGCGCCCCGCGCTCGACCAGGCGGTCGCGCGGCTGCTGTCTGAAAGCGGCCAGTAG
>DATKBW010000186.1:0-3272 GCA_035513575.1 Longimicrobiales bacterium | reverse complement strand
CACGGAGGGGGTGCTGACGCGGATGGCGCAGTCGGACCCATCGCTGGAGGGGATCGGGCTGGTGGTGTTCGACGAGTTCCACGAGCGGTCGCTCCACGCCGACCTCGGGCTCGCGCTCGCGATCCAGGCGCGCGCGCTGCTGCGGCCGGACCTCCGGCTGCTGGTGATGTCGGCCACGCTGGATGCGGTGCCGGTCGCGGCGCTGCTGGGGGACGCGCCCGTCGTCCGGAGCGAGGGTCGGACGTTCCCGGTGGAGACGCGGTGGCGGAAGTCGTCGATCGAGCCGGGCGAGTGGATCGAGCCGCACGTCGTCCGGGCCATCCTCCATGCCCTCGAGCACGACGACGGCGACCTCCTCGTCTTCCTCCCCGGCGCCGCCGAGATCCGCCGCACTGAGCGCCGGCTCCGGGAGGCCGGGCTCCAGCCGGACACGACGATCCACGCCCTGTTCGGCGCCCTGCCGCGCCGCGAGCAGGACGCCGCCATCGCCCCCTCGCCGCCCGGGCGGCGGAAGGTAGTGCTTGCCACGTCCATCGCCGAGACGTCCCTGACGATCGAGGGCGTCCGCGTCGTCATCGACGCCGGCCTCGCCCGCGTGCCCCGCTTCGATCCGGGCACCGGCATGACCCGCCTCGAGACCGTCCGCGTCACCCGCGACGCCGCCGACCAGCGACGGGGCCGCGCCGGCCGCCTGGCGCCCGGCACCTGCTACCGCCTGTGGACGGAGGCCGAGGACCGCGGGCTCGTCCCCCACCGTCGTCCCGAGATCCTCGAGGCCGACCTCGCGCCCCTCGCCCTCGAGCTGGCCGCCTGGGGCACCGCGCCCGACGACCTCCGCTGGCTCGACCCGCCCCCCGACGCCGCCTACCGCCAGGCCCTCGAGCTGCTCCGTGAGCTCGACGCCGTGGACGACGACGGCACCGCCACCGACCACGGCCGCCGCCTCGCCGGCATCGGGACCCACCCGCGCCTCGCCCACCTCGCGCTCATCGGGGCGGAATCAGGCGACGGCGAGACCGCTTCGTTTCTCGCCGCCATTCTTTCCGAGCGCGACTTCGTTCGCGGGCGCGGGCGGGCGCCGGACGCGGACCTGCGGGTGCGGCTGGACGTTCTTTCGGGGCGCCGCGGCGCCGGGGAGGACGACGTCGATCATTCGGCGCTACGGGCCATCCGGGACGAGGCGGGGCGGATCGGGCGGGGGGTTTCGGGTCAGGGGGCTCGCACAGGCACAGGCACAGGCACAGGCACACGCACAGGGGAACTTCCTTCCGCGGGCGTTCTTGCGGCCCTCGCTTACCCGGACCGCATTGCACGGCGGCGTTCTGGGGAGCGGGGGCGATTTCTTTTGCGGAACGGGCGGGGCGCGCGGTTCGCGGAACCCCAACCCCTCGAAGGCGAGGACTGGCTGGCGGTGGCGGACGTGGAAGGGCGCGGGACGGAGGCGCGGATCTTCCGCGCGGCGCCCCTCACACTGGCGGAGATCGAGGAGTGGTTCGGCGGGCAGATCGAGGAGGCGGAGGAAGTCGTGTGGGACGGCGAGGCGGGGCGCGTCGTCGCACGGCGGGTCCGGTGGCTCGGCGCCCTGGAGCTGGGCGAGGCGCCGCTGGCGGCGGCGCCGCCGGACGCGATCGCCCGCGCCCTCCTGGACGGCATCCGCGCCGCCGGCCTCGCCGCCCTCCCCTGGTCGAAGGAGACCGCCCAGCTCCGGGACCGCCTCGAGACCCTCCACCGCCTGGAGCCCGACCGCTGGCCCGCGTCATCCGACGAAACCCTCGCAGCGACGATGGAGAGCTGGCTCCTGCCATTCTTCCCTGGCCCCCCCGGCTTCCGCCGCCTCGAGGACCTGCGCAAGCTCGACCTCGCCGAAGCGCTCCTCGCCCGGCTGCCGTGGGAGCTCCGGTCGAAGCTCGACGACCTCGCGCCCACCCACATCGAGGTGCCCAGCGGGTCCCGGATCCGCGTGGACTACTCGGACCCCGACGCGCCCGTGCTGGCCGTGAAGCTCCAGGAAGTGTTCGGGATGCTCGAGACGCCCCGGATCGCCGGCGGGCGGCTGCCCGTGACCATGCACCTGCTGTCCCCGGCGCGGCGGCCGGTCCAGGTCACGCGGGACCTCGCGAGCTTCTGGCGGGAGGGGTACTTCGAGGTGCGGAAGGACCTGCGGGGGCGGTATCCGAAGCACCCGTGGCCTGAGGATCCGATGACGGCGGAGGCGACGAAGCGGACGAAGCGGCGGTGAGAAGGTGCCGTTACCCTTCCATGCGACTCCAGCTGCCGTCCGCCTCCGGCATCCAGCGTACCCCCTCCTCGTCCAGCCAGGGACCGAGGGGCGCATCTTCGGGCGCTTCGCTGCCGAACCGGAGCACGTGCCGGTCGGCATCGAATACGTGAGCCTCCCGGGATCCCCACGGGAAGTTGGTCGGCGGGTGACGGATGTCCGCTCCCCGCTGGAGCAGCTCCTCGTAGAGCGCGTCGGCATCCCCGACCGCGATCCACACCCACGTGCTCGAGCACCCCTGGCTGCCCTCGCTCAGCATCAGGGACGCGCTGTCGCGGCTGACCGATCCGAAGCGCCCGAAGCGCCAGTCTTCCGCGAAGCCGAGTCGGTCGACGTAGTAGGCGATGCTGCGGTCGAAGTCGGAAACGCGAAGAATGGGAACGACGTGTCCGAGTTCGAAAGGCCTTTCGGCGGCACCTGTGATCGCTGCTTTCGTCACTGTTCGCCTCTGATGGGTTCGCCGAAAGCAACAGATTCCCGCTACGATCGATAACCCGTAGATCCCGGCCCCGATCCGATCAGTCGTGGATCGAAGGTAAAGGGCTCCTGTGCCGCAACCTTCACGCGCTCCATTTCGGCGTGTTCAGGATTGATTAGCATGTTGGTTTCCCGAGGCATGACCGCCGAAGGGACCCTTAGAAGGAGTGTCCCCGAGGAGGCCACCCACTCGTCCCCGAGTCGGACGCAATCCGGGTGGTCGGGCATTGAATTCCAGTCGCCCGGCAGCTGATTTAGCCGAACCTCCGTGATCCCCACATCGTCCGGTACGGCTATCTCGCTCAGCACCAGGTCTGTTGGAAGGTCCTCGACCTCGACGTGGACTAGTAGCTCAAGGACTGCAAGGGGAGCCGACGAGGCTGCATAGATCACGGCGTAGCCTTCCGAATTCCAGCGTCCGCCATTGAGCCGTGCCCCCTCTCCGTCGAGCCGTTGATGTTTCGCGCGGGCAATGCGCCACAGCTTCATACCGATGGCGGATCAGCTGAAGACGCCG
>DATKBW010000185.1:0-7738 GCA_035513575.1 Longimicrobiales bacterium | reverse complement strand
AGGACAGCCTAGCCCTCCAGTACCCGCCGGATCCACCCGGCGGCGGCCTCGCCCAGCTCCGCCAGCACCTCCTCGTCCGTCCGGCCCGACCGCTTCAGGACATGGAACGAATGATCGGCCCCTTCGACGACGTGGAGCGTTGCCCGGTCCCCCAGCGCTGCCGCCACCGGGCGGAGCAGCGTGAGCTCCGCGAGCGTATCCCGCGTCCCCTGCAGGAAGAGCATGGGGATCCCCACTTCCTCCAGGTGCGCCGCCCGCTCCGTGCCCTCCCGCCCGGGAGGGTGGAGAGGGAAGCCGAAGAAGATGAGGCCGCGCACGCCCGCCAGACCGTCCGCGGCCGCGGCCTGGGACGTCATGCGCCCGCCGAAGGATTTCCCGCCCGCAAGGAGGGGGAGGTCCGGACAGGCCCTGGCGCCGGCGTCGACCGCGGCGCGCACCGTCGCCTGCGCCACGGCCGGCCGATCGGTCCGCTTCCCGCCCGCCTCCATGTAGGGGAACTGGTAGCGCAGCGTGGCCACACCGCGGGCCGCCAGCGCATCGGCGGCGGCCTCCATGAACGCGTGCCGCATCCCCGCCCCCGCGCCATGGGCGAGGACCAGGAGGGCGCGGGCCTCCGTCGGGCGGTCGAGGAGGCCGGAAACGGGGCCGGAAGGTGTGGAAATCGTCAGGGCGTCGGACATCGTCGCGGATCCGGTGAGGGGAATGGCGTCAGGGCGGAAGTCGTGGCCGTGCGACGCACCGGGTGCAAGTCTCCCGTCATAGAGCGCCGTCAGGGCAGCAGTCAACGCGTGCGCGCACCACCGCCTTCCGCCTCCACGCCGTATGGTGACGTCAGGGCAGCACCCGGCCGATGAAACCGCTCGAGTGCAGGGTTGACGCCATCCCGTCGCCGGGCTCCGCGCGCGACGGGGGCCAGGGGGCGCCGGGCTCCGCGCGCGACGGGGCCCCCTACGCCCACGCGCGCCCCGGCCGATGAAACCGCTCGAGTGCACGTCGCTCACACGCGCGACTGGAGCCGCTCCAGGGCCCCCACCAGGTCCGGCTCCGCCTCCAGCACGGCCGCCATCGGGTCCTCGCCCAGGGCCTCCATCCGCGCCGGTGCGTTGGCGATGGTGAAATCGAGGATGGCGAGGCCCGGCTTCACCTCGTTCCACCGCAGCGGCATGGACACGGGGGCGCCCGGCTTGGGGCGCACGCTGAACGGGGCGACGATCAGCTTGCCATGGCCGTTCTGGAGGTAGTCGAGGTAGACCTTGCCCTGCCGCCTGTCGATCACCCGCTGGAGCGTGGCGATCTCCGGCGCTTCGGCCACGACGACCTGCGACAGCAGGTGCCCCAGGATGCGCGACTGCTCGTGGGTGAAGCTCCGGTGCAGAGGGACGAGGACGTGGAGTCCGGAAGAGCCGCTGGTCTTGACGAAGTGGTCGAGGCCGATGTCGTCGCACAGGTCGTGGAGGACGCGGGCGACGGCGATGACGTCGTCGAACGAGGCCTCCTTGGGGTCCAGGTCGATCACGCACCAGTCCGGTCGCTCGAGGGAGCCGACACGGCTGTGCCAGACGTGCATGGGGATGGACGCGGAGTTGGCCACCCAGAGGAGCGACTCGACGCTGTCGCAGACGAAGTAGTCCAGCTCCCGCTCCGAGCCCTCGCTCCAGACCGTCACCGTCCGGAGCCAGTCCGGCGCCCAGTCGGGGGCGTCCTTCTGGTAGAACGACTTGCCATCGATGCCATCGGGGTAGCGGGTCATGACGAGAGGCCGGTCCGCCAGGTAGGGCAACATCCAGGGCGCGATGGCCTCGTAGTACGCCACCATGTCGCCTTTCGTGTAGCCCTCCTCCGGCCAGAAGACCTTGCCCGCGTTGGTGATGCGGACCTCCCGCCCCGGCTCGGGCGCGGCCTCGACTTCCACCGCCAGCGCGGCGGCGGGTACGCGCTTCACGCACTCCTCCGGCGCCTTGTCCTCCCGGAACCGCAGGAACACGGGGTGGCGCAGCAGCCCCTCCTCCGTCCACTCCTTGTAGCGCACCTCGACGACGATGCCCGGCGGCACCCAGTGGTGACCACGCCCTTTCGGCGACCCGGCGGCCATCGGCTCGGCCACCTCCGCCTCCCGCAGGGCGGCCTCCGTAGCGGCGAGCTGCTGCTCGGTGAGCCCGCTCCCGGCCCGGCCCGCGTACACGAGCGCGCCGTCCTCGTACACACCCAGGTGGAGCGCGCCCAGCCCCGACCGGGCGCCCTTCGGGTCCGTCCAGCCCACCACGACGAAGTCGTCCACCAGGTCGGCGCGGATCTTCTGCCAGTCCCGGGACCGGCCGGCGCGGTAGGGCGCATCCGCCTTCTTCCCGACCACGCCCTCCAGCCCCATGGCCACGACCCGCTCGAACAGCTCCTCGCCCCGTTCCGGTATGTGCTCGGAGTAGCGGAGCGGGCCCGCGGGCGGGAGGAGCATCCGCAGCACCTCCTTGCGGTCCAGCAGCGGCAGCGGGCGGAGGTCGTGGCCGGCGAAGCCGAGACAGTCGAAGAGATACAGCGTCGCCGGCGTCTCGGCGGACGCCCGGGCGATGTCCGGCGCCCGCCGCAGCTGCGCCCGCTGCTGGAGCCGCTGGAAGCTGGGAACCCCCCGGTCGTCGTGCACCACCACCTCGCCATCCACCACGAATTCGGCAAAGGGAAGGGCCTCGAGGGACGCCGCGATTTCCGGGAAGGACGCCGTGATGTCGTTCCCGTTCCGCGTCACCAGCTGCGCCCGGCCCTTCGTCACGCCGGCGATGATCCGGTAGCCGTCGTACTTCAGCTCGAACACCCAGCCCGCGCGGGTGAACGCCGACTTCCTCGGCTCCGCCAGCATCGGCTTCACCGACGACGCCCGGACCCGCCGCTCCGGCGCGCCCAGCCCCTCCAGCCGCTCCAGCACCGGCGCCGCCGGGTCGTGGCCGTCGCCCAGCTGCTCCACCGTGAGCCCCGAGAGGATGGACTCCTCCGGCACCGCCCGGCCCGGCCCCTCCAGACCGTCCCGCTCCTTGATCAGGAGCCACTCCTTCTCCGCCTTCTTGATCTTCACCAGCGTCCAGCGCCCCCGGAGCTTGTAGCCCCGCAGCTCGAACAGGAGCTTGCCGTTCTCGAGACCGTCGTGGGGGTCCTCCGCCCACACGACGACGCCGCGGTCCCACACGATGACCGGCCCCGCGCCGTAGTTCCCGTCCGGGATCACCCCCTCGAACGACGCGTACTCCACCGGGTGGTCCTCCACGTGGATCGCCACCCGCTTGTCCGCCTGGTCGTACGATGGCGTCTTCGGAACGGCCCAGGAGAGGAGCACTCCATCGAGCTCGAGGCGGAGGTCGTAATGCGTGCGCGTGGCGGCGTGCTTCTGGATGACGAAGAGGTTCCCGGACGCGCTGGGGGCGCCGCCAGAGGGCTCGGGAGTCCGGTCGGCGGAGCGCTTGCGGTGGTAAGGCGCGAGGGAGGGCGCCGGTTTTTTGGGATTCGCCATGGGGCGAAGTTCGTCTGGGTTCGCGGGCGCCGCAATTCCGGAGGTGCGAGGGGAGAGGGGAGAGGGAGGGTCGAGGCGCGAGCGGGAGAAGAGGAAGGCGAAGGCGAGTCTGCGGCGAGAAGGGGAGGGGGAGTGTGGTCGAGGGGGAGGGGGAGGGAGGGGGGCGCTGCCGCGGGGGGTGCGCGGCGCTAGCGTCGTCGGGTCCGCGGGGGGTGGGGCCGAGCGCGGGCTTCCAGGTTGCGGATCATGGTGATCAGGAGGGCGATCAGCTGGTTCTGGAGGTCCCGGATCTCCTCGTTGGCTTCCCGCGGCGCGAGGCCGAAATCCACCAGCGATCCGTGTGACCCCATGCCTCCGTCACGGAGCCTTTGGCGATCTGATAGAAGTTCACCTTCTTCCCCGGCCGGTGCTCGCCATAGCCCTCCTTGATATTCGCCGTTATCGACTTCGCCGTCCGCCGCAGGTCATCCACGAGATCTCCGAACCCGTGCGTATTCGCCTTCCTCAGCACCTCCCCCACCGCCCGGGTGTGCCGCCGCGCCAGCCGATACACCGCCAGCCGCTCCGGATCATACCTCCCCCACTCCCGCCCCGCCTCCCTCTCCCCCTCGCTCCTCGACACGCCTCTCCCTCCCCCTCCAGGTTCGACCTCGCCTTCGCCTTCATCCTCGCTCTCTCGCGCCTCCACACCCTCCCTCTCCCCTCGCGCCTCGACAGGATGCAATCCAGAACCGGGCACCCCAATGGCCGGATGGGTCGGGATCCCCCGTCACGCGAGGATTGACCTTCGCACCTCCCCTTTCCTATATCTCACGGCACTATGGCTCCTCGCTCCATCGGCAACGCGACCATCTCCTTCGGGCTCGTCTCGGTCCCGTGCAAGCTCTACACGGCCTCCGACACGTCCTCCGCGGTCTCCTTCAACATGATCGACCGGGATTCCGGGTCGCGGGTCAAGTACCAGTACGTCCGGGCCTCGGACGGCGAGAAGGTGGAGCGGGAGAACCTGGTGAAGGGGTACGAGTTCGCGAAGGACCGCTACGTGACCTTCAGCAACGACGAGCTGAAGGCGCTGGAGGCGAAGGCGGACAACTCCATCGCCATCGAGGAGTTCGTGCCCCGGGAGAAGGTGGGGCGCGAGTACATCGACAAGATCTACTACCTCGGGCCGGACAAGGGCGGGGACCGCGCCTACAAGCTGCTCAGCCGCGCCATGCAGGAGACCGGCCTCTCGGCGCTCGGCCGCTATGCCGCGCGGGGGAAGCAGTACCTGGTGCTGCTGACGCCGAAGGATGAGGGCGTGATCATGGAGCAGCTGCACTATGCCGACGAGATCCGCTCCTTCGAGGAGGTCCCCATCGGCGATGCGGAGCCGAAGGACCAGGAGCTGAAGCTGGCCATCCAGCTGATCGAGCAGATCGCCAACGAGAAGTTCGAGCCGGGGAAGTATCGCGACGAGGTGAGGGACCGGGTCCTCGAGCTGATCGGCCGGAAGGTGGAGGGCGAGGACATCACGGTGGCGGCGGCGGAAGAGCCGCAGACGCAGATCATCGACCTGATGGAAGCCCTCAAGGCCAGCCTCGACAGGGGCGGAAGCGGACGGAAGCCGGCGAAGCGGGCGAAGGCCCCGTCGTCGAAGAAGGCGGGCGGGCGGAAGAAGGCCGGGGGCGCTTCGTCCTGAGCCGCCCCCGGCCCCCTGGAGGCGCTGCATGAGGGGGTACACGACGCGGGACGTGGAGACACTCGTCGGTCTCACCATGCGCCAGGCGCAGGAGTACGGCCGGTCCGGAATCCTGGACCCGGGGCGGGACCCGGCCGGGCAGTACCTCTTCTCCTTCCAGGACCTGGTCCTCCTCCGCACGGCCAAGGCGCTCCTCGATGCACGGGTCCCTCAGGGCAGGATCCTGCGCTCCCTCCGCACCCTCAAGGGGCAGCTCCCCACCGGCCGGTCGCTCACGGAGGTGCGGATCGCGGCGGAGGGGGACGATGTCGTCGTCTACGACGAGGGGCGGTCCTGGGAGCCGGATTCCGGGCAGCTCCGCTTCACTTTCGAGGTCGCCGAGCTGGCCGCGCGCGTGGAGCCGCTGGCGCGGCGCGCCGTGGAGCAGATCGGCCCGGCCGGCGAGTCCGCGGACGAGTGGCTCGAGCTCGCGCTCCAGCTCGAAGTGCAGGCGCCCGTCCAGGCCCGGCGCGCGTACGCCCGCGCCCTCGAGCTCCGGCCGGACCACCCCGAGGCGCTGGTGAACCTGGGACGGCTCCTCCAGGAGGACGGGGAGCTGGAGGAGGCCGCCCGCCTGTACGCCCGCGCGCTGGAGGCCTCCGGCGGCGACAAGCCCACCGCCGCGTACAACCTCGGGATCGCCCTCGAGGACCTCGGGCGGGATGGCGACGCGGCGGCCGCCTACCGCCGGGCGCTTCAGGCCGATTCGACGTTCGCCGACGCCCATTTCAACCTCTCCCGCATCCTCGAGCGCCAGGGGGACAAGGTCTCGGCCCTGCGCCACCTGAAGAGCTACCGCGCGCTCACCCGGGCCGGCGGCTGACACCGGGAACATTGACCCGGGGACCGGGGATAGTGCATCCTCCTGCTCTCCCCCACACCAAAAAGACCGGCGGTCTCCTCCCAATCGAGGTGATTCCATGGTGCGCTCGACGTCGAGCCTGCTCCCGGCCCTGGCCCTGGGCCTGGCCCTGGCCCTGGGCGGCTGCCACATCACGATCGTCCCGGCGCCGGTGGCGCCCACCGACCAGAACCCGGTGACCACCCCCGTCGAAGCGGATTCGCTCCGGCCGGCGGTGCCCGTCCGACCCGAGGAACAGACCCGGGATACCGCGCCGGCGCCGGCGCCCGCCCGGATCGTCGTCGTCAGCCCGCCCCAGTGGGCGGGACGGAACCCCGGCACCCTCGTGGTCGACCCCGACCGGGCCGTCCGTCTCGTCGGCCGGGTGGAGTACCAGGGACCCGTCCGGGCCGTGCGGGTGAACGGCGAGCGCGCGGCCGTCAGCGGCGGCGGCAACGGGATCACGACCTTCGTCGCCGTCGTCCACCCGCCGGAGAGCGGATCCATGGACGTGCGCGTGGACGTCGCCACACCCACCGGCGACGCCTCCGCGGTCTTCGCGCTGGACGTCACCAGGCCCACGGTCCCCCTCCCACAGCGCCCGCAGCGTCCCGGCAGGCGGGTGGGCGGGCCGCCACCCGACGCGCCGCCGGCGGACACGGGCGCGGCCGTCCCGCCCCCGGGCGCCCCCGGCCACCCGGGCCAGGGCAACCCGGGCGCGGCTCCCCGGTCGGCGGCGGATTCGGCGTGGGCACAGCGGGGGCGGTGGGCGGTGGTGATCGGCGTCGGTGACTACCGGGCCACCGGCATCCCCACGCGGCAGTACGCGGCGGCGGACGCCCGCGCGGTGGCGGCCTTCCTCCGCTCGCCTGCGGCCGGCGCGGACGGCATCCCCGCCAGCCGCGTCCGGCTCCTCGTGGACGGGGACGCGACGCGGGACAACATCCGCTCCGCCCTCACGACCTTCCTCGCGGGGGCGGGTTCCGACGATGTCGTGATGGTGTACTTCACGGGCACGGGGGCGCCGGATCCGGCCCGGCCGAACGCCGCCCTCGTCCTCCCCCACGACGCGAGCGCCGCCTCCCCGGCGACCACCGCGCTGTCGGCAGACTGGATCGCCCAGACCCTGGCGGGGCTGGACGTCCACCAGAAGATCCTCGTGGCCGACGTGCTGTACGCCGGCGAGCGGCGCGGCAACCGCCCGGCGGAGAACCTGGTGCACCGGGCGCTGGTCCGGACGACCGGGCCGCGGAAGGGCGGGATCGTGGCCATGACCGCCGCCAGCGGCGCGGAAATCTCGCAGGAGGGACCCGCGTGGGGCGGCGGGCACGGCGTCTTCACGCACCACCTGCTGACCGGCCTCACCGCCGACGCCGACGCGGACGGCGACGGCGTCATCACCCTCGCCGAGCTCGTGAAGCACGCCCGGGAGAAGGTGGAGGGTGCGACCGGAGGGCGGCAGAAGCCCGCCGTGTCCGCCGCGGCCTACGACCGCGACTGGCCGATGGCGGTGCGGACCGGAGGACAGTAGCGGCCGCCCCTAGCCGGTTTTCTCGACCCTGAGGCGGGCGGCGAGCTCGAGGCCGATCATCTCCTCCCTGTGCCCCACCCGGACGCGCATGGGTCCCTTGAAGGGGGTGTGCTCCAGCACTTCGAGGTGCACGCCCGGGACGAGGTTGAG
>DATKBW010000184.1:0-2613 GCA_035513575.1 Longimicrobiales bacterium | reverse complement strand
CATGATCGTCGCCATGTACCTGCCGATCTTCGACATGATCAGCGCGGTCGGGTAACGAAGAACCGCACAACTGCACAACCGCAGAACGGCACGACAGCGGGGGAGACGGGGGGCGGAGGCCTTCCGTCTCTTCTCGCGTTCCGGGCGGATACGGGACCGCTGCGGCGCCGGGCTCAGCGGCTCCCCGCGCCCATGAAGTCGAGCACGAGCGCGGTCATGGCGCGGATCCCGACGGGGATCGCGGAGTCGTCCGCCGTCATCGTTGGCGTATGCAGCCCGCCGGAAGTGGTGCCGGGCTTCGTGGTGCCGAGCCGGAAGTACATGCCGGGGACCCGCTGAGCGAAGTAGCTGAAGTCCTCGGCGCCGGTGGTGGGCGGCAGGGTGTGGAGGGCGTCGTCGCCGACCACGCGGGCGAGGGTGGGGGCCATGCGGGCGGTGAGGTCGGGGTCGTTGACGGTGACGGGGTAGCCGCGCTCGTAGGTCATCTCGAACGACCCGCCGCCGGCGCTCGTGGTCCCGTCCAGGACCTCCCGCATGCGCCGCTCGATCATGTCCTGGACGCCGGGGTCGAACGTCCGGACCGTCCCTTCCAGGTAGACCTCGCCGGGGATGATGTTGTTGCGCTCGCCGCCGCGGATGATGCCGACCGTGACCAGGCCGTCCTCCAGCGCGGACATGTTGCGGGAGCGGATGGTCTGGAGCCCGAGCACGGCCTGCGCGGCCATGACGACGGGGTCGATGGACTCCTGCGGCTGGGCGCCGTGCGCCTGGCGGCCGATGATGCGGGCGGTCCACCGGTCTGCGGCGGCCATGGCGGGTCCGGACGTCACGCCGAGCTGGCCCACCTCGAGGGAGGGGAGCGCGTGCAGGGCGAAGGCGACGTCGGGCGCGGGGTCGTCGAACGCGCCCTCCTCCAGCATCAGCGCCGCGCCGCCCTCCTCGCCCGGGGGCGCGCCTTCCTCGGCCGGCTGGAAGATGAAGAGGACGGTGCCCGGGAGGTCCGCCCTCATGTCGGCGAGGACGCTGGCGGTGCCGAGTCCGACGGCGACGTGGATGTCGTGCCCGCACGCGTGCATGACGCCGACCTCCTGGCCGCCGTACGTCGCGCGCTTCGTGGAGGCGAACGGGAGCCCGGTGGCCTCGGTGACGGGGAGCGCGTCCATGTCGGCCCGGACGGCGACGACGGGGCCAGGCTGCCCGCCCCGCAGCACGCCGACGACGCCCGTGTGCGCCACCCCGGTCCGGACCTCGAGTCCGAGCGATCGTAGGTGCTCCGCCACGAGCGCGGCGGTCTCCGTCTCCCGGTTGGACAGCTCCGGGTTCTCGTGGATGTGGTGGCGGAGCTGCGTGATCCGCGGCGTGTGCCGCTGGACCGCGGCGTCCACCGCGGCCGGGGACTGCGCGGCGGCGGGCGTGGTGGCCGGGATCGGCGCGGCGAGCAGGGTGAACAGGACGACGGCTGGTAGCGCTTTCATGGATGCGTTAATGGATCCTCCGGGGACGCGCGGGACGATGGCGCAATATGCACCGGCCGGGTCCTCCGGCAACAGGCGGGATCACCCCTGGTTCTGAGGATCCTCAGGGTCCGTGACCTCTTTCGGGGTGACGGCAAAAGATTGGCTGAAGCCCGCAAATTGTTGCGCTCATCGGGGTGCGTCGGAGTCGGAAATCGGCGTGGTTGGGGGCGGGGAGCGCGGGGCACGGAGATTGACACTCCATGCGGGTGCCGAGGGGTACATCGGCGAGCCGGCTTTGACGACTCGACGACCTACGGCGACGTGAGAGAGAGGGAGAGTGTATGATGATGATTCGACGAAGCGGCTTCAGCATGATGGAGCTTCTTGTCGTCATTCTCGTCGGCTCCGTCGTCCTGGCGATGGGGACGCGCCAGTTCTCGGCGATCTCGAACCAGCGCGCGGTATCGAACGCGAGCAACGCGCTGGTGCAGACGGCGAGCCGGGCGCGCTCGGAGGCGATGCGGAGCGGCCGGCTGGTCTATATGCGGGTGCGGCCGGACCTGGGAAGGGTGCGGGTCGACAACAGCCTGGAAGACCTCCACACGCTGGACATGAGCGATTACGGAGTGACCATGAACGGCACGGGCTTCACGGTCTGCTATGCGGCGCGCGGCTACGCGCTCCCCGGCTGCACGACGTTCAGCTCGGTGCTCGACCTCGGGTTCGCCCGGGGCGGAGCCACCGCGGGCGTCAAGGTGATGCCGCTCGGGCAGGTAAGGAGGTCGCAATGAATCGGACCATGAATCGCGATGGCTTCTCGCTCATCGAGATCATCATCGGCATGCTCATCTTCGTGATGGGCGTGCTGGTGCTGGGCGTGTCCACGGGTTTCGTGGGCATGCAGCTGCAGTCGTCGGACCTGCGGACGGAGCGGAGCGTGGCGCATCAGCGCGTGGCGGAGCGCCTGTACGCGGAGGACTTCGACGCGGTGCAGACGCGCGCGCAGGGCGATGCGGTGACCGTCGGGTCGTACGGCGTGTGGTGGAACGTGCAGTCGCTGCAATATGCGCTGAAGGAGGTGGAGCTCATCAGCGCAGGGCCCGCGATCGTGGACGGACAGCGGCACGCGACGGTGAACGACACGGTGGTGTTCCGG
>DATKBW010000183.1:0-109459 GCA_035513575.1 Longimicrobiales bacterium | reverse complement strand
AGATCGGGTGTCCGTCCGGGCTGAGGCAGTTGAGGCGGTAGACGCCCCGTGTGTCGGGTGAGTCGTCGCGCAGGGGGTTGTACCTCCTGTCGGTTGACCCGGAGGCGCGGGGCGGGGTATACTCGACTCCGCGGCCGGCCTCCGGGCTGTGTCGTTGGGCCGGGCGGTCCGCGGAGCTCGCCAAGAGATCAAGCGGTCCGCCCGGTTCGTTGTCCTGGCACTGTGCACCCGTCCGGATGGCACGTCAATGGTCGTCTGGCACAGTTTCGACACAGGAGCCCGAATCGGCGGGCGGTGACAGGCAGGCGGGAGTTGGTAGAAGCCGTTGCGGCACAGAGAAAAGCGCAGGACATAGGGGCCGTAGCTCAGCTGGGAGAGCACCTGCTTTGCAAGCAGGGGGTCACCGGTTCGATCCCGGTCGGCTCCATTCCGCCCCCTCCGCAGCATCGAAGAACTGGTAGCGGGCGGGGCGGGGTGGTATACTGGGCGGTCGGCCGTCGGCAGGTCGGGCCGCCAGCGGGGAACTTCCCTTGCGGCGAGCGGTATCGTCCGCCAGGATCCCAGCTTCGGATGACGCGTGCGCCGTCGCACCTCTCCGTGCACGGGCGCTGCCGTCCGAGGGGATGCCGAACGGTTTTTCCCGGCGCGGGACGGGCCGGGCTCGCGGGTCTCCACACCAGAGGTACGACTCCTGCCGTATGCTCCGTGACCGCTGGCAGGGATAAACTCCGGGCCGGAAATGACGGGACGCGCGTCCGCGCTCCCCACCGGCCGTTAAGGACCAGAGGTTCACCCGAACGAGGAAAAAGCACGTGATCAAGGAAGCGCCCCTGGGCGTGCTCGAAGTGCTTTCGAGCGGCTCCGGGTTCATTCGCCGCCGCGAGGACGGCTATGTGCCCGGGAACAACGACATTTACGTGGGCCAGAAGCTCATCCAGAAGTACGACCTGCGCTCCGGGGACGAGATCGCCGGCGATGTAGGCAGCTCGCCGGGTCGCGGCAAGAGCGCACCTCTCGCCCGGCTCGCGATGGTCAACGGCCGTCCTCCCGAGGCGCTGGGCCAGCGTCTCACCTTTCAGCGCCTCGCCGCGCTGCACCCGGACGAGCAGATCATCCTGGAGTGCGGGATGGAGCGGCGCGGTCAGCCCGACTACACCAACCGCGTGATCGACCTGCTCTGCCCGTTCGGCAAGGGGCAGCGGGCGCTGATCGTCGCGCCGGCGAAGGCGGGGAAGACCATGGTCCTGCAGGCGATCGCCGAGGGCGTGGTCAAGAACTATCCGGACTCCGAGCTGCTGATCCTCCTGGTGGACGAGCGGCCGGAGGAAGTGACGGAGATGGAGCAGTGCGGCTACGGCGAGGTGATCGCCAGCAGCTTCGACCATCCCGCCGAGCGCCACATCCAGGTGGCCGAGATCACGCTGGAGCGGGCGCGGCGGCGGGCCGAGCTGGGCGACGACGTCGTCATCATCCTCGACTCCATCACGCGCCTCGCCCGGGCCTACAACACCGTGGAGGAGGGGACCGGGCGGACGCTCTCCGGGGGGCTGGACGCCAACTCGCTGGAGAAGCCGAAGCGGTTCCTCGGCAGCGCCCGCAACATCTCCAACGACGAGGGCGGCGGCTCGCTCACGATCATCGCGACGGCGCTGATCGACACCGGGTCGCGCATGGATGACGTGATCTTCGAGGAGTTCAAGGGGACGGGGAACAGCGAGCTGGTGCTGAGCCGCGAGCTGTCCGACAAGCGGGTCTGGCCGGCCATCGACCTGAACGCCAGCGCGACGCGCCGCGAGGAGCTCCTGCTCACCAACGACGCGCTGAAGGTCTCGCACCTGCTCCGCCGGCAGCTCGCCGACAGCCCGCAAGCCGACGCCATGGACAAGCTGCTGGCGTTCATGAAGCGCACGAAGACGAACGAGGAGCTGATCGATCGCGTCCTGTCGAATGGCTCCTGAGGGGATCCCCTCCGTGGCCCGGCTCCGGCCCCTCACGGAGTTCCGGGAGCGTCCCGTGGCCGAGATGCGGCGCCGTGCCGTGGAGATCGCCGAGGAGCTGCGCGGCCGCCGGACGGTCCGGGACTTCGCGGCCCGCCCCGTCCCCGGTGACATCATCGAGCGGTGCCTCTGGGCGGCAGGCTCCGCGCCCTCCGGCGCGAACATGCAGCCGTGGCATTTCGTGGTGGTGTCCGACCCGGCGATGAAGCGGCGGATCCGTGAGGCGGCCGAGGCCGAGGAGCGGGACTTCTACCGCAACCGCGCGCCGCGGGAGTGGCTCGACGCGCTGGCGCCGCTGGGCACGGACGAGAACAAGCCGTTTTTGGAGGCCGCCCCGTACCTGATCGCTATCTTCGCGGAGCGCTACGGCGCCCTCCCGGACGGGCGCCGGGTGAAGCACTACTACGTGGTGGAGTCGGTCGGGATCGCCACGGGGATGCTCATCGTCGCGCTCCACCACGCGGGTCTGGCCACGCTGACCCACACGCCGAGCCCGATGGAATTCCTCAACGAGATCCTCGGCCGGCCGGCGAACGAGAAGCCGTTCCTCCTTCTGGTCACCGGCTACCCGGCGCCGGAGGCCCGCGTCCCGGAAATCACGAAGAAGCCGCTGGACGAGATCGCCAGCTTCGTTTAACCATCCGAGATGAGAAAAGCACGCCTGTTCTGGCCCCTGCTGCTCGGGCTCCTGGTCGCCGACTGCGGCAGCAAGCGCATCGCCGAGGGCAACCTCCTGCCGCACATGCCGCAGGAGGTGGTGGGCGAGGTCGTCCGCTTCACCCTCGCGTACAACCCCGGCGCGGCGTTCGGCATGCACTTCGGCGATTCCTCCCGTGTGATCTTCACGGGGCTGACGCTGGTGGCGCTGGTCGCCCTGGGGCTCATGTATCGCTCCACGCCCCCGGAGCAGCGCGCGCAGATCGTCGCGCTGGCGCTGGTCGCCGGCGGCGCGCTCGGGAACCTCGTCGACCGCGTCCGTGGCGCTCCCGGCGTGGTGGACTTCATCGACGTCGGTGTCGGCAGCGCGCGTTTCTGGACGTTCAACGTCGCGGATGCGGGCATCACGGTCGGCGCGCTCCTCCTGGCGCTCACCCTGTGGAACGAGCCGGGGCCCCAGCGTTCCAGCGCCGAGGCCTGAGCCCGCGTGAGCGCGCCCCGGATGGCGCTGCGCGCCCCGGATGTCATCGGCGCGGCCCGGGACGGCCTGGACCGGCTGGGGCGCGGGGCGCTGCTGGCGGCGTCCATCATCGGTGTGCTGCGGACCCCCCGGAAGTACGGCCATGCGTCGCTGGCGCAGGCGTACCACATGGGGATCCGGTCGCTCCCGCTGGTGCTGTTCATGGCGGCGATCGGCGGGGCGCTGGCCTCGCAGCAGACGGGGGCGCAGTTCACGGGCGGGCTGCCCCTGTGGGTCATCGGGAGCGTCGTCGCGGCCGGGGTGCTGACCGAGCTCGGCCCCGTGCTCACCGCGCTCGTGCTCATCGGCCGCGTGGGCGCGAGCATCGCCGCGGAGCTGGCGACGATGAAGGTCACCGAGCAGATCGACGCCCTCTATGCCATCGGCCGCGACCCCGTGACCTTCCTGGTCGTGCCGCGTGTCGTGGGCGGCATGCTGGTGGTCCCGCCCCTCGTCATCGTGGCGGACGCGGTGGGCATGTTCGCGGGGTGGATCGTGGCCCTCTTCGCCATCGAGGGGCTCACCACGGCCGACTTCATTTTCGGAGCCCGCTTCTACTTCCGTCCGTGGGTGCTCTTCTTTTCCGTGATCAAAGCGGCCGTGTTCGGGGTAACCATCACGTTTCTCGCCTGTTTCATGGGGCTGGAAGGGCGGGGTGGAGCGGAAGGCGTGGGTCGGACGACGACGGCGGCCGTCGTGGCGACCACGGTGGCCATCATGCTCCTCGACGTGCTCCTGGTCCCGCTGCTGAAGGTGGCCTGAGATGATCGAGTTCCGGGGCGTCTGGAAGAGCTTCGCCGGGGAAGACGTCCTGCGGGGCGTGGACCTGACGGTGCGCGAGGGGGAGACGCTCGTCCTGCTGGGCCCGTCGGGGACGGGGAAGAGCGTGCTGCTGAAGCACGCCATCGGCCTGCTCACGCCGGACCGGGGCGAGGTGGTGGTGGACGGGACCTCGATCCCGAGCGCGACGCTCGACCAGCTCAGGAGCGTGCGGCGCCGGGTCGGGTACGTGTTCCAGAACGCCGCGCTCTTCGACTCGCTCACGATCCTGCAGAACCTCGCCCTGGCGCTGGACCCGGAGGACCGCCCGCGGTCCCTCGCGGCCGTGCGGCCGGAGGCCGCGGAGCTGCTCCGTCGCGTGAACCTGGGGGCCGAGGTGCTGGATCGGCACCCGGGTGAGCTGTCCGGCGGGATGCGCAAGCGCGTCGGCGTGGCCCGCGCCATCGCGACCCGGCCCCGCTACGTCCTGTATGACGAGCCGACGACCGGCCTCGACCCGGTGAACGCGGAGACCATCGACGACCTGATCGTGGAGCTGGCCGACACGCTGGGCGTGACCAGCATCGTCGTCACCCACGACCTGGAGTCCGCGTTCCAGGTGGGGGACCGCATAGCGCTGCTGACCGAGGGCACCGTGCGGGCGTGCGGGACCCCCGAGGAGATCCTTGCCAGCGAGGACCCGGTGGTCCAGCGTTTCATGCACCGCCGCTTCGGTACCGCCGCCGCTTGAGAGGGGAACACACATGATGGAATACCAGGTGCGCAACCTCACGGCCCTCGGGCTGCTCGTGCTCATCGCGGCCGGCGTCTTCGTCTGGGGCTTCTTCTTCCTCCTGGGCGATCCGATCCTCGTGGGCGGGACCGAGACCGTGGTCCTCATGGAGAACGGCGCCGGGCTGAACCGCGGGGACCGGGTCCAGCTCAACGGCGTCCAGGTCGGGACGGTCCGGCGAGTCAACCTGGAGCCGCCCCGGAGGGTGACCGTGGAGATCCGCGTGAACGGCGGCATCCGCCTCCCGGCCGACACCCGCGCCGTGGCCCAGGCCGATGTCTTCGGCGCCACCACCATCGAGCTGCTGCCGGGTAGCGCGCTGGTCGCCCTCGAGAGCGGGGATACCATCCAGGGCGTCACCGCCCAGCCCCTGCCGGCGCTGGCGTCGGAGCTCGGTGGCCAGGCGCGGACCCTCCTCACCGCGGCCGATTCGCTCCTCTCGCCGCAGGCCGTCTCGGACCTGAAGGCGACGGCGGCGATCCTCCCGGACGTGGCGCGGCAGCTCCAGGGCGCCTTCGCCCAGCTCGCCCTCGCCACCGCCTCCCTCCGACGCACCGCCGAGGAGCTCGAGCGCGCCGGGACCGGTGCGGCGACGGGGGCGGCGGTGGCGGAGGTGCAGGGGACCGCGCGGGCGGCGCGGGCGGCGCTGGAGACGATGGAAGTGTCCCTCGGGTCGTTCGCGTCCGTGATGGCCAAGATCGATGGCGGGGAGGGCACGCTGGGCCGGCTGGTGAACGACACGACGCTCTACGGCGAGCTCGAGGCGACGCTGCGCGAGGTGCGCCAGCTCACCTCCGACATCCGGGCGGAGCCAAGCAAGTACCTGACGGTGAAAATCTTCTGAGGGGACGGGTCGGGAACGCGGCTTGCACAGGGATGGCGGCGTAAGGGAGAACCCGGACGCAACCCCGGAGAGCCGAACGGGCACCATGATGACCCTGCAGGGCGTGCGATTTCTGCTGCTGCTCTTTGCGCTGGTGGGCTTTGCCGGCGCCGGCAGCGCACTGGCCATGGCGCGCCACCGCGGCCGCACGGAGGGCGAGCGCGACATCGGGCTCCTCGGCATTGCCGGGATGTTCCTCACCTTCGGCGTGCTCTGCACCCTCGCGGCGTCGGGTGTGTTCGGGGTCCTGGCGTTCGGCGGTGTGGTCGTATGGGCGAGCTACCTGCTGACGGCGCAGCGCGTCGGGCTCTTCAGCATCGAGGCCCACATGGTCGCGCAGGCGGAGCCGGAGCCGACGGAGCACCAGCGCCCGGTCTGACGCGGGCCCGCGCGCCCCTTGGCCAGCCACATCCTCGTCTGCCCCACCGCCTTCAAGGGCACCCTCTCGGCCAGGCAGGCCGCCGCGGCGCTGGCCGCCGGCGCACGGAACGCCGTCGGCGTCTCCGCCGCCGACCTCGTGATCATCCCCCTCTCCGATGGCGGCAACGGTCTCCTGGACGCTGCGGAGCACGCGGCCGGGGGGGAGGTCCGGGTGGCGCGGGTCCCCGGCCCGGACGGGCGCTTCGTGCGCGCCCGCTACCTCGTCCAGCACCACCAGGTGGTGGTGGAGACGGCCGAGGCCTGCGGGCTCCACCTCCTGTCCGCCGCCCGCCGCGATCCCCTCCTCACGACGACGGCGGGGGTCGGGGCGCTGCTCCTCGAAGCGGCGGCCGCCCTGCCGGGGGCGCACGCGGAGCTGGTGGTGGGGCTCGGCGGCTCGGCGACGGTGGACGCGGGCGCCGGGATGGCCACGGCCCTCGGCTGGTCGCTGCTCGACCGTGAGGGCGAGGCGATCTTGCCGTGCGCATCGGGGCTCCTCCGGCTGGACCGCGTCGTTGCGCCGCGGCTCCGCCGGCTGCCGCCCCGGGTCCGCGTGCTGGCGGACGTCACGAACCCGCTCCTCGGCCCCGCCGGCGCGGCGCGGGTCTACGGCCCGCAGAAGGGTGCGTCGGCGCGGGATGTCCCGATCCTCGAGCGGGCCCTGTCCCGCTGGGCCGACGTGGTGCTGCGCGACACGGGCCGCGACGCCCGGTCGCTGGAGGGGGGTGGCGCGGCGGGAGGGCTGGGCGCCGCCTTCGCGGTCCTCTTCGGCGACCCCCCGGAGCGCGGCGCGTCGTGGATGCTCGACATGGTCGGGTTCGATCGCTGGCTCGACGGAGCGCGCGCGGTGGTCACGGGGGAAGGGGAGTGGGACGCGCAGTCGTCCATGGGCAAGGTGACGGGTGAGGTGGTGGCGCGGGCACGGGCCGCGGGCGTCCCCGTGCTCGTGGTGGCCGGACGGTTGTCGGGGCGGCTGCCGAAGGGCGCGGTGGGGGTGGGGGGGCGGCGCGGGGCGGAGGGCAGGCTGGACGCGCGCGCGTTGTCGCTCCACACCCGTCAGGGTCTGAACGGGTTGCTGGCCCGGCGGCGCGGTCCATAGTTTCAGCGCCCTCATGAGCAATGCAACGCAGCAGGACCTGATGGACAAGCTGGTCTCGCTCTGCAAGCGGCGGGGCTACGTCTTCCAGTCCTCGGAGATCTACGGCGGGACGGGATCCGTCTGGGATTACGGCCCCCTGGGCGTGGAGCTGAAGAACAACATCAAGGCGGCGTGGTGGCGCGCGATGGTCCACGAGCGGGACGACATCGAGGGGCTGGACGCGGCCATCCTCATGAACCCGCAGGTGTGGGTGGCCAGCGGGCACGTCGAAGGGTTCACCGACCCGCTGGTGGAGTGCCGCAACTGCAACCGCCGGTTCCGCGCGGACCACGCCGACATCCAGGGCGGCCAGTGCCCGGTCTGCGGCTCGAAGGACGGCTTCACCGAGCCGCGCATGTTCAACCTCATGTTCCGGACGTTCATGGGGCCGGTGGAGGAGGATGCCGCCGTCGTCTATCTCCGGCCGGAGACCGCGCAGGGGATCTACGTCAACTTCCAGAACGTCCTCACCACGAGCCGGCAGCGGATCCCCTTCGGCATCGCCCAGGTCGGCAAGGCGTTCCGCAACGAGATCACCCCGGGCAACTTCATCTTCCGGACGCGCGAGTTCGAGCAGATGGAGATGCAGTACTTCGTGGAGCCCGGCACCGACGAGGAGTGGTTCGAGTACTGGCGCGAGCGGCGCATGGAGTGGGTGAAGTCGCTGGGCATCGATCCGGAGAAGCTCCGGTTCCACGAGCACGCGCCAGACGAGCTGGCCCACTACGCCAGGAAGGCGTACGACATCGAGTACCGGTTCCCGTTCGGCTGGCACGAGTTCGAGGGGATCCACAACCGCACCGACTTCGATCTGGGCCGGCACCAGGCGCACTCCGGGAAACGCCTCGAGTACATCGACCCCGTGGACCGGGACAAGCGCTACCTCCCCTACATCGTCGAGACCTCCGCGGGCGCCGACCGGACCACCCTCGTCGCGCTGGCGGACGCCTACCGCGAGGAGGAGGTCGAGGGCGAGCAGCGCGTCGTCCTGGCGCTCCACCCCCGGCTCGCGCCCATCAAGGCCGCCGTCTTCCCGCTGGTGAAGAAGGACGGCCTGCCCGAGATCGCCGAGCGCATCCAGAAGGAGTTCCGCGCCGCCGCCCTCAACGCCTTCTACGACGATGCCGGCTCCATCGGCAAGCGCTACCGCCGCCAGGACGAGGCCGGCACCCCCTTCGGCATCACCGTGGACGGCCAGACGTCGGAGGACGGCACGGTCACCGTCCGCGACCGGGACACCCTCGCGCAGGTGCGAGTGGCGGCCGATCGGGTCGTCGACTACGTGGCCGAGCGGGTCCGGTAGGGCCCGGCGCTTCGGCGCTCCACGTCGTTCGACCGCTCGCTCCGCTCGCTTTCGACAGCGGCGCCTGACGGCGCCGGCGTTTCCATCCGCTTGGGCTTCACCCTCGCTGTTCGATACTGCTGAAGAGGCTGTAGCCTGAGGGTGGGGCGCGAGTCGGAAGGGCGTCGGCCATATCGAATCCGCGCCCGGCGTGGGCGCGAGGGAGCGGAGCGACCGACGCGCTTCGAATCCCGCAGGGGCCGCGCGCGAAGCGCCGCGGGTCGAACCCCCGCGCACGCGGGGCCCGAGGGCGCGCCAGCGCCCGAGGGTTCGAAGATCGAATCCTTGCCCCGCCCGCCGGCGCGCTCTACCGTTTCGCCCTTCCGAACGTTCCCGCAGACCAGAGACGATCCATGTCGCGTTTCACCAGCCGGTGGGGGATGATGCTGGCCATGCTCGGCATGGCCGTGGGGACGGGCAACATCTGGCGGTTCCCCCGCATCGCCGCCTCCAACGGGGGCGGCTCCTTCCTGGTGGCCTGGGTGGTCTTCCTGCTCCTCTGGTCCGTTCCGCTGATCCTGGTGGAGTTCGCCATGGGACGGGAGACGCGCTACGGCGCCGTCGGGGCGTTCGCCCGGCTGGTGGGGCCGAAGTTCGCGTGGATGGGTGCGTGGATCGCGTGGACGGCCACCGCCATCATGTTCTACTACACCGTCGTGATGGGGTGGACGCTCCGCTATTTCTGGGGCGCGGTGTCCGGGGAGCTGAGCGGCGCCGAGCCCGGTGCGCTCTGGGGCACGTTCGCCAGCACGCCGCAGGTCCTGCTCTACCACGCCATCGCCATGGCGCTCGCCGGGCTCGTCGTCGCCCGGGGCGTGCGGGGGATCGAGCGGGCGGCCAGCATCCTGATCCCCAGCCTGCTCGTCCTGGTGATCGTGCTGGCCATCAAGGCGGTGACGCTCCCGAACGCGTCCGCGGGGCTCAACTTCCTGTTCACTCCCAGCTGGGAGGGTCTCGCGGACCACCGGGTCTGGCTCGCGGCGCTCACGCAGAACGCGTGGGACACGGGCGCGGGGTGGGGGCTGATCCTGACCTACTCGATCTACATGCGGAAGCGGGAGGACACGGCGCTGAACGCCTTCATGCTGGGCTTCGGCAACAACAGCGTCTCGCTCCTGGCCGGGATCATGGTCCTCTGCACCGTCTTCTCCATCATGCCGGATGCCGCGGACCGGATCGTGGGGGCGGGCAACGAGGGGCTGACGTTCATCTGGGTGCCGCAGCTGTTCCAGCTCATGCCGGGCGGCCGCTTCTTCATGAGCCTGTTCTTCCTGGCCCTGGTGTTCGCCGCGTGGACGAGCCTGATCTCCATGATCGAGCTGGCGACGCGCGTGCTCGTCGATGGCGGCCTCGCCCGCGGTCGCGCCCTCGCCCTCGTCGTCTCCGCCGGGTTCCTCCTGGGGGTCCCCTCCGCGCTGAGCGCGGACGTGTTCGCCAACCAGGACTGGGTCTGGGGCGTGGGCCTGATGGTGTCCGGGCTCTTCTTCGCCATCGCGGTGATCCGCTACGGCGTCACGCGCTTCCGCGAGGATCTGATCAACACCGAGCACGCGGACATCCGGATCGGCCGCTGGTGGGACTGGGCGATCCGGCTGGTGGTGGTGCAGGCGGTGGTGCTCATCCTCTGGTGGCTCCTCTCCGTCGGCCGCGAGGACCCCTGGGGTCCCTACGGGCTCCTCAACACCCTCGCGCAGTGGGGCGTCGCCATCGCCCTGTTCATCGCGCTGAACCGGTGGATGGTCCGCCGCACCCACCCCGAGGTCGCGAGAGCGGAGGCGCCCGAGGGCGCCATGCCGCCCGCCATTCCCTGAGGTTCCGGGGGGCGCCGTGGATTTCGCGGAGTTCGAGCGGAGGGCGACGCAGGTCTGGGAGGAGATCCCCGACGTCTACCGCTCGGGCGTGGACGGGCTCGTCCTTCAGCGGTCGAGCCAGCCGCACCCGACGCTGCCGGAGATCTTCACGCTCGGGGAGTGTCTGACCGAGAGCTACCCCTCCGAGTGGGGGGGACCGGACACGACCCGGTCCGTCCTCGTCCTCTACTACGGCTCCTTCCGCCGCCTCGCCGAGCTGGACCCGGATTTCGACTGGCGCTACGAGATCTGGGAAACGGTCACCCACGAGCTGCGGCACCACCTCGAATCCCTCGCCACCGAGGACGCCCTCGAGGACGTGGACTACGCCGTCGATGAGAACTTCAAGCGACTCCAGGGCGACCCCTTCGACCCCTTCTTCTACCGCGCCGGCGAGCCGCGGGCCCCCGGGGTCTACGAGGCCGACCGCGACGTCTTCATCGAGCGGGTGTTCCGAGCGGGGGGCGACCCGGGCGCGACGCTCGCGTTCGACTGGCAGGGCGCCACCTACGCCGTGCCTCTCCCCGCGGAGCTGGGCGACGTGACCTTCATCCAGGTCATCGACGGCGTGGACACCGGCCCCAGGGAGCTGTGCCTCGTGCTGGTCCGGAAGCCCGGAGCCCTGGAAGCGGTGAGGCGGTGGCTCCGCCGGGAGCCGCTGGAGATCCGGGAGGCGGAGGCCACGGCGCGCGCCCGCACGGGCGGCGAAGGCTGAGCCGCTCCGTGCGCTCGCATTAGACGGGGCTCGCACGCGCTCCTATCATCCGGCATGGACCACCGCCCGGGCCCCCGGATGACCCCGTACGCCCTCGCGTTCGGACGGGACCAGCTGGACGACCGGCTGTTTCCCCCCATCGCGGAGGAGGCGGCCGCCCGGGACCTCCCCCTGGACGATCCCGACCGCTTCCTGTTCCTGGGCAGCGTCGGCCGGCTGCTCCGGGCCGTGGCGGGCGATCCGGGCGACGGGGACCGCGAGGGCGCCCCCCGTGCAAGGGAGCCGCGCGCGGACATGGGCGAGGAGATGCGGCAGCATGGTCGTCTGCTGTACCACGCCTTCCACCACTGGCGGGGCGGGCGGGTCACCCGGTCGGTGGACGAGGCCACGCTGCGCGGACTCCTGGACGGCCCGCCGCCCGTCGGCGACTGGCGGCTCACGGCTCCCGCGCCCGCGGGGTACCTCCAGCTCCCCCGCAACCTGGTCTGGGCCGCGCCCGCGGCGTCCATGCGCCCCGAGCCCGCGGACGGGCTCTTCTGGATGCTGCTCCGGGAGGGCACCCCCGCCCTCCACGTCCTCCTGGCCCTCGGCGTTCGGGAGGACCGCCCCGGCTTCAGCGTGATCCCCGTCACGGGCGTGCCCGACGACGTCCCCCACTGGGCGGATGTGGATGCCCGCCCCGGCGGGAAGGACTTCGAGACCACCCTCCCCGGTGGGGAGATGGACCACCTGTACTCGCTGGAGACGCCGGCGGAGATCCTCAAGCTGGCTTCGCTCTGCTTCCGACGGCTCGACCCGGCCGGTGGATAGGCACGTCGCGGCGCTGGTCCTGGAGGAGATCGGGTCGCTGCTCGAGCTCCAGGACACGGAGTCCTTCCGCGTCCGGGCCTACCACGCCGCCGCCCGCGCCCTCGGCCACGCGGGCGACGACCTGGCCGCCGACCTCCGCTCCGGCGCCCTCGCCGCGATCCCCGGGCTCGGCCCCGGCACCATCGGCATCGTCCGCGAGCTCCTGGAGACGGGCCGCTCCCGGCTCTACGACCGGCTGCGGGCGGAGACACCCGCCGGGCTGGTGCAGCTCCGGGGGGTCTCGGGTCTCGGCTCGAAGCGCATCCGGACGCTGCACGAAAAGCTGGGGATCGAGACCCTCGAGGAGCTCCGTGCGGCCGCCCAGGCGGGACGGATCGCCGCGCTCCCGGGTTTCGGGCCGGCCACCCAGCGCCGCATCCTGGACGGGCTCGCGTTCGTGGACCGGAGCGCGGGCCGGCGGCTCCAGCCCGCCGCCTACGGCACCGCCGACCGGCTGATCGGCCACCTCGAGTCGCTGGACGTGCGCGCGGTCCACCTCACCGGCGAGCTCCGGCGCCGGTGCGAGACCGTGGACGGGATCGACCTCCTGGCGGTGGCGGACCGCCCGGCCGGCGTCGTGGAGGCGTTCCTGGCCCTGCCGGCGCTGGGGCGCCCCGAACGCAGCTCCGCCGACGCCGCCCGGGGCCGGCTGGCCGATGGCGCCGCGGTCCGGCTCCGCTGCGTGCCCCCGGCCGTGGCCGCCGCCGCGCGGGTGGTGGAGACGGGCTCCGCCGCCCACGTCGCCGCCCTCGCGGCCCGGGCGGCGGCCCGGGGGCTGCGGCTGGACGGGGAAGGGCTGTGGCGCGCGGAGCATCGCGTGGGGCTGGAGGACGAGGAGGCGCTCTACGCGACGCTGGAGCTGGAGTGGGTCCCGCCGGAGCTGCGGGAGGGGAGGGGGGAGGTGGAAGCCGCGGCGAAGGGCCGCCTCCCGCGCCTCGTCGACTACGACGACCTCCAGGGCACGTTCCACTGCCATACCACCTGGTCCGACGGCCGGGGCACCGTGGCCGAGATGGCCGCGGCCGCGGCGGCCCGGGGGTGGCGCTATCTGGGCATCGCCGACCACTCCGTGAGCGCGGGGTACGCCGGCGGCCTCTCCGTGGACGAAGTCCGGCGCCAGCACGCCGAGATCGACGCCTGGAACGGCAGCCGGGGCGGCGAGGTGCGCTTGTTCAGGGGCGTGGAATCGGACATCCTCCGGGACGGCCGGCTGGACTACGACGACGACGTCCTCGCCAGCTTCGACTACGTCATCGGCTCCGTCCACTCGGGGTTCCGGATGCCGGGCGACGAGATGACACGGCGGATCCGGGCGGCCGTGGCGAACCCGCGGCTGGACATCCTGGGGCACCCCACGGGCCGGCTGCTGCTGCGCCGCGAGCCGTACCCCGTGGACGTGGAGGCCGTGATCGCCGCGGCGGCGGAGCGGGGCGCCGCCATCGAGATCAACGGCGACCCGCACCGCATGGACCTGGACTGGCGCTACTGGCCGGGGGCGAAGGCCCGGGGAGTCCGCTGCGCGGTGAACCCGGACGCCCACTCGGCGGCGGGGATCGGCGCCGTCGTATACGGGCTGGCCATGGCACGCAAGGGCGGGCTGGAGCCGGAGGACGTGATCAACACGTGGGACGTGGAACGGGTGGCCGCGCGGTTCGGAGGGGCATGAGCGAGACGAGGCGGAAGACGGCGAAGACCGCGGCGGGGCGGCGCTTCGTGGGCGAGACCGGAACGCAGCGGGGGGCGCGGGTCGAGGAGATCATCCGCCGTCTCCGGGAGGCGTACCCGGACGCGCACACGTCGCTGGACCACCGGAACGCCTACGAGCTCCTCACCGCCACGATCCTGTCGGCGCAGTGCACCGACGAGCGGGTGAACCTGGTGACGCCGGGATTGTTCGCGGCCTATCCGTCCCCCCGCGACCTGGCCGGTGCGCGAACGGAGGACGTGGAGGAGATCATCCGCTCCACCGGCTTCTTCCGGCAGAAGACGAAGAGCCTGCTGGGCATGGCGGAGGCGCTGGTGGCGCGGCACGGCGGCGAGGTGCCCGCTGTGATGGCGCAGCTCGTGAAGCTGCCCGGCGTGGGGCGGAAGACGGCCAACGTCGTGCTGGGCAACGCGTTCGGCCGCAACGAGGGCGTGGTGGTGGACACGCACGTGAAGCGACTCTCGGGGCGCCTCGGGCTCACCGCGCACACCGACCCCGAGAAGATCGAGCGGGACCTCATGAAGCTCGTCCCCCGGGAAGACTGGACCGACCTCCCGCACCTGTTCATCTACCATGGCCGCGCGGTGTGCAAGGCCCCCACGCCGCTGTGTGGACGGTGTGTCCTGCACGAGATCTGTCCGGCGAGCCGGGTGTAGCGCACACCGCCATGGCAGACCTCAGCACCTCCGCGAGCCCGTTCCTCCAGCATGGCGCCACCCAGCCCGTGGCCTGGATGCCGTGGGGCGATGCCGCGTTCGCGCGCGCCCGGGCCGAGGGGCGTCCGATCCTCCTCGACATCGGGGCCGTGTGGTGCCACTGGTGCCACGTGATGGACCGGGAGAGCTACGAGGACGCCGACACGGCGGCACTCATCAACGAGCTCTACGTGCCCGTGAAGGTGGACCGCGACGAGCGGCCCGACGTGGACGCCCGCTACCAGCGGGCCATCCAGGCCATCAGCGGGCAGGGCGGCTGGCCCCTGACCGCCTTCCTCACGCCCGAGGGCGAGGTTTTCCACGGCGGCACGTACTTCCCCCCGGAGGAAGCGCACGGCCGGCCGTCCTTCCGGCGCGTGCTCCGGGAGGTGGCCCGGGTGTGGGCGGAGGAGCGGGAACGGGCGGAGCGGGTGGCGGGCGCGGTCCGCGAGCGGCTCGTCGAGACGCTCACCGCGGAGGCGAGCCCGGGCGAGCTGGACCCGGACCTCCTCGACCACGCCGCCGGGGCGCTGGCGGACGCGTTCGACTTCCGCCACGGCGGCTTCGGCCGCGCGCCCAAGTTCCCCAACCCGGGCGGGCTGGAGCTGCTGCTGGAGACGTGGGTGGAAGACGGGACGGGCTGGGCCAGGCGCGTCGTCGAGGAGTCCCTCCTCGCCATGGCGCGGGGCGGATTCCACGACCAGCTGGGGGGCGGCTTCCACCGCTACTCCGTGGACGCGCGCTGGATCATCCCCCACTTCGAGAAGATGGCGGCCGACAACGGGCCCCTGCTCGCCGTGTACGCCCGGGCGGCGGCGGCGCTGGGGAGCGCGGAGCTGCGCGAGGCGGCGGCGGGGATCGTCGCCTGGTACGACGACGTCGCGCCCGACCTGGTCCGGGCCGGCGGATTCCCGGCCTCCCAGGACGCCGACATCGGCTTCGACGACGACGGAGACTACTGGACCTGGACCGAGGCGGAGGTGCGCGACGCCCTGTCCGGCGAGGAGGCCGCGGCGGAGGCCGCCATCCTCCACTGGGGGCTGCGCGAACCGGCCGGGGCCATGCACCTCGACCCCCTGCGGCACGTGCTCTTCCGCGCCATGCCCGCGGAGGACGTCGCGCGGCGGCTCGGGCGCGACCCGGAGGCGGTGAGCGCCGACCTCCGCCGGGCCCGCACCCTCCTCGAGCGGGTCCGGGACCGGCGCCCCCGCCCGTACGTGGACGAGACGCTGTACGCCGGCTGGACCGGGCTGGTGGCGTCCGGCCACGTGGCCGCGGCCCGGCACGCGGGACTCCCCACGGCCGGCGCGGCCGCGGTCCGGGCCATGGAGCGGGTCTGGCGCGAGGGCTGGCGGGACGGCCGCGGCCTCGTCCACCGGCTGGGGGATCCCGGCGCCGGCGTCTTCCTCGCCGACCAGGCCTACTGCGCGGAGGCCTGCCTCGACCTCCACGAATGGACGGGGGAGGACCTCTGGCTGGAGCGCGCCGCCGCCCTGACGGTGGTCATGCGCGACCGCTTCGCCCACGAGAGCGGCGCGCTCCGCGACACACCCATCGATGCCGCCCCCCCGGAGGTCGGGGTCCTGGGGGAGGCGCGCCTCGACATCACCGACTCCCCGGAGCCGGCCGCCAACGCCATCGCCGCGCTGGCCCTGGCCCGGATCGCCGCCCTCGGCCACGACGACGACGCCCACACCGCCGCCACCGGCATCCTCCGGGCGTTCGCCGGATCCGCGCCCCGGTTCGCGCCCAACGCCGCCTCCTACTTCCGCGCGTTCCGATGGGTGACGCGGCCCGTCACCACCGTCGTGGTCGTCGAGGAGCCTGGCGGGCCCCTCCGCGCCGCCGCCCTCGCCGCCTACCGGCCGGGCACCGTCCTGCGCTGGTTCGCGCCGGGGACCGCCGACCCCGACCGCCTGCCCGCCGCCGTCGTCGCCATGCTGACGGGGGACGCGCCCCGCGCCTACGTGTGCGCGGGCCGCACCTGCGCGGCGCCGGTGAGCGACCCGGCGGAGCTCGCGACCCTGCTCCGGGAGTTCCGCGGCTGAGCGCATGCCCCTCGCCCGCTTTGACCACCCGCCGCCGGCACCCCATGTTGCGCCCGGACCGATGCCACCGATCGAGGGACCGACCATGCCGACGAGGGATGAGGCGCTCGCTCTGTTGAAGGAGTGGGTCGAGAACGAGAACCTCCGCAAGCACATGCTCGCGGTGGAGGCCGCCGTGCGCTGGTACGCGCGGCGGAGCGGCGAGGACGAGGAGCGCTGGGCGCTGGCCGGGCTGCTCCACGACCTGGACTGGGAGAAGCACCCCGCCGAGCACCCGCTCCGCGCCGTCGACGCGCTCCGGGAGAAGGGCTACCCCGAGGACGTGCTCCACGCCATCCTCGCCCACCGCTCCGACTTCACCGGCGTGGCGCCGGAGACGCCGCTGGACCGCCACCTCGTCGCCTGCGATGAGCTGACCGGCATGATCACCGCCGCGTCCCTCGTCCGGCCGAACGGCATCGACGACCTCGCCCCCAGGTCGGTCAAGAAGAAGCTCAAGGACCCCACGTTCGCCGCGGGCGTGGACCGCGACAGCGTGCATCAGGGGGCCGCGCTCATCGGTCTCGATCTCGACCAGCACATCGCCAATGTCATAGAAGCCATGCGGGGAATCGGCGCTGAGCTCGGGCTGACGAAGGGGTAAGATCCGGGGACGGTGCCGCCGACAGCATCGAGTGCGGGCGGAGGACTCCGACTTCAACTCCCCGGCACCATTCTTCGGCGGGTCCGCCCTGAATCAATCCACCGGCCTTGCCCTGGCAAGCCATATGCATTACCGTAATGCAAACGCATTGTATCTAGGGGGCGTTATGCCAGGGATGCTGACCAGCAAGATCACGGAGCGTTCGCAGACGACGGTGCCAGCCGGTGTGCGCGCGGCCCTTGGCCTTCGTCCCGGCGAGCGTCTCGGGTACATCATTCAGGGCGACGAAGTGAAGCTGGTGAACGCCTCGGCAGTGGCAGAGGTCGACGATCCTGTCCTCGAGCGGTTCCTTGGGATGCTGACGGCTTCGATCGAGAAGGCGGAACACGTGGCCCCATTCCCTCACTCGCTCCTTGAGCGGGCCCGCGCGATCACGGAGGGGATTGAGATCGACCACGATAGCCCCATCGACGGTGTGACGGCGCTCTAGCCGCTGGAGTTGCGGGCTCTCAGTGGGGGACCGAAGAGGCAACAGGGATCGCCGCAAAGGCGAACGCCCGAAGGCAGCGGCCGCGGCGCCCGTTGAGGGAGCTGTCCGGGTGAACGGCTGGACGGTCCTGGGCCACGCCCTCTTCCTTGACCAGATGGAGCGCCTGGTGTCTGCGGTCGAGGCGGAGCGCACGGAAGATCCTGCAGCCCCGCCGAGCGGTAACGCGAAGCTGCTGGCCCATCTCCTCGACCTCGCCTTCGAGAAGATACCTGGCGATCCAGGAAGCTCCGCCTTCCGGCACGGCGGGACTTTGGGCGATGACCGGAAGCACTGGTTTCGGGGCAAGACCGGCAATGGACGGTATCGGTTGTTCTACCGGTATCACAGCGGGGCGAGGATCATCGTTCTCGCCTGGGTGAACGATGAACAGTCCCTCAGGACGTACGGCGCCGAAACAGACGCGTACGCCGTCTTCGCGTCGATGCTGGCTTCGGGGAACCCGCCGGATGACTGGGAGTCCCTGGTCAAGGCCGCTCGTGGGAAGAAGAACGTCGCTCGTGTCAAAGTATTGTCGCAGCGACGGCGCTGAAGGAGGCGACGGCCAGCACGATCCCCCCAGGATGGCCGGGGCCGAAGAACACCTGAACCCACTGACCGCGTTTTGCGCCCCGGACCCTCAAACCCGAAGTGGATCCGGGGCGGGTCCGGACCTGGACCACCCGGACTCGGGGATCCGCTGCCCCTCTGCCGCCCGGCGGCGCAGCCGGTACTCCTGCCAGAGCGAGTAGATCGCCGGGATCACGATCAGGGTGAGGACCGTGGAGGACACCATCCCGCCCACCATGGGCGCCGCGATCCGCTTCATGACGCTGGCGCCGGTGCCGTGGCCCCACATGATGGGGAGCAGCCCGGCGATGATGGCGGTCACGGTCATCATCTTGGGGCGGACGCGCTCCACCGCGCCCTCCATGATCGCTTCGTAGAGGTCGCCGAGCGTGCGCCTGCCCTGGTGCTCCCGCGCCTTCCACGCGTGGTCCAGGTAGATCAGCATGATCACGCCCGTCTCCGCGGCGACCCCGGCGAGGGCGATGAAGCCGATGGCGGTGGCCACCGACCAGTGGTAGCCCAGCAGCGCCATGAGCAGCACGCCGCCCACCAGCGAGAAGGGCAGGGAGAGCATGACGATCAGGGTCTCCGCGACGCTCCGGAAGTTGAAGTAGAGGAGCAGGAAGATGATGACGAGCGTCGCCGGGACGACCAGCGCCAGCTTCTTCCTGGCCCGCTCCATGTACTCGTACTGGCCGGACCACTGGAGGGTGTACCCGGGGGGCAGCGCCACCATGCCCTCGACCATGTCCCTGGCGTCGCGGACGTAGCCGCCGATGTCGCGGCCCTCCACGTCCACGTACACCCACGCGGTGGGAAAGGCGCCCTCGGTCTTCACCACCATGGGGCCGCTCACGTGTCGGATGGCCGCCACCTGGCCGAGGGGGATCTGGGCGCGGCCCGGTCCCGCCCCGCCTCCACCCCCCATGACCATCCCGCTCGTGCCGGCGATGCCTTCGGACGCACGCCCCTGTGAAACGGGGAGCAGGACGTCCGCCAGCTTTTCGGGCTGGTCCCGGAGCTCGTGGGGGTAGCGCAGCCGGACCGCGTAGCGTTCCCGCCCCTCCACCGTCTGCGTGATGGTCATGCCGCCCACCGCGGAGGCGAGCACGATCTGGATGTCCTGGACGTTGAGCCCGTATCGTGCGGCGGCCTCGCGGTCGATGTCGACGTCCAGGTAGTACCCGGACACCGCGCGCTCCGCGAAGACCGAACGCGTCCCCGGCACCATGGCGATCGCCGACTCGATCTCCCGGCCGATCCGTTCGAGCTCGGCCAGGTCGGGGCCGAAGATCTTGATGCCAACCGGCGTCCGGATCCCCGTGGCCAGCATGTCGATCCGGCCCCTGATGGGCATCGTCCACGAGTTGGTGATGCCCGGGAACCGGACGAGCGAGTCCATCTCCTCGACCAGCCGGTCCATGGTCATGCCGTCCCGCCACTCCTCCTCGGGCTCCAGCACGATCGTGGTCTCGAACATGTCCAGCCCCGCAGGGTCCGTGGCCGTCGTGGCGCGACCCGCCTTCCCGAAGACGCTCCGGACTTCCGGGATCGCCTTGAGGATGCTGTCCTGCCGCTGGAGCGTCTGGGCCGCCTTGCTGACGCCGATTCCCGGCAGCGTCGTCGGCATGTAGAGCACGGTGCCCTCGTCCAGGCGCGGCATGAACTCGCTGCCGATGTGCTGGAACGGGATCCACGTCAGGACGACGGCCGCGACCGCCCCTCCGATCACCGGCCAGCGCCAGCGCAGCACCCACTCGATGACGGGGCGGTAGCCGCTCATGAGCACGCGGGAGAGCGGGTTGCGCCGCTCCGCGTACAGCCGGCCGCGGATGAACAGACCCATGGTCACCGGCACGAGGGTCAGCGCCAGCAGGCTGGAGGCGGCCATGGCCAGCGTCTTGGTCCAGGCGAGAGGCTTGAACATCCGCCCCTCCTGGGCCTCGAGGGCGAACACGGGCAGGAAGCTCACCGTGATGATCAGGAGGCTGATGAACAGCGCCGGCCCGACCTCCTTCGCGCTGCGCACCACCGCGCCCCACCGCTCCTCCGAGGTCAGCTCCTTCGTGTGCAGCACGCCATCGTCCGCCGGCGCG
The DNA here is from genome assembly GCA_035513575.1 of Longimicrobiales bacterium. Lineage (GTDB taxonomy): Bacteria > Gemmatimonadota > Gemmatimonadetes > Longimicrobiales > RSA9 > JAHWKI01. Next base: position 89,253 of record DATKBW010000183.1, on the reverse strand, counting down.
GGCCGGCCCGCCGCCCGGAGCAGCTTCCGCTTGCCCAGGATGTCGCGCTCGAGGTGCTTGTGCATGTTCTCGATCATGACGATGGCCGCATCGATCATGGCGCCGATGGCGATGGCGATGCCGCCCAGGCTCATGATGTCCGCACCCAGCCCCAGCATCCGCATGACGATGAACGCCATCAGGATGCCCACCGGCAGCGTCAGGATCGCGACGAGCGCGCTGCGGGCGTGGAAGAGGAAGAGGATGGCCACGAGCGCCACCACGATGGACTCCTCCAGCAGCTTCTCGCGCAGGGTCCCGATGGCGCGGTGGATCAGGTCGCTCCGGTCGTAGACGGGGCGCACGACGACGCCCGGCGGGAGGCCGGCCTCGACCTCCGCCAGCCTCTCCTTCACGCGGTCGATGGTCGCCAGCGCGTTCTCGCCGAAGCGCATGACGACGATGCCCCCCACCACGTCCCCGCGGCCGTCCAGGTCCGCCAGCCCCCGCCGCACGCCGGGGCTCAGCTGGACCCTGGCCACGTCGGCGATGCGGATCGGCGTGCCAGACGCCGTCGCGCCGACCACCACGTTCTCGATGTCTTCCGCGTTCTCGAGGTACCCGAGCCCCCGTACCATGTACTCGCGCTCGGACAGCTCCATCATCATGGCCCCGACGTCCTGGTTCGACGCCTGGATGGCGGACATGACCCGCGCGATCGGGATGCCGAAGGCCCGCAGCCTGGCCGGGTCCACCGTGACCTCGTAGGTCTTCTCGAACCCCCCCACGCTCGCCACCTCGCTCACGCCGGGAACGGAGGTGAGCTGGTAGCGGAGGTACCAGTCCTGGATCGAGCGGAGCTCCGCCAGGTCGAGCGTCCCCGACGTGTCCTCCAGCACGTACTGGTAGACCCAGCCCAGCCCCGTGGCGTCCGGACCGAGCGCCGCCTCCGCGCCCCGGGGCAGCTTGCCGCGGATCCCGGACAGGTACTCCAGCACGCGGCTCCGCGCCCAGTAGAGGTCCGTCCCGTCCTCGAAGATGATGTAGACGAACGAGACGCCGAAGAACGAGTAACCGCGCACCGTCTGGGCGCCCGGCACCTTCAGCATCTCGCTGGCGACGGGGTAGGTGACCTGGTCCTCGACGATCTGCGGGGCCTGGCCCTCGTAATCCGTCTGGACGATCACCTGCACGTCGGACAGGTCCGGGAGCGCCTCGAGCGGCGTCCGCTGCAGCGCCACGATCCCGCCCGCCACGAGGAAGGCCGTGACGACCAGGACGATCAGTCTGTTCTCGACCGACCACTCGATGACCCGCTTCAGCATCGCTCGACTCCGCTGGCTCAGCCGCCGTGGCCGGTGTGACCCGTGGCGGGCGGCGGGACGGCCCCGCCGTCGGCGGGCCCGTCCATGTCGGGCATGGACGAACCCATGTTCGCCTCCGCATCGATCAGGAAGTTGGCGGAGCTCACCACCACCTCGCCCTCGCGGAGGCCCGCGAGCACCTCGATGTCCCGCCCGGCGACGAGTCCCGCCGTGATCTCCCGGGGGACCAGCACGTCGCCGTCGCCCCGCACGAAGACCAGCGACCGCTCGCCCGTGAAGTGCACGGCGGAACGGGGGATCATGAGCGCCGGGCGACCGTCGCCGGCGTCCAGCTCCACCTTCGCGTACATGCCGGGGCGCAGCCGCAGCTCCGGGTTGGCGAGCTCCACGCGGATCCGTCCGGTGCGGGACTCGATCGAGACCGTCGGATACACGAAGGTGATGCGCCCGGTGAAGACCTCGCCGGGGTATGCCTCCAGCGTCACGCGCGCCGTCTGTCCCGGGCGGACCAGCGAGAGGTCCTTCTCGAACACCTCGCCCTCCACCCAGAGCCGGGACAGGTCGGCGATGCGGTAGACGTCCATGCCCGGCACGATGCGCGCACCCTCGACCACCATCTTCTCCACCACGATCCCACTGGCCGGCGCGTGCAGCACGAGCGTCTTCTGCGGCGTGCCGCTCTCCTCGATGCGCCGGATCTGCGCCTCGGAGATGTCCCAGTAGCGCAGCCGGCGCCGCGCCGATTCCAGCAGGTCGCGGGCGTTGGCCGTGGCGCGCTCGCCGCCGCCGGCCGCCGCCTGCTCCCCCAGGCGCCGGGCCAGGATCAGCTCCTCCTGCGCGGACACCAGCATGGGGCTGTAGATCGTCAGCAGCGGCTGCCCGCGCCGCACCGGCGCGCCCGTGAAGTCCACGTACAGCCGCTCCACCCACCCCTCGATCTTCGGGCTGACGTTCGCCAGCCGCGTCTCGTCGTACGTCACGTTGCCGACCGTGCTCACCGTGCGCGCGAAGGACCGCGACGTGGCGGTGGCGTAGGTTACGCCGATCCGCCGCGCCGCTTCGGCATCGAGCCGCACTGGCTGGAGCTGGCCTCCGCCCGCCGCCATGGCCGCGTGGTCATGAGTCGCCGCGCCGTCCGCCCCGGCCGCATCCCCGCGGGTGGCGAGCGCGAAGCCCGCGACCGCCAGGATCGACGCGGCCACGAGGCCGAGGGACAGCAGGATCTGCTTCTTCGTGGTCATCGTGCCTCCGCGAGCATCCGGGCCGACCGCGGCAGCGGGCGGCCGATGGTCATCTCCAGCTCCGCCACCGACCGGCCGTACTCGGCCAGCAGGCCGTAGAGCTCCTGCTCGTACTCGTTCGTCGTCATCTGCGCGTCCACGAGCGTCATGAAGTCCACCATGCCGACCCGGTAGGAGGAGAACGAGGACTCCACGTTCGCCCGCGCCTGCGGCAGCACCTCGCTGCGGTAGAGGTCGACCAGCGTGCGCGTCCGCTCCAGCTCCGCCAGCAGCTCGCCGATCCGCGCGTCCACCTGCGCGCGCATCTCCGCCAGCTCGGCCTGCGCCATGGCCCCCATGGCCGCGGCCTCGTCCCGCATGCGCAGCTGACGGCTCTTCGCGAAGATCGGAATGCTGAAGCCGATCATGGCGCTCCCCATCCGCTCGGTCCCCATGGCGCCATCACGCTGGCCGTACTGGAAGCCGACCACCGGGTCGGGCCAGATCTCCTTCCGGGCCAGGTCCTCCCGGACGCGAGCCTGCGCGACGCCGGTACGGCCCCGCTCCAGCAGCGGGCGCGTCCCCTCCGCCCACGCGCGCAGCGTGTCCGCCGCGGGGACGTCCAGCGGCAGGGGCGCCAGCGCCAGCGCGGGGACCGGGGTTCCGGCGGGCTGGTCCAGGACGCCGTTGAGCCGGGCCGCTGCCGAGGTCCGCATGGCCTCCATCCGCCGGATCTCCGCGTCCATGCGGGCCACCTCGACGCCCGCCCGGAGCACGTCGCTCTGCCGGCCCACGCCCGCCGCGTACATGGCCTTCGCGACCTGCTCGAAGTCCCGGAGCAGGGCGAGGGTCTCCCGCATGACCTCGAGCTTCCGGTCCGCCTCGTAGATCATGTAGAACGCCATGGCCGTGCGGCTGCGCACCTCCCACCACGCCTCCTCCGACGTCGCGCGCGCCATGACGGTCGTCTGCCTCGCGATCCGCTCCGACAGGCCCAGCTTGCCCGGCCACGGCAGCATCTGCATCGCCTGGATCGAAGGGACCATGGACGTCGGCATGTCCGTCTCGAACCCGGGCACGGAGAAGTTCATGAGGCCGATCTGGAGCAGGGGGTCCGGTGGGAGCCCGGCGGAGGCCTCGCGGGTCGCGGCCGCATCGGCCACGGCGGCTGCCGCGCGCAGCATGGGGTTGCGCGCCCGCGCCACGCGGTACGCCTCCTCGATCGTCAGGGCCGGCGCGGTGGGCGCGGCCGGCGCGGTCGGCGTCGCGGCCTGGGCCCTCGCCGCGCCAGGCGCGGCCGTGGCCGCGCAGACCATCAGGCCGGCGAGCCGGCGTAACGTCGTCTGCTTCATGTCCCCATTCCGGTGACGGATCGCCCCAACACCCCACCCACGCAGGGACAATCTCGAGGGGCGGGGATGAAGCGTGGGTGAGGACGACATGAAGAATTCTTCAGCCGCCCGTCATCGCGTGAGACCCCCGAGGCTGGAGGGACCCGAATCCGGTCAGCTCGCCGGGACGGGCCGGGCGCCCCGGCCGTCCACCGGGAGAGTCACGCGGAACACGGCGCCACCGTCCGGCGCGTTGAGCGCGCGCACGCGGCCGCCGTGGACGTCCGTGATGGCGCGGACGATCGAGAGGCCCAGGCCGGTCCCCGTCGCGTCGCCGCCGGGGGTCCGGGCGGGGTCCGCCCGGTAGAAGCGCTCGAAGATCCGCTCCACGTCCTCCTCCGGCAGCCCGGGACCCCTGTCTCGAACCTCGAGGACGACGTCCTGGCCCTCGCGGCCGATGACGACGTCGACGCGGCCACCCGCCGGCGTGAACCTGATGGCGTTTTCCACGAGGTTCCAGACGAGCTGCTCGACAAGGCCGGGATCCACGAGGGCCTCGGCGTCGGCGGTCGCCTGGAGATCGAGGCGGATGTCCTTTTCGTCCGCGCGCGCCCGGAGCCTGGCGACGACCGCGGCGGCCCGGGCGGCGACATCCGTGGCCTGGAGGCGCGGCTGCATCACGCCGGCGTCGGAGCGGGCCAGGGTGAGGAGGTCCGCGGCCAGGTCCGTGAGCCGCTCCACCTCCTGGAGGTTGCTGCCGAGGACGCGACGGTATTCCGCCGGGTCGCGGTCCCGCCGGAGGGCGACCTCGACCTCGCCGCGCAGCGCGGTCAGCGGCCCCCGGAGCTCGTGGCTGGCATCGGCGGTGAAGCGGCGCTGGCTCTCGAAGGCCGCTTCCAGGCGCGCCAGCATCCCGTTCAGCACGTGCACCAGCCGCTCGTACTCCCGCGTGTCGGCGTCCGCGCTGATCCTGCGGCCCAGGGTGCCCGGCCGCATGGCCTCGGCCTGGTCGATGATCTCGTGCACCGGCCGCACCATGCGCCCGCCCAGCCACCAGCCGCCCGCGAAGGAGGCCCCGGCCACGAGGACCGTGATCGCGCCCAGCAGCCAGGTCAGCTGCCGCAGCATCCGGTCGCGCCCGCTGAGGGGGGCCGCCACCTGGAGGACGTGCCGCGCGTGCGCGGCTCCCATCCGCTCCAGCGGATAGTATAGCGACCGGATCGGCAGCCCCTGGAAGCGCTGGTCGGTGGTCACCAGCCGCCCCGCGGCGGCTCCCCTCAGCGCGGCCCTGTCGAGCGGGAGGTCCTCCGTGATGTACTGGGTGCGGAGAAGGCTCTCCCCCGATGCGCTCCAGACCTGCGCGTAGCGGTTCAGCTCGCGGACCTGGACCGCTTCCTCCGGCGTGAGGTCCCACTCGTGGAACCGCATGGCTCCGCCGGGTGCCTCCGTGAGCGAGCTCGCCTGGATGGATGCGACGTTCAGCAGGCTCGACCCGATCTCACGGTCCAGGAAGCTCCGGGCGCCGGCAAGGGAGACCAGCGAGATCGCCACGAGCGCCAGCGTGATGCTGCCTGCGACCCGCGCGGCCAGACGGAAGCGGAGCGAGCGCATCACCCCTATTCCTGCCATTCCTGGTGCAGGATGTATCCGACGCCCCGAACCGTGTGGATCAGCGAGGGACCCAGCTTCCGGACCTTTCGACGGAGGTTGCCCACATGGACGTCGACGACGTTGCTCATGGGATCGAAGTGGAGGTCCCACACCTTCTCCAGGAGCTCCGTCCGCCGCACCACCTCTTCGGGGCGGAGCAGGAAGTACTCGAGGAGCTGGTGCTCCTTCGGCGTGAGATCGAGGTCCTGCCCGGCCCGCGTGGCCGTGTGCTTGAGGCGATCGAGCTCGACATCCTGGTAGATCAGCCGCTCCTCGCGACCCGCACCGCCGCGCCGGAGAAGGGCCCGGACCCGCGCCAGCAGCTCATCGAAGCTGAACGGCTTCGTCAGGTAGTCGTCCGCCCCCGCGTCGAGGCCCCGGACAATGTCCTCCTTGGCGTCCCGCGCCGTCAGCAGGAGCACGGGAACCCGCTTCTGCTCCTTGCGCAGCGCGCGGACGATCTCGAAGCCCGTCTTGCCGGGCAGCATCACATCCAGCACGATCACGTCGTAGTCGTAGACGTGCGCCTTCATGCTGCCGTCGACGCCATCGTGCGCGACGTCCACGGCGTAGCCCTCCTCGCGAAGCCCCCGCTCCAGGAAGCTCGCGACCTTCCTGTCGTCTTCCACGACGAGGATCCGCACCCGCGCCTCTTCCGGCCCGCTCAGCGACGGCCCAGGAGCGCGCGGCCGGCGCGGAAGACGGCGAGGCCGGCTCCCGCCCCCCACGCCATCCTGACCGCCGGCGCGAACGCCGGGGTTTTCCCCGCTGCAGGCGCCCGCGCGCGTCGCGTGGCCTCGGGGAGGAGTCCGGCCCGCTTCATGGCCATCTGGATGACCTCGGCCATGTGCAGCGGGCGCCGCAGCCGGTTCTGCTCGATCATCTCGCGGCACGAGAACCCGTCCGTGATGACCATCGTGCCAGGGTCGGCCGCGCGGATCGCCGGGAGCAGGACCCGCTCGCCGCAGGCCTGCGACACGTCGTAGTGGCGGGCATCGAACCCGAACGACCCGGCCATCCCGCAGCAGCCGGAGTCCAGCACCTCGTAGTCCAGGCCGAGCCGGTCCAGCACCGCGCGCTCCGTGTCGAACGCGAGTACCGCCTTGTGGTGGCAGTGCCCGTGGACGAGCGCCTTCTGCCCCGGTAGCGTCCCCAGGTCCGCGTCCGGCGCGCGCGCCGCCAGGAACTCCGTAAGCAGGAACGTCTGCTGCGCGAGGCGCCTGGCGTCGGCGTCGTGGGGGAACAGGTTGATCAGCTCGTCCCGCAGCGTCGAGACGCAGCTCGGCTCCATCCCGACGACGGGCGTGCCCTTCCGGATCTCCTCCCGCAGGCCGTCCAGGATCTGGCGCAGGAGGCGTTTCCCGAGCGTGAGCATCCCGTGGTCGTAGAGCGGCCGGCCGCAGCAGAGCATCGCCTGCGGGATCACCGGCTCGAAGCCGGCCGCTTCCAGCACTTCCACGGTGGCCGCGCCGACTTCCGGATGGAAGAAGTTGTTGAACGTGTCGGGCCAGAGGAGCACGCGCCGTCCCTCGATCGCCGACCCGCCCCGGCGGACGAACCAGTCCCGGAAGGTCTCCGCGGCGAACTCCGGCAGCTCCCGCTCGGCGGCGATTCCGCCGATCTTCTTCGCGACCCCGGACAGCCCCGGCGCCCGCATGACCCGGTTGACCAGACCGGGCGCGAGCTGCGCGAGCCGGGCCCACCAGTAGATGAGCCCCATGGCGTACGCGGAGCGCGGCCGCAGCCGCCCCTCGTAGTAGTGGGAGAGGAACTCGGCCTTGTAGGTCGCCATGTCCACGTCCACGGGACAGTCGCCCTTGCAGCCCTTGCACGCCAGGCACAGGTCCAGCGCGTCCTTGACCTCCTCGCTCTTCCACCCGTCCCGCACCGTCTCGCCCCGCATCATCTCGTACAGCAGCCGGGCCCGCCCACGCGTCGAGTGCTTCTCCTCCAGCGTCACCATGTACGACGGGCACATCGTCCCGCCGTCCTTCCGCCGGCACAGCCCGACGCCCACGCACCGCAGCGTCGCGTTCTGGAACGCGAAACGGTCCTCCGGGAACCGGAAATGGGTCTCCACCTCCGGCGGGTCCCAGTCCACGCCCAGGACCAGGTTCGAGTCCGGGGGATAGGCGTCCACCACCTTGCCCGGGTTCATCTTCCAGTCGGGATCCCACAGCCGCTTGAAGTCCCGGAACGCTTCCATGAGGTCCTCCCCGAACATCTTCGGCAGGAGCGACCCCCGGCTCTGCCCGTCCCCGTGCTCGCCCGAGATCGAGCCCCCGTAGCGCAGCACCAGGTCCGCGGCCTCCTCGATGAACGCGAGGTAGCGGTCCAGCCCCGCCCGCGTCTCGTAATCGAAATTGATCCGGCAGTGCACGCACCCCTGGCCGAAGTGGCCGTACAGCGCGGCGCGATAGCCGTACCGGCCCATGAGCGCGCGGAAGTCCCGCAGGTAGTCCCCGCAGTGGGCGGGGGCGACGGCGGCGTCCTCCCAGCCCTCCCACGTGAGGGGCATCCCGGGCACCGATGCGGTGGCGCCGAGCCCCGACTCGCGGACCACCCACACCCGGTGCTGCGACTCCTCGTCCACCAGCACCTGCATCTCCCGGAGGTGCTCGCTGCTCCCCTCCAGCGCGGCCGCCGCGGCGCGGGCCCGGCCTTCCGCCGCCTCCACCGTGTCCCCGCCGAACTCCACGAGGAGCCACCCGCGGCCTGCGGGGAGGAACTCCAGGTATTCCGTGTGGAGCCCCTTCAGCCTCATGGCCTCGACCAGGTCGATGTCCATCCCCTCGAGGCCGAGCGGCCTGTGCGCCATGATCTCCACCACGTGATCGGCGGCATGGTAGATGTCGTCGTACCCCATGATCAGGAGCACGCGCTCCGGCGGATCCGGGATCAGCGTGACCTTCGCCTCCAGGACGATCACGCACGTGCTCTCCGTCCCCACCAGCGCCTTCGCCACGTCGAACCCGCCCTCCGGGAGCAGCGAGGGGAGGTTGTACCCGGACACGCGCCGCGGGATGTCGGGAAAGCGGGCCCGGATCTCGTCCGCGTAGCGGTCCCGCAGCTCCCTGAGCCCGCGGTAGATCTCGCCGCGACGCCCGCCTCCCGCGACGATCCGCTCCAGCTCCTCCTCCGACGTCGGACCCACCACCATCTCCTCGCCGTCGTACGTGAGGACCCGCAGCTCCAGGACCTGGTCCTCCGTGCGCGGCCCCGGGCCGTAGTGCTGGGCCTGGACCGAGTGCACCCCGCACGAGTTGTTGCCGATCATCCCGCCCAGCGTGCACCGGCTGTGTGTGGCCGGATCCGGCCCGAACGTGAGCCCGTGCTCCCTCACGGCCGCCTGCAGGTCGTCCAGCACCGTGCCGGGCTGCACCCGCGCCCACCGCTCGGCCGCGTTCACCTCCAGGACCCGGCCCATGTGCTTCGAGAAGTCCAGCACGATGGCCGTGTTCACGCACTGCCCCGCCAGGCTCGTCCCGCCGCCCCGGCCCAGCAGCGGAACCCCGAACCGCCGCGCCACCCGCACCGTCGCCCGGACGTCGTCATCGTCCAGCGGGAGGACCACCCCGATGGGAACCTGGCGGTAGCTGGACGCGTCCGTCGAATACATCCCGCGGCTGCCGGCGTCGAACCGGACCTCGCCCCGCACCTCGTGCCGCAGCGCCTGCTCCAGGCCGGGCACCTCGAGGCGCGCGGCTTCGCCGGAGCGGCCGGGGAGGCTCGCGTCGCCCGATCGAGTCAGTGTCGCCATCAGCCTCCGCGCCCCGAAAGCCTGGCACTGGCCGTCGCCATCAGCTGCTTCGCCGTCTGCCTGAACACGCCCCGCATGTGCGGATCTCCCTTCAGCATCGACTTCCAGAAATTCCGCGCCTGCTCCATGCTGATGTGTGGCGGGAGCGGCGGCACGCTGGGGTCCGTCACGAAATCTATGACGGTGGGTCGGTCCGCCGTAAGCGCGTCCCGCCACGCCTTCTCGATCCCGTCCGGGTCCTCCACGCGTGCGCCGTCGAGCCCGAGCTGGCGGGCGTAGTCGGCGAAGCGGATGTCGGGGATGTCCTGCGTCGTTTCGTATTCCGGATCACCGGCCAGGACGCGCTGTTCCCACGCGACGCGGCGTGGATTGGAGCGGCAATTTCTATTCCGGGCATGGAGGGGTGGAGGAGGTCTCCACGGGGCGGGAGGACGGGATGGGGCCGGCCGTTCGCCGGCGCCGGCCCCACCGGGTTCAGCCGGCCGCCTTCATGACCCGATCCACGTAGCGATCGAGCCCGGCGACGACCTCGACCAGCGCCCCCCGATCGCCCTCGGCGACGACGCGGGCGAGGTCCACGAGCACCTTCCGAACCTGGTCCCGGCTGCCGGTCGCGTCGCCGCCCTTACCCGCGCCCGCGCCCCGGCGACGACTCCTGCGGGAGACTTTCGCGGGGGCGGCCTTCCCCCGCTTCCGCGCCGGGCCCTTTCGAGCCGGCTTCAGCGACCGCTTCACCTGGAGCGGGTAGGTGGCGTTGAACTGCCGCGGCGTGAGCTTCTCGATGCTCCTGTCGACGGATTTCGCCTTCTCACGCAGCGCCTGATTGGAGACATCGGGGTCCTTCTTCAGCTCTGCTTCCACCATCTCCATCACCTTCGGGTTGGCCTCGGCCATTGCCGGCTCCTGTTGGGGGGTTCGAATATGGAGTCGCATTGGCCATACAACCGTATATACGCCCCATTGTCAAGGACCGGCCCCCGCTGAGCCGGCTCGGCGCGCTGGCGGCCCGCCGCCGCCCTCCCTATTTTCCCGCCCCGCGCAACAGGAACCACCCGGGAGAGGCGATGAAGAGGACGTTGGCGGTCGGCGCGCTGCTCGTGGCGCTCGCGGCATGCGGGGATCCCGCGACGAACGACCGGCGGGGCTATACCAAGGCGCCGCTGGAGAACCCGGGGCTTCTCATCGGGGGCGAGGATGCCACGGAGATGGCGCGGCTGAATCGGCCGAATCTGCCCCGGCCGCCGCGCGAGATCGAGCTGCCCACCGCCGGTGGCGGAGAGGCGGACGAGGAGGCGCGGCCGGCGAGCCTCGCCCCGGGCGTGACGCAGGCGCAGTTCGACCAGGGCCGGCAGCTCTTCTCGGGCCAGGGCGGCTGCCAGGCGTGCCACGGTCCGGGGGGCGGGGGGACCCAGCTCGGGCCCGACCTCACCGACGGCGCATGGCTGAACGTGGCGGGGCCGGACCTCCAGGAGCTGGCACGGGTGATCCAGACGGGAGTGCCCCAGCCGATGGAATACCCCGCGCCGATGCCGCCGATGGGCGGGGCCGACCTGAACCCCGAGCAGGTTCAGGCCCTCGCCGCCTACGTGGCGTCCCTCGCCTCGGGCTGAGCGGGCTCCCGCGCCGCCGTCAGAAGAGGGGCGGTCGCGGCCGGTTCGCGCGCTGGAACAGCGTGACCTGCTCGGTCTCGCCCAGCTCCCGGGCGCGCCGCAGCGCGATGCCGGGCGGGACGTGCCAGTCCATGCCGGCGGCGACGGCTTCCGGCGAGGAGAGTTTGCCATCGCGGCGGAAGAGCAGCGCGTTGTGCCACGTCCCATCGCTGTCGGGCGTGGACCGGACCCAGACTTCCTGACGCTGCCCTTCGATGATCAGCGACCCGAGCCGTTCCTCGATGGCTGGATAGGAGCCATCCACGGTTGTCCTCCGGAGATCCAGGGTTCTCCCGTCATCTCTGTATCTATCTCCAGCGCCGCGTGGTGGCGCCCGAAGGCCGTGGATCGGGCCGGGCTCGGGGCCCGATGCGGGCGTGGGGGTTGCAAGACCCGGACCGGGGGGACATGGGGGGAGCGAGGACGCCTTCCCGGCCTTGCGCAGCCGCGCGGCGCGCCCCCAACTTGCGCCCCCGACCACGCGTTTCACCTGCGCCCGCGAGGACCATGGAGCCGGCCGCCATCCTGACCTTTCTGCTGATCAGCGGTTTCATCTGGGGCGGCCTGGTGGTCATCCTGGTGACGGCCGTGCGCAAGGAGCGGCGCAAGGAGGCGACGGAGTAGCCCGTGCCGCGTCGCGACGATCTCCGGACGATCCTCCTCCTGGGGTCCGGACCCATCGTCATCGGCCAGGGGTGCGAGTTCGATTATTCCGGGACGCAGGCGGTGCGCGCGCTGCGCGAGGAGGGTTACCGCGTCGTCCTGGTGAACAGCAACCCGGCCACGATCATGACCGATCCCGACCTGGCGGATCGGACCTACATCGAGCCGATCACGGCCGAGTGGGTGGAGCGGATCATCGCGCGAGAGCACCCTGACGCGCTCCTCCCCACCATGGGCGGCCAGACCGCCCTCAACGTCGCGCTCGAGCTCCACGATGCCGGCATCCTGGAGCGGCACGGCGTCGAGCTGATCGGCGCGGACGCCCGCGCGATCCGGATGGCCGAGGACCGGGAGGAGTTCGCGGAGGCCATGTCCCGCATCGGCCTGGCGGTTCCCCATGGCGGCTTCGCGCGCTCGATGGAGGACGCGCTGCGGATCGTCGAGGAAACCGGCTACCCCGCGATCATCCGGCCGTCGTTCACCCTGGGCGGAACGGGCGGCGGGATCGCGTACAACATCGAGGAGCTGAAGGACGGCGTCCGGCGCGGCCTGGACCTCTCGCCCGTCCACGAGGTCCTCATCGACCGCTCGGTGATCGGCTGGAAGGAGTACGAGCTCGAGATGATGCGGGACCACGCCGACAACGTGGTCGTGATCTGCTCCATCGAGAACGTCGATCCCATGGGCGTCCACACCGGCGACTCCATCACCGTCGCTCCCGCCCAGACGCTCAGCGACGTCGAGTACCAGGCCATGCGCAATGCCGCCATCGCCATCATCCGCGAGATCGGCGTGGACGCGGGCGGGTGCAACATCCAGTTCGCGCTCGACCCGGCGAACGGCGAGATGCTCGTGGTGGAGATGAACCCGCGTGTGTCCCGGTCGTCCGCGCTGGCTTCCAAGGCCACCGGCTTCCCCATTGCCCGCATCGGCGCCAAGCTCGCCGTGGGCTATCGCCTCGACGAGCTCCCCAACGACATCACGCAGGAGACGCCGGCCTCGTTCGAGCCCGTGCTCGACTACGTCGTGGTGAAGTTCCCCCGCTTCGCCTTCGAGAAGTTCCCCTCCGCCGATCCGCGCCTCGGCGTGCAGATGAAGGCGGTCGGCGAGACCATGGCCATCGGCCGCACCTTCAAGCAGGCGTGGCAGAAGGGACTCCGCGGCCTCGAGATCGACCGCGACGGGTGGACCGCCTCCCGGCGCCCCGCCGACGACGGCGTCGCCGACGACGACCCCGAAACCCTCCGCGTCGCGCTCCGCCGGCCCACGGCCGACCGGCCGTTCCAGATCCGACGCGCGCTCGACGCGGGGTTCTCGGTCGCCGAGATCCACGCGCTGACGCAGATCGACTCGTGGTTCCTCGCGCAGCTCGAGGAGCTGGTGCGGGCGGAACGCGATTGGGCCGGGATCGCCACCGCGCTACACGGCGAGGGTGGACCGGCCGCGGAGCCCGGACTGGCGGGGATCGATGCCGCCGCCCTGCGTCGCATGAAGCGGCTCGGCTTTTCCGACCGTCAGCTGGCCCGGCTCCGGGGTGTCGCCGAGGCGGACGTGCGGCAGCTGCGCTGGGAGCTGGGCGTGCGTCCCACGTACCACCGGGTGGACACGTGCGCGGGCGAGTTCCCGGCGGCCACGCCGTACCTCTACTCCGCCTACGAGGACGAGTCGGAGGCGGCGCCGACGGAGCGCCGCAAGGCGGTGATCCTGGGGAGCGGTCCGAACCGGATCGGGCAGGGGATCGAGTTCGACTACTGCTGCGTCCAGGCGGCGCTCGCGCTCCGGGAGGACGGTTTCGAGACCATCATGATCAACTCGAACCCCGAGACCGTGTCCACGGACTTCGACATCTCGGACCGGCTCTACTTCGAGCCGCTGACGCTCGAGGACGTGCTCGAGATCGTGGCCAGGGAGCAGCCGGAGGGCGTGATCGTGCAGCTGGGCGGGCAGACGCCCCTCAAGCTGGCCGAGCCGCTCGAGCGCCTGGGCGTCCCCATCTTCGGCACCAGCGTGGACGCCATCGACCGGGCGGAGGATCGCGACCGCTTCAGCTCGCTGTGCCGGTCCATCGGCGCGACCGTCCCGCCGAACGGCATCGCCACGAGCGTCGAGGAGGCCGTGAAGGTGGCGGAGCGCGTCGGCTACCCCGCGCTGGTCCGCCCCTCGTACGTCCTCGGCGGCCGCGCCATGGAGATCGTCTACGACGAGCCCTCGCTGCGCGACTACTTCGCGCGGGAGGTCCGGGTGTCCCCCGAGCACCCGATCCTGATCGACCGATTCCTCGAGGACGCCTTCGAGGCGGACGTCGACGCGGTCAGCGACGGGACGGATGTCGTGGTGGCGGGCGTGATGCAGCACATCGAGGATGCCGGCGTCCACTCCGGCGATTCCGCGTGCGTGCTCCCGCCCTACCTCCTCAAGGACCGCGAGATCGAGGAGATGAAGGCGCTCGCCCGCCGGTTCGCCCTGGAGATGGGAGTGGTCGGGCTCATCAACGTGCAGTTCGCCATCCGGGATGGCACGGTCTACGTCCTCGAGGTGAACCCGCGGGCGTCCCGGACCGTGCCGTTCGTGGCCAAGGCCACAGGGATCAACTTCGCCCGGGTCGCTTCCCGCGTCATGGGGGGCAGCCGCCTCGCCGACGCCGGGCTCGACCCGGGCACCGAGCCGACGCCCGCCGCCGTCGCGGTCAAGGAGGCCGTCTTCCCCTTCGACAAGTTCAACGTGGACGTGATCCTCGGCCCCGAAATGCGGTCCACCGGCGAGGTCATGGGGTTCGACGAGTCCTTCGGGATGGCCTTCGCCAAGGCCCAGATCTCCGCCGGCGCATCACTGCCCATTGCGGGCACGGTCGTCGTGACGGTGAACGACCACGACAAGCAGACCGTCACGCCCATCGCCCGCCGCTTCCACGAGCTGGGCTTCGCCATCCGCGGCACGGGCGGGACCGCCCGCTATCTGCGGTCCAGGGGCGTGCCCGCGGATCCGATCTTCAAGGTCGGGGAAGGGCGCCCCGACATCGCGGATGGCATCATCAGCGGCGAAGTCCAGCTCCTGATCAACACGCCGTTGGGGAAGAAATCACAGTACGATGATTATGCCATGCGCCGCACGGCGATCGCCTACAAGGTCCCGTACTGCACCACGATGTCCGCGGCGTCGGCGGCGGCGGACGCGGTGATCGCCCTCACCCGCCGCCGCCGCGAAGTCCGCAGTCTGCAGGAGTGGTACGGCGCGGTGTCCACCCCTTCGGCCGTCCCCGGACCGTAACGCGCGCCTGGAGCGACTCGAAGGCGAGGACGGCCAGGGCTCCACACGGACGGCCTGAGTTGCCGTGGCCGCACCGGCCCGCCTACACTCCCCCCTCCTGCAACCCGGTCCGGACCCCGCATGCTCCAGCTGACACGGCCTTTCGCCCCGGCTTCGCCTCCACCCGGCCGCGGCCGCGGCGTCCGCGCCGCCACCGCCGCGACGGCCGTGCTTTTCGCTGTCGCCTGTTCCCCGCGCGTGCCCGGCCCCGGGGTGTCTGCCGCTGCGCCGGTCGTCGAAGCCGCCCCGGGAACGGCGGCGCGGGATACGGCGACCACGCCCGCGGCGCACGGCCTGCCCGCCGTCCACGTGATCGCCACCGGTGGGACGATCTCCAATACGGACGACGAGGATCGGCTCACGGGCGAGGAGATCCTGAGCGCGGTACCGGGGCTCGAGACGGTCGCCACCGTGACCCTCGACCAGTTCTCCAATATCGCATCGGGCAGCATGACGCCCGCGCTGTGGCTGGATCTGGCGCGGCGCGTGGAGGCGGTCTTCGCGGAACGGCCGGAAGTGCGCGGGGTCGTCGTGACGCACGGCACGGACACGATGGAGGAGACGGCCTATTTCCTCGACCTCGTCCTGGCCGATGACCGCCCGGTCCTCCTCACGGGGGCCATGCGGAACAGCTCACGACTCTCGCACGACGGGCCCGCGAACCTGTACAACGCCGTGCGGGTGGCGACGGACCGGCGCGCCCGCGGTCGCGGCGCCATGATCCTGCTGAACGACGTCGCGATCCCGGCGCGGGAGGCGACGAAGCTGAACACGATCCGGGTGGAGGCGTTCGACGCGCCGGGGCGCGGCCCCGTCGCGGTGGCGGACCCGGACACGGTGTGGTTCGCGGAGCCCGCCGGCGAGCGGCCGCCCCGGCTGCTCGATCCGGCCGGTCGGGAATCCCTCCCACGGGTCGACATCGTCTACACGTATGCCGGAGCGGACGGCGCGCTGGTGGATGCCGCGGTCGCGGCCGGGGCGCGCGGCATCGTCATGGCGTCGGTGGGCCGCGGCGGGCTGACGCCCGGCCAGTCGGAGGCGGTGGCCCGCGCGCTGGAGGCCGGCGTCATGGTGGTGGTCAGCAGCCGCACGCTGAGCGGCCGCGTCCCCGTGGGCGACGTGGAGCGGCGGCTCGCGGACTGGCGGCCGGGGAGCGGGATCCGGCTCGGTGCGGGCGACCTCACACCCCAGAAGGCGCGCATCCTCCTCATGCTCGCCCTCGCCCGCGACCCGGACCCGCGCGCCGTGGTGGAGGTCTTCCGGCGCTACTGAGTCCGGCTATTCCGCGCGCAGGACCTCGTTCGGATCCACCCGCGTGGCGCGCCACGCCGGCAGCCCGCTCGCCGCGGCCGAGACGCCCAGGGCCAGGATCGCGACGCCCGCCAGGACGCGCGGGTCCCGCGGCGAAACACCGAACAGCAGGGACTCGGTCCAGCCGGCTCCGAGGACAGCGGCGAGGAGCCCCAGCGCCACCCCGAGGCCGGCGAGGCGCAGGCCATCGGCCATCACGAACGCGACGATTCGAGTGCGGGTGGCCCCCAGGGCGGCCCGCACGCCCATCTCCGGTCGACGCTCGGCGACCTCGAACGCAAGGACGCTGTAGAGGCCGAGAGACGCGACGAGCAGCGCCAGCACACCGAACGCGCCGAACAGCGACGCGCCGAGCTCCCAGGACCGATACTGGGGATCGAGCACCTCGCGGTACGGCCTGGCCGAGACCAGCCGCACCGATGGGAGCTCGGCTCGGAGCCGCTCTCGCACGGCAGCCGCCAGCGCCTCCGGAGACCGGGCTCGCACCATGATCCCGCGGGGCGGCCACGGGAAAGGCGCCCGGGCCAGCGGGAGGTAGTAGTGCATGCTCTCGTCCTCTTCCAGCGCGAAGCGGTGGTGGTCCTCGACGATCCCCACCACCGTGGCGCACGGCGCGTCCGCGACGATCAGGCAGCCGCCGAGCGCGTCCCCGTCCGGCCACACCAGCTCGGCCATCGTCCGGTTCACGACCGCCACCCGCGGCGCGGACTCGTTGTCGTCCCCATCGGTCAGGCCGCGGCCCCGCACGATCCGCAGACCGGCCGTCTCGAAAAAGTCGCCGGTGACGGTGTGGATGTAGGCGCCGCCGGCCCGCGTTCGCGGCAGGCTGTCCAGACCCGGAACCCTGAGGTCCTCCCCGATGCTGCGGGAGTTCTGGAACGGGATCGTGGTGGTGATGGCCGTGGACTCCACGCCCGGCACGCCCGCCAGCGCCCGGCGGCCCTCACGGTAAAGCGTCGTCATGACGTCGCCGCCCGGGTAGCCGCCCTCGGGCTCGAGCCGCACGAGCAGCACCGCCGCCGCGTCGAATCCCAGGTCCACCCCCCGCGCCGCCTTCAGGCTGAACACGAACAACCCCGTGCCGACGAGGAGGACGACGGAGACCGCCGCCTGGAAGACCAGGAGCGCGCCCCGTACCCTCGACCGGCCCCGGGTCACGCTGCGGCCGGAGGCCTTCAGCGCTTCCGCGGTGCCATTACGGCCCGATCGCAACGCCGGAACGAAGCCCGCCAGGACACCCGCCGCCAGGGCGATGCCGCCGCTGAAGACGGCCACCCGCAGGCCGTCGCTGCGGTTCTCCCAGCCGATGTCCGGAAGCAGGAGGGAGCGGAAGATGTCGCCCCCCCACACCGCCACGACCACGGCGGCGGCTCCGCCCAGCAGCGCGAGGACCACGCTCTCGGCCACCACCGTCCCCACCACGCGACGGCGGCTCATCCCCAGCGCCAGCCGGACCGCCGTCTCCCGCCGCCGCCGCATCCCCCGGGCGAGCAGCAGGTTGGCCACGTTGGCGCACGTGAGCAGGAGCACCATCACGGCGACCCCCATGAGCCACGGCACCACCCGCGCCTCCCGCGTCGCCTCACCCGTGCGCGCCAGCAACAGCGACGCCAGCTCGACCCGGGCCTCCGGGTCGTAGCGCGGCGTCTCCGCCCGCGCCCGTCGATGCGCCATCGTGGCGGCCGCCTCAGCCGCCGCCGGCGCGACCCCGGGCGCCAGCCGCGCCACCGCCTGGAGCCAGTACCAGTTCCGGCTGTCCACCCACTCCGTCCCACCCTCCTCGACCATTCCGGCCCGGTGCAGCGGGAGCCAGACGTCCACCCGCTCCAGCTCCACTCCCGTGAACGCCGGCGGGGCCACGCCGATCACCGTGTAGGATTCGTCCCCCACGTCGATGACCTCCCCCAGCGCGTCCGCCCTCCCGCCGTAGCGGCTGCGCCAGTACGCATGGCCCAGCACCGCCACCGGCTCCGCGCCGAAATGATCATCGGCCTCGTCGAAGAATCGGCCCAGGACCGGCGCCACCCCCACGGTCGGGAAGAAGCTCGCCGTGGCCAGCGTCACCGGGATCCGCTCGGCACCCTCCCCGTGGCCGGCCGTCAGCTCGCCCGCGTAATAGGCCGCCGTGGACGCGAAGACTTCCAGCCCCGCCCAGTCCTGGTAATCCGGATACGGATGGTACGTCTGCGCCTCCACCTCGCCCGTCGTGCTCCGCTGCACGTGCACGAACACCCGCCGCACCTCATCCGGCGCTTCCACGTGCAACGGCGGCCGCAGGAACAGCCGGTCCAGGACCCCGAACATCGCGGCGTTCGCACCCACGCCCAGCGCCATGATCGCCACGACGGCCAGCGACACGGCCGGCGTGCGCCCCAGGCTACGGCCCGCGTCACGGACCGTCCGCCCCACTCCCGACAACGCCTCGGCACCCCGCGCACGCCGGTCCCGACCTCGCGCCAGACGACGCAGCTCCCGCCCGTAGCGCCGCTCGTCACCGAACCGCCGCCGCGCTTCCGCCCTCGCCTCCGCTTCACCGTAGCCCCGCGACCGCAGCTCCTCCAGCGTCGACTCGAAATGATGCGCCAGCTCCCGCTCCACCTCTCGGTCCGCGTCCCCGCCGCCGATCCCGAGGCGGAACACCCGACGGATCCCCTCGAACCCGCTCATCCCCCCGCCTCCGCTCGCAACACCTTGAACACCGCCTCCGCGTACGCCGTCCAGTCCCGCGTTCCCTCCCGCAGCTCCCGCCGCCCTCCTCCCGTCAGCCGATAGAACTTGGCGCGCCGGTTGTTCTCGCTCACACCCCACTCGCTCTCCAGCCACCCCCGCCGCTCCAGCCGGTGCAGCGCCGTGTACAACGCTCCCTCTTCCACCTTCAGCGCCTCGTCCGTCGTCGCACGGATCCAGCTCGCCACCCCGTACCCGTGCCGCGGCCCCCACGCCAGCGCCTTCAGCACCAGCACGTCCAGCGTCCCCTGCAGCAGTCCGTCCCTCATCCGTCCTCCCATCAGTCGTTGAGGGAAGATGCGACGGCCTTCCCCTCAACGCAAGAGGGGAGGCCGCACCACGGGGACTCGCCCGGGCGCCGCCGAAGGGAACCGTTCCGATCTGACGCGAAGGACGCGCAGGGGCGAAGACCGCGAAGCGCGCAGCGACCCGCGTCGGATCTTGGTGTCCTTCGTCCCATCGAGCGCTTCGTGTCAGTCTGTGTTTGTGTATTTTTCGCGCGGCGAGGCCGGTCCTGGCGCTGTTCCGGCTAGACCCCCGACGATTGACATTTCTCGATCCCGCGGGAAGCGCGTTGCGGTCGCGACTTGCCGCCCCTCCTTTCCGCCGCCTACTCTCAGCCCTCGCACGCACCCTGGAGACGGAGTGATGGCATGATGAGACGGCGGCGGTGGTCACGGCTCGCGCCGGCCTGTGCGGCGCTGGCGGCGCTGGCGGCGTTCGCGGTGGGAGCGGCGGGGGCGGCGGCGCAGGAGCGGGTCGTCGCGCATTCGCCCCCTCGAGGCGAGACGGGGGCGGGACCGTTCGAGCGTCTGATCATCCGCGGCGTGACGGTGGTGGACGGGACGGGTGCGCCCCCCATCGGGCCGATGGACATCGTGATCGAGGGGAACCGGATCCGGGAGATCCGGAGCGTGGGATCGCCGGGCCTTCCCATCGATGCGGCTCGACGGCCGCAGGGGGCGACGCGGGAGCTCGATGCCGAGGGGATGTACGTGCTGCCGGGTTTCGTGGATCTGCACGGGCACCAGGGCGGGACGGAGCAGGGTACGCCGGCGGAGTACGTGCACAAGCTGTGGCTGGCGCACGGGGTGACGACGGTGCGGGACCCGGGGTCCGGCAACGGCGTGGAGTGGACGCTGCAGGAGGCGCGGCGGAGCGCACGGAACGAGATCGCGGCGCCGCGGCTCTTCGCCTACGTCCGGCCGGGGATGGGGTGGGACGGCGGGAGGATCGACTCGCCGGAGAAGGCGCGGGAATACGTGCGGTGGGCGGCGAAGCAGGGGGTGGACGGGTTCAAGCTGGTGAGCTACGAGCCGGCGATCATGGCCGCGCTCATCGACGAGGCGCGGCGTCAGGGGCTGGGGACGCAGGCCCACCTGGGCCAGATGGGTGTGGCGCGGATGAACGTGCTGGACGCGGCGCGGCTCGGCCTGGGCTCGATGGAGCACTGGTACGGGCTCCCGGAGGCGCTGTTCGCGGACCGCACGATCCAGGACTATCCGTACGACTACAATTACAACGACGAGTATCACCGGTTCGGGCAGGCCGGTCGGCTGTGGCGGCAGGCGGCGGAGCCGGGCTCGGAGCGCTGGAACCAGGTGATGGAGGAGCTGCTCGCCCTCGACTTCGTGATCGACCCCACCCTGACGATCTACGAGGCCAGCCGGGACGTCATGCGGGAGCGGGAGGCGGAGTGGCACGACACGTACACGCTCCCCTCGCTCCAGGAGTTCTACAGGCCGAGCCGGACGAGCCACGGCAGCTACTGGTTCAGCTGGACCACCGCCGACGAGATCGAGTGGAAGGAGAACTTCCGGCTGTGGATGCGCTTCCTCAACGAGTACAAGAACCGTGGCGGCAAGGTCACCACGGGCTCCGACTCGGGCTTCATCTACAAGCTGTACGGCTTCGGCTACATCCGGGAGCTGGAGCTGCTCCAGGAGTCCGGTTTCCACCCCCTGGAAGTGGTGCGCGCGGCGACGCTCCACGGGGCGGAGACCCTCATGGCGCCCAGGGGTCGCGCGCCGGAGTTCGGGGTCGTGAAGGAAGGCGCCCTGGCCGACCTGGTGATCGTTCCCCTCAACCCCATCCACGACTTCAAGGTGCTCTACGGGACCGGGACGCTCCGCCTCGACCAGCAGGGCGAGGTCCGGCGCGTCGGCGGGGTGCGCTGGACGGTGAAGGACGGCATCGTCTACGACGCCCCCGCGCTCCTGCGGGAGGTCGCCGACATGGTGTCCCGCGCGCGGCAGGGGGCCGCGACGGAAGCCGGCTCCCGCTGAGCCGCCGGTGCCGCGCCGCACGGCCCTGGTCTCCCACCCCGCGTGCGCGCTGCACGACACCGGGTGGGGGCACCCCGAGCACCAGGGCCGTCTCCCGGCGGTCGTGAAGGCGCTGTACCGTGCGACGCCCGAGCTCCAGGACCACGTCCTCCAGGAGGAGGCCCGCCCGGCCAGCGTCCCGGACCTCCTGCGCGTGCACACCTCCGCGCACGTCGAGACGGTCCGGGCCGCCGCGGAGCGCGCGGGCGCACGCGGGCAGCCGCTGGACCTGACGCTGGACACCGTGGTGTCGGGCGCGTCGTGGGATGCCGCGCTCGGTGCCGCGGGGGCCGCGGTCGCGGCGGTCCGCCTGGTCCTGGCGGGGCAGGGCCCGGCCACGGCGTTCGCCCTCACCCGTCCGCCGGGGCATCATGCGACCGCCAGCCGCGCCATGGGCTTCTGCCTCTTCAACAACGTCGCCGTGGCCGCGCGCTGGGCGCAGGCGGAGGGCGGGCTCGACCGCGTCCTGATCGTCGACTGGGACGTGCACCACGGGAACGGCACGCAGGACATCTTCTACCACGACCCCTCGGTCTACTACCTGTCGCTCCACCTGAGCGGCCATTATCCGGGGACCGGGCACGTCCACGAGACGGGCATCGGGGCGGGGGAGGGGACGACCCGCAACGTGCCGTTCCCGGCGCACGTGGAGCGGGAGCACTACCTGGAGGTCTTCCGGGAGGCGCTGGTGGCGGCGACGTCCTCGTTCCGGGCCGACCTGGTCCTCGTCTCCGCCGGCTTCGACTGCCTCGCCGGAGACCCCCTGGGCGGGCTGCGGCTGGAGCCGGTGGACCTCCACGCCATGACCCGCGCCATCGTGGATGCCGCGGCGGTTTCGGCGGGCGGTCGCGTCGTCGCGCTGCTCGAAGGGGGCTACGTCCCCCGCCGGGTGGGCGAGGGGGTGGTACAGGTCGTCCGGGCCTTCGCCGGACTCCCGGCCGATTGACCGGGCCCCGGCGGGCCGGCACATTCCGGCCATGCCCGAGAAGACATCGGGCGCGCTGGACACGCATGGCCCCTCGGCTGTCGGTCTGACGCGTCTCAGCAAGCGGCTGTCCTTCCCCCCCGGGGGCGAGGCGCTCTACCGCTACATCCTGCGCCTGGTAGCGCTCGAAGCGAAGGACGAGTTCGTGGTGGTCCCGTGCGGGCGGGGCGCGGGCGCCGTGTTCGTGGCCCGCGTCAGCGGTGCTTCCGGCGCAGGGGTGGACCCGGACCCGGCGCTCGTGGAGGTGGCGAGCCAGCGCGCGAAGAACAAGGGCGTGGGGGGCCGGGTCCACTTCGAGGCCGCGCCACCGCACGACCTGCCCTACCAGGACGCCGTGTTCGACCTGGCGCTGGGCGAGATCGACCTGGCCGCTGCGGCCGATCCGCCGGCCGCGGTGCGGGAGCTCGCCCGCGTGACGCGCCCCGGCGGCACCGTCGTCCTGATCCAGCTCGTCTGGATGCGCGCGCTGGACCCGGGCCGGAGCGGCGCACTGATCGGGCGGTTGGGTGTCCGGCCGCGGCTCGTGGTCGAATGGAAGCAGATGCTGCGCGACGCCGGGATCACCGACCTGGTGGTGGAGGACTGGTCGGATGCGGCGGGATCGCACCACCAGCCCTCGGTCCTCGGCGGCCTCGCGGAGCTCTTCACCTTCCGCGGCAAGCTCCGCCTCCTGCCGCGGGCCTGGAAGCGGTGGGGGTGGAGGGGGGTCCGCGCGGTGCTCTCCCGCGAACAGGAGCTGCGGCGCGAGGTCCAGGACGAGCGGGTCCTGGGCGTCTCGGTCATCAAGGGGATCCGCGGCGTCGACGACGCAGGGAGGGATCGACCGTGATCGGATCGAAGAGCGACTTCCGCCGCATCCGCGCGCGGCTCGGGGAGATCCAGGAGGGGCTCCGCGAGGCCGGCCTCGACGGCTGGCTCCTCTACGACCTCCACGCCCGCAACCCGGTGGCGGGACGCCTCCTGGGGCTCGGCGAGATGACGCGGCGATACTTCGCCTTCATCCCCGCCGAGGGCGATCCCGTGGCCCTCATGCACGGGATCGAAACCGCTCCGTGGGAGGCGTGGCCGTGGGGCCGGCGCACCTATGTCGCCTGGCCGGCGCTGGACGAGGGGCTGGCCGGGCTGGTCGGCGGGCGAAAGGTCGCCATGGAGATCTCTCCGCGCGACGCGGTCCCGGCCGTGGATTACATCCCCGCCGGCGTCGCCGAGCTGGTCCGGGCCGCGGGCGCGGAGCTGGTCCCTTCCGCAGACCTGATCACCCGCTTCTACGCCCGCTGGTCCGAGGAGGGGATCGCGTCCCACGACCGCGCCGCCCAGATCCTGGCCCGGACCGCCCGCGCGGCGTTCGAGCGTGTCGCCGCGCAGGTGCGGGCGGGCGAGGAGGCGCGGGAAGGGCCGCTGCGCCGCTGGCTCCTGGACCGCCTCGCCGAGGAGGGCGCGGGGGTGGGGGCGGACTCCATCGTCGCCAACGGCCGCAACGCCGCCAACCCCCACTACGAGACCGGCGCTACGGGTGACGTGATCCGTCCGGGCGACGTGCTCCTGATCGACCTGTGGTCCAAGGAGAGCGAGGACGCCGTTTACGCGGACCAGACGTGGATGGCCGTTCTCGGCGCGGACGTCCCGGCGGAGGTGCAGGGCTACTGGGAGGCGATCCGGGACGGCCGCGACGCCGCGGTCGACTTCCTGCGGAAGGAGTGGGCGGCGGGGCGGAGCATCCAGGGCTACCAGGTGGATGATGTCACCCGGGGCGTCGTCGCCGGGCGCGGGTGGGGCGACTGGTTCATCCACCGCACCGGCCACTCCATCGACCAGGAGACCCACGGCATGGGCCCGAACATCGACAACCTCGAGACGAGGGAGACCCGCATCCTGATCCCGGGCGTCGGGTTCAGCATCGAGCCCGGGATCTACATCCCCGGAAACGTCGGACTCCGCACGGAGATCAACGTGTTCATGGGGCCGGACGGGCCGCGGGTCACCACGCCCGAGCCGCAGCGCGAGATGACGCGGCTGCCGGCGTAGATGTCCGCTTCGCCCGGTCCCCGCCCCGGCACCCTGGCCGGCTCCCGCCCCCGCGGCGACAGCCGGGACGTGGTCGGCGACGGCCTCTACCTCTTCGGCATCACGCGCTCCCGGAGCTGGCGCGCCGGCCCACCGCCCGAGGGGGAGCCGGTGATCAAGGTGCGCTACCGGGACCTGGACGCCCTGGTCCGCCCCGTGCCCTACCGGGTCCCGGAGCTCAGCGACGCGGCGCTGGCCGAGCATCAGCGCATGGTCGATGGCTCGCTCCGCAAGGGCACCATCCTTCCCGCGCCCTTCGGCCTCGTATTCCGCGGCCGCCGCGCCGTGATCCGCCTGCTCGAGGACCAGTACATCGTCCTCGACGAGGGGCTGGCCTTCCTCGACAACCACTGGGAGCTCCGCCTCCACGTGGCCGGCACCGCGGAAGACGACGACTCCCTTTCCCAGCTGGCCACACACCTCTACTCCGAGCTCCGCCGCTTCGCCCGCGCCGCGATCCCGCTCCGCGCCCGGGAAGGCCGGCTCCTCAGCGCCGCCTTTCTCGTGGAGCGCGGCACCTGGATCGAGTTCATCGAGCGCACCGACGACCTGGAAGCCATGCATCCCGAGCTCTCGCTCGACGTCACCGGACCGTGGCCTCCGTACGATTTCGTCCGCATCCTGACCTGAGGCCGGATTTCGGATTCCACACTTCAGAATGCTCCTCGAGGTCGCGCTCCCCCTCCCGATGCCCCGCACCTTCACGTACCGGCACCCGCCCGGCGCGCTGGAGCCCGGGACGCGGGTGGAGGTGCCGTTCGGGCCGCGTCGCCTGGTGGGGTGGGTCGTCGGACCGGCGGTGGGGGAGGCGGACGGCCGCGTGCGCGATGTGCTGCGGGTCCTGGAAGAGCGCCCGAGCGCCGACCCCGGGCTCCTCCGCCTCGCCCGCTGGGTGGCCGATTACTACCTCTCCTCCACCGGGCTGGTGCTCCGCACCGCGCTCCCGAACCCGCTCGCCGACGCCGGGAAGGACCCCACTCGCACCCGGCGCATTCTCCGGCTGACGCGGGAGCTCCCGAGCCTGACGCTGCGGGACGAGGTCTTCGGGCGCGCGGCTCGGCAGCGGGAGTGCTTCGAGTACATCGAGGCCGGCGGCGGCGGCGCGCCGGTGCAGCAGCTGACGACGCAGGGCTTCTCGTACTCGGTCCTGAACGGCCTCGTCCAGCGCGGCGTCGCCGCATTCGCCGACGAGGTGGTCGATCGCGATCCGTTCACCGATCTTCCCGTGGAGGAAGGGCCCCTCCCCCCCCTCACCTCCCATCAGGCGGCGGTGCTCGCGCCGCTGCTGGCCGCCGCGCGGGCGGAGGGCGGCACCTTCCTCCTGCACGGCGTCACCGGCTCGGGGAAGACGCGCGTCTACATCGAGCTCCTCCGGCAGGTGCTCGACGACGGCCGCGGCGCCATCGTCCTCGTCCCCGAGATCGCCCTGACGCCCCAGACCGTCGCCCGCTTCCGCGCCCGGTTCGGCGACGACGTCGCAGTGCTGCATTCCGCGCTCTCGGACGGCGAGCGCTACGACGCCTGGCGCAGGCTCAGGGACGGCGAGCGTCGCGTTGCCGTGGGCGCCCGCTCCGCCATTTTCGCACCCGTGCGGGACCTCGGCGCCATTGTCGTCGACGAGGAGCACGAGGGGAGCTACAAACAGGGGGAGGCGCCACGCTACCACGCGCGGGAGGTCGCCATCGTGCGGGCGCGGCTCTCGGGGGCCGTGTGTCTCCTGGGCAGCGCCACGCCCTCCCTGGAAAGCTGGGCCAATGTCCGCCGCGGGAAGTTCGCCCTCCTGGAGCTACCCGTCCGCGTCGAGGGGCGGGCCCTCCCCGCCGTACGCGTCGTGGATCTCCGCCGTCGCAGCGAGGCGGGGTCGGCGGGGCCGCGGGGAGCCGAGCCCGCGGCCCGGGGGGCCGGGCGCGCGGTCCGGGTCCTCTCCGAGCCCCTGGAGGTGGCGATGGGGGAGCGGCTGGAGCGGGGCGAGCAGACCATCCTGCTGCTCAACCGCCGCGGCTACGCCAGCTTCGTCCAGTGCCGGGACTGCGGCCACGTCTGGCAGTGCGGGCGGTGCAACGTCTCGCTCACCTACCATCGCACGCGCCGCCGTCTCATCTGCCACTACTGCTTCCACGAGGAGGCGCCCCCGACCCGCTGCACCGAGTGCCGGTCCGAGCTGCTGTCCTTCCGGGGGCTCGGCACCGAGCAGGTGGAACGGATCGTCGCCGAGACCTTCCCCGCCGCCCGCATCGCGCGCATGGATGTGGACACCACTTCGGGGAAGTGGGCACACCACGAGATCCTCGGTCGCGTCGAGCGCCGCGAGGTCGACATCCTCCTCGGCACCCAGATGATCGCCAAGGGGCTCGACTTCCCCGGCGTCACCCTCGTGGGCGTCATCAACGCGGACGTCGGGATGAACCTCCCCGACTTCCGCGCGGGCGAGCGCACCTTTCAGCTCCTCACCCAGGTGGCCGGCCGCGCCGGGCGCGGCGGTCGCGCGGGGGAGGTCCTGATCCAGACTGCCCTCCCCGGCCACTACGCGATCCGCTCCGCCCTCGCCCACGACTACCTGGGCTTCGCCGAGCGCGAGCTGGAGGAGCGCCGGGAGCCGGCCTACCCGCCGCACACACGCATGGCCAACATCGTGGTCAGCGGCACGGACGAGCCGGGCGTGCAGGAGTCCGCCGAAGGCCTCGCGGCCTGGACCCGGGCCACCGTCCGGGACCAGGGGCTCGACGCCGTGGCGCTCCTGGGACCCGCACCCTGCGCCATCGACCGCATCCGCGACCGCTGGCGCTGGCACCTCCTCCTGCGCTCCCGCTCCTCCCGCCAGCTCGGCGCGCTCTGCCGCCTCCTCTACCGCGAGCACGGCACCGGAACCGGCAGGATCCGGGTCATCATCGACCGCGACCCCGTGGCGCTACTCTGACCGTCCTGCTACACTTCAGAGCGGTCATCCGCGCCGCGCCTTCCGGTGGAGACAAGCGCTGGCCACGGCCCGGCCCGGGTGGAGCCGTCCATGTTTTGGACAGGAGGTTTCGCCACGACCATGGGGTGTCTGGCTCTCAACGCGTCCTTCGAGCCCCTCACCATCCTCTCGGTCCGTCGCGCCCTTCGCCTGGTCCTGGACCGGAAGGCCGAGATCCTGGAGGTGGATGGCCGACGTGTGTTCCGCTCCGAGAACCGCGAGCTGCCCTGCCCGGTGGTCATCCGCCTGGTCCGCTACGTCCATGTGCCCCGGAAGTTCAGGCGTCAGGTCACCAATACCTTCCTCTTCGCCCGCGACGGCTACCGCTGCCAGTACTGCGGCCGCCACCGGGGCGACCTGCGCGGGCGCGAGTTCCTGACGCGGGACCACGTCGTGCCGGTCTCGAGGGGCGGCGGAAACGACTGGGGGAACGTCGTCGCGGCGTGCTCCCCCTGTAACAACCGCAAGGGGAACCGTCTTCCCCGCGAGGTGGGGATGCGGCTCCTCGTCGTGCCGGTCGAGCCGAACCACGTCGAGCTCGTCTGGGCCGTCCGCCGCATCACGGCGATCCAGGCCAAGTACATCTCCATGTTCTACGGCGAGGAAGTGCTCCGGGCGCTCCGGCCCCACCTGGCCGCCGACGAGGAACCGTCGGCGGCGTGACCCGAGGCGGAGAGGGGCAGCCCCGCCCCGCCCGCTCAGCCGATCAGCCCGCCCAGCAGCGCGACGCCGGCCGCGGCCAGCACGATGAACGCGAAGATCACCAGCCCCACCAGGACGAGGAACGGGAGCAGGACCGCGACCCCCGCCTTCCACCCCTCGGTCTGATGCGCCTCCCGTAGCCCGATGATGGCCAGGACCACCATCCAGACCGCTCCGATCACGGTGCCGAGGATCGGCACCACTCCGAAGATCATGGGGCTGTAGGCGTAGCAGAAAACCCGCAGCGTGGTGCCGAACCCGTTGCGGGCCCCGCCGAACACCAGCAGGACGAGGTGGGTGATCCCGGCCGAGAGGAGGAGCCCGAGCATCAGCAGGAGCGGCGACAGCAGGAAACCGACCACGGGGTCCAGCGTCCCGAACCCCGCCTCGCCCGCCACCGCCTCTTCTCCCGCGGCGCTGGTGAAGAACCCCGTGACGTCCCAGAACAGCCCCACGCCGGCGAGCAGGATGCCCAGGACCAGGTAGTACAGGATCGCAGGGCCGGCACCCTGGCGCGGAGGGAGGGCGCGGAAGAAGGCCCCGGGATCCAGGACGGCGGACTTCCAGGTCTCTCCGAACGCGGCGAGCACCGCGCCGTCCTCGGGCGGCGGCCAGGGGAATCGCTTCGGTTCGGCCCCTTCGCCGTAGCTCCACGTCTCCATCATGGCCTCACTCGCTGAGCCAGCCGCGGACTTTCTTCAAGAGTGCGCCGGAGTTGATCGGCTTGGCGAGAAAGTCGTTCGCGCCGGCGTCCAGCGCCAGGGAGCGGGCGCCGTCCATGGCGGTCAGCGTGATGATGGGGATCTTGCAGGTTTCCGGGAGCGCGCGCAGCCGTCGCGTCGCCTCGAACCCATCCAGCTCGGGCATCATGATGTCCATGAGGATGAGGTCCGGGCGCCACTCCATCGCCAGCTCCACGGCCTGGGCCCCGTTCACAGCGGCGATGACGCGGAACCCGAACGCCTCGAGGAGCGCCCCCAGTGCCTCGCGGCTGTCCAGGTGGTCCTCGGCGATCAGGATCGTCGGATCTTCCTGGGCGATTCTGACGTTGTTGGTCCGGGCCATTCTGCGCCGCCTGGGGAGGTCCACAGGCTCCGTCGCCCGTCGCGCGGCGAAACCCGGTGCTGTTGCCGCGACGGTGCGGCAAATTCCGCGCCCGGGGCGGCCCCGTCACTGGACGCTTGACGCACCCCGGTCTAGCTTGCCCCGCATGGGCATCGCCTACCTCACGCGCCGCGTCGTCTTCGCCGCCGCGCACCGGTATTACCGGGACGACTGGTCCGGGGAACGCAACGCTGCGGCCTTCGGCGCGTGCGCCAACGCCCACGGCCACGGCCACAATTACGCCCTCGAGGCCACGGTGGCGGGGAGCGTGGATGCCGAAACGGGATTCTCCGTCGACCTGGGGCTCCTGGACCGGGTCCTCATGGAGACCGTCGTCGACCCCCTCGACCACCGCCACATCAACCACGCCGTCCCGGAGTTCGGACCTGGCGGCCTGGTCCCCACCACGGAAAACCTGGTGGCGTGGGCGTGGCCGCGCATCGCCGAGCGGCTGCCGTCCGGCGTGACCCTGCACCGCCTGCGGCTCCGCGAGGATGACACGCTCTTCGTGGACTATTACGGCGGCGGACCGGGACCGATGCCATGAGCGGGGATGGCGAGGGGCGTTCCCGCAAGCTCCCACCGGAGGGGATCCGGTCCACGCCCGGCCGCACCGGCCAGGGTCCCGTTCCGGTCCGCGATCTCGTGAAGAGCCTGTCGCCGGAACCGGCCGCGGCCGGAGCGGAAGCGGCGCCGCAATGGGGCGGCGTCGAGCGCTTCTTCCGGCGGGACGACGGCGAGTGGATCGCCCGCGTCGCCGGCGCGGGTGCCTACGGGACCGGGAAAGCCGGCACCGCCAGGCTCGTGGCGCTCCATTTCTGCCGCGAGGACGATCCGGAGACCCCCGTCCGCGAGGCCCTCATCGCCGCGGGCCTCGTCACGCAGCTGTCGCCCGCCGAGCTGTGCGACCTCTTCGACCGCGCCACTCCCATCGAGATCCCCCGCTAGCCCGGGGCCGGCGGAAGCCCCACTTTGATCCCCCGGGCTTCGGGCGCCGATTCGTATCGGCTCAGACCGCCAGCCGCAATCTGATGGAGACGTGATGCCGGACGGGAAGGGGACGGGCGCCGCACTGGACGGCGGGAAGAAGAGGATCCTCACGGGGGACCGCCCGACGGGCCGGCTGCACCTCGGGCACTGGGTCGGGAGCATCGCGAACCGGGTCAGGCTCCAGACGGAGATGGAGTGCTACTTCATCATCGCGGACCTGCATACGCTGACCACGCGGCCCGAGAAGGAGCACATCGAGCGGATCCCCGAGATGATCCGGGAGATGGTCCTGGATTACCTGGCCGTGGGGATCGATCCGGAGGTGAGCACGATCTTCGTCCAGTCGGCGATCCCCCAGACGGCCGAGCTGAACCTCATCTTCGAGATGCTCGTGTCCCTTCCGCGCCTGGAGCGGCTCCCCACCATCAAGGACATGGCGCAGGCCGCGGGGCTCGAGGTGCTCCCGTTCGGCCTGGTGGGGTATCCCGTCCTCCAGGCCGCGGACATCCTGCTCCCCCGCGCCCATGTCGTGCCCGTCGGCAAGGACAACCTGTCCCACGTCGAGATAACGCGGGAGATCGCGCGCCGGTTCAACTATCTTTACGGCGAGGTCTTCCCGGAGCCGGAGCCGCTCCTCAGCGTCGAGACGGTCCTGCCGGGGATCGATGGCCTGAGCAAGATGTCGAAGTCGTTGGGCAACGCGATCCTGCTCTCCGATGATGAGAAGACCGTCCAGCAGCAGGTCATGAAGATGTACACGGACCCGAAGCGCATCCGCGCGGACATCCCGGGCACCGTGGAAGGGAACCCGGTCTTCGCCTACCACGACCTGTTCAACCCCGACACGGCAGAGGTGGACGACATGAAGGACCGGTATCGGCGCGGGGAGGTCGGCGATGTCGAGGTGAAGCGGAAGCTGGCCAGCGCGCTGAACGCCTTCCTCGGGCCGATCCGGGAGCGAAGGGCGGAGTACGCGGCGCGGGACGGGCTCGTGGAGGAGATCCTCCACGCCGGCAACGAGACGCTCCGGGGGGTCGCCCGGGATACGATGCAGCGCGTTCACGAGGCCATGGGCCTCACCTACTACCGCTCCTGAAGGGAGAAAGCCGATGCTACGTTCGAACCTGCTTTCCGCGCTGACCGTGGCGGCTGCGGTGGCCGCGTGCGGCGGCCAGGCCGCCGAGGATGACATGGAGGAGCTGGACCACTCGGCCATGGAGGGGCAGGCCGCCGTGGCCGGGGAGCTGGTGTGCCGCCCCACGGCTACCGGCAGCGACCTGGCGGGGCGGTCCAGCCCGTACGACTCCGCGACCATCGCGGTGGGAGAAGGGCAGGCCAAGGTCTGCTACAGCCGACCCGCCCTCCGTGGCCGGACCATGATCGGCGGCGAGGCCGTCCCCTACGACACGCTGTGGCGGACGGGCGCGAACGAGCCGACCATCATCCATCTGAGCACCGCGGCGGAGATCGCCGGGATGCGGGTGGAGCCGGGATCGTACTCCCTCTACACGGTCCCTCGACAGGGCGAGGAGTGGACGCTGATCGTGAACCGGTCCACCTCGCAGTGGGGGCACGAGCTGCGGTACACGCCGGAGGTGCGCGCGCAGGAGGTGGGGCGGGCACAGGTCCACGTGGAGAACGTGGAGCAGCCGGTCGAGCAGTTCACCATTCGGGCGATGGAGGGCGGTGACACGGGGCTGGTGATCGAGTGGCAGAATTCCCGCATCCACGTGCCGATCAGTCCGGCCGCGTGAGCGAAGGCCGGCCTTCGTTCATCGAGGTCCGCTCACCTGCCCACGACCGCGTCCTCGGCCGGGTCCCCAACCTGGACCCGGCCGCGGTCGCCGATCTGGTCCGCCGGTCGCGGGCCGCGCAGCCCCGCTGGGCCGCCCGGCCGGTCGAGGAGCGGGCCGCACTGCTCCAGGCGTTTCGCCGACGCCTCGCGGATCGCGCCGAGGAAGCCGCCCGGCTGAGCGCGGCGGAGTCCGGGAAGCTCGAGTTCGAAGGGCTCGTGGGCGATGTCCTGCCCTGTCTCGACCTCGCCCGCTTCTACGCCCGCCGGGTCCGCGCCGTCATGCGGCCGCAGCGGGTCCGTTCGTGGATGGTCACCAAGAAGGCCCTCGTGGAGCGGGAGCCGTTCGGGGTCGTGGGGATCATCTCGCCATGGAACTTCCCGGTCGTGAATCCCATGCGCGGAGTCATGGCCGCGCTGGTGACGGGCAACACGGTCGTCCTGAAGCCCTCCGAGCTCTCGCCCCTTTCCGCGCTCCTGATGGAGGAGATCGCGCGCGACGCGGGATTCCCACCGGACGTGTTCCTCGTCGCCACCGGCGACGGGCGGGCCGGCGCCGCCCTGGTGGCAGCACGGGTCGACAAGATCAGCTTTACGGGGTCCGTCGCCGTGGGGCGGGAGGTGGCGCGGGCGGCGGCGTCGCTGCTGATCCCCGTGGTCCTCGAGCTCGCCGGCAAGAACGCCATGATCGTGCTTGCGGACGCCAGCCTGGAACGGGCGGTGAACCTCGGCATCCAGGGCGCGTACTGGAACGCGGGGCAGATCTGCATCGCCACCGAGCGCGTCTACGTCGAGGACGGCATTTACGACGCTTTCGTCGCGCGCGTGGTGGCCGCCACGGGATCGCTGGTGGTCGCCAACCGCGACCAGCCGGACGCCGACATCGGTGCGCTGACCACACAGGCCCAGGTCGCACGGCTGGATCGCCAGATCGCGGACGCACGCGCGAAGGGCGCCCGGGTCCTCTCGGGCGGCGCGCTCCTGCCCGGCCCCGGCCGCCACTTCGCCCCCACGGTCGTCGCTGATGTCGACCACTCCATGGTCATCATGCGCGAGGAGAGCTTCGGGCCCGTCATGCCGATCATGCGCGTGCGCGACGCCGACGAGGCCATTCGCCTCGCCAACGACTCCCCTTTCGCCCTCGCCGCCAGCATCTGGACCCGCCGCCGCAGGGGCGAGCGCCTGGTCCGCCGCCTCCGCGCCGGGATGGTCTCCGTCAATGACGTCCTCCATCACGGCGCCGTGGCCGGGTTACCTTTCGGGGGCAGGGGAGACAGCGGCTACGGCCGCGTCCACGGCGAGGAGGGGCTGCGCGAGATGACGCAGACCCGCTCCATCCTCGTGGATCGCGCGGGCGCCAGGCGGGAACCGGTCGGGGGGTTCCCGTTCCGCCGGTTCGGCACGCGCCGCGCTGCCGCCCTCGTCCGCTTCCTCCACGGGACGGGCCCCCGGGACCGCGTGCGCGGCCTCCTGGGCATCCTTCGAAACCGCTGATTCCGGTGTCACATATGGCCGCGGCGATGCGTTCTACCGTCGAGACCGAGCAGGGGAGTGGCCGTGGAGGTTGAGCGGCTCTTCCAGCGGCTCTATCCGCCGCTGTTCCGGTACCTCCACCGCCTGACGGGGGACCCGGACGCGGCCGACGATGCGGCGCAGGAGGCGTTCGTCCGGTTGACGACGCAGAGGCTGCCGGACGCGGAGGTGCGGCCCTGGCTGTTCACCGTGGCCACGAACCTGGTTCGCGACCGGGCCCGCAAGTCGGAGCGGCATCGTCGCTTGCAGGGCAACGTCCCCTCCGCGACGCCCGCCGTGGCCCCGGACGTTTCGACGGAACGGAAGGAGCGCATCGCGATGGTGCGGGCGGCGCTGGAGCGCGTGTCCGAGCGAGATCGGACCATGCTGCTCATGCGGGAGGAAGGATTCAAATACGACGAGATCGCTCGAGCGGTGGATGTCGCGCCCGGATCGGTGGGGACCCTGCTGGCACGGGCCGCCAAGAGGTTCGAGAGGGCGTACACCGAACAGCGGTCGAGAGAGACGATAAATGACTCATCTGGATGAAGGAACGCTCCAGGCCTACCTGGACGACGAGCTACCGGGGCGCGGCCGCGCCGTGGCGGCGGAGCACCTGCTCGTGTGCGGCGAGTGTCGCGCCGAGCTCGAGGCGCTCAAGCGCGCCAGCGACCGTCTCGCGAGCGCCCTCGCCGCGGTGGACGTCCCCGTGCCCGCGGCAGCGCCGCCGCCCACCGCCTCGCGCAGCTTCCGCCTCGGCGGCCGGTCCCTCGCACGGGCGGCCGCGCTGACGCTCCTGGTGGCCGCCGCCGCCTCGGCTTCCGTGCCGGGTTCCCCCGTGCGCGCGTGGCTCGTCCGCGCCGTCAGCTCCCCGGAGCCCGGCCCCGAAACGACCGTCCCGGCGCCCGCGCCCGGCGAGCAGCCCGGGGCCACGCCGCCCTCGGCCCCCGCGGGCGTGGCGGTTCCGGGGGCGGGGGCCGTCGAGGTGGTGATCAACGGGCTGGAGGGCGCCGTCATCCGGCTGGTCCGCACGGACGGCTCGGCGGTGGCCGTGTCCGCCCGGGGCGGCCGCGAAGACCCGCTCTTCCGCATGGGAGCCGGCCGGATCGAGGTGGTGGGCGGCGTCGGAGGCGAGGTGATCGTGGAGGTGCCACGGGGTGGCGGCACGCTCCGGCTCCTGGTCGACGGCCGTCCCTATGCCGAGGCGGCGAACGGGCGCTTGCGCCTCCTGGAGCCGGCGGAGGAGGACGGCGAGGCCGTCGTCTGGCGATGACGTTCCTGCCCGCGCTGCTCGTTCTCGCCGCGGCATCGCCCGCCGGTTCACCGGGGACGCAGCCCGGGACCGTGCACGGGGTGATCCGGAGCGCGGCGGGATCCAGCCCGGTGGCCTACGCGAACGTGGAGGTGGTCGGCCGCGGCATCTCCGCCTGGACCGATGCGGCGGGCTCCTATCGTCTCGATTCCCTGCCCGAGGGTCGCTGGCGGATCCGGGTGAACCACCCCAACCACGACTCGCTCGCCCTCGAGGTCTTCGTCCCCTCCGACCGGGGGGTGGCCCTCGACCTGACGCTGGAGCCGCGCCCCGGCCCGGCCGTGGACGCGCTCGGGGACTTCGAGCCCTTCCGGGTCGAGTACACGCTCCCCGCGCTGCTGAACACGGAGGAGATGACCCGGCTGATCGAGGGCACCTATCCGCCGGACCTGGCCGAGGAGGGCGTGGGCGGTGAGACGGTGCTCCGCCTCTGGCTCGATGAGCGGGGGCAGGTCGTGCGCACCCGCGTATCCCGCTCTTCCGGCCACCTGGCGCTGGACTCGGTGGCCGAGCGGGTCGCCGGGCACATGCGCTTCCGGCCCGCGAAGAACCGGGACGAGGCGGTCCGGGTCATCGTGCAGATCCCGGTGCTCTTCACCGTGCCGGCGCCCGCGGTGGCCGCCGGCGGATCGCCCCGCTAGCGGCGCCCTTCCACCTCCACCCCCGCGGCCGCGCCCGCCTGCCGGCCGTCCACGGACGCACCCCAGACGCATTCCGCGCGGAACGACACGGCGTGGCCCCACTCGTCCTCGAGCCAGATCGGCTTGCCCTGCCGGAGCGTGAAGAGGATGCGCCGCTGGAGGTCGATGGGCCGGTGGCGCCACCGCGCCCGCACGCTGACCTCCCCCTCGTCCGTGGCGAGGCGGACCAGGACCGTGGGGATCCGGGTGCGGAGCGGAATCTTGCGCCTGGGATAGAACATGGGCCAAAGGGTAAAACAGGGCCCGCGGCGGTGCAACGCCTTGACTACAGCCCCTTTTCTCGCCATAGGCGGATGAGCTCCCGGTGCCGCGGGCCGATGGCGCCACGCCATTCGGGGAGCCCGTAGATCCCTTCCCTCCCCATCGCCCACGGCACCTCGCCCATCTCCTGCGGTACCGGGCCGAGGAGCTCGGCGACCGCCCTTCGCAGCGCCGCTCGCGTCTCCACCATCCGGGCATGGAACGCCGTGTCCACGCCCGCGAACGGGCTCATGTTCTGCGCGCTCGGGTGCAGCAGCCAGAGCAGGTGAGGCAGGGGACCACCACCGGTGCGCTCTTCCCATGCCGACCGGAAGGCGGCTCCCGGGGCGGTCGCCCCGCCGGGCCACGGCGCGAGCCGACCCCGCTCCAGACCCGCGGCCCGGAGCCGCCGAAGCCCGGGGAGGTCGAGCCGGTCCCGACCGTCCACCCGGGCCGCCGCCACCGTGGTCCGGAGCCCGATGTTGCCGAGGGCGATCACCAGCCGCG
This sequence comes from Longimicrobiales bacterium, assembly GCA_035513575.1. Lineage (GTDB taxonomy): Bacteria > Gemmatimonadota > Gemmatimonadetes > Longimicrobiales > RSA9 > JAHWKI01. The sequence continues at coordinate 53,143 of DATKBW010000183.1, read as the reverse complement.
GGGCCGCCGCCAGGATCGTGTCCCGGAGGAGGTGCGCGCTGGTGCGGTACCCCCCCACGGGGCGGCGGAGCTCCGCCACGGTGGGCTCGCCGCCACCCCGGTCGGGCAGCTGGTTCAGCGCCGCCACCAGGAATGTGGAGTTCCGGTCCAGGCCGGCGCTCTGGAGGAGGCGGTCCAGGTTGGCCCCCGCGATGTCCCCACCGAAGGGGATCCGCGTCGCGTGCGCGCCCATGTCGCCGGAGCCGCGCCCTCCCGCGTTCCCCGGTGCCGCGCCGACCCAGAGCACGTCCACCCGGCGCCATGGACCGTTCCGGCGGGACCAGACGACCGAGCGATCCGCGACCACGCCGCCCGGGAGCCGGCACGGCGTCGACAGCCATTCGTCTTCCGCGCAACCCGGATGGCCGGCGTGCGCCCGCCGGAAGATCGCCCGAAACCGCGCCTCGTCCGTTCGCTCGCTCACGGCGCCCAACCTCCACCCCGGCGGGGCTCCTCGCAACCGCCGCGGGAACGTGCTACGCTACTCCGTGAAGCCCCCTCACAAGGGAGCGATTGCATGCGCGACGACCAGCGGGCCAGTCACCGGCGCATCGGGGACCGGGAGCTCCGGCCCGAGACGCTGATGATGGGATACGGTTACGATCCGCGCCTCTCCGAGGGCGCGGTCAAGTGCCCCATCTTCCAGACCTCCACCTTCGTCTTCCCCACCGCGGAGGAGGGCAAGGCCTTCTTCGAGCTCGCCTACGGCCTGCGCGACAGACGGCCCACCGAGGAGCCGGGACTCATCTACTCCCGGATCAACAATCCGGACCTGGAGATCCTGGAGGACCGGCTGGCGCTGTGGGACGGCGCCGAGGCCGCCCTCGTGTTCTCCAGCGGCATGGCCGCCATCGCCACCACGCTCTTCACCTTTCTCCGCCCCGGCGACGCCATCGTCCACAGCGAGCCCGTCTACGGCGGCACCGAGTTTCTCCTCTGCAACATCCTGCCGCAGTTCGGGATCCGCCGCTTCGGCTTCCTCGCCGGGCAGCCGGGCGCCCTGGAGCGGGCCGTCGCCGGGGCGCGCGAAGGCGGGCGGCTCGCCATGGTCCTCCTCGAGACGCCCGCCAATCCCACCAATGCGCTCGTGGACATCCGGGCCTGCGCCGACCTGCTGGCCGGCGTGACCGGCGACGGCGGCAGGCGCCCCGTCCTCGCCGTGGACAACACCTTCCTCGGTCCGCTCTGGCAGCAGCCACTCCGCCACGGCGCCGACCTGGTCCTCTATTCTCTCACCAAGTACGTCGGCGGGCACAGCGACCTGATCGCCGGCGGGGTCCTCGGCGACGCCGCCCGTGTCGCCGCCGTCGGCGGCATGCGAACGATCCTCGGCACCATGGCCGACCCGTGGACCGGATGGCTGCTCATGCGGTCCCTCGAAACCCTCAAGCTGCGGATGACGTCGCAGATGAAGAACGCGCGCTACGTGGCCGCGTTCCTCCGCCAGCACCCCAAGGTCCGCCGCGTCCTCTACCTCGACTTCCTCGAGGATGGCGACCCCCAGCAGGACGTCTTCCGCCGCCAGTGCCACGCCGCCGGCAGCACCTTCTCCTTCGAGCTCGATGGCGGCGAGCCGGAGGCCTTCCGCATGCTCAACGCCCTGCGCATCGCCCGCCTCGCCGTCAGCCTCGGCGGGACCGAGACCCTCATGGAGCACCCCGGCACCATGACCCACGCGGACGTACCCCCCGACCACCGGGAGGAGATCGGCATCACCCCGGGGCTCCTCCGCATCTCCGTCGGCATCGAGCACCCCGACGACCTCATCGCCGATCTCGAGCAGGCCCTCGAAACCGTCTAGCCCCAAACACCAGAGGAGCGGCGCCACCTTGGGCCGCCGCTCCTCTTCCGCCGCGCCGCCGGACCGCTCGCGACTTTAGATGCTTCGCAACAGCTCGTCGATCGCCTTCTGCACCGCGTCCTTCCCGCCCCCCGCCAGCAGGTTGTCCAGCATCTCCTTCGCGTCGTTCGCCACGTCATCCGGGTGCCGACGTTCCACGGCCGGCCTCACCACGTTCCCGATGGGCAGCAGCGCGAAGCGCGGCGATTCACCATCCGCCTCACCGTCCCCGTCATCGCCAGCGCCGGATTTCGACCCGTATCCGCGCTCCACCTCCGGCGGCGGAACCGGAATGCTCGAGCGCCACGCCTCCCCACCCCCCGCACCCTCCTCCTCGTCCTCCTCCACCGGCAGCACCAGGCAGATCCGCCCGTCTATGTTCCCATCCTCGTCCTCACGCGCCGCCAGCGCCACCGACACCGGCGCCGCCAGCAGCGACTGGATCGTGTCCAGCGCCCCGGCCGCCACCACGCTCCGCGCGATCAGCCGCCCGTCGTAGTAGTAGCCCAACCCCACGGCCCCTTCAGGAACCGAGCTGTGGCGGATCGATCGCGCCTCCAGCGCGATCGGTATCGGGTGCGGCACCACGACCAGATGATCCATCCACGCTCCCTTGAAGGAATCCCCTTCTCCGCGCCAAAATTCCACACGCCGGCCCCGGAGAGCAACGCCCTGTCCTACCCGCGTCCCTTCAACGGGTTCTCCGCTCACCCCGTGGGGCGACATCGATCCACCCCGCTGCCCGGCGCAGAACGCGGGCGGCCGAGGCGGCTGGCCCGGCAACTTCTGCCGGTCCGGACCCGGCAGATCTTGCCGCTGCGGGTGAAAAGTGCCGCGCGGATCCGGCCGCCCCGAGGCACGCGCGGGGTGCTGACACGCTGCAACCCCTTGCGGCGAGTGGAGAAAGCCGTCGCGGAGCGCGGCGCGGGGCGGGCGGTACGTGCATTGCCTGAGGGGGGACTGGCCCCGGAACGCCAACAACGGAAGAGAACAGAACCCCCATGAGCACCGATCTGACGACGGAACGGTCCGACTGGCGATCGTATCGCCGGAGTGGAGATGAGGCGGCGCGCGAGCGGCTGATCGAGCGGCACGTTCCGCTGGTCCGGTATTTCGCGCGGCGCCTCACGGCGTCGCTGGGCGGGGACGTGGAGCGGGACGAGGTGGTGAGCGCGGGGATGCTCGGGCTGCTGGACGCGGTGGAGGCGTACGATCCGGAGCGGGGCTACCGGTTCAGCACGTACGCCGCGCCGCGGATCCGGGGTGCGATGCTGGACGAGCTGCGCCGGCGTGACGATGCGCCGCGGTCGGTGCGTCGGCGGCAGCGGCGGCTGGTGGAGACGGAGGAGCGTCTGGCAGTGGAGCTCAACCGGCTGCCGCGGCACGCGGAGGTGGCGGCGGTCCTGGGGGTGGACGCCGGAACGCTGTGGGGCTGGAAGAGCGACGTGCTGCGTGCGAACCCGGTGTCGCTGGAGGACAGCGTCGGGGGCGGAGCGGGCGGTGGGTCGCGACGACTTCGGGACACGGTGGAGCTGGATGCGCCGGATGCCGAAGGGCGGGTGGCGCGGCAGCAGGAGGTGGAGCGGCTGCATCGGGAGCTGGAGGGTCTGGAAGAGCGGGAGCGGCTGGTCCTCCGCCTCTACGATTTCCAGGAGATGAAGCTGCGGGAGATCGCGGAGCTCCTGGAGGTCACGGAGTCGCGGGTCTCGCAGATCCGGACGCGGGCGATCGGGCGGCTGCGGGACCGGATGGCCGACCTGCGGGAGCGGGCGGCGGCGTGAGGGACGCCGATGCACCGGAGCCCTGTGGCGGCGTGGCCGGGCGCTAGACTTCCGGCGGATCCTTGGTCCGTGTGCGGCTGACGCCGGTCAGGACGCCCAGGCCCAGGAGCACGATCACGCCGACGCCGATCCAGACCGAAGGCGCCCCCAGGAGGTAGGCCGCGAGGGCCACCCCGGCGGTGAAGATGATGAAGCCGATGATGTAGATTCCGAAGGACGACATGGTGCCTCACGGTCCATGTGAAAACGGCCGGTCCGCCTCCGCTGGCGGGCCGGCCGTGGCATTGGGGCAAGGCGTGTGCCGGATCAGGTCCCGGCCTCTCTCATCGTCACGCGGGGCCGGGGCAGCTCGGCGCCGTTGCCAAACGCCTCCCGGACGATGCGCGCCTGCTGCTCATCGTGCGCCTTCTTGTAGCCTTCCGCCGGGCTGGCGCGCTCGGGGCGGCCGACATAGCCCACCGAGAGGCGATCGCCCGCGAGCGAGCGGAACCACGGGGCCACGTAGCTCCAGGCGCCCATGTTGGCGGGCTCTTCCTGCGCCCAGATCAGCTCGGTGGCGGAGGGGTATCCCTCGAGGATGTCCCGCAGCACCGCCTCGGGGAACGGATAGAGCTGCTCCACCCGCACCACCGCCACATCCGGTGAAGATTCCCGCTCCTCGCCGCCCACCAGGTCGTAGTAGAGCTTCCCCGAGCAGAGCACGACTCGCCGCACCTTCTCCCCGTCCTCTCGCGCCCGCTCGTCGTCCAGCACGAGGTGGAACCCGCCTGCGGAGAGGTCCGCCAGCGTCGATACCGCGCGCGGATGGCGCAGCAGGCTCTTGGGCGTGAACACCACGAGTGGCCGGATCTCTTCCAGCCGCGCCTGCCGGCGCAGCAGGTGAAAATACTGGCCGGGGGTGGTGCAGTTGGCGACCCGGATGTTGTCCTCCGCCGCGAGCTGGAGGAAGCGTTCCACCCGCGCGCTCGAGTGCTCCGGGCCCTGGCCCTCGTAGCCGTGGGGCAGCAGCAGGACCAGCCGCGCCTCCTGTCCCCATTTCGCCCGCCCCGCCACAAGGAACTGGTCCACGATGACCTGCGCGGCGTTGACGAAATCCCCGAACTGGGCCTCCCAGAGCACCAGCCACGCGGGGAACGCCGTGCTGAAGCCGTACTCGAAGCCCAGAACGCCCGCCTCCGAGAGGGGGCTGTTGTAGACCTCGAACGGCGCGGAAGACTCCTCCAGCTCCACGAGCGGTGTATGGGCCGCACCCGTCTCCGCGTCACGGAGCGTCAGGTGACGCTGGCTGAAGGTCCCCCGCACCGTGTCCTGGCCCGCCAGCCGCACCGGCGTCCCTTCCGCGACGAGCGATGCGAAGGCCAGCGACTCGGCGTGGGCCCAGTCGATGCCGCCGTTGGCCAGCGACTTCGCGCGTTTCTGCAGCTGACGCGCGAGCTTCGGGCTGGGCGCGAAGCTTTCCGGCCAGGCGTGGAGCTGCCGGTCGTAGGAGAGCAGCGCAGCGCGGTCCACCGCGGTCGCGATGGGCGCCTCCAGCGTGGCCGCCTCGACGGGGGGCGACGCCGACTCGCCGTCCCCCTTCGGCGCGCCTTCCTTCACCTGCCGCTGGAGGTCGGCCAGCCTCCCGTAGGTGCGGTCCCATACCGCGCTCACGTCCTCCTCGGAGACCGTGCCCTCCTCCACGAGCCGCGCGGCCCACTGCCGCAGGGCCGTCGGGTGATCCTGGACCCGGGCGTACATGCGCGGCTGCGTGTAGGCGGGCTCGTCGCCCTCGTTGTGGCCGTACCTCCGGTACCCGACGAGATCGATCAGGACGTCCGCCCGGAACTGCGTCCGGTACTCCAGCGCGAGCCGGACCACGGCGAGGCACGCCTCGGCATCGTCGGCGTTCACGTGGAAGACGGGGATGTCGAAGCCGCGCGCCAGGTCGCTGGCGTAGTCCGTCGAGCGGCCTTCGCCCGGATCGGTCGTGAACCCGATCTGGTTGTTCACGATGAGATGGAGCGTCCCGCCGGTCTCGTAGCCCTCGAGGCGCGCCAGGTTCAGTGTCTCCGCTACGATCCCCTGGCCGGCGAAGGCGGCGTCCCCGTGCATGAGGATGGGGAGCACGCGCGAGACGTCCCGGGTGGTGCGGGAGCCCTCCAGCCGGGTCTGCTTCGCCCGGGCCACCCCCTCGACCACCGGGTCGACGTACTCCAGGTGGCTCGGGTTGGGCGCCATGGTGACCGCCAGCGGCTCCCCGGACGCCGTGGCGTAAGTGCCCTCGGCCCCGAGGTGGTACTTCACGTCGCCGGTCCCGGTCCCCTGCTGCTGCCCCTCGAACTCGGCCAGGATCTTCTCCACCGGCCGGCCCAGCACGTGGACCAGCACGTTGAGCCGCCCCCGGTGCGACATCCCCAGCACCACCTCCCGCGCCCCGGTGGCGGCCGCCCGCTCGATGGCCTGGTCCAGCATCGGGATCAGCATGTCGTTCCCCTCCACGGAGAACCGCTTCTGTCCCAGGTACGCCCGGTGGAGGAACTGCTCCAGCGCCTCCACCTCGGTGAGGCGCTCGAGCAGACGCCGCTTCTCCTCGTCGCGGAGGGGGCGGCGGTGGTCACCGCGCTCGATGCGCTCCCGGAGCCATTCCCGTCGCTGCGGGTCTTCCAGGTGCTCGTACTCGTACCCGATCGTCGCCGTGTACGTCTCCCGCAGCCACTGGAGCACCGATTCCATGCTCACGCCGGGCTCGCCGAGGTCCAGCAGGGAGGCCGGGATCGCGGCCAGATCGCTGGCCTCGATGGCGTGGAAATCGGGAAAGAGCATGGGGTGGCTGCGCGGCTCGGAGCCGAGCGGATCCAGCCTCGCCGCGGTATGGCCGTGCAGCCGGTAGGCGTCCACCAGCTCCGCCGCCGCCATGGCCGCCCGGAGCTGGGCCCGGGACGGCGCGCCGCCGGCCCCGTTCACGGGGAGCAGCCCGGCATCCTCCGGACTCATCCCGAAGACGGTGCGCCACGACGCATCAACGGAAGCGGGGTCGCGCGTGAACGCTTCGTAGAGCGCCTGCGCGTACCCCGCGTTGTAGCTGTCGTAGACCTTGGTGTTCTTCCGTTCGCTCACAGTTCTGACCCGCTCACCCCGGTTCGACGCACCTCCGTGTACCCGCACCCGTGGCGGCGGGTCCGGCCGTCCGGCAGTGGGGACGTCAAGATAGAGACCAGCGGATACGCGGGCCAGCGCGGCCCGGGCGTCAGGCGTTCGCGTGGGCGGGCAGATCGACCCGGAAGGTGGTGCCGCCGGCCGACGTGTCCAGCACCACCACCTCGCCGCCCATGACGCGCGCCAGGCGACGCGCCACGCTCAGCCCCAGCCCCGATCCGCCCACGCGGCGGACCTCCGGCTGCTCCGCCTGCCAGAACGGCTCGAACAGGTGGGGCAGGTGAGCCACGTCGAGCCCGGGGCCGGTGTCGAAGACGTCGAACACGAGCCGGTCCCCTTCCAGCGCCGCGCGCAGCCCGCACCGCCCCCCCTTCGCGGAGAACTTGGTGGCGTTGGCGAGCAGGGCGATGAGGACGTGGGTCGTCTTCTCGACGTCGACGCAGACGGTGTCCGGGGCCCGAGAGAGGTCCTCGTCCAGGCGGATCTCCCGCGCCGCCGCCTGCGGCCCCACGACGTCCCGGACCCGCTGGAGCACCAGGTCGAGGGGCACACGCTCCACCTGGAGCCGCTCCTGGCCGCTCTCCAGCCGCGCGTACGCCAGGATCCCCTCGATCACCCGCAGCAGCTTGTCCGCCCCCGCGCGGATCCGGTCCACCTGGTGCCGCTGGCGCGCGTTCAGCGCGCCCGCGATCTGGGCGGACAGCAGCTCCGCGTATCCCATGACCGCCGTCAGCGGCGTGCGGAGCTCGTGGGACATCACCGACAGGAAATCGGTCTTCGCCCGCCGCGCCAGCTCGGCGGAGTGGAAGAGCCGCGCGTTGTCCACCGCCAGGCCGATCCGCCGGCCCAGCTCCTCGGCGGCGCGCAGGTCGTGCTCGCCCGGCCGGGGGCTCCCGGCGCTGCGGCCGAGCAGGACCGCGCCCACGATCTGACCCCGCGCCGTCATCGGCGCCAGCACGAGGCCCGTCAGCCCCACCTCCAGGGCGGCGGCGCGCAGGTCCTCGTCCAGCTCGGCATCGGCCAGGAGGGCGGGGGAGAAATCGGGGAGCACCACGCTCTCGCCGCTGCGGAGCACCCGCTCGATGAGGGTGCCCGCGGGCCCGCTCGTGCGCAGCCGGGCGGCGACGCGGTCGAGGGCCTGCTGCGGCACGGCCGGACCGGCGACGGCGACCACGTGCTCCGCCGCCCGGACCGTGCCCACCAGGAGGAGGCACGCGTCCGCGACGGTCTGGGTGGCGAGCCGGGCGAGGCTCGGCAGCGTCGCCCCGAAGTCCATCGAGAGGTCCAGCAGCATGCCGGCCTGCTCGAGGAAGCGGGCGGCTTCGTGGGACCGGTGCCGATCCGTCAGGTCCAGCATGGTCCCCACCACGCGCACCGGCCGGCCGTCGTCGTCCACCGCCACGTACGCGCGGTCGAACACCAGGGCGTAGCTTCCATCACCCCGGCGGAAGCGGTACTCCTCCGTCCAGAACCGGCGTCCCTCCGCCAGCGCGTCGATTGCCCCGCGCCCCACCCGCTGCCGGTCGTCCGGGTGGACCCGCTCCTCCCACCAGTCCAGCGTGCCCTCCACTTCCGCGGGGGGGTACCCGAAGGTGTCCGCCACCGCGTCGTTCCAGCGCCGCTCCCGGGACCCCGGCTCCCATTCCCAGATCACCGTGGCGGCGGCCCGGTGCACGAGCGCCAGGTGCTCCCGCGTCTGCTGCAGCTCCGCTTCCGTCTGCCGCTCGGCGGACAGGTCCCGCGCCAGCCCCACGGTCGCCACCACCACGCCGCGGCCGTCCCGCACGGCGGTGGTGCTGGCGTGGATGGGGAAGGAGCGGCCGTCCCGGTGCCGCACGAAGAAGTGGCCGGCCCACGCTTCGCCGGCGCGGAGGTGACGGAGGATGGCGATGGCGGCCGCGCGCGAGCCCTCGGCCGCCACCAGCGCCGTCACGTCGGCGCCGACGGCCTCCGCGCCGCTCCATCCGAAGAGCCTTTCCGCGGCCCGGTTCCAGAAGATGATGCGCCCGTCCAGGTCGGCGGCGACCACCGCCTCCCCCAGCGCGTCCAGGAGCGAGGCCCGGAGGGTCACCTCGCCGCGGAGCTCGGGACGCACGCGCGGACGGGTCTGCAGGAAGCTCATGGGTGTCGCTCGTTTCGGCTCGGTCGTGTCCCGGATGCACGACGCCCGTCGCTCCGGAGGGGGCGTCCCCGCGATCGGGGCCGGCCCCCGCATCGGGGCGACGGACGTCCCGTCGATGGTACCGAGCCCCGTTCCGGCGGTCAACCCGGTTGCCCGCCCGGCGCCCCGGCCGCTAGCTTTCGGTGCCCGATCGAGCGCCTCGCTGGACCCACTGCCGGACCGGATGCCGAAGCAGGAAGACACCCCCCTGATGCGCCAGTGGCGGGAGGCCAAGGCCCGCCATTCGGACGCGCTGGTCTTCTTCCGTGTCGGTGACTTCTACGAGATGTTCTACGAAGACGCCGAGGAGGGCTCGCGGCTCCTCGGCCTCACCCTCACGTCCCGCAACAACGGCGGCGCCGCGGATGTCCCGCTGGCCGGCATCCCCGCCCGGGCGCGCGACGACTATCTCCAGCGACTGGTCCGCCTCGGACGGCGCGTGGCCGTCTGCGAGCAGGTCGAAGACCCGGCGGACGCGAAGGACATCGTCCGCCGCGAGGTCGTCGAGACCATCACCCCCGGCGCCACCCTCGCGGACGCGCTCCTCCAGGAACGCCGCAACAACTGGCTCGTCGCCCTGGCCGCCGGGGACGGGGAGTCGGCGCTGGCCGCGGTCGACGTCAGCACCGGCGAGTTCGTGGGTACGCGCGTGCCCGACTTCCGCCTCGAAGCCGAGATCGCACGGTTCGAGCCCGCGGAGATCCTCCTGCCCCGGGCGATGGAGGGGCAGGGCCGCTTCGAGACCACCCCCACCTACCGCCCCGACTGGCTCTTCGACCCGGAGCTGGGCGCCGACGAGCTCCGGCGGCATTTCTCCCTCCACACCCTCGATGGGCTCGGCTTCCAGGACGGCGACGACGCGCTGATCGGCGCGCTGGGTGCCCTTCTGGCCTACGTCCGCGAGGTGCAGCCTCCCTGCGCCGACATCCTCCGCCGCCCCCGCATCGAGCGGGCCGGCGACGCGATGGCCCTCGACGAGATGACCCGGCGCAACCTCGAGCTGGTCACGCCCCTCCGCGCCGATGCCCCGCCCGGCGCCGCCGCCACCCTGATCGAGGTCATCGACGAGACCGTCACCGCCATGGGCGGCCGCCTGCTCCGGCGCTGGCTGCTCCGCCCCCTCGTCGCGCCGGAGCCCCTCTGGGACCGCCAGGACGCCGTCGCCGAGCTGGTCGAGAACGCGACCCTCCGCCGCGCCCTGCGCGCCGAGCTCAAGCAGGTCCGCGACCTCGAGCGCCTCTCGGCCAAGGCCGGAGCCGGCCGCGTGACGCCCCGCGAGCTCGCCGCCCTGGGCCTCTCCCTCGCCCGCATCCCACCCCTCCTGGACACCCTCGCGGATGCGCAAGCCACCCTCGTCACCGGGCTGCGGGACGGGATGGATCCGGCGGCGGACGTGCGCGACCTCATCGGCAGCGCCCTCGCCGAGGACCCGCCGGCGCTCCTGGCCGATGGCGGCGTGATCCGCACCGGTTTCGACGCCGAGCTGGACGACCTGCGGGCGACCCGCGATGGGGCCCGGGACTTCATCGCCTCCCTCCAGGCCCGGGAGCGGGACCGGACCGGGATCTCCTCGCTGAAAGTCGGCTTCAACAAGGTCTTCGGCTACTACCTCGAGGTCACCAGGACGAACCTGGAGCGGGTCCCGCCCGAGTACCGCCGCAAGCAGACGCTGGCCAACGCCGAGCGATACGTGACGGACGAGCTGGACGAATGGGAGGCGAAGGTCCTCGGCGCGGAGGACCGCATCGCCGCGCTGGAGACCCGGCTCTTCGGCGAGCTCCGCCGCCGCGTGGCCGCGGAGCTGCCGCGCCTGCTGGAGACCGCCGCCGCCATCGCCACGCTCGATGTCCTCGCCGGCCTGGCCCGCCTCGCCGAGCGCCGCGACTACGTCCGGCCGGACGTGCACACGGGCTTCGAGCTGGAGATCCGGGGCGGACGGCACCCCGTGGTCGAGACCATGATGCCCCGCGAGGAATTCATCCCCAACGATACGGCCCTCGGCCACGACGCCCGCGTCATGATCCTGACCGGCCCCAACATGGCCGGAAAGAGCACGCTCCTGCGCCAGGTGGGGCTGATCCAGCTCCTGGCCCAGATCGGCTCCTTCGTCCCCGCTACCGCCGCCCGGATCCCCGTGGCGGACCGGATCTTCACGCGCGTCGGGGCGTCCGACAACCTGGTCCGGGGGCAGTCCACGTTCATGGTGGAGATGAGCGAGACCGCCTCCATCCTGCACGGCGCCACCGAGCGATCGCTGGTGCTCCTGGACGAGATCGGCCGCGGCACCGCGACCTACGACGGCGTCAGCATCGCGTGGGCGGTGACCGAGCACCTGCACGAACGGACCGGCGCGAAGACGGTCTTCGCCACCCATTACCACGAGCTGACGCAGCTCGCCGACCTCCTCCCCGCCCTGGTGAACTTCAACGTGGCGGTGAAGGAGACGGGGGACGACATCGTCTTCCTCCGACGTCTCGAGCCGGGAGGCGCGGACCGCTCCTACGGCATCCAGGTGGGCCGGCTCGCGGGGCTGCCGGAGCCCGTCGTGGCGCGGGCCCGGGAGATCCTGGCGGAGCTGGAAGGCACCCACACCATGCACGGGGAGGGGCTCGGCCGCAGGGGCGCACGCCGCCCTCGCAGCACCGCGCCGCCGGACCAGCTCTCCTTTTTCGGCGCGCCGGCGCATCCGGTGGTGGAGCGGCTGCAGAAGCTGGAAGTGGAACGGCTGACCCCGCTGGAGGCGCTGAACCTGCTGGCGGCGCTGAAAAAGGACGTGGAGGGGTGAAGCGGGCGATCGGCTTCGTGGCGGCGCTGCTGCTCGTCTGGACGGCCGCGGCGGCGTGGCTGACGGGCGGGGAGGAGGTCGCGCTCACCGAGCCGGTGGTGTTCTCCGTGGATTCCCCTTTCCGCTACCCCATCGCGCTCTGGGACCGGAGGGTGGAGGGGGAGACGGTGCTCATGGTCCACGTGACCGACCGCGGGCGCGTCGACAGCGCCTACGTCCTGGTCTCGAGCGGAGAGGTCGCGTTCGACTCGGCGGCGCTGGACGGCGCCCGGGAGCTGCGCTTCGCTCCGGCGCGACGCGGCCAGGAGCCGGTGTCCCTGTGGGCGCGCCTGCCGGTCCGGTTTCGCATGGCCGCCGACTCGGCGGAGGAGGGGGAAGGGGAGGCATGAGCACGCAAGCGACGCGGGCGCCGCGGAACGCGCGCCCGTACGACGACGTCCTGGCCACCATCGGGTGGACGCCCCTGATCCGGCTGAACCGGGTCACCGAGGGCGCCCGGACTCCGGTCCTCGCCAAGGCGGAGTTCTTCAATCCCGGCGGCTCGGTGAAGGACCGGATCGGCCAGGCGATGATCGAGGCGGCGGAGCGGGACGGGCGCCTGAAGCCCGGCGGCGTCGTCGTGGAGGGGACGAGCGGGAACACGGGCGTCGGGCTGGCGATCGCCGCGGCCCTCAAGGGCTACCGCTGCATCTTCACCATGCCGGACAAGATGAGCCAGGAGAAGGTCCGGCTCCTGAAGGCGTTCGGCGCCGAGGTCATCATCACCCCCACCGCCGTCCCGCCGGACCACCCGGACAACTACGTCCAGACAGCGAAGCGGATCGTCCAGAACACGCCGGGCGCGATCCTCGCCGACCAGTTCTACAACCAGATCAATCCCGACGCCCATTACGCCTCCACGGGCCCCGAGCTGTGGGAGCAGACGGAGGGCGCGATCACGCATCTCGTCGCCGCCGCCGGCACGGGCGGGACCATCAGCGGGACCGGCAGGTTCCTGAAGGAGCAGAATCCGGACATCAGGGTCATCGCCGGCGACCCTGCCGGCTCCATCTTCGCTCACTACTTCGAGACCGGCGAAACCGGCGAGGGCGCGCCCTACAAGGTCGAGGGGATCGGCAACGACAAGCTCCCGTCCACCCTCTGGTTCGACGTCATCGACGAGTACCACACCGTCTCCGACCGCGACGCCTTCCGCATGGCCCGCCGCCTCACCCGCGAAGAGGGGCTCTTCGTCGGCGGGTCCTCCGGCCTCATCGTCCACCTCGCGGTCCAGCTCGCACAGCGGCTCGACCACCCCGACGCACTCGTCGTCTGCGTCCTCCCGGACACCGGCGAGCGCTACCTCTCCAAGCTCTACAATGAGGAGTGGATGGTCGAGAACCGCCTCATCGAGCCCGAGCGACTCGACGCTTCCGCCTTGCTCCGCGAGAAGGGCCCCGGCATCCCCGCCCTCATCATCGCCGAGCCCCACCATACCGTCCGCGACGCCCTCGCCCTCATCACCGGCCACGACGTCGCCCAGCTCCCCGTGCTCAGGGACGGCGAGGCCATCGGCTCCGTCTCCGAGCAGACCCTCATGGCCCGCGTCATCGAGGACCCCATCATCCTCGACGCGCCCATCTCCGACGTCATGGACCCGCCCTTCCCCACCGTCGACGCCGAGGCCGGGCTCGAGGCCGTCGCGCGCCACCTCACGCGCCAGAACCCGGCCGTCGTCGTGCGGGAGAACGGGAAGCTCACCGGGATCATCACCCGCTACGACATGGTGCGGCAGCTCACGGGCTGAAGGGGAGGCGGCTGCGGCGCCTCCCCTGGTCGGCTCGATAATTGCGCCCGCCCGCCCCCGCACGGTCATTCCCTTCGCACGAGTCATGGTCATGAAAACATTGACGACGGCGCTCCTCGCGCTGACGCTCGCCGCGTGCGGCGCGGCCACCTCCGCCATCGCCGACAGCGACCTGGCCATCACGGCGCGGGACGCCTACCTGGAGGCCCGGACCGAGGCGCGCAGCTGGAGCCCCAACGCGCGGCTGCGCTACGTGGAGGGGCTCAACATCGCCGCCAGCGGGACGGCCTTCCAGGGCACGGGCGAGTGGCGCTTCCACTACACGGCGGCCGGCACGGCCGGCGAGCTCCAGGTCCGGGTCACGCCCCTGGAGATGAGCACGGAGGAGCGGCCGGCGACGTCGCCGCCCGGCTACGTCATCGGGGACAACGCGCTCGGGGAGTCCTGGGTGGATTCGCCGGCAGTGCTGGAAGCCGTGCTCCGGGCGCGGCAGGACCCGGCCGCCGCGGGGCTCATGGCGGAGCTGCTCCTGGCGCCCACGAGCCCGGCGCGCTGGGTGGTCCGCTTCCCGTCCGAGGGGTCCACGCGCTGGACCGTGAACGCCGAGACCGGCACGCTGATCCAGGGAGGCGAGTAGCATGAAGGTGGCCGTCCTCTTCGGGGGAACCAGCGCGGAGCGCGACGTCTCCATCGCCAGCGGCGCGCAGGTGGTCCAGGCGCTCCGGGAGGCGGGCCACCAGGTGATCGCCGTGGACACGGCGCGCGGGGTGCTCGCGGGGGCGGAGGAGCGCAGGCTGCTGGAGTCCGGCGTGTCCCGGGTGCCGCCCGAGCGGGCCGACCTCGACCTCCTCGCCACCGGCGACGCGACGGCCCTGACCCGGGCTCCCGAGCTGAGCGACGTGGACGTCCTCTTCCTCGCGCTGCACGGCGGGTCGGGGGAGGACGGGACGCTCCAGGCGCTCCTCGAGCTCGTGGGGATCCCGTACACGGGGAGCGGGCCCCTGGCGAGCGCCATGGCCATGGACAAGGACATCACCAAGCGACTCGCCCGCTTCGCCGGCATCCCCACCCCGGACTGGCTGATGGCCCCCGTCGACGCGGCCGACGTCGCCTCGGAGCTGGGCTACCCCGTCGTCGTCAAGCCCAGCAAGCAGGGCTCGACCCTCGGCCTCAGCGTGGTCAAGAAGCCCGCGGACCTCCAGCCGGCCCTCGACCTCGCCTTCGAGTACGACGACGAGGTCATGCTCGAGCGCTTCGTCCCCGGCCGCGAGCTCACCGTGCCCATCCTGGGAGACGAAACCCTTCCGGTCGGCGAGATCATCACGAAGAACGAGATCTTCGATTACGAGGCCAAGTACCAGCCGGGCATGGCGGAGGAGATCTTCCCCGCCGGGATCCCGAACGACGTGGCCCGCGAGGCGCAGCGCCTCGCCCTGGAGACCCACCGCGCGCTGAAGCTCGAGGGGTTCAGCCGCGTGGATTTCCGCCTCGACGACCAGGACCGTCTCTGGCTCCTGGAGGTGAACACGCTGCCCGGCATGACGTCCGCCAGCCTCGTCCCGAAGTCCGCACGGGCGGCGGGCATCGCCTTTCCCGACCTCTGTGAGCGGATCTGCACCCTCGCCATCGAGGAACACCGCCGCCGCCACGGGGGTTGAAGCCGGCCCATGGCGCATCGCGACGGTTACGGCTACGGCGACTCCTTCGGGTACGGCTTGACCCCCTGGGTCAAGCGGATCCTCATCGCCAACGCCGTGGTGTTCCTCATCACGCTGGCGCTGCCGATCCTCGCCGCGTGGATGGCCTTCCGCCCCGACCAGATCCTGGTCCGGCCCTGGAGCGTCGTGACGTACATGTTCGTCCACGGCGACTTCTTCCATCTCTTCTTCAACATGCTGGTCCTGTTCTTCTTCGGGCCGCCGCTGGAGGGGATTTGGGGGGGACGCGAGTTCGCGAAGTTCTACACCGTGGCGGGGCTCGGCGGGGCCGCCTTCTCCTATCTCTTCGCCCCCCAGGTCGGTGTGGTCGGCGCCTCCGCCGCGGTGTACGGCGTCATGCTCGCCTTCGCCATGAACTGGCCCAACATGACGATCCACATCTGGGGGATCCTGCCCATCAAGGCCAAGTGGCTCGTCGGGTTCCTGGCCGCCGTCTCCATCGCCAGCATCATCGGCCCCGGCGGCGACGGGATCGCCCACTTCGCCCACCTGGGCGGCTTCGTGGCCGCGTTCCTGTACCTTCGCTTCGATGACCGGCTCACCGATCGCGTGTCGCGGCTCCGGAAGTTCGTGGCCCGCCGCAAGCTCCAGGTGACCCGCGGGACGGCGGACGAGGCGGGGGAGTCCGACGCGCCCGGGCCGCGCCGGCCGCGACGCAAGGAAGACCAGGTCCTCGACGACGTCGACAGGGTCCTGGACAAGATCAGCGCGTCCGGGCTGCAGAGCCTCACACCCGACGAGCTCCGCCTCCTGGACGAGGTCAGCAAGCGCTACCGGCAGAACTGACGAGGAAAAGCCGGGCCCCTTGCGGGGACCGGCTTTCCTCACCCCTTGGCAGGGGAAACCGGGTTCAGCGTACGCCGAACCCGATCAGGATCTCCAGGAACGAGACGTCGCGGCTGAAGCTGCTGTCCTCGTAGGAGAAGTCCATGCTCCCGAGCGGGAAGTACTTCACGCCCGCATAGATGTTCTCGGTGGCCTGAATGCCGCCGCCGACGGCGAAGCCGAAATCGGTGCCCCAGTCGGAATCCACTTCCACCGTGCCGATGGTGGCCTCGGGCCCCTTGTTGAAGACCACGCCGCCCTGGCCGGTCAGGAACACCCCCATCGGTCCCGCGGCGACGTCGTAGCGCAGCCCCGTCACCAGCGGGATGAACAGGTAGCCGCCGGCCAGGCCCCCGTCGTCCACGCTGTGGGCGCTGACGCTCGCCGAGGTGAGCCAGCTGAGGCCCCCCATGCCCAGGGGGTAGAAGAGGTCCAGCCCGCCGACGAAGCCCAGCTCGGCGAAGCCGTCGCCCGCGTCCCCGGTCGCGCCGAAATCGCCCGTCGGCACCGTCACGCCCGCGAAGGCGCCCAGTCCGAAGTTCGTGCTCTGTGCGGCGCCGGGCCCCGCGCACGCGAGGAGCGCCACGGCCGTCCAGACAATGGGTTTGCGCATTGATTCTCTGGTTGGGTTGAAGATGAAGGTCGTGCTACCGGCGCCCTGGGTAGAGAAAGGCCGGCCCCCGGGGACCGGCCTCTCCCGTCCATACACCGGCTGGCGGTCAGCGCACCGCGAAGCCGACGAAGATGTCGAGGAAGGAGATGTTCTGGTCGACGCCATCCGGGGCCTCCTCGTACTTCAGCTTCGTATCGCCGAGCGGGAAGTAGCGGAGGCCGGCGTAGATGTTCTGGCTCACCTGCGCCCCCGCGCCGATGTTGAAGCCGAACTTGCTCCCCCATTCGGAGTTCGCGGATCCCAGGGAGCTCGAGAAGCTCGGCCCCTTCGCGAGCACGATCCCCGCCTGGCCCTGTACGAACAGCCCCAGCGGCCCGGCCGGGATGTCGAAGCGCAGCCCGGTCATCACGGGGAACAGCAGGTAGCCGCCGGTCACGTCGATGCCGGTGCCTGCGAAGACATCCCCGTCCACCGAATGGGCCACGGCGCTGACCGACGTCAGCCAGCTCAGCCCGGGGGCCATGCCCAGGGGGAAGAACAGGTCGACCCCGCCCATGAAGCCGAGCTCGGCCGCGCCGCTCTCCTGGGTGTCCGTGTCCGCGTAATCGCCCATCGGAAGCGACACCCCGGCATGCACGCCGAACCCGAAGGTCTGCGCCGCTGCGGGCGCGGCGAACACCAGAAATGCTACGCCAAGAATCGCCGTCGTCAGCCTTCTCATGTGAGCTCCTGATTGTCGTGGGGGTCGGCACGCCCGACCCAAGCGCGCTGATTTCATAACGCCCCCCGAGCCCGGAAACAAGGTCGGCGCGACGCGATTGACACCGCGCTCGTCGATCCCCTACAATGGCTATCCCCCTCGATCCGCAACCTGGGCCGCGCTCGACAGGAGGTGTCATGGCCACTGCGAAGGAGTACCCCACCGACCGGATCCGAAATGTCGCCGTCCTCGGCCATGGTGGCTCGGGAAAGACCACCCTGGTGGACGCCCTCTGCTTCGTCACCGGGACCACCCGGCGGCACGGCAGCATCGAGGACGGCACGGCCCTCACGATGTTCACGCCCGAGGAGATCGGTCACGGGATCTCCATGCAGACCACACCGGCGTTCGCCGACTGGGAAGGGACGAAGGTCAACCTGCTGGACACCCCCGGCTACATGGACTTCACGGGGGAAGCGCTGGCCGCCACGAGGGTGACCGACGGGGCTGTACTCGTCCTCGGCGCCACCACGGGCGTCGAGGTCGGCACCGAGAAAGTCTGGGAATACTGTGAGAGCCGCGGAATTCCCAGACTTTTTTTCGTGTCCATGATGGACAAGGAGAACGCCGACTTCGACTCCGTCTACGCGGACATCAAGGAGCACCTGACGGAGAAGGTGATCCCGGTCGAGATCCCCATCGGGGCGGGGGACGGCTTCCGGGGGATCATCAACCTGTTCAGCGGCCGCGCGCACATCTACAAGCCCGGGAGCGCGAGCGGGGAATACGAGGAGACGGACATCCCGGAGGAGAAGCAGGCGAAGTTCGAGAAGTGGCGCACGGAGCTGATGGAGACGATCGCCACCACGGATGACAGCCTTCTCGAGGCGTACCTGGAGGGGGGCGAGATCGACCGGGAGCAGGCGCTGCACGCGCTGAAGACCGCCATGGGCCGGGGCGAGATCTTCCCGCTCTTCTGCGGCGCGCCCCAGAAGACGTGGGGGACGCGGGCGCTGATCCGCAAGCTGGTGGAGCTGATGCCCTGCCCGGCGGACGCCGCGAGCGAGCTGGCGCAGCGCCCGAACATCGACCAGGTCGTGGAGCTGCGGGCGGCCGACGACACGCCGTTCGCCGCGCTCGTCTACAAGACCATGAGCGAGCCCCACGTGGGCGAGCTGTCGTTCTTCCGGGTGTTCAGCGGGATGGTGGAGAACGGCCAGGATGTCCTGAACGCGAACCGTGAGGCCACCGAGAAGCTCGCCCACATCTCCATCGCCCAGGGGAAGGACCGGCTGGAGGTGAACCGGCTCCACGCCGGGGACCTGGGCGTCGTGGCCAAGCTGAAGAGCACGCACACGAACGACACACTGTGCCACGCCTCGCGGCCCCTCGTCATCGAGCCCATCCGGTTCCCCGCCCCGGACATCGCCGTGGCCGTGCGCGCCGCGAGCCGGAGCGACGAGGACAAGCTCGGCACCGGCCTCCACCGGCTCCACGAGGAGGATCCCACCTTCGCCAGCGGGTACGACGTCGAGGTGAAGCAGACGATCATCCGCGGCCTCGGCGAGCTCCACCTGGACGTCCAGATCGAGCGGCTGAAGCGGAAGTACGGCGTGGAGGTCACGACCGAGCAGCCCCTGATCAACTATCGCGAGACCATCCGCAAGAGCGCCGAGGCCCACGGCCGCTACAAGAAACAGACGGGGGGGCGCGGGCAGTTCGGCGACTGCCACGTCCGCCTGAACCCCCTCCCCCGGGGCTCCGGCTACCAGTTCACGAATTCCATCAGCGGCGGCGTGATCCCCGGGAAGTTCATCCCTTCCGTGGACAGGGGGATCCAGGACGCCGCCGGGCGCGGCGTCATCGCCGGGTTCACCGTGGTGGACTTCGAGGCGGAGTGCTTCGATGGCAGCTACCACACCGTCGATTCCAGCGATGTGGCCTTCCAGGTCGCGGGGTCCATGGCCTTCAAGCAGGCCGCCCGGAGCGCCGCGCCGGTGCTCCTGGAGCCGGTCATGGAGGTGGAGATCACGACGCCCGAGGACTTCATGGGCGACATCATGGGCGACCTCAACCAGCGGCGCGGCAAGATCCAGGGTCTGGAGACCCAGGGCGGCAAGACCATCATCCGGGCGCTGGTGCCGGAAGCCGAGCTGTACAAGTACGCGACGACGCTGCGCTCCATGAGCCACGGCCGCGCGTTCCACACCCGGCAGCAGCACGGCTACGAGGAGGTCCCGCCGCACGTGGCCGAGCGCATCACCGCGGAGACGGACAAGGCGGAGGAGGCGGAAGTCCACGCCTAGCGCAGGCCCGGACGGGGCAGGGTCGGCGGCCTGCCGTCGGCCCGCCCCGTCCGGCCGCCCTTCTCACCCTCCCGTCGGCACCTCACGCTCCAGCGTGATCTCCGGACCCCGGCGGCGGCTCCGGATCCAGTGGTCCACGCTGTAGCGCCCCGGGCCCATGAGGGCGAGTCCGACCGCCACCCACATGTTCTTGAACGAGTGCGCGGGATTGCGGTCGCCCGTCACCTCCCCCGTCCACGCGGTGAGCATGGTCGCCGCGATCAGCAGCGCGGCGGGGCGGAACAAGAACCCGATGGCGATGCAGAAGCCGCCGATCGCCTCCGCCACGGCCGCCATGAAGCCGAAGAACGTGTGGCCGAAGCCGATGCCGAACACCTCGACCGCCCCGCCCACGCCGGCCCAGCGCTCGGGGCCACCCACCAGCTTGCCCCAGCCATGGAAGTAGAGGAAGCCGAGGCCGAAGCCCAGGCGCAGCAGGAGCATGCCGATGTCGTACCAGCGCTCGCGCGCACCCGTGTCCATGCGCGTGTCCATCAGTCCGTCCCCCCGTCCTCCGAGAGCAGCCTCTCCGCCAGCCGGTTCCATTCCGGCAGGACATCGAGCACCTCGTAGCGCGGCCGGATGTCCACCGGGACCTCGGACAGCCGCGCCACGGCCCGCTCGATCTCCGGGCGCATCCGCCCGTACTGCGCCAGGATCTCGCCCGCCCTCTCGTAGCTCCCCTCCGCCTGCAGGGTCAGGAGCTCGGTGGCCAGCGACCGGACCGCGGCCTCCATCTTCGGGACGTCGACCGAGAACGTGCCGGCGGCGTCGTCGAGGGAGAGCGCGCCCTGCTCCCACAGCCAGTTGAACTGCACCAGGTTCGCCTGCCCGTGCGCCTCGCTCGCGCCGAAGCGGATGGAGCGGAACAGGTCCGGCAGCTCGCTCACGAACGCCGCGCGGACGAAGTCTGCGTCGTAGATCCCGCGGTCCCGCAGCACCGTCAGGTTGTGCAGGCCGACCACGTCCGCCTTGGCCTCCTCGATGGCCGAGTACCGCTCCCGCAGCGCCTGGTTCACCGTCATGCGCTCACCGCCCCGGGTGATGAAGCCGGGGCCGAGACCGTGGGCCAGCTCGTGCATCAGCACCGACGTGAACCACGGCTGGAACCGCACGTCCGCCAGCAGGTCGGTCGCCAGGACCTGGTCCGCGATGGGCGTCAGGATCTGGTCGAACTTGGCCTGGCTCACGTTCCGGAGCATGACCTTCTTCGACCCCTTCGCGGCGCGCACCCGCTCATCGTTCGGCAGGTTGAACGCGATGGTCTGGACACCCGCCCGCGTGTCCCCCGCCGTGTAAACCACGTCCACCACCCGCATGGGGCTCTCGAACCCCCGGTCGAGGTTCTTGTAGCGGGCCGGGATGGGCAGCGTCTCCTCGAGCATGCGCAGCGCGCTCTTCAGCGTGTCCAGCTCCGCGCTCGCCGCCGCATCCGCCACCGTCACGAAGCTCTCGAACGCCGCCTTGTATCCCATCAGGTTGTCCTCGTAGACCTCGTAGGGACCGATCGTCGGCTCGATCCGCGTCCCGTCGATGTCCATCCACGCCATGTCGCTCGGGTAGTAGTCGTTCGACAGGAACGACGCCGCCCGGGCCTCCAGGTACGCCGACAGCGTCCGGTTCTCGGACAGCCGCGCCGCCTCCCGCAGCAGCGCCGCGGCACGCTCCAGCTCGGGACGGAACGCCTCCGCGTACGGCACCGCCACCAGCGAATCGCCCTCCCGCTCGATCAGCGTGAAGGGGCTCTGGAACGCCTCCCGCGTCGACGGGTGCGCCGCCATCCAGGTCTCCAGCGCCGGCGCCGTCAGGTCGGGGGGGTAGTAGCCCGCGCCGGCGGGCTTGGCGCCGGCGGCGAGGAACGGCGCGTGGTCGCCCTGGCGGTCCCACGGCCCGACCATGATGTCGTAGTAGACCGCCGCCGGATCTTCCGCTCCGCGCGACGCGACCCGCTCCGCCCATTCCGGGTTCCGCCTGGCGACCTGCCGCGCGAACAGCCCGTGCATGATGTCCGAGGCCTCCACCAGCCTGGCCAGGACCGCCTTCTCCCAGTCCTCCAGCACCGAGTGGTCGAACCCGATGGAGGCCGGGGCGAAGTCCGCCACGCGCGCTTCCAGCTCCTCTGTGGTCACCCCCTCGGCCAGCAATAATGGCCGCGCAGGATTCCGCTCGACGGCGCACGCCGCCAGCAGCGCGAGCGCCACCGCCCCCATCATCGTCCGGATCATTGCGAGCCCTCCCTCTTGTACGAACGCACTGCGAAGTCGAACAGCTCGGGACGGTGGTAGTGCCCCGCCACATCCAGCGTCATGGACTCCTCCCGGTTCCGCCGGTAGTCCACCTCCGCCACCAGGATCCCGGGCTCCTCGTACAGCGGCCCGGCCAGGTAGGAGCCGTCCGGGGCGATGATGGCGCTGCCGCCCCGCAGCAGCCACTGGTCGGGGCCGCTCACCTTCGCCGCGCTCGCCTCCAGCTCCGGCGGAAGCCCCGACGCCCGCATCAGCTGCCCCGCCGCCACCACGTGGCAGCGGGCCTCGAAGGCGTAGCACCGGCTCGCCTCCTGGTGCATGTTGTTCACCCCCGCCACCGCCGACCACACCGCCACATGCACGTCCTCCCCGCTCTCGTGCAGCGCCTGCCGGCACAGCGGGCTCCAGTGCTCCCAGCAGATCAGCCCGCCGACCCGCCCGGCCGGCGTGTCCACGGCCCGGAGCCCCTCCGTGCCCCCGCCGCCCCACAGCAGCCGCTCCGTGTACGTCGGCGTCAGCTTGCGATGACGGTTCAGCAGCGCCCCGTCCGGGCCGAACGTCACGAGCGTGTTGTACAGCGTCCCGCGCCCCGGGCCCCGCTCCACCCGCTCGCTCGCCCCCACGACCAGCGTCACGCCGGACTCCCGCGCCATCTCCGCCAGCGCATCGGCCGCCGCCCCCGGGATGGCGATGCTGTCATCGGCGAGGCGCGCGTACACGGCCTTCACCGGCGCGTGGTCCCACAGCCCCGCGTCCCGGCAGTAGTCGATCCACGCCGGGTAGCCCGGCAGCCACGTCTCGGGAAAGACCACGAGCTCCGCCCCCTCCTCCCGCGCCTCCCGCACCAGCGACCGCGTCCGCTCGAGCCCCGCCTCCAGCGACCCCGGCTGCTCCGCCTGGACGACCGCGACCCTCACCCGTGTCCCCTTCACCGCGTCACCGGGGGAGGAAGTCCACGTGGTACGGGCCGAATCCGGCTTCATCCGTCCGGTAGGAGTGCGCCTGCGCCCACCGCCGCAGCGACCGCACCAGCATCTCCGGCTGGTCGTTCGGCATCACCCCGTCCACCACCAGCACCCCGCCGTGTGGCAGCCCCGCCCGGTAGAACTCCCGCGTCAGGTACACGTAGTCCCCCCGGTTCCGCGTGATCAGCACGCGGTCCTGCTCCGCCGCGTACGCCAGCTGCTCCCGGTCCGTCCGACCCTGCCGCCGCACGTCGTGCACGCTCACCACGTCCAGCTCCATCTCCCACGCCAGCTTCGCCACCCGCGGGTGGATGTTCTCATCGAGAAGAAAACGCAGCATCGGGGCGAGCCTCAGCGAGCCCGCGTAAACGGCAGCTCCCGCTGCACCCGCTCCTGCGTCAGCCGTGCCTCGCGCGCCAGGTGCTCTTCCACCTCCCCCTCGTACAGCTCGTAGTATGTCAACGCGCTCCGAACCTGCGGCTCCGTCAACCACTCGTACGCCGTCCGCAGTCGCTCGTAGTTCCGCCCCATTTCCTTCCACACCGAGATCACCTCCCACACCTCCAGCCCGCTCCCCGCCACCACCGGACGACGACCCGTCGCGCCATCCGCGAACACGATCCCCGGCGCCCGGCGCGTCCGCACCGCCTCCTCCAGCAGCTCCACCACCATCGCGGACCACTCCTTCACTCCCCGCCCCTCCATCTCCCGCTCGATCTGCTCCTGCAGCTCGGCCGGCACCCGGATCCCCCGCGCTGTGCTCTTCGCCACGTCCACCGTTTTCCTTTCCCCTCGCATACCCTTCAGAGCCGTGCAGTGCACGCCGTGCACACGATGGCGGGCGCTCGTCTCGCCGGCAAGACCGCTCGGGACTCCGCCAGGCAGGAGAACGGGACGCTCGAGGTCGGATCCTCACCCCTTGACCTCCTGGCCCGGTTGATGCCATCCTGGGTACCCGAACAAAAACCGAATACACAGGGAGACACAGGAAGAGAGTGGCCGTTCCCGCGGAGGTCCTGGAGCTCCGCCGCCAGCTCGAGCAGCGGTTTCCCGACGCGCAGCCGGTCCGGTACGGCACCACCGGGGCGGTGGCGACCGGTGTTGCGGCGCTGGACGCGGCGCTGCCGGCGGGGGGGTTGCCGCGGGGGCGTGTGACGCTCTGGCAGCCGGGGGGCGGGGCCACGGCGGTGCTCCGCTCGGCCGCGGCGGCGACGCTGGGGGGTGGGGAGAGGGCGGCGTGGGTGGACGGGAGGGGTCAGATCGCGGGGGCGTCGTGGAGTGAGGGGCCGGTGCTGTTCCGGCCGGCCGGCGAGCACGTGGCGGCGTGCGCGGAGGAGCTGCTGCGTTCGGGCGGGTTCGCCCTCGTCGTCGTGGTGTGGGGAGGGGTGGGGCTGGGAGACGGCGAGGGTGTCCGCCTGGGGCGGGCGGCGCGGGAAGGGGGGAGCGCGTTCGTGGCGGTGGCGGGGAGTGCCCCGGTGTCGCACCTGCGGGCGCGGTCGTCGTTCGATCCGACGGGGTTCCGCTGGCGGCGGGGCCCGTTCGGAGAGACCGTGTGGCTGGAGTCGGTGGCCGTGCGGGCGCGGCTGGAGTCCATGGGCCTGGACCGGCGGGTCCGGTTCCGCATGCCGGTGGAGCATCACGATGCACGTCTGTCTCTGGAGCCCCGCCTGGTCGACCGGCGGGGCGTCCGCCGCTGAGCCGGGGCGGCGACCCGCGGACCTGGCCCCCTCCCTCTCGGAGCTGGCTCCCCGGCTCCGGGTGGAGTCGGAGGTCATCTGGGCGGACGGGAGCGGCCTGGACGCCGCGTCCCTGGCGGCGCGCCTGCTCGACCGCCTGGCCCGGCTGGGAGTCCACGCCCGCGCCGGCGTCGCCGCGGTCCCCGTGACCGCCGAGCTCGCCGCCCGCTTCGGCGACCAGGCCGACGACCGCCGCGACGCGGCGACTCCCTTCCTGGTGAAGGAGCGCACCGGCTGGGGCTGGCGTGCTTCCACCCCGCTCTCCCCCGGAGTGGGGGATCCGGCTTCATCGGCGCCGCCCTCCCCTCATCGGAGTGGGGAGCCCGGAGTGGTAGTCGTCCGGAAAGGTGAGGAGGCCGCGTGGCAAGCGACGCTCCCGATCTCCGCCCTAGCCCGCGACGAAAAGCTCCGGAGCCTGCTGGACGGCGTGGGCGTGACGACGCTGGGCGCGCTGGCGGCGCTGGAGCGGGAGGCGATCGAGGTCCGGTTCGGGCCGGACGCCGTCGCCTGCTGGCGCGCCGCCCGGGCCGACGACCGCCGGGTCCTCTTCCGCCGCGTCCCCCCGGAGCGCCCGTGCGGGTCCATCGACTTCGTCGATTACGTGCTCACGGATCCCGCCCGGCTGCTGTTCACCGCCAACGCCCTGCTGGGTCCTCTCTGCGCGCGGCTGGTGGCCCGGGGCGAGCACGCCCGCGCGCTGCGCCTGGTCCTCCCCCTGGCCGACGGGTCCGAGTGGGACCGCCTCATCCGACCCGCCCGCCCCACCGCCAGCCGCGACGCCTGGCTCCGCCTCCTCCGCAACCTCCTGGAGCGTCTCACCGTCCCCGACGCCGTGGCCGGAATGCGCCTGGAGGTGGGGCGCACCGAGCCCGCCGCCGTCCGCCAGGGTGACCTCTTCGATCGCGGCTTCGCCACCGCCGCCGCCGTGGAGGCCGCCGTCGCCCGCCTGGCCGAGCGCCAGGTCCAGCCCCTCGCCCCCCGCACGGATGCGCACCCGCTCCTCGAGCGACGCGGCCAGTGGACCCCCGTCTCGCCGGACCGCGTCACCGCCCCCGCCGAACGCCGGGTGGCGCCAGGTGGAAAAGCGGGGCTGGGGCTCCAGCTCCTCCCCGAGCCCCGTCGTCTGGTGGTGGAGACCACCCGCCGCCGCGACCACGAGATCCCCACTCGCCTCCTCGAGCGAGGCGGCTGGCGGGAGATCGCTCACGCCGCCGGCCCCGACCGCATCTCCGGCGGGCAGTGGGAAGCCGGGCTCTACGCCCGGGAGTACTTCCGCTGTGTCACCGACGAGGGCGTGCCCCTCTGGATCTACCGCGACGCCCGGGAGGACGGGTGGTACCTCCATGGCTGGTGGGACTAGTTCGCGTGAGGGACCGTTGGCCTTTCCGGGTATCGGACCGCAGACCCACCCGAGACCTCAGGGTGTGGGTGTCAGGGCGTCAGGCTCCGGGGCGCCAGGGCGGGAACCGCCCCAGCACGCGCAGCGACACCGCGGCGGCGGTCGCGTCCTTCACCGCGGCCGCCTCGGCCTCCGCATCGCCGGAAACCAGCTCGAGGATGAAGCGGTAGCTCCACGGCTCGGGGCCGGGTCTCGACTCCAGCTTCGTCAGGTTGATCCCGTGCCCGGCGAAGGACTGGAGCACCGCGACGAGCGCGCCGGGCTGGTTCCGCGTCTCCAGCACCAGCGCCGTCTTCCGCTCCTCCCCCGGCGGCCCCGGCTCCGCCCCGGCGTCCGCCGCCACCACCGCGTAGAACCGGGTCTGGTTGTCGTCGCGGTCCTGGATATCGGCGGCCAGCACCTCCAGGCCGTAGCGCTCGCCGGCGAGACGGCTCGCGATGGCGGTGACCGCGGGGTCGCCGGCCTCGGCCACCTCACGGGCCGCGCCCGCGGTGTCGTATACGGCCACGGCCTCCAGGCCGGGCCGGGTCCGGAGGAACTCGGTGCACTGCGCCAGGGCGACGGGGTGCGACACGGCCCGTCGCACCCCCCCGAGGGCGGCGCCGGGCACGCCGAGCAGGCAGTGCCGGATCGGCCGCACCACCTCGCCCACCACCCGCACGGGAAGGGAGAGCAGCACGTCGTACGCCGGTCCGACGCTCCCGGCAATGCTGTTCTCCACCGGCAGCACCGCCGCCTCGACCCGCCCTTCCACCACCGCTTCGCCCGCCTCCCGGAACTCCCGGAGCGGGACCGGCACCACCGCCTCTCCGTAAAGCGCACGCACCGCTTCCTCGCTGAACGCGCCCAGCTCGCCCTGGAAGGCCACGCGGTGGACCCCCCTCGCACGCGCCGCTTTCGGGGCCTTGCTCACGCGGTATCACCTCCTCCGCCCTGGAACTTTCCTCGATAATAGCCCCCTCGCGCCTTCCCGGCCTCCACCCTCGCCTCTTGTGCCCGCCCCCGGATCGATGCCATCCTGTCATTCGGTATTTATTCGGTGTCGCCGCGGAAGAAGGTGCAGACCCCCATCCCCCACTCCCCCCATCCCCCACTCCCCCCGTGCGGAGAGGAATCCGGGCGAGGAATAGAGCCACCGGCAGGGACGGGAAAGCTCCCGGCAAGGAAGGTCCCCCCACCGGGGGTGGGGTTCCTCCAAGGGGCCAGCCAGGGTGGGAGCCCGAGCCCTACGCCCGCGAGTACTTCCGCTGCGTCACCGACGAGGGCGTGCCGCTGTGGATCTACCGGGACGCGCGGGACGGGGGGTGGTGGCTCCAGGGGTGGTGGGCTTGAACGCTTTGCGTCCCATCACTCCGGCCAGGGCGCCACGAACTCGAACGGCGAGACGGTCGCGATGAGCTCGAAGTCCCGGGTGTTCTCCGTGACCAGCACGAACCCGTGCTCCCGCGCGGAGGCCGCGAGAAGGCAGTCGTTCACGAACGACCGGCTCATCCCCTCCCGGCTCAGCTCCCTCGCCCCGATCAGCGACCCCACGATCTCGCCCGCCCGCTTCCACGCCGCCAGCCCGGGGGTGACGACACGACGACGCCGCTCGAACGGACGGATGAACGACGACTCCGTCTTCCCTCGCAGCGCGGCCGTGGTCGCGCCCGCGAGCAGCTCCAGGGCCACAACGGCATGCAGGTGCAGGGCGGGGGCGAACGCGCTCGAGAATGCCTCCAGCGCCCTCGCCCCCGCCTCGCTCCGGATCGCGCGGATGTAGACGTTCGTGTCCAGCACGTACGGCCGCATCACCCGCCCGTGCCGAACACGTCCTCCAGCGCCGCGCCCCGCATGGCCCGGATCCCTTCCACCAGCTCCTTCCGGAAGACCACCAGGTCCAGCGCCGCCTCGATCGTCTCCGTCTCCGTCTTTGTACCGAGCGCCTCCCGCGCCTCGTCGATCTTCGACTGCGTCAGCCGCAGGTTCTTCCGCCGCGTCGGCTCCGCGGCCCGTGCGCGCCGCGCGAACGCGTATCCGGCTGCCGCTTCCCGCACCTCGAGCGGTGCCGCATCCTTCCGCTTCTTCTTCCCGGCCATGATGCCTCCTCCTGTAAGACTGTACAATAACATGCATGTGTACATACTCCGGGTCAAGCCTCCGCTCGGGCCCTTCCCTTTGTCACCCCCCGATGTCATCCTTGTTACGGGTTTTGTTCGGTATGCGGTCTGCATGAGGGGACACCTGGATGGGCGGGGAGGGGAGCGGAATGTACATCGAGCTACGAGCGCGCTCCGCGTTCTCCTTCGGCGACGGCGCCTGCGCGCCCGAGTCGCTGGCGAGGGCGGCCGCGGAGATGGGGTATCCGTCGCTGGGGCTGACGGACCACGCGGACCTGGGGGGGGCGATCCGGTTCGCGCTGGGGTGTCGCGAGGTCGGCATCCGACCGGTAGTGGGCGCGGAGCTGGTTGTGGACGGGCATCCACTGGCGGTGATCGCGAAGACGGCGGTCGGCTTCCGCAACATGGCCGCGCTGGTGACGCGGAGCCGCATGGGCGACTGGCAGGCCTGGGCCGCCGAGAAGGATGCTCTGGTCGCCCGATACGGCGAGGCGCTGCATACGGACCGGGACGGCCGCGTGCGCACGCGCGCGACGGCCGTGACGCCGCGCCGGAAGGTGGACGTGCCCCACCCCCTCGGCCGCGCCCTCGCCCAGTCTCCCAGTCGCTCCGCCCGGGGAGTCGGCGGGGCGAGGAGCAACGCCCTCGGCAGGGATCGCGAAGTGCCCGGCAGGGAAGGGTCCCCCGCTCGGGGGGCGCGGGGGGGCGGGGAGGTCCCGCCGAGGGGCCAGCCGGCCCTGAATCTCCACGACCTCGAGGACAGAACGACCGGCCTGCACCTCCTGACGGGCGGCCCCGGCGGCGAGCTGGCCTCGCTGGTCCGTGCCGGCCGGTCGGAGGAGGCGATGTTCCTCCTGGCGCGTCTCCGCGAGCTGTTCCCGGACGGCCTCTCGGTCGAGGTGCAGCTGCACCACGTCTCCGGCGAGGAGTCGGCGCTGGCGGGGGCGCTGATCGAGCTGGCGGAGCGGCAGCGGGTGCCGTGGGTCGTCGCCAACGACCCGCGCTACCTGGACGCCGGGAGCCGGCTGGTCCACGAGCTCCTGACCGCGAACCGCGCGGGGCTGGACATCGACACCGCGGCGAGCTGGGGCGTCCTGCACCCGAACGGGGAGTGGCGGCTCAAGTCGCCGGCGGAGATGGCCGTGCTCTGGAAGGGCCGCGAGGCCGGGCTGGAGGAGGCCGCCCGGGTCGCATCCGACGCCGCCTTCGACCTTCGCTGGCTCCGTCCGCCGCTCCCGACGTCCCACGTCCCCGCGGGGGAGAGCGATGCGTCCTGGCTGCGCGAGCTGACGTTCCGCGGCGCGGCCGTGCGCTGGGGCCAGGTGGACGACCGGCAGCGGGCGCAGCTCGAGCACGAGATCGGCGTGATCACGCGCCTCGGCTTCGCCGGCTTCTTCCTCGTCATGCACGACGCGGTCACGTACGCCCGCGGGCGCGGGATCCTCTGCCAGGGGCGGGGGAGCGCCGCCAACTCCGCCGTCGCTTTCTGCCTGGGGATCACCGCCGTGGATCCGGTCCGTCACGGGCTGCTGTTCGAGCGGTTCCTCTCCGAGGTCCGGACCGACGGCCTGACCGAGGCCCCCGACATCGACGTGGACTTCGAGATGCACCGCCGCGAGGAGGTGCTGGACTACATGTACCGGCGTTACGGCCGCGCCCACGCGGCCATCACCGCCGTCACGCAGATGTACCACGCGCCCACCGCCATCCAGGACTGCATGCGCGCCCTGGGGTGGCCCGCGCAGACCGCGTTCAACCTCTCGAAGCGCGTCCACCACCTCGAGCCCGCCGCCGGCGCCGACGAGCTCGAGGCCGGCCTCGCCGCGCGTTTCGGCGTCGACCTCGCCCGGCCGAAGGGGCGCGCGCTGCTGGCCGCGCTGCGCTCCCTCGACGACGTCCCCCGGCTCCGCTCCACGCACCCCGGCGGCTTCGTCCTCTGCGCCGAGCCGCTCGGGGAGTTCATGCCCATCGAGGAGACGACGATGGGGCGCACCATCCTCCAGTTCGACAAGGACGACCTGGACGCCGCTGGCGTCCCGAAGTTCGACTTCCTGGGGCTGGGCGGCCTCACCGTGATCCACACCGCGTTCGACTCCATCCGCGCCCGCACCGGGCGGGAGCTGAAGCTCTACGACCTCCCCGTGGACGACCCGAAGACCTACGAGATGATCGGCCGCGGCGAGACCCTCGGCACCTTCCAGATCGAGTCCCGGGCCCAGATCCAGTCCATCCTCCAGACCCGGCCGACGCGCCTCTACGACATCGTCGTCCAGGTGGCGCTGATCCGGCCCGGGCCCATCCAGGCCCGCTTCGTCCGGCCTTACACGCGGCGCCGCCTCGGTCTCGAGGAGGTGGAGTACGCCGACCCGCGCATGGAGCCGATCCTGCGGCGCACCTACGGCATCCCCATCTTCCAGGAGCAGGCCATGGCCCTCTCCATGGCGCTGGGCGGCTTCTCCGCCGCCGAGGCCGACGAGCTCCGCCGCGCCATGGGCCACCAGCGCAAGCTCCCGAAGCTCCACGCCGCGCTCCAGCGGCTCGCGGACCGCATGGCGCAGAACGGCGTCGCGCCCGGGACCGCCGCGTCCATCGTCGAGGACCTCCACTCCTTCGCCAACTACGGGTTCCCCGAGTCCCACGCCTGGAGCTTCGCCCTCATCGCCTACGCCACCGCGTACCTGAAGGCCCATTATCCCGCCGATTTCCTCACGGCCCTCCTGAACGCCTGGCCCATGGGGTTCTACCCCCCCGCCACGCTGGTCCACGAGGCCCGCAGGAACGGAGTCGTCGTTCTGCCGCCCTGCCTTCGCGACGGGGAGTGGGAATGCACGCTCGTGGACCAGCGCGGCCTCCCCCCACGACACCCCGAGCTGGGGGCCCCCGCCTTCGCGGGCGCGTCCTCGGGCCAGCCAGAGGAGGCTTTCCGGACGCCGCACCTTTCCGGACGGGGCGACCCGGCCTTCGCGGCCGATTCCGGCCACCAGCCGGTGGAGGGCTCGTCCTCTTCCCATCGATCCGCGCGGGGGAGCCCCCAGTCCCCCAGTCCCACGCCCGGAAAGCCGGCGGTGGCCGAAGAGAAGGCCGTGTACCCGATCGAAAGGACGCCCGCGAAGTCAGCCGCCCACGCTCAGGAAGGGGATCTCCGGAATCGGGAACGACGAGAACGCAACGCGCCGAAAGAGGAGGGGGATGGCGAGAATCGGGACGTGGCCGTGAGGGTGGGGTGGAAGCACATCAAGGGCCTGGGCGAACAGGCCCGCGATGCCCTCCAGCGCGCCGCCGAGCAGGGGGCTTTCACGGGGGTGGAGGATGTCGTACGAAGGGCCGGACTCAGCCGAAGGGATGCCCTCCACCTCGCCCGGGCCGGCGCCCTCGAGGCCTTCGAGCCGGGGCGACGCCGCGCCGCGTGGGAAGCCCTCCGCGCCGCCGGGGACACCCTCCCGCTCGCCCCCGCCCGCCACCTCCCGTTCGAGCCCGCGGAGATGTCGGACGAGGAGCTCGTCTTCCTCGACTACCTCGCCACCGGCATTTCCGCCGCGGGACATCCCATGGAGTACATCCGGCCCCGGCTGAGGGAGTACGGCGTCGCCGGTGCCCGCGACCTGGCCGACCTGCCCGACCGCGTCCCGGTGCTGGTCGCCGGGCTGGTGGTGGCGCGCCAGCACCCGGCCACCGCCCGGGGCACCGTCTTCATCCTCCTGGAGGACGAGCACGGCTTCATCAACGTCATCGTCCCCCCCGCCGTCTACGACGCCCACCGGGAGGTCATCCACCATTCCCCCTTCCTCCTCATCCAGGGCCGCTTCGAGCGGGAGGACCGGGTCCTGAACGTCATCGCCGAACGCTTCCGCGAGCTCCGGCGCTCGCCCTCGAAGTCGAAGTCGATGTCGAAGTCGAAGTCGAAGTCGATGTCGATGTCGAAGTCGCCGGAAGGTGCCCCATGAGGGGCCCGGGCGCACCGGAGGGAATGCCGGCGGGGGAGAGGGCGCTGAAAGGCCGGGGCGCGACGGACAACCCGGCGAACCGCTTCGAGCGGCTCCACGTGGTGGCGGAGGACGCGTGGACGGACCCGGAGGACCCGCTCCCGCGGACGGTCTTCCTCCAGGACGCGAGCCGCGGCATCCTGGCGAGGAACCAGAGCCCGGACGTGGGCTTCGAGTACAGCATCAACCCGTATCGGGGTTGCGAGCACGGCTGCATCTACTGCTACGCGCGTCCGACGCACGAGTACCTGGGCTTCTCCGCGGGGCTGGATTTCGAGTCGAAGATCCTGGTGAAGCGGGACGCCCCGGCGCTGCTGCGGAAGGCGCTGATGTCCCCGCGCTGGACGCCGCAGGTGATCGCTATGAGCGGGGTGACGGACCCCTACCAGCCGGTGGAGCGGCGGCTCCGGATCACGCGGGGCTGCCTCGAAGTGCTGACGGAGTTCCGCAACCCGGTGGCCATCGTCACGAAGAACCACCTGGTGACGCGGGACGTGGACCTGCTGGGCGAGCTCGCCTCGTACGGCGCGGCTGCGGTGAACGTCTCCGTCACGAGTCTGCGGCCCGAGCTCCAGCGCGTGATGGAGCCACGCACCTCCACGCCGCTCCGCAGGCTCGAAGCGATCCGCAAGCTCGCGGAGGCGGGGATCCCGGTCCGGGCCATGGTCGCCCCGGTGGTCCCCGGTCTCACGGATGAGGAGATCCCGGCCATCGTGCAGGCGGTCGCCGACGCGGGCGCCACCAGCGCTTCCTACCTGCTGATGCGACTCCCGCACGCCGTCAAGGAGCTGTTCGCGGACTGGCTCGAGGCGCACTTCCCCGAGCGCAGGGGGCGCGTGCTCCACCGCGTGCGGGAAGTCCGCTCGGGCCGGCTCAACGATCCCCGCTTCGGCAGCCGGATGCGTGGCGAGGGGCCGTACGCCGACCAGATCGGCCAGCTGTTCCGGGCCGCGGTGCGGAAAGCGGGGCTGGACGGCGGCGGCCCGCCGCTCTCGAGCGCCGCGTTCCGCCGCCCCGACCCCGGCGGTCAGCTCCCGCTGTTCGGCTAGCGCCGGTGGTGGTCGGTCGGGCTCTGCCACGTCCGCTGCGCCGGCTCCACGCCGGCGGGCGCGTCCAGGCGCACCACCTTCTGCGCCCTGGGGCCCTTCGGCTCCTCCAGGACCTCGAACTCGACGCGCTCCCCCTCCGCCAGGGTCCGGAACCCGGATCCCTCGATGGAGCTGTGGTGCACGAAGATGTCGCCCCCATCCTCACGCTGGATGAAGCCGAACCCCTTCGAATCGGAGAACCACTTCACCGTGCCGGTCAGCCGTGCCATTGCTCGTGTTCCTTGTTCCCGTTCCATGCGGCCGGGCTCGCCACCCGGCGCCGCCGCGCTTATCTTCCTGCAACGACCCTGCCGGAACTACCGGGACGCGATGCGGAACATTTCGTGCCCCTCGGTTGTAGGCCCGTTTGGGAGTCCACCAGATCAGGAGCCATCATGCGCGCGATCCTTCCTCTGGCGTTGCTGGCGCTCACCGCCTGCTACACGCCCCGCGCCGTCGCATCCCAAGGCGACCCGTACGACGCCCCCGAGACGTGGGGAATCGCCCCTCTCGAGGCGTCCATCTTCTATCACGAGCACGACGGGTACGCGACGGTCGACCTGAGCCGCCCCGCCCATGTGGCGATCTTCGCCCTCCAGCCCGGCGGCGGGATGTCGATGATCTATCCGGCGATCGGCCTCGGCCGCCGGACCGGGTTCCAGGGCGGGCGGCACATGCTTCGCACGGTGGGGCCGGCGGGCAGCCTGACCGGTTACCGGTCCAGCCGCATGGGGGCTTCCAGCCGATGGGGCGCTTCCACCGCGTTCGGCCAGGGCCCGACCTACATCCTCCTGATCGCGTCCGACGACCCGCTGGACATCGGCTCCTTCTACGCCACGCGGACCATGACGTGGCTGAACCGGTCGGCGATCACGTACAGCCCGTACGTGGCCCTCGATGCGCTGGTGGGCGAGATCGTGCCGCGGCCGCATACTTCCGCGTGGACCACGGCGATGCACGTGGTCTGGCCGCTCGATGCCTGGCCCCGGGACCGGGATTATCGGGATCGCTACATCCGCGTACGGTGCGCCTCGGGCATCGAGGTGCTGGCACCCGCGTGGGCCGTGATGGCGGGCTATCCGATCTGCGCCGAGCATCTCCAGCAGCCGCCGGCGGACTCCACGGACGATGAGATCCTCGAGGCCCTGCCGAAGCGGCCGCGGCCGCCCGAGGGGTGGATGACCACGACCATCGGCGACCTGGACCTCGAAAAGGAGCTGGACCGCTTGCGGAAGGTCCACGGCAAGCGGGATCCCGGTGAGCTGAGCGTGCGGCCGTTCCCCGCCGCGCCGCCGCGGGAGCGGACCCGTGACATCGGCGTGGCCCGCCGCGGGAGCTCGGATGACGGGCTCGGGAGCCGGCGCACCTCCAGCCCGTCGGTCGAGCGCAGCCGTCCGGCGACGCGGCCCGCCTCCCGTCCGGCGACGCGGCCCGCCTCCCGTCCGGAGGCCCGGCCGGCGCGGCCCGCGCCTGCGAGGCCGGTGTCGAAGCCGGCTCCGGCGCCCGCATCCAAGCCGGCGACTCCGTCCAGGCCCACCAAGCCGGTCAAGCCGACCAAGCCAGGCGGTGGAGGCGGCGGGGCGGATCCGGCGGCCTGACGCGCGTCGGGGTCGGCCCTGCATGCAGGCGCCGACCCCGCGGCTCTTTCGGAGGCCGGCGTCCACCGCCGGCCTCCTTTTTTCGCCCTGGAGCTACAGGATCGACCGTTGTATGGCGGCGATCCCGCCGATGATCAGGATCAGCCCTCCCGCGGCGCCCAGCGCGGCCGTCATCGGGCTGCGGCGCTCGGGCGGACGTCGCTTGTTCACGGCGCTGGCCACGTGGACGCTCGCGGCGGCCAGGACCATCATGGTGAGGTGACCCCAGAGCGCCGGATAGAACCGGTACACGAAGATCAGCACGATGCCGATCAGGATCTGCAGGTCCAGCACGCCGGCGAACACGGCCAGGAGGATGCGGCCGGCCCGGTCCCAGGGCCGCGAGCGGAGCGCCGCCACCAGCGTATAGAGGAACGCCACGACCCCCGCGAGGAGGACCAGGTAGCGGAGTCCGGAGTGGGCGTGGAAGAGGATCGTCGTCAGCTCCATGGGTCTCTCCTCAGGATCCGCCTCCGCCCTGGCCGCCGATCGGGCTGCCGGGCGGTGCCGGAAGTGGCGCCGGCGGCGCCCAGGGTTCGGCCGGCCGGTCGAGGTAACGGGTGATGTCCGCGGCCAGACGGACCGCGTGGGCCCGGACCGACTCCGACGCGGCCCGTCCGGGCGCCGCCAGCCGGTCCCGGAGCGCGCGCAGCTCGAGCTCGGCCAGCGACCTCACCTGCGGCATGGCCGCGGACCCGGCAAGGTCGAGCAGCTCGCGCACGAAGACATCCTGCACGAGGCGCGCGACCTCCGCCTGGTAGGGGTCGGCCGTCGGCGCGCCGAACGTGGCGCGATCGAGGCGGTCGAACACCTCCGTAAGGTCGGGCATGCCGGGGGCGAGCGCGCCCTGCTCCACCAGACGCGCCGCCCGCTCGGGCTGGAGCAGCAGCGACACGGTCATTTCCGCGGCCATCCCGGCGGGCGAGATCGGATCGAACGTGATTCCGGTGTACCGGTCGAAGAGCTCGCGGTGCACCGGGTAGCCGTAGGGCCGGGGCGGGATCAGCTCGATCAGCGCCCGGGGCAGCGCGAGCGCGGACGGCGCCAGGGTCTCCACCAGCGCATCCAGCGCCTGCCGCTGCTCCTCCGCCGGCACGCGGTGGAGCGGTACGCGGCCATCGCCCCGCAGGGCGTATGTGTAGTACTTCCCCCCCACCGCCTTGACCGCCGCTTCCAGCTGGTAGCGGTGGTGCAGGAAGAGGGGAACCAGCGCCTCTTCCAGCGTGGCGAGGGGCATGTCCGCCCGGATCGCACGCTCACCGAACCGGTCCAGGGCGGCCTCCCGGACGCGCATCACCCGGCGCAGCTCCGCCGCCGCGTCGGTGCCATTGTCCCACAGGTGCGCGTGGGGGTGCGCGCTGCCGGCCGGCCGCGCGTCCTGGTCGCTCAGGAATCGCAGCCCGCGCGCCTCCGCCTCATCCAGGATCGCTTCCAGCGCGGCGTCCTCGGCGGCGCCTTCGGGGAAGTCCGTGTAGCCGTAGCGGACGGCCATCCTGTCCCATTCGCCGATGCCCGCGGCGTAGGCATCGGAGAGATCGATGGAGCCGTCCGGGTCCAGGCGCGCCAGCGGGTGGGGGTAGTCCATGACCGACGCGCGCCCGGCCGTGCTGGCGATGTAGTTGTGGGCGATGCCGAGGGTGTGCCCGACCTCGTGGGCGGAGAGCTGCCGGATCCGCGCGAGGGCCATGGCCTCGAGCTCGGGCGGGACCTCGCGCCCGGTCTCGTAGGGCGAGAGGAGACCCTCCGCGAGGAGGTAGTCCTGGCGCACGCGGAGGGAGCCGAGCAGGACGTGGCCCTTGATGATCTCGCCCGTCCGCGGGTCCGTCACGGAGCTGCCGTAGCTCCACCCCCGCGTCGACCGGTGCACCCAGTTGATGACGTTGTAGCGCACGTCCAGCGGGTCTGCCGTATCCGGGAGCATCTCCACCCGGAAGGCGTTCCTGTACCCCGCGGCCTCGAACGCCTGGTCCCACCAGCGCGCGCCGTCCAGCAGTGCCGAGCGCACCGGCTCCGGGACCCCCGGGTCCAGGTAGTAGACGATGGGCTCGACGGCCTCGCTCACCGGCGCGGAGGGGTCCCGCTTCTCGAGGCGGTGCCGGGCGATGTAGCGGCGCGCCATGGGCTCGCCGAGAGGGGCCGCGTAATCCACCCACGTCACGCCGAAGAACCCCGACCGCGGATCCAGCCGCCGGGGCTCGTAGCCCGGGGGCGGCGCTGCGACGAACGAGTGGCGCTGACGGACCGTGACCGCCTCCGCGCTCGGCGTCACCGAGCGGATGAAGCCGCCCGACGGATCCCCCTCGAACGTCAGCGTGACCTCCACCTCCGAGTTCAGGGGGAACGCCCGGGTGCGGGGGAGGTGTACGGCGCTCCGGCTCCGATCCAGACGATACGTGCCCTGCCGCGCCTGGCGCAGCCGGTCCGCGACCCCGTGAACGTCCCGGAGCACGAAGTCGGTGGCATCCACCAGCACGCGGCCGGACTCCTCGGCCGCGATGGTGAAGCCCCAGAGGATGGACCGGGCGAAGGCGTCCTCGACCGATGCCCGCTCGGCCGGGTTCTCCGACACCGCGCGGTACGTGTAGTTCGGCGCCACCATGAACAGCTTCCGCCCGGCGCGCTCGAACCGCACGACGCGCGTGGAACCGAGCTGGTTCCGGTCCAGTCCGATGTCGTTCGAGCCGATCCCCGCGGCCAGGGAATGGACATAGAGCAGCTCGCCAAGCGTGTCCGGGACCTCCAGCCACAGCTTCCCTTCCGCTTCGTCCCAGTACAGCGGGAGGAAGCCAGCCTTGCGGTCGAGCCCGGAAACCTTCGCGCCGATGGCGGGGAGCTCCCGCGCTCCCGCCCCGGCGGGAGCGCCGGGCCCGCCCGGTCGGGACGGCGTCGTCGCACAGGCGGTGGAAATCAGGAGCAGCAGGGGGAGGATGCGTCGCATGCGGTCTCTCGGGGTCCGACGGTCAGAAGGTTCGTCCGGCCAGGGGAGCGCGGAATATGGGCGGGTGGCCGGGACCGCGCCACTTCGGCCGCCCGGTCTAGAGGCGCCACCCGGCCACCAGCCGCAGCGCCAGGGAGGGGTAGGGCATGGGGCCGAGCCCAGGGTCCAGCCCGTCCGCGCTGAACCGGAGCGCGCCCGCGATCCGTTCCCGGGCTAGGCCGACCCCCGCCTCCACCCCGAGCGCGGCCCCGGTGGCGGCGAAGTCCTGCCCCAGGATGTTGCCGGTGGACCGCGCCCCCAGCCCCCGGACCCCCACGTAGGGGACGAGGACGAAGCCCCCCGTCGGGACCTGCCGGGCCCCCACCACCGCCAGCCCCCCCGCCACCGTCCACGCCTCGTCCTCACCGGCCGCGACCGATGCGCCGCCCATCAACCCCGCAGCACAGAAGGTGACGCCCAGGAGCCGCGCCACGGGCCGCGTGATGCGCAGGCGGCCCGACAGCGGCCGGGCGGCCGCGCCGTCGAAGGTGGCATGCTGGAGCCCCGCGGAGAGGGTGAATCCGCCGCCCGCCAGCCGGCCCTCCACCCCCAGCTCGATCCCCTCCGCCGCGTCGCCACCGGCGAGATCGGATCGCAGCGCCGCCCCGGACAGGGCGACCCCCGCGGACCCCGTGGCCGCGCACTCCTCCTGGGCCGCGACCGGAAGGACCCCCGCGAGGAGCGCGGCGGCGACGAGGCCCGCGCGGGAGGCGCGGGCCCCCCTCACCGGGTCCTCAGGAACGAGCCCCGCAGCGCGGCCGGTGGCGCCCCTCCGCCCGCCTCCACGTGGAGCACGGCCTTGTCGGCGCCCCCGATGCCGAACCGGGGGAAGCCCGCTCCACCCGGCTGGAGGAGGAGCGTCTCGACGTCGCCGGCCGCCAGGGGGATCACCCGCAGCGGAAACCGACCCACGGAGCTGTTCGGGTACAGGTCGCGGAAGTTCCAGCTGGCCTGCCGGTACGCTGCATCCACCGGCACCGCGTCGTCCGCGTAGACGGAAACCGTCCAGTCGCGCATCCACGCCAGGGGGTCCGCGCCGAGGGTCTCGCCCAGGTTCTCCAGCCCCGCCGTGCGCCCGTTCACGAGCTGGAGGAAGAATTCGTCGTCGGGGCGGCCGCTCCGATCGGCGGCGTAACGGAGGAAATTCCAGGTCGCGCCGCGCGTCGGCAGCGCGTCGATCCCCATGAGCGAAGCGGTGTCGGGGCGGCCGAGATAGCGGGCATAATTGGTGAAATTCCCCCCCATGAACTGGTTGAACGCGTCAACCGCGGAGGGCGTCCCGGCGAGGGCGTCGTAGCCGAGGTTCGCGCCCGGTGCGAGCCCGGACCTGGCATAGAACAGCAGCTCCTCCGCCACGTGGCTCAGCCCCTCGTTCAGCCACGGCTCCTCGAACTCCGACGCGTTGTTCACCCAGAGGCGCCGCGACGCGTTGATCAGGTGCTGGTACTCGTGCCCGATCACCGGGATCGTCGCCTCCCGGATGAACTCGACCGAGTACGCGGGCCCCACCTCCCCCTGCGGATCGGCCGTCAGCATGTAGAACATCTCCGCCTGGTTCCCACCCGGACACGCTTCCGCACGGGGCGTCGCTTCCTCCGGGAAGAGGTCACCCGACCAGAAGAACCCCGCGGTCACGGCGCCGACCACCGTCCCCGCGAGCTCGTTCACGGCCCGCGTGAAGAAGATGATGGAGCGGCCGTTCTCGTCGATGTCGGTGGGCTGCCCGAAGTGACGGACAGCCACCGGGTCCACGAGCGTATCGAAGGTCTCGCCGAAGTGGCGGTAGTCCGCTTCCGTCAGCCCCGCCGGGTTCGCCACGTCGGCGACCACCACCGCCCGGTCGGACACGTATTCCACGCGCCCCGTGCGGTCGTCCGACCGGTCACAGCTGATGGCGACGTTGTAGCTCGCCAGGTCGCCGACCTCGGGGACAGCCGTCGTACGGACCGCCGGGAAGCGGTCCGGATCGCCTGCGGGAGAGCCGGTGGCGCCGGTCCGCAACCGCGGCTCGAGCTCCCGGCGCTCCCGTTCCCGCAGGCGGCGGTGGAACTCGAGATCCAGGAGGACGGGCGGCCGCGGCGGTGTGCCCCGCAGCGTGACGGCCAGGGGCGGCTCCGGCCGGACCGGGGATGGCGACGGTGGCCCGTCCACCGCGTCGACCCCGGCCCCCGAGACCTCGATCCGGAGCGGGCCCGCGTCTTTCGCGTCACCGTGGAAGGGGATGTAGACGAACTCGGCCGCCGCGCCCCCCGCCTCCAGGCAGAGTCCCCGGTTCGCCGCCCCCGCGACCTGCACCACTTCCCCCACATCCAGCTGGACGGGCTCGGCGAGGAGGCAGGAGAACAGCGAGGCTGCGGGCCCGGCCACGTCGGTGCCGCAGCCCGCCAGGAGCAGTACGGCCGGAAAGAGGTGATGCGCTCTCATGGATCGTCCGGGAGAATGGGAGGGCCCGACGCGAGCGGTCAGCCCACGTCCAGCAGGCGCTTCAGCTCCTCGGGCGAGAGCTCGGCGGTGCTCCGCGACCCCAGCCGCCGCCCCGCCCGGTTCGCCCTGGTCTGCGCTTTCGCTTCCTCCGACACGGGCGCGCCGGCGTAGTCGAACCCCTCCAGCGATACCCGCGGCAGGCGGTAGCCGAGCACCCGCTCGATCGAGCGGACCTGCCCCAGCTCCGCCGCGGTCATGAACGTGATCGCGTCTCCCGTCGCCCCCGCCCGCCCCGTCCGGCCGATCCGGTGCACGTAGTCCTCCGGGTCGTGCGGCACGTCGTAATTGACCACGTGGCTGATCCCCTCGATGTCCAGCCCCCGCTGCGCCACGTCCGTCGCCACCAGCACCTGGGCGTGACCCTCCGCGAACGCCTCCATGGCGCCGCCCCGCTGCTTCATGTTCCGGTCCCCGTGGATCACGTTCACCGCGATCCCCGCCGAGCGCAGCCGGTGGTAGAGCAGGTCCGCCCCCCGCTTCGTCCGCGTGAACACCAGGACCTGGTCCATCTCCGGGTCCTTCATCAGCTCCAGCAGCAGGTCCGGCTTCCGGTCCGGACGCACCGAGTACACCAGCTGCGTCACCGTCTCCGCCGCCATCGACTGCGGCGTCGCCTCCACCCACACCGGGTCCTTCAGGATCCGCAGCGCCAGCGCGTGCACGCCGTTCGGCATGGTGGCGGAGAAGAGCATCGTCTGCCGCTCCCGCGGCACCTGCTCCAGCAGTCGCTCCAGCTGCGGGCGGAACCCCATGTCCAGCATCCGGTCCGCCTCGTCCAGGATCAGGATGTCCACCGCCGAGAGGTCCACGTTGCCCCGATCCATGTGGTCGATCAGCCGGCCCGGCGTCGCCACCAGCACGTCGAACCCCGCCCGCAGGTCCCGGATCTGCGGCTCGTAGGGCACACCGCCGTAGATCTCCCCCACGAACATCTCCGTGTGCGCCGCCAGCTCCCGTGCGTCCGACGCCACCTGCTGCGCCAGCTCCCGCGTCGGACAGAGGACCAGCGTGTGGAGCCCCTCCCGATCCGCCTGCCGCTCCAGCGCCGGGATCAGGAACGCGCCCGTCTTCCCCGTCCCGGTCTGCGCGATCCCCACCACGTCCTGCCCCGCACGGGCCGCCGGGATCGTCTTCACCTGGATGGGCGTAGGCGACGTCCACCCCAGGTCCTCGACGGCGCGCAGCAGCGCGGGCGAGGACGTCAGCTCGGGGAACGTCGGCCGGGGGCCTTGGGTTTCCTGGGAAGAAATGCTGTCCTGCGGCGGGCTAGCGGGTACGACGACGACGCGCCCGGGCGTTGCGCCGCCGCGACGCGGCGGCCTTCCGCTTCCGCGCCTCGCTCGGCTTCTCGTAGTACCGCTTCTTCTTCATGTCCTTGAACCGCCCCGACCGCAGCATCTTGCGCCGGAACTTCTTCAGCGCCCAGTCCAGGCGGTCGTTCTCGCTGAGCACGACCTCGACCATGTCTCTCCCTTCGACAGTGAACCCAAAGCACACCAAAATACCACCCTGTCCCCCCTCCAGTCAACGCGGGGCGCCCTCCCGGAGCGCCCTCCCGGCGCGGCCTCCCGGCGCGGCCTCCCGGCGCGCCCTCCCGGCGCCATGGCGCACCCGTGGACCGGTCCCGATCCGCCGCGGCGGTCTCTCGCGGGTCGCGAGGCCTGGCGCCGCTCCCTTTGATTCGCTCCGAGCGGCGGGTATATTTCCTCCGTCATCGCATTGACCTCCCTGGCCTTTCGATCGCGTGACACAGCCCCTACGCACATCCGGGACCGCCCGCGGCCGCGCCGCCGGAACCGGCTTCTGGACACCTCCGCC
Source organism: Longimicrobiales bacterium (assembly GCA_035513575.1). Taxonomy (GTDB): domain Bacteria; phylum Gemmatimonadota; class Gemmatimonadetes; order Longimicrobiales; family RSA9; genus JAHWKI01. The sequence continues at coordinate 10,983 of DATKBW010000183.1, read as the reverse complement.
CTGCGCGAGGAGCGGGCGTGGGCGAAGCAAAGATCGCGGGGCGGACGGGGGTCCGCCCGCGAAACCACCGAGATCTGAACGCTGAAAGCCGAGTTCTGACATGGCAGGCCATTCCAAGTGGGCGCAGATCAAGCGCAAGAAGGCGGTGAACGACGCGAAGCGCGGGAAGATGTTCACGAAGCTGATCCGCGAGATCACGGTGTCGGCGCGGGAGGGAGGGGGGGATGCGGACATGAACCCGCGGTTGCGGCTGGCGGTGGATACGGCGAAGGCGGCGAACATGCCGCAGGACAACATCGAGCGGGCGATCGACCGTGGGACGGGGGATCTCGAGGGGGTCAGCTACGAGGAAGTCGCCTACGAGGGGTACGGTCCGGGCGGTGTGGCGCTGTACATCGAGACGATGACCGACAACCGCAACCGCACCGTGGCGGAAGTCCGCCACGCCCTGGAGCGCTACGGCGGCGGGCTGGGGCAGAGCGGGTCCGTGGCGTGGCAGTTCGAGCGTCAGGGTCAGATCTGGGTGGACGCGCGTCGCTACGAGGAGGATGCCGCGATGATGGCCGCGCTCGAGGCGGGCGCCCTCGATTTCCGGCGCGAGGATGACTCCTTCAGGGTGACCACGGACGTGAGCGCGTTCCACAAGGTGCAGGACGGGCTGCGGGAGCAGCGTGTGGAGTTCGAGGACGCGGAGCTGGCCATGGTCCCGAAGGTCACGGTGCGGGTGGAGGGTGCCGAGGCGGAGCGGCTGCTGAAGCTGCTGGACGCCCTCGACGACCTGGATGACGTCCAGCGGGTCCACTCCAATGCCGACATCGACGAGGAGCTGCTGAGCGAGGTGGGCGCTTGAAGGTTCTCGGGGTGGATCCGGGGACCGCGGCGACGGGATACGGCGTCGTCGTCCGGAAGGACGGCGGCGCCGTGTCGCTTCTGGAGTGCGGCGTCATCCGGACCAGCGCCAGCGCGGAGCTCCCCGTCCGGCTGCGGGAGATCCACGCCGGGCTCGCGGAGGTCCTGGAGCGCCACCGCCCGGATGTGGTGGCCGTGGAAAGCGTCTTCTACGGGAAGAACGTGCGGACCACGGTGCTCCTCGGCCACGCCCGCGGCGTGGTGCTGCTGGCGGCGGCGGAGCGGGAGGTCGAGGTGGCCGATTACAGCCCGGCGGAGATCAAGAGCGCCATTGTCGGCACGGGCCGGGGGACGAAGGACCAGATCCAGTTCATGGTGAAGAAGCTGCTGCGGCTGAAGGAGGCTCCCACGCCCGCGGATGCGGCGGACGGCGTCGCGGTGGCGCTCTGCCACGTGAACACGGGACGGCTGGCGGCGCTGGCGAAGGGGCGGGCGGTGGCGGGAGGCGGGGGGTGATCAGCCGGATCCGCGGCACGCTGCTGCGTCGGGAGATGGAGTCCGTGGAAGTGATGACGGCGGGAGGGGTCGGCTACGAGATCGAGATCCCGCTGTCCGTGTTCGAGAAGCTCCCGCGGGTGGCCGCGGACGTGGAGCTCCTGACCCACCACGTGGTCCGGGAGGACGACCAGCTCCTGTTCGGGTTCCTCCACCCGGCGGAGCGGGACCTGTTCGGGCGGCTCCTCGGCGCGTCCGGCGTCGGCCCCCGCCTCGCCCTCGCCATGATGTCCGCCCTCACGCCCGCCACGCTCGTCCGGGCGATCACGCAAAAGGACGTGGCCACGCTCGTCCAGGTGCCGGGCGTCGGAAGGAAGACGGCGGAGCGCATCGCGCTCGAGCTGGAGGACAAGCTGGACGACCTGTCGATCCGGCCGGTCCCGTCCGTGAAGGGCGCGGCAGCGCAGGAGGCCGTGGGCGCGCTGGTGACGCTCGGGCACACCGCGGCCGATGCCGGCGCGGCGGTCCGCAAGGCCATCGAGGAGCAGGGGCCCGAAGAGGACGTCCAGGCGTTGATCCGGAAGGCGCTGGCGTACACCCGGAAGTGAGCGGAACCCCGACGCCGCCGAAGGCGTACGGGGAGCCGGATCGGAAACCGAGCGGGGAGCGAGTGGCGAGAGACTACGTGGCGGCGACGAAGCCGGTGACCAGGGGGGAAGCGGGGGGCACGGGTGGGCAGCGTCCTCCGCGCACCTCCGCGCAGGTCACGCTGGACTGGATCAAGTCCATCGGCGCGGCCGTGCTGCTGTTCCTGGTGTTGCGGGCGTTCCTGGTCCAGACCTTCGTGATCACCTCCTCGTCCATGGAGGAGACGCTGCTGGTGGGGGACTTCCTCATCCTCAGCAAGGCCGCGTACGGCCCGCTCATCCCCTTCACGGACGCCCGCCTCCCCGGCTACACCGACCCGCGCCGCGGCGACGTCGTCGTCTTCCGTCCCCCCCACGACCCGGGGCTGGACGTCGTCAAGCGGATCGTGGGCATGCCGGGGGATACGCTGCGCATGGAGGACAAGACGCTCTCCATCAACGGCCGCCCGGCGCGGGAAGTCTACGTGCGCCACAGCGACCGCGAGGCGGACGTCTCCCACCCGTGGATGCGCTGGCAGTGCGGCGACCGGGTGGCCCTCAGCCCGGACATCTCCGGGGCGTACCGGGTCGCCCGGGGAGGCGCCAGCGACGGCGAGTGCCGCCCGTCCCGGGACTGGTGGGGGCCGCTCGTCGTTCCACCGGGCCACTACTTCATGATGGGCGACAATCGCGATGACAGCGTGGATTCCCGCTACTGGGGGTTCCTGGATGCCGACCGCGTTCGCGGCAAGGCGGTGCTGATCTACTACAGCTACGACCCCGAGGCGCTCCGGCCGTTTGCGTTCCTCCGCAACGTGCGGCCGGGGCGGATCGGGGATCGGATCCGCTGAGCGGCTCCTAGAACAGCCGGCGCAGCGTGTAGCCGGCGACGAAGGCCAGGGCGATCGATGCGAGGGGGTGTCGCCGCACCTGCGCCTCCAGGTCGGAGCGCACCGCGTCCAGCTCGCGTTCCCGCACGTACCGCGCGGCGTTGTCCAGCCCGTCCGCCGCGTTGTGGGCCAGCGGCCGCGCCCGCTCCAGCGCGCGGTTCTTCACCGCGGCCCGATCACCCAGCTCGCGCACGCGGCGCGCCGTGTCCTCCAGCTTCCCGCCGGCCGCCGAGCGGGCGCGGTCCACGGGGCCGGACGGCTCGTCCACCCCCCGGAACTGCCCCGGCTCGCCCATCCCCGTCGCCCTCGTCGTCTCCGCCTCGCCGCTCGCGGGGGTCTCCCGCTCCGGCCCGTTCGTGCTCTCGGCCATCATCGCTCCTTCGTGAGCTCTTCCTTGAAATCCCGCACCTCCCGCTTCGCCCACTCCGCGTCATCCCGGAGCGTCTTCACGATCCGGGTCGGGGCGAGCTCGCCCTTCCGCAGATCCCGGACGCCCTTCCAGGCGACGAGCGCGCCGCCGAGCACGAGGACCGCCCCCGTGATGAGCGTCCCGAGCCAGTACGAGTCCAGCAGCGCGCCCAGGCCGAGGGCCAGCGCGAGGACGAGGCAGAGCGCCCCGACCGCCGCGATGACCGTCCCCGCGGCGATCCACGCACCGTCGGCCGCCACCCGCTTCACCGTATGGCCGGCCTCCGCCTTCGCCAGCTGGATCTCCTGGCGGACGAGGGTGCCCATGTCCTCGGCGAGGGAGCGGAGCAGCGTGCCCAGCCCCGGCCTGCCCGGGCCCGGCTCGGGGTCGTCGCCGCGGCCGGGGGGCAGCTGGTGGTCGGGCCGGGCGGGACCCCGCCGCGCGGGACGCCTGGTCTGCGTTCGGGCCATTCGGGTTTCCTCGGAAACTCGGGTCACGCGCCGCAGCGGTGCAATGCGTGTGCCTCGGCGCGTAGGTATATTCGCCGGGTGCTGGCCGGGGTGCCAGTGCGGCGCGGGCGAAATTCTTGCAAGGGTCGACGGGGACAGCGACCAGGCGACAGGGGAGCATGGCCGACATCACGACGCGGGAGAGACTGCCGGAGGACCACACGCTTCCATCCGTGGCGGGGCCCGCGGGCGCCGGGGGCAACGGACGCCAGGGTGGGCCCGAAGTGCTCCGTCGGGAGATCGAGGACACGCGGGCGCGGATGACCCGCACGCTGGACGAGATCGAGGGGCGGCTGGTCCGGCAGAAGGAAGAGCTGGTGGCACGGGCCACGTTCCGGGACTTCCGCCACAGGATCTCCTCGAAGCCCTGGCGCTCCATCGCCATCGCCTTCGTGGCCGGCTACGTGATCGCCGCCATCCGCGACTGAGCCGGGAGCGGCCGCCTCATCCGGCCCCCGCGGCCCTCTCGACCTCCCGCTCCTCCCGCTCCTCCCGCCGTCCCAGCAGCCACCCGGCGAGCAGCAGCGGAAGGAGGATGAGACCTGCCAGAAGGTAGGGGCGGTCCAGCAGCGTCGCCTTCGTGACGGCGGCCTGGAAGGAGACGGCGCCCCCTTCGTCGCCGCCCACGCGCACCCGGAACTCCCACTCCCCCGCCGTCTCCACGTCGAACTTGGCGGCCAGGAAGAACTTGTTCGTGGCCTGCTGGCGGGTGGCCGGATGGCGGATCGGCGCGGCCTCCCACCCCAGCGGCACCGCCTCGACGACCACCGGCACCCCGGGGACGACGTCGTGCGCGGAATCCTGCACCAGCACGCTGATGTCCACCTCCCCGGTCCGGAGCGGCGTGGGGCTCGACATCACGGAGACGAGGTAGGCGCCCAGGTGCTGCCGGGAGACACGGACGGTGCCGCCGTTCGCGAGGAGCGGGGCGGCGATGCCCAGCAGGAGCGCCGCGGCGGCGGCGCCGGCGGCGCGGCTCACGCGATCCGCGGATCGGCGAGCGCGGCCTCCCGCGCGCGGACCACTTCCGGGACCCAGACGTCCCCCTCGTCCTGGCGCATCATCATCAGGACCAGCGCGAGGAGCGGGACGATGTAGAGCAGCCCCCCGACGACCCACATGATGAGCCCGCCCAGCTGCTGGTCCCCGAGGGCGGAGATGCCCCAGAGCCGCGGCGCCTCGATGTAGGTCCGGTAGTAGGGCGTCCCGGTCAGCGTCAGGAACGCGCCCAGCGCGAACCCGGCGAGCTTGGCGGGGAAGATGTAGAGGATCGCCGCGCCGTAGGGGAGGCGTCGTCGCCCGCCCGAGGGGTGGATGACCGGCCACCAGAAAAGGAGCGCGGTGCCGAAGAAGACCGCGTGCTCCAGGTCGTGGACCACGGTCCGCCCCTGGGCGGCGTCGTAGAGCCCGGGGTGATGCCAGATCGCCAGTGCCAGGATGAACAGCGGCAGCGCCACGTCGGGCCGCGTGAGGAAGTGGAAGAGGCGATGGACCGGGTGCCCTTCGTGGAAGAGCCGGCCGATCCGCCGGCGGTTCCGCCGGGAGAACGACCATATCGTCGGCAGCAGCGGCGCCCCCAGCCAGATGAGCGGCGCCGCGATCATGATCAGCAGGAGGTGCTGGATCATGTGCATGAAGAAGAACAGCGAGGTGAACGTCCCGATGGGCGAGACCAGCGCGATCAACACCGTGAGCATCCCTGCGCCGTAGCACCACGCCCGCCACGGCTTCAGGATCCGGCCGCCGCGCCCGCGGCGCCGGAGCCGCCGCCACCCCCGGACGTAGAGCCCCGCCGCGAGCGCCAGCCCGATGAGGACGGAGGGCTCGAACGACCAGGACAGCAGGAACGCCTGCACGTCTCCCATTCCGCTACATCTCCATCCCCGGCATCATCATCCCCCGCATGGCCATGGGCTGCGTCATGATCCACGCGCCCGCCGCGGCCAGCGCCATGGCCAGCACCGCCCAGGGCACGAAGGCGCGCCGCGCCGCCCGCCGCTCCCCGTACGTGGACCGGGCAATGTAATAGAGGAGGAGGAGGGACCCCAGCAGCCCCGCTTCCAGGAAGACCAGCTCCAGCGGCAGCAGCAGCCCGTCCGGGACGATCGCCCCGAGCGACCAGTCCGGCGCGCCCGCGGCCACCCCCACGTCCCCCGCGGCGCGCTGGAGGACCGGCACCAGCGTGAGGCCGCTGGCGAAGAAGTGGAAGCCGTAATGGGCGAGCCACATGCCGAACCCGACCGGCACCAGGCCGTACCCGAGGCGCAGCAGGTTCGTCCGCGCACTCACCGACGTGCCGCCCAGGGCCCGCGAGGCCAGCGTCGTGGCGCCGACGAGCGCCGCGGGGACCAGGAACAGACCGGCCAGGAGGAACACCGCCCACAGCGCGGCCTCGCCGTGGATGGCGAGGGCGTGGGCGAGCCACGTCTGCACCGCGCGCATCGGCGCGATCATCCCGGCGGCGTTCACGAACGCGCCGAAGACCACGACCAGGACCAGGGCCAGGAGGTCCGGCCGCTCCGCCAGGCGGCCGACCCCCGAGCGCCAGCGCTCGGCGATCAGCTCCGCGCCCGGCACCCGGGCGACGATCCCGACGTTCCCGTGGGGGCACGCCTGGATGCAGTCGAGGCAGAAGGTGCAGTCCATGTTGCCGACCTTCCGGGGCTGGAACAGCCACAGCTCGCACCCCGACTGCACCTGCCGGCCGGCGGCGTCGTACCGGCCCCGGATGCAGTCCTTGGTCTCGCACCGGTCGCACACCGCCGCGTCGCGGATCCGCACCTCGCCGGGGGAGGCGAGGCCGTTCACGAAATTGAACGAGCCGATGGGGCAGACGTGCTTGCAGAACGCCGCGCCCTTGAAGAACCCGTCCACCACGAACGCGCCGGTGAAGTACGCGATGACGAGCCAGGCGGTGAGCCAGGGGCTGTTCCACAGGTCGAGGGCCTCGTACGCCCAGAAGAAGGCCACGAGGAGCGCCAGGGCCAGCCACTTGCCGCGCAGCCAGGCGGGCCAGTTGCGGTCGGCCGGCAGGAGCCGCCTGGCCAGCCGCCGGGGCAGCATGAACGGGCAGGCCATGCAGAAGAGGTTGCCCACCAGCAGGAGGGCGAGGACGACGAAGCCCCGCCACTGCACCCAGGGCGCGACGCCGGCGGCGTTCTCCGGCGCCACCTGCGGCCCGAGGAGCCCGTCCAGGACGATCACCGCGGCGAGCAGGAGCAGCGGCACCTGCACGGCCGTCCGGGCGTGCTTCCAGCGGAGGAACCGCCCCAGCAGCGGCGCGCGGGTCAGGTCCCCCCGGGGCGCCGGCACCGGCTGGAAGACGGGGAGCGCGCGCGGCGCGGTGATCGCCATCTCAGAGGCGGAGGAGCCCCCGGACGTCGTCCGCGATCTGCTCGGCCGTGAGGTCCGGGCTCCAGAGGAGCCGGAACCGGCCGTCCCGGTCCAGCCCGAAGACATGGGAGGTGTGGGGGATGATCCGCTCCGGCCCGGGCCCGGGGGCGCCATGGCCCTCGTGGCTGGGGGCGGCCGGAGCCGGGGCCTGCTGCGGCTCGCCGCCCCAGGCGCCGAAGGAACGCGCGACCTCCGCCAGCTCCGCGCGCTCGCCACCGAGGCCGATGAAGCCGGGGTCGAACGCCCGGACGTATTCCCTCAGCCGGTGCGGCGTGTCCACCGCCGGGTCGACGGTGACCAGGATCACCTGCACGTCCCGCCGCTCCTCTCCGAGGCCCTCCGTGACCTGGCGGAGCTTCGCCATGGTCGTGGGGCAGATGTCGGGACAGCTGGTGTAACCGAAGAAGAGAAGCACCGCCCGGCCGCGGAACCCGGCGAGGCTCACGGGCCCCCGGTCGGACTCGAGGGTGAAATCATGGGCGGGGGAGGAGGCGGGCAGGGCGGTCCCGTTGAACGTGGATGGCCGCAGACGCGGCAGCGTCACTGCGGCCCCCGCGGCGACGAGGACCAGGACCAGGACCATCACTCTGCGAGGCGGCATCCTGCGGCGTATCCGGTCAGGGGGTCGGGGCTGAAAAGCTAGCGGATCGCGCCCCCGCGGCAAAGCCTCAGCGCCAGATGCGCGCGCTCACGAACGTGGTGGCTCCCGGCCGGACGCTGACGGTCCCAAGCGATTCGCCGCGGCCGTACTCCCCGCGCGCGCTCTCCACGTCCAGCGTGAGCTCGTGCGTCCCCGCCGGCAGCCGCAGCCGGACCATGGAGATGGAGCCGGGCAGGAGGTGCCACGCCCGCGTGTCCGCCCGCTCGGTCAGCAGCGTGCCGACGTTGGTGAGCACGCCCAGGATCTCGCCCGCCGCCGCGTCCTTCTTCTTCACGGACCCTTCCACCGACGCGGTCAGGGCCAGCTTCGCCGCCGCCCTCATCACGGTCCGCGCGAGCATCTCCGGCCGCTCCGCCTCGAAGTCGCGGCGGGTGCACGCCGCCAGGTCCAGCAGCGCGCCCGCTTCCGCGCTCAGCGCGCCCGCGCGGACCCGCACCGGCGCCCGGGCGGCCTCGTCCTCGAAGAGCACCGGCCAGGAGATGCGCAGGAGGTACGGGTCGCCCTTCTCCTCCTCGCCCTCCGGGCAGACGCGGCGCCGCGGACCGCACGACTCGTCGACCCAAGGCTCCAGCCGGAGGCTCGAACCCCCGCGCCGCCGGCCGCGGACTCCGCCGCGGTCGTCGTAGGCGTGCGAGGCGGCCAGGAGGATCCGGGCGGCGGCTTCGGCGGCGGCGAGCGCCTTCTCCCCGGCCGAGCCCTCCGTCAGCATCGCGACCTGGGCGGGCGGAAGCACGATGACCACAGACTGCTCGACCCGGTGCGGGACGAAGCCGCGCTCCACCAGGACGATGACGTCACCCAGCGAGTCGCCCGCGGGATCCAGGTCCACGCCCATTCCCGGGGACTCCGCCAGCCCGCCGGACCGGCGGTAGGCGACGTCGGCCGCGCTCCAGTCCCCGGCCGCCTCGAACACCGTCCCCGCGAAGTAGTGCAGGAAGCGGCTCTCCTCCGGCATGTCCTCCCGCGACTTCCCCTCGTCCAGCTGGTCCAGCAGCGCCTCGATCCGCCGGGCCTCCACGGCCGCCCCGTCCGCATCGCTGGCCTTCAGGTACATCATCGCCGCGACGTACGGGATCATCAGCCGCTCGGTCCGCGGCGGCGTGTACGCCAGGCTGCGGTCGCTGGTCACCAGCGACAGCGCCTGCCGCGAAACGCTGAATGTCACCCGGTCCTCCGCAACCCAGGACGCCAGGTCCAGCAGACGGGCGCTCTCGGCCCACGTCCCGGCGTAGTACCCCGCGGTCCCGGCGTACAGGAGCCGCAGCAGGTCGTCGTCGGGGAGCGGGCGCTTGCCTTCCAACACCTCCTCGTACGTCCGCGCCGCCTCGAAGGCGAGGGCACGGCGGAGCGCGTCCTCCTCCCGGGGGAGCCCGTTGGGCGCCACGTCGTACCCGCCGAACGTGGCGGCGCAGCCGGAAAGCGACAGGGCCGCGGCGATCACCGCGACCCTGGCCACCGCCTTCGAGAGGTGCATCACCGCCTCCGCCCCTACGGCGTCCGTCGCTCGAGGACGATCACCCGCTCCTTCGCGTAGGCGATCGCGGTCGCCAGCTTCGCGTAGGCGTCCCCGTATGCCTCGATCTTCTCCAGCTCCATCTGGTGCAGGAACAGCTGGTACTGGATCAACGCCTCGATGGGCCGCAACTGCTTGTCCAGCGTCGTGGCCACCCGGTACGTGATGGACGGGTCGGCCGGCTTCAGCACGTGGGCCCGGTCGTACCGGTCCAGCGCCATGACGAACTCGCCCCGGGCGATGTAGTCGTCGCCCTCCCGCACCAGCATGTCCGCCAGCGCCACCGCACGGCCGTCCGTGGTGGCGTCCTGGGGCCGCGACACCACCCGCACTCCCTGCGCCTCGCGGTAGCTGTACGACCGCACCCGGCCGTCGGCGATCTCCACCATCGCCACCTCGCCCGCCGCGTCCTTCGGCGCGTACAGGGCGCTCCGCGGCACCAGCACGGCCGAGCGGTCCGCCCGGCGCACCGTCCACGCGTCGTAGGTCGTGCGCGTGGCCGCCAGCACCTGTGTCTCGTTCATGCCCAGCGCCACCTCCCCCCGCGTCACGGCGCTACAGATCTCGCCGGCGCAGGTGGCGATGGCCTCGGCGGCGATGCTGTCGCGGGCCATCTGCTGCGTGGCCTGCTGATTGGCCGCCGCCACCGCGACCGACTGCGCCGAGACCTCGGCGACGCGCTGGTCGTTCTCCAGGATGGGCTCCTGGTTCACCCGCTTCGGCGCGCAGGCGGCCGCGAGGGCGGCGAGCGCGAGGATCGAGAGCTTCGTCGTCGTATGCATGATCACCTCACCAGCCGATGCGGGCGCGTTCGATGTACTTCTTGATCTTGTGCTGCCCCGCCCAGACCCGGACGCTGGATTCCAGGTCGGTCAGGGTGGCGTCGATCTGGTAGAACACCACCTTCTCGCGGCCCTCCTGGTCCTCGATGGCCGTGATCTCCCCCTGGAACATGTAGTTCGCGCCGAGCTCCTGGGCCATCCGGGCCCGCGTGTCCGCCCGCGCGTGCTCCTGCTGGTCCGTCCGCTCGTCGCGGATCTCCGACCGCTCCTGCGCGCTCGCCACCATCCGCACCGCGCCGGAGTTGATCATCGCCCGCTCCAGGTCACCGATGAACGTGTTCACCGGGATGTGCTCCAGCGTCCGGTTCCGGAACGTGCCCACGATGACCGCCGGGGCCTCACCCCCGTTCATGCTCGTGTACCGCTCGAGCCACGGGCCGCTCATGCTCTCCGTGATCAGCGCGTTGGCCACGAGCCGCGAGTCCGTGTCGTTCCAGCGGCCCGACAGGTCCGTGACCGCCGTGGGGTCGATGCGCGTCACGCGCTTCCCGCACGCGGTGAAAGCGATGCCCAGCACGGCCAGTGCGGCCAGCATGGTGATCGCCCTTCGTGAACGAATCATCTCCTCCTCCGGGTGGTGTGCGTGTGGGTGTACACGGCGGGGGGCGGGAAAGTTCGGCGGGCGGCTCGCTGGCGCTCGCAAGAGGGCTCGCTGGCGCTCGCAAGAGGGCTCGCTGGCGCTCGCAAGATGGGCTCGCTGGCGCTCGCACTCGTTTCGCCTGGGTCGATCCGCTCCTGCGCCGTGGGATTCAGGCGGCCGTCGCTCGCTTCCCGTGTTCTTCGCCACGGTTGCGGA
>DATKBW010000182.1:0-5246 GCA_035513575.1 Longimicrobiales bacterium | reverse complement strand
CGCCGTGATCTCGTCGGCCGGATCCTCCATGTAGTCCGCGATCCCGTCCAGCAGCAGCGGGATGTGGTCCAGCAGGTCGTCGGTCGGGAAGACCTCCTGGGCATCCACCGCGACGCGGGCGACGATCCGCTCCAGCCACCGGCGCGTCAGCTCATCGCGGGCTGCCCGCAGCCTGTCCGCGAGCGTCGCGGCGAGCGGGCAGCTCGTCTCGTGGCCCTTCCCGTCGTAGAACGCTCGGCCCGGCGCTGGAATCGATGATCCCGGTCTCTTTCGGTCTTGACGCATCGCCACCTTCTGATTGAGGACATCGCATACAGGCAATGCACGTGCGATACCAGCGACGATGGCGCTGGCCCCTCAGGTGGCGGTGAGCGCCGCGAGATCCACGTCGGAGGGGCGCTTCAGGGCCGCGCTGACAGCGCGCGTCCAGCTCGTGGCGACCGCCGGGGCGGCGGTTCCGCGTACCACGGCCTCGGCCAGATCCGGGCGCCCCGCTTCGTCGAGCGCCGCGGCCACCATCCCGCGGATGTCGCGGTTCGCCGTCGCGGACGCCATCTCGACGAGCGACGGTACCGCCAGCCGCTCGGCGTGCGAGCGGACGACCGCGCCCATGTAATCCTCGATCCGCCGACTCGCCTGGACGGCGTCGTTCCGGCCCACAGCGATCACGGCCAGCGTGTAACGTGTCCGGATCACGCCCGGCTCGATTTTGATGACCCGGCGGCAGATCGCCTCGGCCTTCCGGCGGAGTCCCGCCTCGAGATAAGCGTCGATCGCGCGGCCGTAGAAGGCCAGGCATTCGCGGGTTCGCCCGGCCTCGAAGGCGAGATCGCCCGCGCGGACCAGGCTGGGCGCCCGGAGGGAGCGGTCGCGGAACCGCCAGGAGGCGGGATCCACGAGCTTCGCGAGAGCGTGCCACAGTCGACTGGTGAATCCCATGCGTACGTCACCCGGGATGGGGGGGAGGGGGCAGTCAAGGATTGCGAACCACTGGTCGGAAACGCAACCCCCATGGCTTCGGCCGGAACCATCCGCGCGGTCCGGGGTCGTCCTTAGCCGAGCACTTACCTATGGTGTAAGGTTTGCATGCATCAGCATGCGAGAGCTTCGATGCGGTGCTGCCGCTTTTCAGAGCTGCCGCACGCGCCACGAACCGAGACAGGCTTGCCGCCAGCTGCGTTGGACGCCGCTTGCTGCCGCCAGACTGCCCCGAGATTCTGGAGCGTGAACCATGATCGACACCTTCGCTGGCAGCGAGTTCCGGCTTCTCCTTCCCGCCTGGAACACTCCGACCTGATCGCCTCGGCCGAGTTCGAGCAGGAGAGCCGAAGGCACATCTGACAGAACTGTCCGATCCAAGCGCGAGGCACGCTTCCGAGCGACGCCTCCCTGACGCCGCCCGGTTCTCCAGGAGGCGTTTTTCATGTCATGGGACCGGGACGAGGAGTGTGCATGCAGAAGACGATCGCGTTCGAGGGAAGACCGTGGACGGTATGGATCAGTCCGGCACCCGCCGAGCGCGGTGCACCGAGCGGACTCGATCTGGTGTTCACGAACGCGGAAGGCCAGCGATTGCGACACCCGGTCGGTCCGGCGCTGCTCCGGGCGCTGAGCCGGGACGGGCTGGACGTGGATGAGGCCCCTCTGCTTGCGGCGCTCGCCGCCGCGCTGAAGGCGAATGGGAACGGACACGAGATGAACGAGTGTGGCGGTGGCGATGCCTGCCCATGAGATGATCCAGGTCGGCGGTACGGTCGAGGAGATGCTCCCGAACCGCATGTACCGCGTGCGCCTGGAGAACGACGAGGTGGTCCTGACGACCGTGGCCGGCCGCGCCCGTCGTGGTCTGCGGGTCGTTCAGGGCGACCGGGTCCAGGTGGAGCTGAGCCCCTACGACCTGACGAGGGGACGGATCACGGGAAAATCTGACGATACCTAGGAGACAAGATGACGATGACGGTAGAACGCAAGCAGAGCGGTGACGGGGGAGGGATCGACCGGAACCGCGTGAGGCTGATCTCCCAGGTCGTGGAGATCGGCGACAGGACGGGCCGCGCGCTGGACATCATGAACGAGGCCAGGCTGGACTTCCTCCCCGTGGTGGCGGAGGACACCGGGAAGTTGCTGGGCGTGGTGCTCCGGAAGGGGATCGAGCGCGGCTGCTGGGGTATGGGTCATGACCCGGACCTCTGTGCCATGCAGAACCACCTGAAGACGGGCGTGCGGTTCACCTTCGAGGACGAGCCGCTCGACTCCGGGACGCTGAAGGCTTCCGAAACGGAGCCGGTGGTCGTCGTGGACCGGCAGCTCCGTCCGGTGGGAATTCTGGAGGGCGACGAGGAACGATGACCCAAGCCACCCCCGTGAGAGAGGCCGCCCGTCGGTTGGACGGCTGCCTCGGACGAAACCACGCTCGCGACGTACTCGACGTCATGGAGGCCATTGACCTCTGGTTCATGCCACTGGTGGACGACTTTTCCGGCGGTCGGGTCCGTGGGGCGGTAACCCGCTCGGACCTGGCCACGGTGGTGGACCGGTTCGGGCTGGACGCGCGAGTCCTCCAGGTCCGTCCGGTGCTCCTGCCCAACGTCCCCGCCGACACCCCGGTGGGTCAGCTGGCGTCGCTCGCCGGGCCGGCACCGGCCTACGTCGTCACCGAGCGAGGCGGGCGGCTGATCGGGATCTACGAGCCGGACCGCCGGCGAACGGCGTGACGCAGGCTGCCGGCCGAGGGGACGGGCAGAACCCATCGAATCTGGAGATCCTGGCCTACGAAGAAACGCCCCTGGGTCCCCTCTGCCTCCGGCGCCGCAGCCTCCTCTCCCGACCGGGCACGGTCATCACGGAGGCGACGCTCGATCACGAGTTCCTCATGAGCAGCCTCTACACAGAGTCGGAGACCGCGCTGGCCACGCTCGCGCTCGATCTGCATGGGGGGGCGGGGCTGCGGGTGCTTGTGGGGGGACTCGGGCTGGGATACACGGCGCACGCGGCGCTCCAGTCGGATCGTGTCGCCGACGTCCTGGTGCTCGAGCTGTTCCCCGAAGTCGTCGACTGGCTGAAGCAGGGACTTCTACCCCTCTCGGAGATCCTGATGGGCGACGAGCGGCTGAGAACGGGAGTCGCCGACTTCTTCCAACGTATGGCCGAGCCGCCGACGGAGACATTCAACCTCATCCTCGTGGACATCGATCACGCCCCGGACCAGCTCCTCGACCAGGGGACCGCGGCCTTTTACAGCGAGGACGGCCTTCGGGCGGTGCGGGCGCATCTGGCGCCGGACGGCGTCCTCGCGGTGTGGTCCTCCGCCACGAGTCCATCCTTCGTCGAGGCGCTCCGGGCGGCCTACACGGACGTGCGGACCGAGCCGATCACTTTTCATCAATCACCTGGTGGACGAGGAAACAACCGACTGGATCTTTCTGGCCCGTTAGCCCCCTGCCTTTTCTGGGTCAGTCATCTCCGGAGCTCGAAGACGAGACCGTCTCATCGAGAACCCGAACGTGCACCGCGAGGACTTCCTCGTCATAGAGCACGAACCGGATGCGCTTCACGAATTCCAGCGTAGGCGCCCGTTCGGCGACCGTGCCGAGCGCGATCCGTGTCGCGGGTCCCACGGGGTAGCCGAAAGCGCCGGTCGAGATCGCCGGGAATGCGATCGATCGAAGCCGATTCCCCTCCGCGAGGCTCAGGGCCCGACGGTAGCAGGCCGCGAGGAGCTCGTCAGCCGGCTCGTCCATGCCGTAGACAGGTCCCAGGCAGTGGATCACGTATGGATTCGGGAGGCGGTGCCCCGACGTGATCACGGCCTGCCCGGGCCGGATCGGGGCGAGGCGGCTGCTCTCTTCCTCGAGTCCGGGCCCGGCTGCCCGGTGGAGCGCCCCGGCGACGCCGCCGCCGATCCGGAGCTCCGCGTTGGCCGCATTCACGACCACGTCGAAGCCTTCCTGCGCCGCGATGTCGCCGACGACGAGCTCGACCCTTATGCCCCCGAACCGTCGCGTTTCCATGTATTCTCCCACGGAGGTCCGAGTCCTACCCCTTGCTCAACCCCAGCTCATCGCCGATTTCCCGCATGGCTGCGATCACATTGGCGATGTGCTCGTCGAAATCGATGCCGATGAGCTCGGCACCGTTCCGGACACTCTCGCGGTCGACGCCGGCGGCGAACGTGGGGTCCTTGAGCTTCTTTTTGACCGATTTCGGCCTCATGTCATCGATGCCGGTGGGGCGGACGAGCGCGGTGGCGGTGATGAGGCCGGTCAGCTCGTCGCAGGCGAGGAGGGTGCGGTCCAGCGGCGTCTCGGGCGCCACGCCCGTGAAGTCCGAACGATGCGCCAGAATGGCGTGGAGGACGTCCTCGGGGTAGCCGTTCTCGCGCAGCGCGTCCACGGCGCGGAGCGGGTGCTCGTTGGGGTACTTCTCCCAGTCCAGGTCGTGGAGCAGCCCGGCGAGGCCCCAGCGCTCCTCGTCCGCCCCCTCCTTCCGGGCGTACCACCGGACCGCGGCCTCCACCGCGAGCATGTGCTTGCGCAGGTTCTCGTTGTCGACCCACTCCTCGAGCAGCGCGAGCGCTTCGTCCCTCGTCGGCATCGGTCCTCTCCCGTCCCGTGAGCATCGGATCCGGAAGGATAATGCGGGGAGCGGCCCCACCGGTCAAAGCCCGCCGGCGGGGCAGGAGGGCGTCGTAGTCGTCCGGGCTGGCGGCTCCGAGGGAAATGTCCACGCGGAGATGCTCCCCCAGTCGTCCCCGTCCCATCCCCTCACGGTGTCCTCCTTGGCGTTCGAAGGTCGAAAATCTGCAAGGACCATGCGCTCAGCCGGTGAAGTCGCGGAGCAGGACGGACAGCTCGGCGGGATCCGAAACGGGGGCGGCGCAGGTGGGGCCGGCGCAGACGTAGGCGCGGGGCGCATCGCCGGTGAGCATGGCGCGTACGGGCGGCGGGAGACGGTCCGGGTCCACAGCGTCCGGATCGAAACAGCGAACGACGGCGAGCGGGCGGTAGGCGCGGAGGGCGGTACGCCGCAGCGATTCTCCGGCCGCCGCCGCGGCGGGGTCCTCGACCACCATGACGGTGGTGACCGGGCGCGTGACCCAGCGAACGGCCCGGAAATAGGTCGCGGCGCTGGGCGCGAAGCGGGGAGCGGCGCCGGCGAACGCGCGCAGGATGCCCGTGGCGGCGGCGCGCGCGTGGTCATCGTGATCGAGCGCGGCGAGGCGGGCGAGGACCAGCGCGGCGACGGCG
>DATKBW010000181.1:0-70235 GCA_035513575.1 Longimicrobiales bacterium | reverse complement strand
CCCCCGGGCGTCACGAGCCGGGCACCGGCGAGGTCCGCTACAACCGCGTGCTCCGGGAGGCGTTCGAGCTCGGGTACCGCGGTTTGGTCGGCCTCGAGTGCGTCCCGCTCGAGGATGAACCGACGGCGGCGCGGCGGGTCGCCGCGGCGGACGTCTGGTGAACCGCGAGACTTGACCAGCGGCCCCCGCGGGTGAACCGTACCCTACGAGCGAGGATCGGCGCGGCATCCGCCACAACCGGGTCAAAGTGGGCCGCGACCCGGAGACGTCGGTGCTGGATGCGCACAACCGGGCCCACGACGTGCCGAACCTCTACGTCACCGATGGCGCCTGCATGACGTCATCGGCGTGCCAGAACCCGTCGATCACCTACATGGCTCTCACGGCGCGCGCCTGTCGCGACGCGGTCGAGCGGATGAAGAGGAACGAGATTTGACCCGCGGCGGAGAGCGTCCTCCCGGCGCACCCATCGATCGGCGTGGCTTCCTCGCCGCGCTCGGCGGCACCACGGCGATGCTCGCGCTCGGCGGCACCGCCGCCGTGGCCGGCTGCGGGCCCGCCCGGGCCCGCGGACTCCTCGACCGGGTGGGGCTGCAGCTCTACACGGTGCGCTCGCTGATGGCCCGGGACGTGGAGCGCACGCTCGATCAGGTCGCATCCATCGGGTACCGGGAAGTCGAGTTCGCCGGATACTTCGAACAACCGCCGGCCCGGCTCCGGGAGATCCTGGACGCTGGCGGCCTGGCCGCCCCATCGGCCCACGTCGGCCTGGACGCGCTGGAGGGCGACGGCTGGTCGCGCGCCCTCGAGGCCGCCCGCATCCTCGGGCACCGCTACCTCGTGTTCCCGTGGATCCCGGCCCGAGGCGCGACGCTCTCTCGACGACTACCGCCGCCTGGCCGGCCGGCTGGAGGACGCCGGCGGGCGCGCGCGCGAGGCCGGGCTACAGCTGGCGTATCACAACCACGACTTCGAGTTCGAGCGGCTCGACGGTGCCGTCCCGTTCGACATCCTGGCCGGGACCGACCCCGACCTCGTCCAGTTCCAGCTCGACCTCTACTGGATCCGGAAGGCGGGTGGCGACGCGCTGGCGTACTTCCGGCGCCACCCGGGCCGCTTTCCGTCGGTCCACGTGAAGGACATGGCCGCGGACGGCGCCATGGTGGACGTCGGAGCCGGCGTGATCGACTGGCCCGCGCTCTTCGCCCACGCGGACACCGCGGTGATCCGGCACTACTTCGTCGAGCACGACCAGCCCGCCGATCCCCTGGCGAGCATCCGCAACAGCTTCATTCATCTCCGTGGGCTGGAGCGCTGACGCGTCCGGACGTCCGGACGTGAACCGCCTGGCGATCACGCTGCTGGGCCTGGCCGGCGCGGCATCCGGGACGGCCGCCTGCGGCTCCGCCGCCCCCGCGGCCCCCGCCTCGCCGCCGGGCAGCGCCTCCGCGGCGTCCTCGACCGCGGCCGTCCGCCCGGCCCCCTGCGCCGCGCCACGCGCCGTCGCGGCGACCTACGCGCTCGCGTTCCCCGAGACCGGGCTCGACGACCCCGCGGCCTACGAGGGGTACCGCACGCGCCTGTTCGAGGACGCGGCGGGGAACACGCTCCAGGTCTACGTGAAGGAGGGGGAGGGTCGGGTCGTGAACCTGTGGGCCGACGCGGCCAACGAGAGCATCGGGTTCACGGCACGCGACGCCGCCGGCGCCCCCGCCGGGCTCGACTGGGCTTCCGACAGCGTCTGCGTGTCCTCCGCCGGGGCCGAGCGCTCGATGGAGTACCGGCTGCGCGCCGACGCCCCCGAGGTGCTGATCGGCCACGTGCTCCTCGGCTCCATGCGCGTCGAGCGTGATTTCCAGTACCCGGGGCGGCATCTGGAGCCGTTCGGACCCTCGTTCGTGCCCCAGGAGCTGACCCGGCTGGTCGAGCTCATGGGCGGGCTGCCGGACGGGGAGCGGCGCCGGCACGCGGGGCTGCTGAACGCGCGCGACGTCGCCGAGGTCGAGGCCCGGCTCCGGCCGACGCTCCGGCTGGCGACGGAGGGCGGCCGCCGGATCGCCCGGATCGAGCGCCCGTCGCTCGACGCGCGCAACCGGCTGCGACTCGAGATCGAGGTGCCCGCGGACGAGGCCGGGATCGAGCGGGACGGGGACGCGCTCCGCGTCGTCGCCCGCACCGGCCGGCCGCTGGTCCTGACGGTCCGGGTCACCACCGACGCGCCGCCGCTCACGCCCCTCGGCCGGGCCGAGATCTTCAACGCCGAATTCCTCGCGTTCCACGACGCCGTTCGCGCCGCCGCTCACGATCCCGCGGCCCGGCCGGCCAGCGACCCGCGGGTAGTCCGATTCCGCCTGCTGGAGCGGCAGGTCAGGGGGCTGGAGCTGCTCAGCTCGCGGGAGAAGCTGATGGCCGGCCTGCCGAATTACGCGACCTACTTCGGCCGCGACATGCTCGTGACGGCGCTGCTGATGCAGCCGATCTGGGCGCCGGGCATGAACGAGCACGTCATCGCGAGCGTCCTGCGCAAGCTGGCGGCGGACGGCCAGGTCAGCCACGAGGAGGCGCTGGGGGGCCAGGCGATCCGCGAGCACGCGGCGCTGTACAACGACCTCGTCGCCCGCGGGCTGACGGACGAGGCGGCGGCCATCCTCGGTGACGTGCAGCGGGTGCGCGAGAATTACGCGATGGTCGACGACGAGTACCAGTTCCCCGTCCTCGTCGCCCGCTACCTCACCGACCCCGACGTGCCGGCCGCACGGAAGCGGGAGTTCCTCCTCGAGCCCGCCCGCGCCGACGCACCGGCCTCGCGCCTGACGCTGCTGCTGCGCAACCTCGCGCTCATCGCGGATCGGACGGCGGCGTACGCGCGGGAGCCGGTCGCCGGCCACCTCGTCGGCTTCCCGCGCCGCGGCGACGGTGGCTACCACGCCGCGAGCTGGCGCGACAGCGGCGCCGGCTACGGCAACGGGCGCTTCGCCATGGACGTGAACGTGGTGTGGGTGCCGAACGCGCTCGAGTCCACCGCCGCCATCCTGTCGTCGCTGCGCGACCTCGGCATCGGCGACCGGGCGCTGGCGGAGGCCGCGCCCGCTCTGGCAGCCTCGACGCTCGCCGGCTACCTCCGCGAGCCCGGCACGCTCCAGCGTGCGATCGCGACCTGGCGCGGTGCCGGGCGCCACTTCACGCTCCGGCTCACGGCGCAGGAGGCGCGCGCGCGGATCGACCGCAAGCTCGCGTCGCTGCCGGCGGACGAGGCGCGCTACTGGGCCGGCGTGCTCGAGCGCGAGCCGGTCCCCGAGGGGGGGCTCGAGCTGGTGGCGGTGGCGCTGGACGGGGCGGGCGAGCCGATCGGGATCATGAGCACCGACCTGGGCACGCGCTGGTTCCTGGACGACCTCACCGGGGCCGCCCTCCGGGACCCCCGCGCCGTCCCGGACCTGGTCACCGAGCTGGCCGTGCCGTTCCTCCCCTATCCCGTCGGGCTCCTGGTCGACGGGCTGGGCCCGCTCGTGGCCAACGACGCGTACGCGACGCCGGACGTCTGGGCCGCCTTCGAGCGCGACACCTACCACTCGCCCCGCGTGGTCTGGGGCCGCGAGGTGAACCTGCTGCTGCTGGGCCTGATGCGGCAGATCGACGCGGCCCGCGGTCACACCGGCGCGCTCCGCGACGCGCGCCTCCGCCCCTATGTCACCGCGCTGGAGCACGGGCTGCGGGCCACGCTCGACGCCGTGGAGGCATCCGGCCTGCGGCACAATGAGGTCTGGAGCTACCGCCTGACCGGCGGCCGGGTCCAGCCCATCCGCTGGGGCAACAGCTCCGACGTCCAGCTCTGGAATCTCACCCACCTGGTGGTCGAGTTCCAGCGCGCGCGAGTGGAGTTCTGATGGCCGAATCGTAGGGTATCTCCCCACACAAGATCAGCGATTTCCTGACGCTGCCCGGGAGCGCCGTTCCGTATCGTAGGGGCAACCCTCACGACCCCTACCGCGAACCGCTCCGAATGAAACCCAGGAACGACGTCCGGAACGCCCTGGCGGCCGAGTGGCGGAGCCGGCTGCTCCTGACCGTCGGAGGCCTCCTGGTGTTCGAAACGCTCACGGGCCTGTCGATCTGGCTGCTCCCCTTCAGCGTGCCGAACCAGGTGATGGTGCTCCTCCACACGGCGGTGGGTCTGGCCTTCCTGCTGCCGTTCGCCGTCTACCAGCTCCGTCACTGGCTCCGCTACCGTCGCCTGCCCGTCTCGCACATGGTGCTCACCGGCTACTTCTCCATGATCGCGACGCTGGCGGCCGTGGTGAGCGGGCTGGTGCTCACCTGGCAGGCCCTCTTCGGGACGCGGATCTCGTACGCCTGGGACGTGGCCCACATCGTCGCGACGGTGGCCCTCGTCGCCTCCATGATCCCGCATTTCGCCGTGCCGGTCGTTCGCGCCCGGCGGGCGCGGGCGGGGACAGCGGCGGAGCCCGTCCTGACGGGACAGAAGGGCTTCGCCCTGGGAGCCGGAGCGTGGGCGGCGGTTCTCTTCGTTCTGGTGGGAGTGGCCGCGTGGGCCTACCCGCCCGACGCGCGGGAGGAGGCGTTCCCCGCGGACTACGGCTACCTGTATGGACCGGACCGTCCGTTCGCCCCGAGCCTCGCGACCACCAGCACGGGCGGGGCATTCAGCGCGAGCGGCCTGGCGGGCTCGATGTCCTGCGGGACGGCGGGGTGCCACACGGCGATCGTCGAGGAGTGGGCGGTCAGCGCCCATCGCTACTCGGCGATGGACCCCGGCTTCCAGAAGGTGCAGGCGGTGATGGCCGAGCAGAACGGCGCGGAATCCACGCGCTACTGTGGCGGCTGTCACGACCCCATCTCGCTCTTCTCGGGGACGAAGAACGTGTTCACGGAAGACCTGACGAGCCTCGCCGGCTACCAGGAGGGCGTTTCCTGCATCGTCTGTCACGCCATCAAGGAGACGGACATCAAGGGGAACGCCGCGTACGTGATCTCGCTCCCCGAGCGCTATATGTTCGAGCTGCGGGAGGGTACGGGCGCGCGCTTCGTCCGGGATTTCCTGATCCGGGCCTATCCCCGCCATCACGTCTCCTCGCTTCAGCACACGCTGTTCAAGAGTCCCGAGTTCTGTGCCGCCTGCCACAAGCAGTTCATCGACGAGGAGATCAACCAGGTGGGGTGGGTGCAGCTCCAGAACCAGTACGACAACTGGCGGAAGAGCCGCTGGAACGACCCGGGTGATCCGACGGTCACGATCGAGTGTCGGGAGTGTCACATGCCTTTGCAGGAGTCCGCGGACCCCGCGAGCGGCGACGAGCTGGACTACAACCGATCTCCGGGCGACCGCAAGCACCGTAGCCACCGCTTCCTGGGGGCGAACCAGGTGATCCCGTCGCTGCTCGACCTGCCGGGCGCCGAGGCGCACGAGCGCCTGACCGAGCAGTGGCTGCGCGGGGAGATCGAGATCCCGGAGATCGCCGGGAAGTGGAAGGGCGGCCCCGCCGTCCCGGTGGAGCTCGTGGCGCCGGAAGCGGTGCGGCCGGACGAGGAGGTGCGGATCGCGGTCACGGTCACGAACAACAAGGTCGGCCATGACTTCCCGACCGGCCCGCTGGACATCATCCAGGCGTGGCTCCGGGTCACGGTCCGGGATGAGACGGGGACGGTCGTATACCGGTCCGGCCACCTGGACGCGGCGAACTTCATCCAGCCGGGCTCGTTCATCTTCAAGGCGGAGCCCGTGGACCAGTACGGGAACCTGATCGACCGCCACAACCTCTGGGAGATGGTGGGCGTGCGGTACCGCCGGACCGTGTTTCCGGGGTTCTCCGACCGCGCCGAATTCTCGTTCCGTTCGCCCCCCGCGAGCGCTCGGGAGCTGCACGTGGCCGTCCAGCTGCTCTACCGGAAGTTCGACCAGTTCCTTCTGAACTTCCTGTTCGGCGAGGACACGGGCCTCACCTCGCGGGTCACGGTGGTGGCCGAGGACGAAGCGACGATCCGGGTGCTTCCCGGCGACCAGGACTAGCGGCGCCATGGGTCGGGCATCGCGCAGAAAGCGGCTCGCCGCGGTCACCGCCGGGGGCGCGCTCCTGTTCGCCGCCACCGCCGCGGTGCTCATCTCGGCCGGCCTCCGGCGCGGGGACCCGTACCGGCCCGGGGAGGAGGTCGAAGGTCTGACCGCGGACCTCGCGCGCGACCTGCCCGCCGACTACCCGCGGGTGGCCTTCACCAACGTCACCGATCGGGCCGGCATCCGGTTCCGCCACTTCTCGGGGCGGCGCTCGAGCCAGCTCCCCGAAGACATGGGCTCCGGCGCGGCCTGGGGGGACTACGATGGGGATGGCTGGATCGACCTGTACGTCGTGAACCACGCCGGGCCGCTGGACCTCACGCCGGCGGAGCTCGCCGCCTCTCCGGCCCGCGGCGCACTCTACCGCAACCTGGGGGACGGCACGTTCCGGGAGGTGGCCGAGGCGGCGGGAGTGGCGTTCCGGGGGTTCGGAATGGCCGCCGCATGGGGCGACTACGACGGCGACGGGCACATCGACCTCGTGGTCACCGCGTACGGCAGCAACGTGCTCTACCGCAATCTGGGGAACGGCACGTTCCGGGATGTCACCGCCGAGGCGGGGCTGGACGGACCCCGGGGCTTCTGGGCCGGGGCCTCGTGGGCGGATTACGATCGCGATGGCGACCTGGACCTCTACATCACAGGCTACGTCCGGTACGACCGGGATCACGCCGCCGCGACGTCGACCCAGTACGACGTCGAGACGCCGGTGGCGCTCAACCCCTCCGCGTTCCCGCCGGAGCGCAACCTCCTCTATCGCAACGAGGGGGATGGCACGTTCACGGAGGTTGCGGAGGCGGCCGGCGTGGCGGGGATGGAGGGTCGCAGCCTTTCGGCCGCCTGGACCGACCTGGACGAGGACGGCTGGCCCGACCTCTATGTGGCCAATGACGTTTCCGACAACGTCCTCTACCACAACCGCCGGGACGGGACCTTCCGGGAGATCAGCCACGAGGCGATGGTGGCGGACTACCGCGGCGCCATGGGTCTGGCCGTGGGCGACTGGAACGGTGATGGCGACACGGACCTGTTCGTCACCCACTGGATCGCGCAGGAGAACGCCCTCTACGACAACCGGATCCGGGAGCACTTCGAGTCCCTGGACGCGCCGCCCCGCAACCGGCTGCACTTCATGGACGTGGCGGACCGGCGCGGGCTCGGCCAGATCGCGCTCGACTTCATCGGCTGGGGAACGTCCTTTCTGGATTACGACAACGACGGGCGTCCCGATCTCCTGGTGGCCAACGGGAGCACGTTCCAGCAGCCCGGGGCCGCGCACCGCCTGATCCCCATGCGGGACCAGCTCTTCTGGAACCGGGGACCGGAGGAAGGATTCTACGACGTGTCAGCCGCCGCCGGCCCCTACTTCGCGGAGACGCACGTCGGACGCGGCGCCGCGATCGCGGATTACGACAACGACGGCGATTTGGATATCTTCATCGTGAACCACGGCGGCCGGGCCGTCCTCCTGCGCAACGATGGCGGAAACCGCAATCGCTGGCTCCAGGTGCGCCTGGAGGGAGCACGGGGCAACCGCCAGGGGATCGGCGCCCGGGTCCGGGTGGTGGCGGGCGGCAGGGTGCAGCTCCACGAAGTCGGCGCCCAGAGCTCCTACCTCTCGCAGAACAGCCCGATCGCCCATTTCGGGCTCGGCGACCGGGAGTCCGTCGATACGCTCGAGGTCCGCTGGCCGAGCGGTCTCCGGCAGACCTTCCCGGGCGTGCCCACGAACCGCCTGCTGCGGCTGGCGGAGGGGGAGGAGCTGCGCGAGGCGGTGGCATCGGCCGCCGAGCCGGCGACGGATCGTGACCGCGTCCTGCGCTTCTGGGTGCTGCTGCGCCAGGCGACCGCGCACCGGGTCGCCGGTCGGGTCGAGGACGCCGAGCGCGCCTACGCCGCCGCGCTGGAGCTGAACCCGAGCCACGAGGATGCGCTCTACTATCTCGGCGGGATGCGCCTCGACCGCGGCGACTTCGAGGGCGCCGCCGCCGCCTGGGAACGGCTCCTCGACGTGAACCCCCGGAGCGGACGGGCCCACGCGCGCCTGGGTGCGCTCCACGCCTGCCTCGCGCCGGGGGCTCCGTTCGATCCGGACCGCGCGGAGGCGGAGTTCCGGGCCGTTCTCGCCATCAACCCCGAGCAGACCGGACCGCTGCTCGACCTGGCGACCGTCGCTCTCGCCCGCGATGAGGGGGACGCGGCGCGGCAGCACCTCGACCGCGTCCTCGCCTCGGACCCCCACAGCGCGCTCGCCCACTACCTCGGGGGGTTCCTGGCATGGCGGAAGGGCGACCGGGCGGAAGCAGCGGCCCGGTTCCGGACCGCCCTGGAGAGCGCGCGCGGCGCACCGCCGCCCGCCGGCTTCGCGGGGGAGGGCGACACGCGGCAGGGCCAGGATCCGATGCTCGCGGCGAGTACCCCGTGCCGGGAAGTGGCCCGCGAGGCGGACGGCCTGCGGGAGCTCGACCCTGCCGATGATCGGCGGCTGCGCCTCGAATCGGACCGGCGGTATGCCCGGCTCGACGCCCTGCTCCGTCGCCAGAGATCCGCGGCCGCTCCCCGCTGATTTCGCTGGCGCCCACCGCCTGGTAGCGCCCTACCGCAGCGCCCGGAACCGGACCGCCTGCCCGCCGCCCGGCGCCAGCTCGAGCCGCAACGTCGTCCCGGCATCCACGGGCCGCTCGGAGATCCGGTGGGCCAGCGGGTTCGTCAGGAAATGGGCGTCCGGCGCGTCGGCGTAGATCTCGGCCACGTAGCGGCGACCGGGGGTCAGGAAGTCGAGGGAGACCTCCAGCGTGCGGGCGTCCTCGTCGGTCACGGCGCCGAGGTACCAGTCCTGCCCGCCGCGCTCCTGTCGCGCGACGACGACGTGGTCGCCGATCTCCGCATCCACCACCCGCGTCGCCTCCCAGTCCACCGGGACGTCGCGGATGAACCGGAAGGCGGGGTGCCCCTCGTAGTTCGCCGGCAGGTCGGCCGCCATCTGCATGGGCGAGTAGAGGACGATGTAGAGCGCCAGCTGCTTGGCCAGCGTGGTCCGGACGCGGGCCTCCTCCGGCGCCCGCGGACCGTCCGGCGAGGACTCGATGAGGATGTCGAAGATGCCCGGGGTGAAGTCCATGGGCCCGCCCAGGAGCCGGGTGAAGAAGAGGATGGTCTCGTGCTCGGGCGGGTTCCCGCCCTCGCCGCCCCAGGCGTTGTATTCCTGACCCCGCGACCCCTCGCGCGTCATCATGTTCGGCCAGGTCCGCCGCTCGCCGGTGTCGTGGATGGGCTCGTGGACATTCAGCATGATGCGGTGCCGCGCGGCGGTCTCGATGGCCCGGCGGTGGTGCTGCACCGCCCACTGCGAGTAGTGGGAGTGGCCGTCCCCCACCTCATCGGCGACGTAGCCGGACTTGATGGCGCGGATGCCGAGGGACGCGTAGAGGGCGTAGGCCTCCTCCATCTGCGCCTCGTAGTTCTCGATCCCGCCGGACGTCTCGTTGTGGGCGATCAGGTCGACCCCCTTCGAGCGCGCGTAACGGGCGACCTCGGCCAGGTCGTAGGACGGGTGCGATTCCGTGAAGGAGAACAGCTCGGAGTTGGCGATCCAGTCGCCGTCCCAGCCGATGTTCCACCCCTCCACCAGCACGCCGCCCAGCCCGTTCGCCGCGGCGAAATCGATGTAGCGCTTCGCATTGGCGGTGGTGGCGCCGTGGCGGGGGCCGGAGCCCCAGCTCATCGTGCCGATGTGCATCCCCCACCAGATGCCGACGTACTTCATCGGCTCGATCCAGCCCGTGTCCGCGATCCGGCTGGGCGGATTCAGGTTCAGCCCGAGGACCGCCGGCACCAGGTCCTCGGGGCGGTCGGCGAGCTGGATGGTGCGCCACGGCGTCGCGAACGGGGTGCGCCCCCGGGCCTTCACCCCGTCCGCCATGGGTGCCAGCGCCGCGCGGAGGGCCCGGCTCTCCATGCCGCGGCCGGCCAGGAACATGCGCGGATAGTCCACCAGGTCGGCCTCGTGGATGACCACCATCGTCCCGGTGTGCGTCTCCATGGTCAGCGGGGTCTGCACGCTGTCCAGGAGCGACATGGGAGAGGAGGAATAGAGCATCTCGGAGCGGTCGAGACGCCGGCGGTTCGACGGGATCCACCACGCTTTCGCGTCGTTGGCCATGGTGAACTCGGTCAGCTCCTCCGTGATCTCGAACGCCGCGAGGTCCGGCTGCGCCGGGAGCTCGTAGCGGAACCCGACGCCGTCGTCGAACGCGCGGAAGACCACGTCGAAGCGGCGGCGCGGCGTCGTCGTCTCCGCCACCGAGATCCGCGCCTCGTTGTACCGGTTCCGCACCCGCGCCACCTCGCCCCACGGCTGCGTCCACGTCTCGTCATGGCTGTCCCGCGCGGTGCCCGTGATCCGGAGGCTGTCCCGCAGGGCGGGGGCGCCGCTCAGCTCGAAGCCCAGCCGGGAGGGCATGAGGATGTTCCGTCCGTCACGGCGGACGCGGTAGTGCAGCGCGCCCTCCCGCACGCCGATCTCCACCTCGGTCCGCCCGTCGGGCGAGGCGAGGCGGACGCCCTCCTGCGCGGCGGCGGGAACCTGGGCGGCGGCGGGGGCCGAGACTGGGGCAGGGAGCGCCGGGGCGCAGGCGAGGGATGCCGCCGCCGCGGCTGCCGCGGTCAGTGAACGGGCACGGGATGGCCACCGGATCTGCGTCACGCGTCGTCCTTGTCCGAAGGGATCAGCGATCGAAGGGCCAACGATAGGCCCCGGGGAACTGGCGGCGCCAGAGCCCGCGTCAGACGGCGGGAACCGCCGATTCGGGGGGTGAGGGAGCATCCGGAACGCCGACGGCGTGACCCGCGGGGTCGTCGACGAAGGCCACCGCGGCGGCGGCAACGAGGAGGGACGCGCCGCCGAGCATCACCATGTAGACCGGCACGTTCGGGTCGCCCTGGCCGAACACCGCGCGGATGAGGGGCCCGAACCCCAGGGAGGCGATGATCTCCGGGATGACGATGAAGGCGTTGAAGACGCCCATGTAGACGCCCATGCGCGCGGCGGGCAGGGCGCTGGAGAGGATGGCGTAGGGCATGGCGAGGATGGAGGACCAGGCGATGCCGACGCCCACCATGGTGAGGAGGAGGAGGTACGGATCGCGGATCAGGTACACCGAGAGCAGCCCCGCCGCGCCGAGGACGAGGGAGCCGGCGTGCACGGCCTTCCGGCTCGTGAGCGCCGCCAGCCTCGGGAGCGCGAAGGCGATGAGGAAGCAGGTGATGGAGTAGAACGCGAAGGCGAAGCCGCCCCATTCCATCCCGCGCGTGTAAGCCTCGGAAGCGGGGTCGACGGCGCCGAACACGTGCCGGGCGGTGGCCGGGACGAAGAACATCCA
The DNA here is from genome assembly GCA_035513575.1 of Longimicrobiales bacterium. Classification (GTDB taxonomy): domain Bacteria; phylum Gemmatimonadota; class Gemmatimonadetes; order Longimicrobiales; family RSA9; genus JAHWKI01. The sequence goes on along the minus strand of DATKBW010000181.1, from coordinate 58,781 downwards.
CATGCAGAAGAGGCCGAGCCAGGTGAAGACCTGGACCACCGCGAGCTGGCGCATGGTGGGGGGCATGTTCCGGATGGCCGCGCCGATCTCCCGGAACGTCGCGGCCACGCCGAGCCCCCGCCGCTCCCGCTTCTCCCGCTCCCACGCCTCCATGTCCTCGGGCGGGTACTCGCGCGTGGTGACCACGGTCCACAGGACCGCCAGCAGGAACGCGGCGGCGCCGAGCTGGAAGGAGTACTTCACGGTGAGCGGGATCCCGCTGGCGGTCTCCCCCGTGACGCCGAGCCAGCGGAGGAAGAGCGGGAGCGCGTTGGCCAGGCTCGCGCCGATCCCGATGAAGAAGGACTGCATCACGAAGCCGGTGGTCCGCTGCTCCTCGGGCAGCTTGTCCGCCACGAACGCGCGGAACGGCTCCATGGAGACGTTGATGGAGGCATCCAGGATCCAGAGCAGCGTGGCGGCCATCCAGAGCGCCGTGGAGGTCGGCATGACGAAGAGGGCGGCGGAGGCGAGGATCGCGCCGGTGAGGAAGTAGGGGCGGCGTCGCCCGAGGCGCCCCCAGGTCCGGTCGCTGAGGATGCCGACGATGGGCTGCACCACCAGCCCCGTCACGGGTGCGGCGAGCCAGAGGATGGGGACCTGGTCCGGGGCGGCTCCCAGCTTCTCGTAGATGGCCGACATGTTCGCGAGCTGAAGCCCCCAGCCGAACTGGATGCCGAGGAAGCCGAAGCTCATGTTGAACATCTGCGTGGTTTTCAGGCGCGGCTTCTCCACGGCGGTCACCCCGGGCGTCGGTTGCGGTCCTGGAACGGCTGCACGCGCGCTGAAGGTGGTGGGGAGGGCTGTTCGTCGCCAGCGTGTACGTTCTCACCGTGCCGATTTGCGGAGACGTGGCCCGCGTCGTATGTAGCAACGAGTCGAAAGCGGGACCGCGTCGGGAAGTTCGGGCCCGGTCGCGGGCGACCTCTTCCCGGGGAACGATGAACCGCACCATGACCATGCTCTGCGCCCTCCTCGCCTGCTGGGGTGCGCCGCTCCTGGCCCAGTCGCCCCCCGCCCCCCCGGCCCAGCGTGCGGCCGCGCCCCGGCGCGCCCCGGCCGCCGACTGGTGGCGGGACGGCGTGTGCTACGAGGTGTTCGTCCGCTCCTTCCAGGACAGCGACGGGGACGGCGTGGGGGATTTCCGGGGGCTGACCGAAAGGCTCGACTACATCAACGACGGGGACCCGGCCACCGGTGATGACCTGGGCGCGACCTGCATCTGGCTGATGCCCATCATGCCGTCCCCGAGCTACCACGGCTACGATGTCACGAACTACTACGACATCAACCGCGACTACGGGACGCTGGCCGAGTTCCGGCGCTTCCTCGACGAGGCTCACGCGCGCGGGATCCGCGTGCTGATCGATCTGGTGCTCAACCACCTCTCCTCCGAGCACCCCTACTTCAGGGACGCCCTCCTCGAGGCCGACTCGCCCTACCGCGACTGGTTCATCTGGTCGCCCACGACGCGCCCGGCCCCCGGGTGGTCCGCCCCCGTATGGCACCGGGTGCCCGGCCGCGACGAGTACTACTACGGCCTCTTCTGGAGCGGCATGCCCGATTACGACCTCGCCGAGCCCGCGGTGAAGGCGGAGCTCGAGCGCGTCGCCCGGTTCTGGCTCGAGGACGTGGGCGTGGACGGGTTCCGGATCGACGCCGTGGGGCACTTCTTCGAGGGGCCGAACGGCGAGTGGAAGCACGGCGCGGGCACGCACCCGTGGCTGCGGGAGTTCTCGTCCGCGGTGCGCCGGTTCGCGCCGGACGCGTTCACCATCGGCGAGGTGTGGGACAGCATCGGTGCGATCCTGCCGTACTATCCGGACCAGCTCACCGCCTATTTCATGTTCGATGTGGCCGACGCCGTGGTGGACGCCGTGCGCACGGGATCGAGCGAGCGGCTCGTCACGGCGGTGGAGCGGGTGCAGCGCGAGGTGCCGGCGGGCCGCTGGGGCATCTTCCTGCGCAACCACGACCAGACCCGGACCCTCACGGACCTGCGTGGCGACGCGGCCCGCGTCAGGCTGGCGGCCGCCCTCCAGCTCACGCTGCCCGGCCTCCCCTTCGTCTACTACGGCGAGGAGATCGGGATGACGGGATCGAAGTCGGACGGCGATCCCCGCCTGCGGACGCCCATGCAGTGGGCGCCGGAGCGGGGCGTCGGCTTCACCACGGGCGTGCCGTGGGAGCCGCTCCCCGCCGACTCGTTCACGAAGACCGTCGCGGCGCAGCGGGGCGACCCCGCGTCGCTGCTGAGCCACTACCGTCGGCTGATCCGGCTGCGCACGGCCACCCCGGCGCTGGCGGCCGGCGACTTCGTCGCGCTGGAGACCGGCCACGCCGGGGCGCTGGGGTACCTGCGGCGGGTGGAAGGCCAGACCGTCGTGGTCCTGGCCAACCTGACCGACCGGCCCCTCTCCGGCATCACGCTCGCCACGCCCGCCGGGTCGCTGTCAGAGGGACGCTGGGCGGCCGACGCGCTGCTGGGCGCGGGGCCCGACCGCCCGCAGCTCCGGACGGGCGCGGACGGGCGGTTTCGCGGGTGGTCGCCAGTGCGGGTCCTGGCGCCGCTCGAGACGCGGATCCTACTCCTCAAGCCGGTGAGCAGCCCATGACGTCGCAACTCGCGGGACTCGACTGGATCTTGATCGCGCTGTACTTCGTCGTGATCTTCGCCGGCGCCCTGTGGGCCACGGTGCGGGAGCGGCGGGACCATCGGCAGGAGACGTCGGCCGACTACTTCCTGGCGGGGCGGAACGCCGGGTGGTTCATCGTGGGGGCGTCCCTCTTCGCGTCCAACATCGGCTCGGAGCACCTGGTGGGCCTGGCGGGGACGGGGGCGGAGAGCGGCGTGGCCGTCGCCCAGTTCGAGATCCTCGCCTCCTTCTTCCTGCTGCTCCTCGGCTGGGTCTTCGTGCCGTTCTACCTGCGCAGCGGCGTCTTCACCATGCCGGAGTTCCTCGAGCGCCGCTACTCGCCCGCGGCGCGCTGGTACCTGGCGGGGATCTCCATCCTCGGCTACGTCCTCACGAAGATCTCCGTGACGATCTTCGCCGGCGGGATCGTGTTCGTGGCGCTGATGGGGATCGACTTCTGGACCGGCGCCCTGGTCGTGGTGGTGGCGACCGGGATCTACACCGTGGTGGGCGGCCTCCGGGCGGTCCTGGTCACGGACGCCATCCAGATGGTCGTGCTCCTGGGCGGCGCCATCGCCGTGACGGCGATCGGGCTGAACGCCGTGGGCGGCTGGGGGGAGCTCGTGGCCGCGGTGCCCCCGGGCTTCCTGGACCTGTGGAAGCCCGCATCGGACCCGAACTTCCCGTGGACCGGGATCCTCTTCGGCGCCCCCATCCTGGGCATCTGGTACTGGTGCACGGACCAGTTTATCGTGCAGCGCGTGCTGTCCGCCCGGGACCTCTCGCAGGCGCGCCGCGCCACCGTGTTCGCGGGGCTCCTGAAGCAGCTCCCGCTGTTCATCTTCGTGATCCCCGGCGTCATCGCCTACGTCCTGGTCCAGCAGGGCCGCCTCGAGCTCGGCTCCTCGGACCAGGCGCTGCCCGCGCTCATCGGCACGCTCCTCCCCGTCGGGCTCCGGGGCATCGTGGTGGCGGGGCTGCTCGCGGCCCTCATGAGCTCGCTGTCCTCGGTCTTCAACTCCACGTCGACCCTCATCACCTGGGACATCTACCGGGAGCTGCGGCCCAACGCGTCCGAGCAGCGGCTCGTCTGGGTGGGCCGGATCTCGACGGCGGTGCTCGTCGCCTTCGGGCTGCTCTGGATCCCGCTCATGCAGCTCATCTCCGGCACGCTCTACGTGTACCTCCAGAGCGTCCAGGCCTACATCGCGCCCCCCATCGCCGCCGTCTTCCTGCTCGGCGTCTTCTTCAAGCGACTCAACGCCCACGGCGCCATCGCCTCGCTCCTCACCGGCTTCGTGCTGGGGATGGGCCGTCTCGTCGCCGAGCTCAACAAGGGGAGCCTCGATGGCTGGCTCTTCGGCTACGCCGACATCAACTTCCTCCACTTCGCGGCCCTGCTCTTCCTGGTCTGCGTGGCCGTCCTCGTGGGGGTGAGCATGGCCACGCCGCCCCCGCCGGCCCACCAGATCGCCGGCCTCACGTACCAGACCACCGAGCCGGCCCCCGCGGAGGGCGCCGTGCCCGCCCGGGCGAGGCGCCTGGACCTGGCCCTCACCGCGGCGGTGCTGGCGGTGATCGCCGTGCTCTGGGTGTGGTTCTCGGCGTAGCCACGGACCCCGCGCGGGGGCAGGGTCAGCCTGTCCCCGCCCCCCGTGCCCGCACCGCCAGGACGACCAGCGTGATGACGGTGAGGGGGAGCGCGAACCAGAGCAGCGCGGCCCGGAGCTGCGGCACGGCCGCGTGCCCCGTGGCATCGAGAACGAGGTAGGCGGTGTAGGCGAGGTAGTAGCCGAGGAACACGGCCCCCTCCCAGCGCGCGATCCGGTGCCCGGTGAAGAAGACCGGCAGGCACGCGACGGCCACCGCGGTCATGACGGGGATGTCGAAGCTCAGGGCGGCGGGGCTCACGGGCACGCCCGCGGGCGCGGCAAGCGCGGACAGCCCGAGGATGCAGAGGATGTTGAAGACGTTGCTGCCGACGACGTTCCCCACCGCGATGTCCCGCTGGCCGCGGACGCTGGCGATCACCGACGTGGCGAGCTCCGGCATGGACGTCCCGGCGGCGACGATGGTGAGGCCGATCACGAGCTCGGAGAGTCCGAGCGCGCCGGCGATGGCCACGGCGCCCTCCACCAGCCAGCGCGACCCCAGGACCAGGAGCGTCAGCCCCACCAGGACGATCACCACGTCCACGACCGTCCGCGCCCGGAGCGGCTCCCCGCCCGCGGCGGTCCCGGCCGCGACGCCCCCGGCGGCCGGCGCGTCGCCGGACCCGGCCCGGGAGGCGCGACGGCCGTTGCGGACGAGGAGGGCGGTGTAGAGCACGATCCCGGCGAACAGGGCGCCCCCTTCCACCCGTCCGATGGTGCCATCGAGGGCGAGGAGCCAGAGGAGCCCGCAGACCAGGATCATCATCGGCACCTCTGCCCGGACGAGCTGGCGCGAGACGACGAGGGGGGCGACCAGGGCGGAGATCCCGAGGATGAAGAGCACGTTGAAGATGTTGCTCCCGACGACGTTGCCCAGGGCGATGTCGCCCTGATCGCGGAAGGTCGCCGAGAGGCTCACGGCGAGCTCCGGGGCGCTGGTCCCGAACGCCACGACCGTGAGGCCGATGACGAGAGGCGGGATCCGGGCCGCCGCCGCGAGTCGGGACGCGCCACCGACGAGGAGCTCCGCTCCGACGACGAGGAGCGCGAGGCCGAGGAGGAGAACGAAGAGGGTCATCGTCAGCGGGTCGTGGGTCCGGCGCCGCCGCCCGGGGTGTCGGGTGGCCGGGGACGGGCGGGCAAAGCTATGTTGGCTGTGCGTCGCGGGGGAAGGGCCCGGCGTCGACCCGATCGCCAACGGTCCCGTCCGCCCGCGCGTCTAGAGCAGCACACCCGGGCGCGTCATCCTCGCCCGGTGTTTCCACAAGCCAAGGAGGTCCCCCGATGTGGTGCTCCCCGCTCCACGCCGCCCGGCTCGGCCATCGCCTGGCCGGCGGACTCGCGCTGGCGGCGCTGGCGTGGCCGCTGAGCGCGTCGGCGCAGACGCAGCCGACCCGTCCCGAGATCCCGCCCCACTTCGCCATCACCAATGCCCGGATCGTGCCCGTGTCGGGGCCGGTGCTCGAGAGCGGCACCGTCGTCGTGCGGGATGGCGTGATCCGGGCCGTCGGCCGGAATGTCCGGATCCCCGCGGACGCGTGGGTCATGGACGCCACGGGGCTCACCATGTACCCCGGTCTGATCGACCCCATGGGGACGCTGGGCCACCCGGCGCCCGCGGCCTCACGGGGCGGCGGCGGCGGGGCGGGGAGTGGGCCCGGCGGCGGCGGCCCGGACGCGGGACACTCCTGGGGCCCCGAGGACCGGCCGGGGACGTTCACGTGGCGGGGCGCCGCGGACGAGCTGGACGTGGATGATGACCGCATCGCGAAGTGGCGGGACGCGGGCTACACGTCGGCGCTGAGCACGCGGCCGACGGGGATCTTCCCGGGCTCGGGAGCGCTCATCAACCTGGCCGGGGACCGGGGTCGCGCGCTGGTGGTGAAGCCCCTCCCGCTGCAGCGCGTCAACCTGTCGTCGCGCGAGTTCGCGGGCTATCCGAACTCGCTCATGGGCGTGTTCGCCTACATCAAGCAGCTCCATTTCGACGCCGACTACTACGACGCGGCGTGGACGGCCTACGAGGCGGAGCCCCGCGGCCGGACGCGCCCCGAGTACGACCGGACGCTGGAGCCGCTGCGCGGCTCGGTCCCGCTGCTCTTCCCGGCGGAGGGACGGAAGGAGATCCTGCGGGCGCTGGAGACGTCGCGGGAGGTGGGCGCGCCCGTCGTCGTCTACGGTGCGCAGCGGGGGTACGAAGCGGTGGACGCGCTCCGGGGTGCGGGTCTGCCGGTCCTGATCGACCTGGACTGGCCGCGCCTGGCGCGGAACGGCGACCCCGCGGACGAGCCGACGCTGGCGCAGCTCCGGTCCTACGAGCACGCGCCCAGGACGCCGGCGCTTCTCGCGGACGCGGGCGTGCCCTTCGCGTTCTGGACCGGGGGACTGAACGACCCGTCCGACGCGCGGGCGCGGGTGAAGCGGGCGGTGGACGCGGGGCTCTCCCCTGACGCGGCGGTGGCCGCGCTGACGCTGGCGCCCGCCCGGATCCTGGGCGTGGCCGACCGGGTGGGGAGCATCGAGGCGGGGAAGATCGCGAACCTGGTGCTGGTCCGTGGCGACCTGCTGGACCCGGAGGCGCCCATCGAGACGGTGATCGTCGACGGCCGCACGCACCCGGTGTTCCACCCCACCGCCGTGGCGGGGCGGGGCGGCGAAGGGCGGGGCCGGCGGGGCGGATCGTCGGATGACTCGGCGTCGGCGGACGCCCCGCCCGGCGCGCCGGTCCCCATGGTGCGGGACCGCGGGCCGTACCGCGAGGATCCGGTGACGCTGATCCGGAACGCCACGGTCATGACGGTGGCGAACGGCACGATCGAGGGGGGTGACGTGCTGATCCGGAACGGCAAGATCGCGGCGGTGGGCCGCGGTCTCGACGCCCCGCGTGGCGCCCGCGTGGTCGACGCCACGGGGCTCTACGTGATGCCCGGCATCATCGACGCCCACTCCCACCTCGCCGCGGATGCCATCAACGAGGGGAGCGTCAATGTCAGCGCCATGGTTGGGATCCGGGATGTGATCGACCCGGAGGACGTCGGAATGTACCGCGCGCTCGCGGGCGGTGTGACCACCATCAACGTGCTGCACGGGAGCGCGAACCCCATCGGCGGCCGGAACGCCGTGCTGAAGCTCCGCTGGGGCGCCGACGCACCCGAGCTCCTGTTCGCGGACGCGCCACCGGGGATCAAGTTCGCGCTCGGCGAGAACGTGAAGCGCGACCGCAACCCGGACCGCTACCCGTCCACGCGGATGGGGCAGCAGGACGTGATCCGTCAGGCCTTCCTCGACGCGCAGGCCTACCAGGCGGAGTGGGACGCGTACAACGCGCTGTCCGCACGGGCGAAGCGGGACGCGGTCCCGCCCCGGCGCGACCTGAAGCTGGAGACGCTGGCGGAGATCCTGCGCGGCGAGCGCCTGGTCCACGCCCATTCCTACCGCGGCGATGAGATCCTGCAGCTGCTGCGGACCGCCGAGGAGTTCGGCGTGACCATCGCGACCCTCCAGCACGTTCTGGAAGGCTACAAGGTGGCGGACGAGATCGCCGCCCACGGCGCGGGCGCCTCCACGTTCAGCGACTGGTGGGCCTACAAGGTCGAGGCCTACGACGCGATCCCGCACAACGCGGCGCTCATGGCGGAACGGGGGGTGGTCGTGTCCATCAACTCCGACTCGGGCGAGGAGATCCGTCACCTGAACCAGGAAGCCGCGAAGACCATGAAGTGGGGGGGCGCGAGCGAGACGGCCGCGCTGCGCTTCGTCACGCTCAACCCCGCGATCCAGCTCGGGGTCGGCGACCGGGTGGGCGCCATCGAGGTGGGCCGGGACGCCGACCTGGCGGTGTTCGCGGGCCACCCGCTCACCATGGAGGGCCGCGTCCGCCAGACGTACGTCGATGGACGCCTGTACTTCGATGTCGAGCTGGACCTGGAACGCCGCGCCGCGGTGGAGGGGGAGAAGGCCGCGCTGCTGGAGAAGCACGGCGAGCGCGCCGCGCCGACCACCGCGCCCGTGACCGACGGGGCTACGGTGACGCCCGCGGTGACGCCGTCCAACGAACCGAACGGGGAGGTGCAGCGATGAGCCGGAACAACGAACGGAGCGGGAGCCGGACCGGCGCGCTGCTGGCGGCGCTCGCCCTCGCCGCGAGCGCGCTCGGCGCTCCCGCCGCCGCCCACGCCCAGACCCTCGCCGTCCGCGGCGGGACGGTGCACGCCATGGCCGGCGAGCCGTATGTGGGCACGGTGGTGATGGAGAACGGGCGGATCACCGCGGCGGGCCCGTCCGCGGCGGTGCCCGCGGGGGCGACCGTGATCGATGCCACGGGGCTGCACGTCTACCCCGGCCTGTTCGACGCCGGGACCCAGCTCGGCCTCACGGAGGTGGGGGCGGTGGACGTGACCAACGACATCGACGAGCTGGGCGACTACACGCCGCACCTGCTGGCGCGTACGGCGGTGCACCCGGCCAGCGAGCACATCCCCGTCGCCAGGGCCAACGGGATCACCCACGCGCTGACGCTCCCCATGGGGGGCCGCGGCGGCGGGTCGGGCGGGTTCCCCGGCCAGGGGTCGGTGCTCAGCCTGGACGGCTGGACGGTGGAGGAGATGGACATCGAGCCGGCGTCGGTGATGGTGCTGGACTGGCCCACCATCCGGACGGGCGGGCGGCCCGCCTGGCTCGGCGGCGGTGGGGAGCGGTCCTTCGAGGACGCCCGCGAGGACTACGAGCGGGCCGTCGCGCAGCTCACGCAGTGGCTCGATGCCGCGCGCAGCTACGCCCGCTCCGTGGAAGGTGGCGCGACGATCCCGCGTGACCTCCGCCTGGAGGCGCTGGCGCGGGTGACACGCGGCGAGCTTCCCGTGCTGGCGCGGGTGGAGGCGGAGCGCGACATCCGCAACGTCGTCGAGTTCGCACAGGCGCAGGGGCTGCGGCTGATCCTGGCCGGCGCCAGCGAGGGTTACCGCGTGGCCGACCTGCTGGCGGCCCGTGGGATCCCGGTGATCCTCGGACCGACGCAGGCCATGCCCCGCGGCGAGGACCGCGGCTACGACGAGGCGTACGCCAACCCCGGCCTGCTCCACGCCGCCGGCGTGACCATCGCCTTCGCGACCTTCAACTCCTCGGACTCCCGCACGCTGCCCTACGAGGCCGCCATGGGCATCCCCTTCGGGCTCCCGCGGGACGTCGCGCTTCGGGCGATCACCGTGACGCCGGCCCGGATCCTCGGCCTCGCGGAGCGGCTGGGGACCGTGCAGCCCGGCCGGCTGGGCAACCTCATCGTGACCGATGGGGACCCGCTGGAGATCACCACGCGGGTCCGGCACCTCATCGTAGAGGGGCGCGAGGTGCCCACGCTCAACCGGCACCGTGACCTGTACGAGCGGTATCGATCCCGGCCCGGCATGCCGAAGCGCTGACACGACCGGGAAACCGCGGACCATACGGCCACGCGGAGGATCGACCGGGAGCAGGCCGCGAGCCCCCTGGAAGGAGGAGGGCCCTGTGACCATGGCGCGGTGCGCGCGCTGCGGCGTCTCGGACCCGCGTCGGATGATCGCCCTGATGACGCCGTGGTTCGGCGGCTTCATCGGCCTCGCGCCCGAGCCCTCCTATTTCCATCTCTGTCCCGCCTGCTGGGCCGAGGCCGTCGAGCCGTTCGCGGAGGACGCCATGGAGAAGCTCTGGGAGATGCACCCCGGGGCGCGCGGGGTGCGGCCGGAGGACCACTGACGCCGCCCGCCCGGGCCGCCGCGCGTTGACGCGGAGTGGGGCCGGCCTATCTTCCCGCCCGAAGCCCATTCCACGACCGCAGGCACGCATGCCTTCCATGGACCGGATCCGCTCACGCTTTCCAGCCCTCGCCCGCGAGGTGAACGGGCACCCCGTCGCGTACTTCGATGGCCCCGGTGGGACGCAGGTGCCGGAGTCCGTGGCCGATGCCGTACGGGGCTACCTCCTCGAGCGCAACGCGAACGACGGGTGGAACTACGCCACGAGCCGCGAGACCGACGAGGTGCTGCACGCCGGCCGCGCGGCCATGGCCGACCTCCTGGGCGGCCGCCCGGAGGAGATCGCGTTCGGGCAGAACATGACCACGCTGACGCTCCGGGTCTCGCGGGCGCTGGGGCTCCGGATGGAGGCGGGCGACGAGGTCGTCGTCACGGAGCTGGACCACCACGCCAACGTGGACCCGTGGAAAGCGCTGGCGCGGGAGCGGGGCGTGACGGTGAAGGTGGCGCGCATGGACCCCGGCTCCGGCACGCTGGACATGGAGGACCTCGAGGCGCAGCTCGGCCCCCGGACCCGCGTCCTCGCCATCGGCGCCGCTTCCAACGCCCTCGGCACCATCACCGACGTGGCCGCCGCGGCCGCCCGGGCCCGTGCGGTCGGCGCGCTGGTCTACGTCGACGCGGTCCATTACGCCCCCCACTCCCTCCCGGATGCCGCGGCCCTGGACGCGGACTTCCTCGTCGTCTCGCCGTACAAGTTCTACGGCCCGCACCTGGGCGCGCTCTGGGGGCGGACGGCGCTGCTCGAGGAGCTGGATCTGCCCCGCGTGGAGTCCGCGCCCGCCGGCGCGCCCGAGCGGGTGGAGACCGGCACCCTGTCGTTCGAGGCCATCGCCGGCGCCACCGCCGCCGTGGCTTTCCTTGCCTCCCTCGCAGACGACGACGCGACCGGCGGGGCCGGCCCGCTCCCCGACGCCCGGGACCGGAGGCGCCGGCTCGCCCGGTCGTTCGACGCCCTCCACCATCGCGGCGACACGCTGTTCCGGCGGCTGTGGGACGGGATGAACGGGATCGACGGGGTGACCACCTTCGGGGTGGAGCCCGGCGGCGCCCGCACGCCGACGCTCGGCTTCGCCATCGAGGGCGTGGATCCCCGGGATGCGGCCGGTGACCTGGCGGAGAAGGCCCTGTTCCTCAGCCACGGCGATTTTTACGCGACGACCGTGATCCGGCGGCTGGGCTACGGCGGCCGCGGGATCCTCCGCGCCGGGTGCGCGGCGTACACCACGGAGGCGGAGGTGGACCGGCTGGTGGAGGGGGTGGGCGAGCTGGCGGGTCGGGGAAAGGCGTCTCTCGCCGGGGCACGGAGACTGCCCTGAGCGTGGCGATTGCCGGCGCCGCACCTTCGTCCGCGTCGCGCGCGTGAGCACCACCGGCACCACCGGCACCCGGATCCCCACCCGCTCGATCCTCCTCTTCTGGCTGCCGCTGGCCGCCACCTGGCTCATGATGGCGATCGAGGGGCCGTTCCTCGCGGCGGTCATCGCGCGGCTGGCGGACGCGAAGTTCAATCTGGCGGCGTACGGCGTCGCGTTCGCGTTCGCGATCCTGGTGGAGGCGCCGGTCATCATGCTCATGAGCGCGTCCACCGCCCTCGTGGACGGCCCGGTCACCTACCGGCGGCTGCGGAACTTCGCGAACGTGCTCAACGTCGGCTCCACGGCGCTGTTGCTCCTGGTCCTGGTCCCGGCCGTGTACGACGCGCTCATGGAGGACCTGCTCCGGCTCCCGCCGGAAGTGGCGCGGCTGACGTACGGCGCCCTCTGGATCCTGCTGCCGTGGCCCGCCGCCATCGGCTACCGCCGGTTCCTCCACGGCCTCCTCATCCGCTCCGGCAGGACGCGGCTCGTCGCCATCGGTACCGTGCTCCGGCTCGGCGGGATGGCGGCCACGGGGCTGGCGCTCTTCGCCTGGGGCGGGCTCCCCGGCGCGTGGGTCGGGGCGGCGGCGCTCTCGGCGGGCGTCGTCACGGAGGCTGTGGCCGCGCGGGTGTTCGCGCGGAAGACCTTGCGGGAGCTGGTCGCGCCGGCGGAGACAGAGGCGCGCCGGGAGGCGGCGCCGGGGTATCGCGCCATCGCCTCCTTCTACTATCCGCTGGCCCTCACGTCGGTCATCGGGCTGACCGTCCAGCCGATGCTCACCTTCTTCATGGGGCGGGCGCCGGCGCCGGTGGAGTCGCTGGCGGTCTTCCCCGTGGTCCACTCCCTCTCGTTTCTCTTTCGTGCGCCCGGACTGAGCTTCCAGGAGGCGGCCATCGCGCTGATGGGGACGCGGGCGGAGCATTTCCCCGAGCTGGCTCGCTTCGCCGCCGGGCTCGGGCTCGTGGCGTCCGGCGCGCTCGCCCTGGTGGCCTTCACCCCGCTCGCGGAAGTCTGGTTCATCACCGTGTCCGGCCTCACCCCGGAGCTGGCCTCCTTCGCCCTCGTGCCGACCCGGATCCTGGCGGTGCTCCCCGCCATGACGGTCCTCCTCTCCTTCCAGCGGGCTGCGCTGGTGCAGGCGCGGCGGACCGGACCCATCACGGTGGCCACGGCGCTCGAGCTGGCGGGCGTCGCCGTCGTCTTCACGGCGCTGGGCTGGCGGGTCGAGCTGGTGGGCGTGACCGCGGCGGTCGTGGCGTTCGTGGCGGGACGCGTGCTCGGCGTCGCCTACCTCGTGCCGGCGGTCCGGCGGGCGCTGGCGAGGCTGCGGACCTGACGCGGCCGGGCGCGGCCGCAGGGTTGCCCGGGTCTTGCAGAAGCGTCTCGTGCCATGGCGCACGAACGGGAAGGCCCGGGGGACCGTCCGGTCCCGGTGGTGATCAACGGCCGGGAACGGCGCGGTGCTCGTCCCGCCCCGGGCGGGACGCTCGACCACTTCGCGCGGCGCCACGGGATCACCAGCTCGCCCGGCTGCTGCGCGGCGCGTTCGGCCGCGGTGACCCGGGGAGCGACCCGGCCATCGAGCGGTTCCAGGCCCGGTCGCTCTTGATCCGCGTCGCGGAGCATGGCGGCACGGGCTCCGGCGACGACGCGCCGGCCACCCTCGAGGCCACCCTCGATGGCGACCCCGTCAGCCTGCCCGGCCCCCTCTTCGTTTCGGCGGTCGACCGAGCGCTCCGCATTCGCGTCCCGTCGTGAACCCGTGGCTGGAGCGGCTCCGCCGCCTGGAGGCACGCCTGGTCCGCGCGCTGGCGGCCGCCCGGGATCACAGCGCTCCGCTGTGGGCCGCGGCGCGGCGCCGGACGGCGCCCTTCCGGGCCCGCGCCGGCACGTGGGCGCGGTCCCCGGAGAACCCGCTGCGCCGGGTCTGGCCGCCCCCGGGCCGGGAGCTGCTCATCGCGCTGGCCGTGGCCCTCGTGGTGCTGTTCATCGTGTGGCAGCGGTGCGGCATCGCCGGCTGCCCGGACCCCGACCGCCTCGCCGCATACCAGCCCGACGGCGCGCCCGTGGTCCTGGACCGCAGCGGTTCCGAGATCGCGCGCCTCGCCCCGTTCAGCCGGGAGCTGGTGTCGCTCGAGGACCTGCCGAAGCACGTGAAGGACGCATTCCTGGCCGTCGAGGACCAGCGCTTCTACGACCACGGGGGCGTGGACTGGCGCCGGGCCGCCGGCTCCTTCTTCGCCAACCTGCGGGCCGGCGGGATCGCGGAGGGTTTCAGCACCATCACCATGCAGCTCGCCCGGAACGTCTTCCCGGAGCGGCTGCCCGGCGCGGAGCGGACGCCGCGGCGGAAGCTGCTCGAGGTCCGGGTCGCGCGGCAGATCGAGGACCGCTTCACGAAGGACGAGATCCTCGAGATGTACCTGAACCACATCTACTTCGGCGGTGCGCTCTACGGCATCGAGGCCGCCGCCCGGGGCTATTTCGGCCGCCCCGCCCGCGACCTCCGGCTCGAGGAGGCGGCGGTGCTCGCGGCCATGCCGAAGGCGCCCAACGCGTACAACCCCCGGGAGGAGCCGGAGCGGGCGCGGGAGCGGCGGGACCTGGTGCTCTCCCTCATGGCCGACCAGGGCCGGATCACGGCGGAGGAGGCCGCCCGGGCCAGGGAGCGCCGGGTCCGCACGCAGCGGGAGCGGCCGCCGCCGGAAGCCGAGCCGCCGCCGGCCCCGTACTTCGTCCGGGCCGTCCGGCGTCTCCTCGAGAGCCGCATGGGGGACGCCATGTACGCGGCCCCGCTGCGGATCCACACGACGCTGGACCTCGGGGCGCAGGCCGCCGCGGAGCGCGCGCTCTCCGGGCAGCTCCGCGCCGTCGAGAACGGGGCGTATGGCCGCTACCGGGGCGAGCGGCGGTACGGCCAGCCGGATGCGGTGGACGACAGCGGGACGCGCTACCTCCAGGGCGCCATCGTCGTGATGGAGGCGGAAGGCGGCGACGTGCTGGCCCTGGTCGGCGGGCGCGACTTCCAGGACTCCCCGTTCGACCGGGCCACGGGCGCCCGGCGGCAGGTGGGGAGCGCGTTCAAGCCCTTCGTGTACGCCGCCGCCATGGAGGACGGCTACGCCCCGAGCCAGCACCTGGTGGACGAGCCGTTCCGGATGGACCTCGCGGGGGGCGAGGTGTGGGAGCCGCAGAACTTCGAGGGCACGTACCAGGGCGAGCTGACGCTGCGGGAGGCGGCCGTCCGGTCGAACAACGTGGCCACCGTGCGGCTCGCGCTGGCGGTCGGCATCGACGACGTCCGCGGGACGGCCCGGGACATGGGCGTCCGCAGCGACCTCCACGACCTCCCCTCCATCGCCCTGGGAACCGCCGGGCTCAGCCTGCTGGAGCTCACCACCGCCTATGTCCCGCTCACGGCCGGCGGGCGCCGCGTCGAGCCGCGCTTCATCGTCCGCGTCGAGGACCCGGACGGTGAAGTGGTCTGGGAGAACCAGCCGGAGCGGCGCAGGGTGCTGGACGACGGCGTCGCCTGGCTCGTGACGGACCTCCTCCGGGATGCCGTCCGCAGGGGGACCGCCACGGGCGTGCGCGAGGGCGGGTTCACCGGCCCCGCCGCCGGCAAGACCGGCACGACGGACGACGGGAACGATGCCTGGTTCGTCGGCTACACGCCCGACCTGGTCGGCGGCGTATGGATCGGCTTCGACCGCCCGGACCCCATCGTATCCCGGGCCACCGGCGGCCGGCTGGCGGCCCCGGTGTGGGGGCGCATGATGCGCGACATCTATCGCGACCGCCCCCTCCCCGAGCCATGGGAGCGCCCCGAGTCGGTGGTCGAGCGCCAGGTCGACCCCGCCTCCGGTCTGATCCTCGCCGAAGGGTGCCGACCGAAGCAGGGCACCGCCCGCTCGGAGGTGTTCCTGGAGTCGCACCTGCCGGCCCGGGTATGCCCCGAAGGCGAGGAGGAGCGCCGCGGCTTCCTCGCCCGCGCGGGCTCCGCCATCGGCCGCTTCTTCGGCCGCATCGGCGACTTCATCGGCGGCCTCTTCGACCGCGACGACGAGGACGAGGAGGCGGAGCGCCGGGAGCGGGAGCGCTACCTCGGCCGGCCACGCCTGCCGCGGGAAGCGGAGCTGCCCTCCGCAATCGACCCGGACACCGTCACGGGCGAGCCGCTGGGCACGCCCGTGGACTCCATGCCCGAGGGCTTCGGCGAGGTCCCCATCGAGCTCGACGAGCTCGAGCTGGAGCTCGACCTGGAGCCGCCGCCCGAGCCGGAGCCCGGGGACACCATCCTCATCCTCCGCCCCGACACCGCTCCCCTCAGCTGAAGCGGATCCCGTTCGGCGCGATCGTCCCCCGCGCCGCCTTCGCGGTCTTCGCGTCTTGCCCGCCCTTCGCGCCCTTCGCGTCTTGCCCGCCCTTCGCGCCCTTCGCGTCCCTCATCGAGAGCCCGATCCGGTTCCGCGCCAGGTCCACGGACAGCACGGTGACCTGGACCTTCTGCCCGACGCCGACCACGTCGGCGGGGTCCTTCACGAAGCGGTCGGCGAGCTGGCTGACGTGGACCAGGCCGTCCTGGTGGACGCCGACGTCCACGAAGGCGCCGAACGCGACGACGTTGGTCACCACGCCCTCCAGGCGCATCCCCTCCTTCAGGTCCTTCAGCTCCGTCACGTCCTCCCGGAACGCCGGGGCCTCGAAGGTGTCCCGGGGATCGCGCCCGGGACGGCGGAGCTCGTCCAGGATGTCGGTGAGGGTGGGGCGCCCCACGTCGTCGGCGACGTAGCGGCCGATGTCGATGCGGGCGACCGCGGCCTCGTTCTCCACCAGCTCCTCCAGCGGCAAGCCGAGGTCCTTCGCCATGCGCTCCACCAGCGCGTAGCGCTCGGGGTGGACGGCCGTGCGGTCGAGGGGGTGGTCGCCGGCCCGGAGCCGGAGGAAGCCGGCCGCCTGCTCGAACGCCTTCGGCCCCAGGCGCGGCACACCCAGGAGCTGCTTGCGGGAGCGCAGCCCGCCCGCCGCATCGCGCGCCGCCACGATGTTCCGCGCCAGGGTGGGCCCCAGGCCGGCGACGTAGGAGAGGAGGGAAGGGGAGGCGGTGTTGAGCTCGACGCCCACGCGGTTCACGCACACCGTCACGGTCTCGTCCAGGCGGTTCCTGAGTCGCGGCTGATCGACGTCGTGCTGGTACTGCCCCACGCCGATGGACTTCGGGTCGATCTTCACCAGCTCGGCCAGCGGGTCCTGGAGCCGACGGGCGATGGAGACGGCACCCCGCAGGGAGACATCGAGGTCCGGCAGCTCGTCCCGGGCCACGTCGCTGGCGCTGTACACCGACGCGCCCGACTCGTTGACGAGCACCAGCCGCGGCGCCGGCGCTCCGCCGTCCCGCGGGAGCGCCGAGACCACCTTCCGCGCCGCCTGCTCCGTCTCGCGGGACGCCGTGCCGTTCCCGATGGCCAGGAGCTCGGGGCGGTGCGTCTCGATCAGCGCCCGCAGCCCGGCGGCGAAGCGCTCCTCCTGGTGGAGGTAGAGCGTGGCCGTGTCGAGCACGGCGCCGGTCCTGGACACCACCGCGGCCTTCACCCCCGTGCGGAACCCCGGGTCCAGCCCGAGGACGGCCCGCTCGCCGGCGGGCGCGCCCAGCAGGAGCTGATCGAGGTTGCGGCCGAAGATCTCGATGGCGTCCGCGTCCGCCCGCTCCTTCAGCTCCAGGCGCAGCTCCGTCTGGATCGACGCGGAGAGCAGCCGCCGGTAGGCGTCCTCCGCGACGCGCGCGAGCTGCTCCCTGGCCGGCCGGTCCGCGACGACCCGCCGCGTCACCTCCGCCACGAGCTCCGCCGCCGGCGCCTCCACCGCCCACGTCAGCACCTCCTCCGCCTCCCCCCGCCGGATCGCCAGCATCCGGTGGGAGGGGATGTCACCGGCCTTCTGCGAGAACTCGAAATAGTCCCGGAACCGCGCGGCGGCGGGGTCGTCGCCCTTCCCCTTCAGGATCCGGGAGACGACCACGCCCTCGGCCCGCGTCCGGTCCCGCACCCAGCCCCGCAGGTCGGCGTCATCCGCCACCCGCTCCGCCAGGATGTCGCGGGCGCCCTGGAGCGCCGCATCGGCGGACTCGACGCCCGTTTCCGCGTCCACGTACGCCGGAGCGGCGCGTTCCGCGCCGGCGTCGTCCAGCCCGCCGCTCCAGATCGCGTCCGCCAGCGGCTCGAGACCCCTCTCCCGGGCGATCGTGGCGCGGGTGCGGCGCTTCGGCTTGTAGGGCAGGTAGAGGTCCTCCAGCCCCTGCTTCGTCTCCGCGCCCACGATCCTCGCCCGGAGCTCGGCCGTCAGCTTCCCCTGATCCTCGATGGAGCCCAGGATCGCCTCCCGGCGGGCGTCCAGCTCCACCAGGTACGTCCCGCGATCCCGGACGTCCCGGAGCTGCACCTCGTCCAGCCCCCCGGTGGCCTCCTTCCGGTACCGGGCGATGAACGGCAGCGTGTTGCCCGCGCCGAACAGCGCGAGGGTCGCGTCCACCTGCTTCGGCGAGAGGGACAGCTCGGAGGCGATCTGCCGGACGATCTTCTGGGAGGGCACGTTGACTTCCCTGCGGCTCGACGGGGTCTGCGTCTCGCGGACCCCTGAACGATGCGCCGCGCCGGCCGGTCGATCAACGGTTGACAGACAGCGACACGGTCCTTCCGGCATCGATCCCCGGCCCCGACACCCGGGTGGTCCGCCCGTCCACCACGACCAGCACGGCGTCCACCGACGCCGGCAGCCTCAGGTCGTAGACGCGGCCGACGGCGGCGGAGGGGGGGAGCCGGAGGGCGTCGTCGGACACCACGGGGGCGGGACCGCCCTCCAGCGCGCCGCGGAGCACGGCGTCCGCGCCGGCGGACCGGCCGAGGGTCAGCGTGGAGCCCGGCGCGGGCGCGTCCACGCGGACCGTGAAGCTGCCGGGCGCGGGCGTGAAGCGGATACCGGGCTCGAGCCCCCGGGCGTCGGCCGCGGCCGCCTGCGGCCCCTCCGCCGGGTCGTCGGCGAGGCCCACGCGCTCCGCGACCCAGTGCCGGACGGGCGGGAGCGCGGTGAGCGGCGCCGCCAGGAGCAGCACGATGGCGGCGGCGCGGAGCCAGGGTGCCGCCGCTACGGAGCGCCGGCGGCGTTGAGGGATGGACGCCGGGCGATGGCCGGTGTCGGCGCGCACCAGCCACGCCCGGACCGTCCCGCTCTGCTGGCCGAAGCGGTGGGCGCGCGCGGCGCAGGCGGCGCAGTCGCGGAGATGGTCCTCCCGGCGGGCGATGGTGGTGGCGTCCCCCTCGCCATCCAGGTGGCGGATGAGCTCCGCGTCCGACAGGTGCGTCCCGGCGTGGGCGATATGCATGGTCAGACCTCCTCCGGCGGGCCGCCCAGGCGGTCCGCGGCCTTCTGGATCGCGCGGCTCAGGAGCGTCCCCACCGATCCGGTGGTGGTCCCCAGCGCCCGGGCGATCTCGCGGTGCTTGAACCCTTCCTCGCGCATCAGCAGCGCCTTCCTCTCTTTCGGGGACAGCGCGTCCAGCGCGTCCCGGACCAGTCGCCTGGCCGCCACCGCACCCACCACATCCTCCGGGGAGCCGGGCGGATCGCCGTGGGAGAGCCGCGCCCGCCCCTGGAAGCCGAGCACCCGCCGCGTTCGATTCCGGCGTCCGGCGTCCCGGACCAGGTTGGTCGCCACCCGGAAGAGCCAGGGGCGAACGCGGGCGGCCGGCGGCCGGCGCTCCAGCAGCCGGACGAAGGCCTCCTGCGCGGCGTCGGCGGCCAGGTCCGGATCGCCGGTGAGGCGCGCCAGGTACCGCTGGAGGGGCGGGTGGTGGAGCGCGAAGAGCGCCTCGAGGTCCCGGGCTTCATCGCCGGACACGGAACCCGAGCACGGCGAGCCGGGGGAGACCGCGCTCGAAGGCGTTGTGGAGACTCTCGTCATCGCACCCTTCCGGGAGGCAGCCGGGGCCGCCGCCGACGTATACCGTGGCGTTCTCGCGCCCCAGCGCGTTGCGGAGCTGCGCGTAGAAGCCGATCTCGGCGCCGCGCACCGCCGTGCTCCAGTCCGCCAGCAGGTCGAGGCTCGCGAACGCCGGGCCGCGCTGCGCGTTGGGCGCGGTCGCCCACGGCAATTGCGCCGGGTCGCACCCCGGCTCCGCCAGGCAACCGGCGCTGTCGGCCACCATGCGCGTGTAGGGGGCCCCCGTCGCGCCGGTGAATGCGGCGCCCAGCCGCAGGGAGGGGAGCGCGCGGACCATCAGGGTCGCATCCAGGACGTGGGTCCTGTCGGACCCCGACGCGAACTCCAGCCCGACCGCCGCGGTGCGGGCGCGGGAGACCGTGTACCCGGCCGACCCGGTGATCGGCCCCACCACCTGCCGGACCGACGCCTCGATCCCGTACGCGAGGCTCTCGCCCGACAGGAGGGCGCTGCGCCCGAAGACCGGACCGGGACGGGGGTCCGTTAGCGCCAGCCCGGTCGTCCGGCGGCCGAACCAGTTCACCGCGATCACGCGGCCCGGCTCCAGCCACCCCTCCATCCCGAAGGTCAGGAGGTCGGCGCGGAGCACGGGCACCCCGGCGCCGGCCACCAGCCAGGCGTCCCCGGAGGCGAGGCTGGCGAGGTGCACACCGGCGGGGGCGAGCGCCTGCGTGTACTGGAAGACGCGAGCGTAGCCCGCCGAGAGCGCCACCTCCGGCGTGGCGGCCAGGCGGGCGGCGAGGCGGGGGGAGACCCGGAGCGGCCCGGCGTCCCGCACTTCGGGTCCGCCCTCCAGGCGGACGCCGGCCCGGAGCGACATCCGCTCGTCGGGGGCCCACGTGCGCTCGCCCCAGAGCACGGCCACGGGCAGGTCCGCCGACCAACCGGTCCACAGCGGCGCGTCGCCTGCGCGGTCCTCGGGCCTGGCGGCGAAGTCCGCGGTGGGGACGGGCAGCGGCATCGGGCCGGCGTACTCGGCGGTGTGCCGCTCGAGCGCGTACCCCACCGTCCACGCGGGTCCCGCGACGGTGGTCGCGTCGGGCCAGAACGAGCCGGAGAAGCCGGCGTAGCCCACGTCGGTCGTGCTCCGGTCCCACGGCAGATCGAACAGGATCCCGCCGCTGTCCGCCACGGTGACGCCATGGTGGCGGCTCGCGCCCACCGCGTGGCGGGCGTTGAGCCCGCCGAGCCGCGTCGTGAGCGCCACCCGCCCGACGCTGTTCCCCCAGTCGGTGCGGATCGGGTCGGGGCCGGCGTCGTCGCCACGCGTCAGGCGGTCCGCCTCCCACAGCCCGCTCGCCTCCACCGTCGACGACGCCCCTGTTCGCGCGTCGATCCGGCCGGTCAGCTCCCGGAAGCCGTACGGGAAGTCGCCCCCGGACCCGGTGGCCCGGCGGGAGAGGTCGGAGAGCCAGTCGAGGTAGGTGCGCCGGCCGGCCAGCATCCACCCCGCGCGGCCGTCCGCCACCCGCTGGTCCAGGGCGACCCCGGCCGACATGAGCGACAGGTCGCCCTGGACGTTCAGCTCGCCCGTCCCCATGGCCCGGCGGCTCTGCAGGTCCACCACGCCAGCGGCACCCTCCCCGATCCCCGCGCTCCGCGTCCCCGGGTGGAACCAGACCGCCCCCAGGGCACCGGAGCCGACCCCCGACAGCACGCCCAGCGCGTGCAGCGGGTTGAACAGCGGGACGCCATCGAAATACACGCGCGTGTGCGACCACGGCCCGCCCCGGGTCCACAGCTCCGCCGAGTAGTCGCTCGGCGCGGCCACCCCCGGGAGGCGCTGGAGCGCACGGAGGACGTCCGGCTCACCCAGCGTCACCGCCTCCGACACGTCCGCGTCCGTCAGCTCCCGGACGTCCGTCGTCAGGAAGCGGCGCCGGCGCAGGGCCACGGCGAGGAGCCGGTTCTCTGCCGTGGCGCCCCCCGCGTCCAGCACGCGGAAGAGCGGGGGCGCCGCGCTCCGTCCCGCCACCGGCTCGAGGGCGATGGGCTCCGCCCGCAGCCCGATGGACACCGCCGGCTCCGCTCCCGCCCGCAGCTCGATCGTCACCGCGTACGGGCGGTAGCTGTAACGGCTCACGTACACCCGATAGACACCCGGCGGAAGCCCGTCGAAATGGTACGCACCCGTCGAGTCCGACATGGTGGTCAGACCCGACGCCGCGAAGCCGCTGCCGGAGGAGGGGCCCGGGAAGACGCCCGCCACGTCCGGCTGGAGCACCACCGTCGCACCGGCGATGGCGTGGCCGCCCACCGCGTCCACGACCGCACCCGCGATCCGCCCCCGCGCGGCGTCCGGCCTCTGGGCCGCCGCGCCCGCGGAATGCCCCGCGAGCAGCGCGGCCGTCGTCCACGCCATGGCCGTCACCTTCCAGCGGGCTGTCATCCTCCGGGCTCCACTCCGTCCGCGCGAGCACCATGGCCGATTCCGGCCTCGTTCCGGGTATAACACGCCCCAGCGCCGCCGGTTCTGACCGCCTGCCACCGGCGGCCGGCAGAATCCGCCCGCCCGGCACGTCATTGGCATGTAGGATGGACCGACCCGGAGGACGGAACAATGAGGATACATTCCACGACGTTCGGGCTGGCCCTGGCACTGCCGCTGGCCGCGCTGGCCGCCGGCTGCGGCGAGGTCACCGCGCCCGCTTCCATCACCGCCCTCCCACGCGACCTCTCCCCCGCCGAGCTCCGCGTGATCGAGGGATCGAACGCCTTCGCCATCGGGCTCCTCCGGGAGGCCGTGGCAGCGGCCCCCGACGAGCCCAACGTCTTCCTCTCCCCGCTGAGCGCCTCCATGGCCCTCGGCATGACCATGAACGGCGCGGCGGGGGACACCCACACCCAGATGCGCGACATGCTCGGGTTCCACGGGCTCGAGGAGCCCGGGATCAACGCGGCATTCCGCGGCCTCATCGACCTCCTCCTGGGGCTCGACCCCCGCGTCGAGCTCGGCCTCGGCAACTCCATCTGGACCCGCGAGGGCTACCCCGTCCTCGCCGATTTCTACGACCGCGCACGTGCCTCCTTCGATGCCGAGGTCCAGGACCTCGATTTCGCCGACCCCGGAGCGCCCGACGTCATCAACGCCTGGGTCGAGGACGTCACCCGCGGGCGCATCCGCCAGATGGTGACGCAGATCCCCGCGAACGTCGTCATGTACCTTCTGAACGCCGTCTATTTCAAGGGCGACTGGACCATCCGCTTCGACCCGCGCAATACCACCACCGCACCGTTCACGCTCCCCGATGGCGGCTCCGTATCGGTGTCCCTCATGCGGCGGAGCGGCCCGTTCCGGTCCTTCTCGTCGGGGACGGGGCGGGGCATCGAGCTCCCGTATGGCGGTGGCGCGTTCACGGCGGTCGCGATCCAGCCGACGTTCCAGGGCACGCTGGCGGACCTCGTGGCGACGCTGGAGTCGTCGGACTGGACGGAGTGGATGGCGGCGCTGGATGCCACGGAGCCGGGCGAGGCCGCGGTGCTGCTGCCGCGCCTGGAGCTGGAGTACGAGCAGATCCTGAACGGCACGCTCCAGGCGCTGGGCATGACCGACGCGTTTGGCGGCGCGGCCGATTTCTCCCGCATGGTCGCGGGCGGCGGCGTGTGGATCGATGAGGTGAAGCAGAAGACGTTCCTGAAGGTGGACGAGGAAGGCACCGAGGCGGCCGCGGCGACATCGGTATCCGTCGTCGAATCTGCCCCGCCGGAGTTCCGCTTCGACCGGCCGTTCCTGCTGGCGATCCGCGAGCGGATCTCGGGCACCATCCTGTTCATCGGCACGATAGGAGACCCCACGGCATGAGCACGCGACGACTGGTCCTCGCCCTCCTCCCGTTCGCCGCCCTCGCGGGGTGCGGCGAGCCGATTGCCCCGGGCCCGCCGGAAGCCCTCACGGAGCTGCCGCGGGACCTGAGCGCCAGCGAGGCGCAGGTCATCCGGGGCTCCAACGCCTTCGCTTTCGATTTCCTCCGGTCGCTGTTCGAGCGCCGCGAGGGCGGCAACGTGTTCGCCTCGCCGCTGAGCGCGTCGATGGCCCTCGGCATGACCATGAACGGCGCGGACGGGGAGACCTGGACGCAGATGCGCGAGGTCCTGGGGTTCGACGGCATGACGGAGCCGGAGATCAACGAGGCCTACCACGACCTGATCGCTCTCCTGCTCGCCCTGGACCCGTCGGTGACGTTCGGGCTGGGCAATTCGATCTGGGCCGACGATTCCATGGTCCTGCTGCCGGACTTCGTGACGCGCGTGCAGACCTGGTTCGACGCCGAGGCCCGGACCATCGACTTCCAGGCCGCCGGCGCGAAGGACATCATGAACGCCTGGGTCTCCGAGGTCACGCAGGGCCGGATCGACCAGCTCCTCGCGACGATCCCGCCCGACGTGGTCATGTACCTCATCAACGCCGTCTACTTCAGGGGCGACTGGCGCGACCGCTTCGACCGCGGCCGCACGGCGAGCGCGTCCTTCACCACGCTGGATGGCGACGAGGTCGCCGTCCCCATGATGGCGGGGGAGGTGGGCCATCGCTTCTTCTTCGGCCCCGACGCCACGGTCCTCGAGCTGCCCTACGGCGCCGACGCGTTCACGGCGGTGGCGGTGCTCCCGCCCGAGGGCCAGCCCATGGCCGTCTTCCTGGACGGCCTCACACCCGCGGTCTGGCAGGCGTGGATGGACCGGCTGGCGGGGGACGCGGAGGCCAGGGCGGAGTCGGGAGGCGACCGGGAGGGGATCCTGGTCCGGATGCCGAAGCTGGAGCTGGAATGGGAGGCGGCCCTGAACGAGCCGCTGGTCGAGCTCGGGATGACGGACGCGTTCGACGAGCGCCTGGCCGACTTCACCCGGCTCACCGGCGAGGACGGGTTCTTCATCGAGCAGGCCCTCCAGAAGACGTTCCTGAAGGTGGACGAGGAGGGGACGGAAGCGGCTGCGGCCACCGCCGTCGGCATGGGCGTGACCTCGGCGCCGCCCAGCGTCCGCCTGGACCGCCCGTTCGTCTTCGCGATCCGGGAGCGGCTCTCGGGGACGATCCTGTTCCTGGGCGTCATCGGAGACCCGAGCGCGTAGGCGCCATTCTCAGGGGGAGCGCTCGATCGCCCCGAGCACCTTCTCCACCAGGTCAGCCACCGCATCGCCGCGGATCCACCGGGAGACGATGACGAGGTCGTTCTCCGGGTCGCAGTAGATCATGTTGGTGCCGGCGCCCAGGTGCACCCACGCCGACTCCGGCGCCGCGGGGAACCGCTCGCGTCCGGTGTTCAGGAAGAAGTTCATGAACCCGTAGCCCGGCTGGGGACCGGTAGGGGTCGTGGCCATGCGCCACCACGACTCTGGCAGGATCTGCCGGTCGCGCCACCGGAACCGGCGGAGAGTGAGGAGCCCGAAGCGCGCCTGGTCGTAGGCGTTGATGAACATGCCGCCGCCCCAGTGCCCGCCGCCGCTCACCGCCTGGACGTTCAGACCGTCCAGGAGGACCCAGGAGCTCTCGTAGCCGTGCCACTGCCAGGTGTCGGAGGCGCCGATCGGGCGCATGACCCGCTCCCGCAGCACCACCGGCAGCGGCTGCCGCCACACCAGCGTCGCGGCGAGCGCCAGCAGGTTCACGCGCGTGTCGTTGTACTCGTACACGGTCCCGGGCGCCGGCCGCTCCCGCGTCCGCCACGTGTCCGGGTCCCGGTCCGGCCGGTCCGACCAGTCGGGCTTCCCCCAGAGCGTCCCCTCCCAGTCGCTGGTCTGGCGGAGCAGGTGGTCCCACGTGATCCGGCGGTTGTGCGCCGACGCGAACAGACCCACCGGGTGCCCGCCCCCTGCCGCCGGGCCCGCCTCGCTCCCGGGCTCCCCGTCCCCCGCCGGCAGGAGCACCGGCGGCAGGTAGGGCGCGACGCGGTCGTCCACCCGCGCGATCAACCCCTCGCTCAACGCCAGCCCCACCGCCGTGGAAAGGAAGCTCTTGGACACGCTGAACGTCATGTCCACCCGCTCGGGCTCCCCCCATTCCGCGACGATGTATCCGCCTCGCAGGATGACCCCGGTCTGCGGCCCCCGTACCGTGAACGGGCCCACCGGCTGGCCGTGCGGCTCCCGCGCGAAGCCGCGCCAGTGCGCCTCCAGCAGGTCCCGCGGCCCCGGCGATTCCGACGACCGGGCGAAGGCCACCGCCTCCCGCAGCCGCGCCGCGCTCATCCCCGCCGTCGCCGGATCCCGCCGCTCCCAGCCGTGCCGGTCGGGGAAATAGGCCTGCTGCCCGGCCACCGGTGCGGCCAGCAGGAGGGCGAGGATCGCGAGCGGGGCGCTACGCGTGATGGTCATCGGGCGCGCAGGTCGGCGAAGCCGACGAGCCCGCGGCTCTCCTCGTCCCAGAGGCTCAGCCGCAGCAGCCGCCAGCCGTCGCGGAGGGTGATCCGCCGCGCCACCTGCAGCTCCGGGTTCGCGTCGTGGCAGGCCTGGAGCCGGTAGTTCGGGATCATGCTGTTCAGGTGGTGCACGTGATGGACGCCGATGTGCGCCGTCAGCCACTGGAGGGGGCGCGGGAGCACGAGGTGCGAACTGCCGCGCAGCGACGCCTCGTAGAAGTCCCACTCCTCGTGATTGTGCCAGTAGGTGTCCTCGAACTGGTGCTGCACATAGAACAGCCAGACGCCCAGCGAGGACGTGCCCAGCGTGATGGGCCCCTGGATCAGGAGGAACGCCTTCCAGCCCACCGCCCACACCATCACCGCCACCAGGCCGACGAGGGCGGCGTTGGTCCCCCACACGCCCCGCCACTCCCGCTTCCACTCCCTGGGGATGTCCCACGGGTAGCGATGCTTCACCAGGAAGTGGAAGGCCGGCCCGATGCCCAGGAGGACGAGGGGGTTCCGGTACGCCCGGTAGGCGAGGCGCTTCATGGGCGGGAACGCCCGGTACTCCCGGACGGTCCTGGTTTCGATGTCGCCGAAGCCCCGAAAGTCCAGATCGCCGGAGTGGGCGTGATGATGGGCGTGGGTCCGCCGCCAGTAGTGGTAGGGCGTGAGCGTGAGCACGCCGATGGCGAAGCCCACCACGTCACGAACCCGGCGCGAGCGGAAGTAGGAGCCGTGCCCGCAGTCGTGCTGGATCATGAACAGCCGCATGAGGAAGCCGGCCGTGGGCAGGGCGAACAGCAGCGTGAGGGCGTAGTGGATGTCGAGGGCCAGGTAGGCGGCGGTCCAGGACGCGAGGAACAGGGCCGCGGTGAGGGAAAGCTGGATCAGGCTGCGCCGGTCGTCGGCCCCGCGGAAGGGTCCGATCATCTCCCGCACGCGCGCCTTCGCCTCCACGCTGCGTTCGGTCTGGCTCATTCGTGCTCCGGGGAATGTCCGTTACATTGTCCGGGCAAGATACGCGGTGGGCCGCGTCCCTACAACGCGGGGCGCCGGGGGGGCGGGGAAACGCGGCGACGGAGGCGTCATGGACAGGGTGATCGAGCTCCTCGCGATGGTGCCATGACCGTCCCCGCCCGCTACCCCGTTCCCGCCGCGCGCTACCGCGTGGAGGAGGAGGTGCGGCGCAGCCGGTTCCTCACCACCGTCGGCCGCGCCGCGACCCGGGAGGAGGCGGAGGTCTTCATCGCGGCGATCCGCGCCGAGTTCCCGGACGCCACCCACAACTGCTGGGCCTTCGTCGCCGGGCCGCCCGGCTCCACGGCGGTGGTCGGCATGAGCGACGATGGCGAGCCCCACGGCACCGCCGGCCGCCCCATCCTCGAGACCCTCCTCCATTCCGGCGTCGGCGAGATCGCCGCCGTGGTCACGCGCTGGTTCGGCGGCGTCAAGCTCGGGAAGGGCGGGCTCGGGCGCGCGTACGCGGGCGCCGTCGCCCACGCCCTCGCATCCATGCCACGGGCGGAGCGCGTGGAACGGTCCCGGCTCCGGGTCGTCTGCGACTACCCCGCCCGCGACCCCCTCCTCCGCCTCGCCGCGGACGTGGACGCCGCGGTCGAGGCCGAGGAGTACGGCATCCACGTCACCCTCGTATTCGCTGTCCCCGTTCCGGAGGTGGCGCGGTTCCGCGACGGGGTGGCGGCGCTGACGGCCGGGGGCGCCCGGGTCGAGGACGCCGGGGCGCCGGACTCCGACGGAGAGCGGGCAGAAGAGCGGGCAGAAGAGCGTTTGGAAGACTGATGCCGCGCGTGCGCGACGCGCGCCCTTCGTCCGGCAAAATCTGCCGGCGGCGGAAACAAAGTGCGCCCCCCGCGCGCCGCCGCATGGGCTCCGCTGGCGGGGCTGCGCTCCCGCTCGTACACGGCGCCCAACGACTTGCGCCCGTCGGGGCTCCGGGCTCGCGCGCGGGGTACGGCCGTTGCGCATTAACCCGCGACTCTCTTCGGGAGACCGCCATGCGACGACCTTTCCGTCGGCACAGCAGCCTTGTCGACCAGACCCGTGAGCAGCTCCACATCGCCACCGCCGTCGCGGGCGAGGCGGTGCTCACGGAGCACGTCCGTTTCGCTCTGGAGCTCCTCGACGAGGCCGGCGACCGGGTGCCCCTCGAGCGCATCCTCGGCGCCTATGGCCGGCTCCACTACCTGAAGGAAGGGGAGCTCCGGCAGCTGACCGAGCGCGTCCTCGTCGCCCTCGGGCGTGATCCCGAGGGCGCCTCCCGTGCCCGCCTCCAGCCGCCCCGCTCCATCTTCCGCCGTGCCGCTCACCGCTTCCGCGGTCGCGTCCATACCGAGCTGCGGGAGTGGGTGGACCGCCATGCGGCCCGCGTGGAGCTGGCGGTGCTCGAGGTCCACGTCCACAACGCCCTCCGGTTCGCCCACATCCTCTTCGACGCGGGGTCGCCGGAGGAGGCCGTGGAGATCTATGCGGACACGATGGCCCTGCGGCCGACGATGGCCGAGATGGTCCGGCTGAGGGTGCTCGCCGAGGCGCCCGTCCACGGCGAGGATCCGAGCCCCGAAACCGTCGTGGAGCCCCTGCATCCCCGGCTCCGCGCCCCCCTGCGCCTGGCGGAAGACGGCGGCTGACGTATCTTGGGGGGAGAGACCCCCAAACCAGAGAGAGCCATGCGACGGTACCTCCCGACCTTCACGGCCTTGGCCCTCGCCATCGCGGCCGCGGCTTCCGCGCACCGGTCGCTTTCGGCACAGGACGCCCCCACCGTTCCGGAGCCCCTGCGCGTCGGCGCGGTGGCGCCCGATTTCTCGATGCCGGGCGCCACGCGCCACGGCCTCCTCGCCGAGCCGGTGACGCTCGCGGCATACGAGGGGAAGACCGTGGTGCTCGCGTTCTTCTTCCGGGCGAGAACACGCGGCTGAACGGTTCAAATGCACGCGTACCGTGATCAGTACGCGCAGACTTTCAACCTCGGCCGCGGCGTCGTGCTCATCGCCATCAGCGCCGATCCCATCGAGGAGCTGGCCGCCTGGGCCCGGGACGACGAGTTCCCGTTCCTCATGGCGAGCGACGCCGACCTCGAGGTGGCGAACCGCTACGGCGCCATGTACGCCCGCGGCGAGCGCACCGGCACGAACCGGAACCTCTTCGTCATCGGGCCCGACGGCCGGATCGCCTACGCGGCCACGCCCTTCCGGGAGGTCGACCCGACCGCCTACGAGGAGCTCGCCGCCGTCATCGACCGCCTGAACTGAAGAACGGCTCCCGCGTGAGGGAGCCGTTCCTCATTCCGCCGCCGGGACGGTCCGTGTTCTGCGGGTCCTACCTGGAAACGAGCCGCTGAAGGGCCCCGTCGATGTCCTGGCCGGTACCCGTGCCGGTCCACACCACTTTCCCGGCCGCGTCCAGCAGGACGACGTACCCGGTCCCGGGCGCCTCGAACGCCCGGGCGGCGGCGCCGCGGCCATCCCACAGGAGCCGCCCGGCCACCGGGTGGCGGGCGATGTGCGCCGCGATCTGCTCCTTGCGCTGCCCCACGCCCACGGCCACCACCAGGAACTCCACCTCGTCACCGAAGCGGCTGTGCGCCGCCGCCAGCTTCGGGTCGAGGACGCGGCAGACCGGGCACCAGGTGGCCCAGAACTCCACCAGCACCGGCTTCCGGCCGATCACCTCCGCGAGGTCCACCGCCTCCCCGTCGAGATCCTCGATGGTGAAGGGCTGGACCACGCTACCGAGGGCGATCCCGTCATCCTGGGCAGCGGCCCGGTCGGGCGCCACCCCCGCGCACAGCGCGAGCAGGAAGACCAGCGGAACGCCGGCGAGGGTCCGGGAGCGCGGAAGGCGTGAGCGCGTGCGTCGCATGCTGAAAGCCCCTGTCGGCAGGAGGAGGTGGACTGGTTGTATGCCCCGCGAGCCCCCGGGAGTTCCACACCGTCCCGTCATTCCTCACGGAGCGCCTCCGCGGGGTCGACGCGCACCGCCCGCCTGGCCGGCAGCCAGCTCGCCAGGAGCGCGGCCGCCATCAGCACCGCGGCGCCGCCCGCCAGCACGGCCGGGTCGGTGGCGGACACGCCGAAGAGCAGCGACCGGAGCGCGCCGGAGAGCAGGAGCGATCCAGCCAGCCCCACGGCGATGCCCAGCGCCGCCAGCAGCGCGCCCTCCCGGACCACCCCGGCGGCCACGCGGCGGGACCGCGCGCCGAGGGCCAGTCGAATCCCGAACTCCCGCCGGCGCTGCCCTACCCCGAACGCGATCACGCCGTACACGCCGATGGCGGCCAGGAGGAGCGCGATGGCGGCGAACGTGGCCATGAGCGCCGCGAGCAGGGTGGGTCCGGACAGGATCTCGCGGTACGCGCCCCCGAGCGTCGTGAACGGGCCGAGGCCGAGCTCGGGGTCCAGCGCCGAGAACGCGCCGCGGATCGCCCCGGGGGCTGTCGCCGCGCCCGGCAGCGTCCGCGCCACGAGCGTCATGCTGCGCGCCGGGCCCTGGCCGTACCAGAACCCGAACTGCCGGTGCGGGATGTAGATCTGGAGCCGGGCGGGCGCCGCGGGCCCCTCGTGCTTCACGTCCTCGACGATCCCCACCACCCGCGCCTCGCCGGGCGCCGTTTCGGCGGTCAGCCGTACCGTGGCGCCGACCGCATCCCCCTCCGGCCACCACGTCTCGGCGAACGCCCGGTTGATCACCACCGCCCCGGGGGCGTCGCTGCGGTCCGTGTCGTCGATCCAGCGGCCCGCGAGCAGCCGGAGGCCCACCGCGCGGTCGTACCCGGGCGTCGCCGCCTGCCAGTCCACATCGAGGTTGCCATCACCCGGGATGTCCTTTCCCGGGACCTCCACACCCACATCGCCGATGCCCGCGGCCAGCGGCAGGTTCGTCACGGCCCCGGCCGCCTCCACCTGCGGAAGCGACGACACCCGGTCCACGGCCGCGGCCACGAATTCCCGCACCCGCGCTTCTTCCGGGTACGCCGGCGCGGCCACCGTGAACTGCGTCGCGACGACGTCCTCCAGGCGGAGCCCGGTGTCGACGGCGAGCAGCTCCGCCATGGACCGCCCCAGCAGCCCCGCGCCGGTGAGGAGCGCCAGCGCCAGACCCACCTCGGCCACGACGAGGGCCCGCCGGAGCGTCCGACCGCCGCCCGTGGTCCGGGCCCCCGTTTGCCTCAGCGCGACCACCGCGCCGTCGGAGGCGACGCGGAAGGCGGGGACCAGCCCGAAGAGGAGCCCGCAGAGCACGGAGAGCCCGCCCGCGAACGCCAGGACCCTCCCATGGATGGCCACCTCCTCCAGGCGCGGGATCCCGGGCGGCCCGAGCGCAACGAGCCCCCGGATCGCCAGCCAGGCCAGCGCGACGCCGAGGATGCCGCCCAGGATCCCGAGGACCAGCGTCTCGGCCACGAGCTGACGCACCAGTCGGGGACGGCGGGCGCCCAGCGTCGCGCGCAGCGCGATCTCTCCCTTCCGCGCCTCGCCTCGGGCGAGCAGCAGCGCGGCCACGTTCGCCGCGCCCACCAGCAGCACCAGGAGCACCGCCCCGAAGGCCACCGCCACCGCCGGCCGCACGTCCCCCACCACCGCCTCCCGCAGCGGAACCGCCGTCGCGCGGTACGCCATCTCCGGCTCGTAGTCGTTCGGGAAATCCGCGCTGAATCGCGCCGTCACCCCCTCCACCGCTTCCGCCGCGCGCGCCAGCGGCACCCCGTCTCGCAGCCTCGCCGCCGCCTGGAGGAAGTGGCTCCCCCGGCGGTACGTCGTGTCCGGGTCGATCCGCAGCGGCACATAGACCGCCGGCCACGCGCCCGTGACCATGTTCTCCGGCAGCCGGAACGACCCCGGCATCACACCCACGACCGTGAACGGCTCACCGTTCAGCGTGAGCGCTCGCCCGACCGCGTCCGCGGACCCGCCGAGCCGCCCGCGCCAGTAACCCTCCGAGACCACGACCGTCCGTTCGCCCCCGAGCTCCTCCCCTGCCGTGAACGGCCGCCCCACCAGCGGCGCCACCCCGAGGGCGGGGAACAGGTCGGCCGCCACGTAGGCGGCCTCCACCCGCTCCGCCCCGCTCCCCTCTCCACCCGCCACCGTCACCGACCCCTGGACGTAGGCGCCCATGGCCGAGAACACCTCCCCGCCCCCCCGCCGGTAGTCCAGGTACTCCGCCGGCGAGAGCGCACCCTCCTCACCGCTGAACCACACCTGGATCCGCGCCAGCCGCTCCGCCGCCGGGAAGGGGAGCGGGCTCAGGATCACCGCGTCCACCACCGACCACACCGCCGTCGTCGCGCCGATCCCCACCGCCAGCGTCGCCACCACCGCCGCCGAGAACCCCGGCCGCCGCCGCACCCCCCGCATCGCGTAGCGGACATCCTGCATCGCGTCCTCCGCAACCCGCCCCCGGGCGTAACGCCCCTCCTCCTTGTACCGCTCCACCCCACCGAACCGGACCCGCGCCAGACGACGGGCTTCCGCCGGCGTATGGCCCCGCGCCACCAGGTCCCGCTCCTCCAGCTCCAGATGGAAGCGCATCTCGTCTTCCATCGACCGCTCCGCAACGCCACCGGCCGCGCCGAACAGCCGCGCGCACCGCCGCACCCACCGCTTCAGAACGCCCATACCACGAGCTCCTCTCCCCGTGTCCACCGGCCCGCTCACGTCGCCAGGATCGCTTCCACCGCCCCAGAAAACCGCCGCCAACCCTCCCGCTCCTCCGCCAGCCGCCGCCGACCCGACCCCGTCAGCCGGTAGAACTTCGCCCGCCGGCCCTCCTCGCTGACACCCCACTCCCCCTCCACCAGACCCTGCTCCTCCAGCCGGTACAGCGCCGGGTACAGCGACCCCTGGTTCACCTCCAGCACCCCGCTCGACCACTGCCGGATCCGCTTCGAGATCCCCCACCCGTGCAGCGCATCCACCGACAGCGTCTTCAGGATCAGCAGGTCCAGGCTCCCCTGGAGCAGCTCCGTCTTCTTTCCGGCCATGTCGTCCTCGTTCCGGTTACCTAGATGTTCGACAACAATGGGGCGAAAAGGGTTGGCTGGAAAGGGGGGGAGCTGGCCGCTTCCCCGCGCCAGACGCGGTCAGCCCTGCCCTGCCCGCTCCTTCAGCGCGATCACGCCGAGGGTCACGGCGGTGAGCGGGAGGACGAAGAAGAGCATGGCGCCGCGGAAGGTCTCGAGGGCGTCGTGGTGGGTGGCGGCGAGAATGGTGTAGGCGGTGTAGGCGAGATAGAAGCCGAGGAAGAGGGCGCCCTCCCAGCGGGCGATGCGGAGGCCCGAGAAGAAGACGGGGAGGCAGGCGACGGACACGCCGACCATGACGGGGATGTCGAACCGGATGGCGGCGGCGGGGGCAGGGACGCCGCCGGGGGCCACGAGCGACGCCGTGCCCAGGACGAGGAGCACGTTGAAGAGGTTGCTGCCGACGATGTTCCCGACGGCGATGTCGCGTTGCCCGCGCACGGTGGCGATGACGGAGGTGGCGAGCTCCGGGAGTGAGGTGCCGATGGCCACGATGGTGAGGCCGACGACGAGCTCGGAGATGCCGAGGGCGAGGGCGAAATTGCGGGCGCCATCGACGAGCCAGCGGGAGCCGAGGACGAGGAGTCCGAGGCCCGCGATGATGAGGAGGAGATCGACGAGCATGCCGGCGCGGCCGCGGTGGGGCTGGTCGCCGGGGGGCTCCGGCTCGCGGCGGCTCTGGCGCAGCAGGAGCCCGGTGTAGGCGAACGCGCCGGTCACCAGGAGGGCGCCCTCGATGCGGGAGATGGCGCCGTCCAGGGCGAGGACGAGGACGAGGCCGGCGGAGAGGGTGAGGAGGGGGACCTCGAGGCGGACGAGGCGCCGCGAGACGAGGAGGGGGGCGACGAGGGCGGAGGCTCCCAGGATGAAGAGCACGTTGAAGATGTTGCTGCCGACCACGTTGCCGAGGGCGAGGTCGGGGTCGCCGCGGAGGGAGGCCGAGGTGGTGACCGCGAGCTCGGGCGCGCTGGTCCCGAAGGCCACGACGGTGAGCCCGATGACCAGCGGCGAGATGCCCGCGGCGAGGGCGATGCGGCCGGCGCCGCGGACGAGGAGCTCGGCACCGGCGACGAGCAGCGCGAGGCCGAGCAGGAACAGGAGGATGGGCACCAGGCAGCGCTCCGGGCGGTTGCGAACAGGGACGGTGAAAGGTAGGCTCCGCGAACGATCTGTCCATGCCGCCGCGCCTGACGCGTTGTGGGGGCGATGGCACTCCTTCGGTTCCGACCCCCGAAGCAAGGAAGGGAGGACGCCACGACCCAGGGGATCGTTTGACACGTTAGGCGCCGCGCCCGTAGGTTGCGGGCGGGCAGAAAACCCAGCTCCCAATCCCGAAAATCCCAATCCAGGGAGGCACTCGCATGAAGAAGTCGTGCGGAGCCTTCGTGCCCATGCTGGCGGCAATAGCGTTGCTGCTCGTGGGCGCGCCACAGGCACTCCATGCACAGCAGGCGGCGGTTCGTGGCACGGTCACGGACGCGCAGACGGGGCAGCCCATCGCCGGCGCGCAGGTCGCGGTCCGCGGCACCGGCATCGGAACCCTCACCAACAACGACGGCCGCTTCGTCCTGACGAGCGTGCCGGCCGGCCGTCTCGAGATTCGCGTCGAGTACATCGGGTA
Source organism: Longimicrobiales bacterium (assembly GCA_035513575.1). Classification (GTDB taxonomy): domain Bacteria; phylum Gemmatimonadota; class Gemmatimonadetes; order Longimicrobiales; family RSA9; genus JAHWKI01. The sequence goes on along the minus strand of DATKBW010000181.1, from coordinate 24,305 downwards.
TTCGGCGCAGCAGCAGACCATCACCGTCGCGGCGGGCGAAACGGCGACGGTGGACTTCGAGATGGGGATCACGGCGATCCAGCTCGAGGAGCTGGTAGCCACCGGCTACGCGCAGCAGACGCGCCGCGAGCTTTCCAGCGCCATCAGCAGCGTGGGCAACCAGGACCTGGAGAACCGGGTCGTGGCGAGCCTCGATGCGGCGCTGCAGGGGAAGGCCGCGGGCGTCCAGGTGATCCAGAACGCCGGCAACCCCGGCAACGGGATCACGGTCCGCGTGCGCGGCAGCGCGTCCATCTCCGCGAGCAACCAGCCGCTCTACGTGGTGGACGGCGTGCCGATCTTCCGCGAGGACTTCGGCCAGCTCGGCCTGGGCGGCCAGGACATGTCCGCCATCACGGGGCTCAACCCCGACGAGATCGAGTCCATCGACATCCTGAAGGACGCCGCGGCCTCGGCGATCTACGGGTCGCGCGGCTCCAACGGCGTGATCATGATCACGACGAAGCGGGGCGCCTCGGGGGCACCGCGCATCACCGTCAACACGTCCGCGGGCTTCCAGAACGCCGCCAGGGTGATCGACGTGCTGAATACCGCCGAGTGGATGCAGTATTTCGCCGACGGGATGCGCTACGATGGCTACACCGAGGCGCGGATCCAGTCGCGCTTCGACGCGTTCGGCGTGGACCCGAACATCGACACCAACTGGCAGGAGGAGGTGCTCCGCACCGCCCCGGTCAGCAACACGCAGATCGCGCTGAGCGGCGGCACCGACCGCTTCAAGTACTTCCTCTCCGGGACGTACTTCGACCAGATGGGCATCATCCTCGGCTCGGCCTACGATCGCGCCGCGGGCCGCGTGAACCTGGACTTCCAGGCCACGGACCGGCTCAACGTCAGCGCGTCGATCGCGCTGAGCCAGGAGGACAACGACCGGATCGAGTCGGACAACTCCATCGTCAGCGCGGTGACCAACGCCATCGCCAACGAGCCCTGGGTCCCCGTCGTCGACGACGAGGGCAACTGGAGCGACTGGGCGTCCTACTCCAACCCCGTGGCCGTGGGCCGCGAGGACTACACCAACGCCCGCACGCTCCGCAGCTTCGGCAACCTCACCGCCAGCTACGGCCTCACCAGCTGGCTGAACCTCACCGGCCGCGCCGGCTTCGACGTGCTGGCCCTCCGCGAGCACCGCTGGAACTCGCCGCTGACCCCGCTGACCTACGGCGCGGGCGTGGGCGGTGTCTCCCGCGTCGCCAACTCCTGGGGGCAGCGCTCCCTCCTGGAGACCTTCATGACCGCCCACCGGTATTTCGGCGCGAACGAGATCTCCGCCACGGTCGGCGCGAGCGTCGAGATGGACGACCAGGAGAGGAGCTTCATCCGGGGCGAGGGCTTCACCAGCCCCGAGCTGAACTGGCCCGGCAACGCCGCGGAGGTCGCCGGCTACGACGGTACGGCCTGGGAGCACAACCTGATGTCGTACTTCGCCCGGGCCAACTACGTGTTCGACGAGCGCTACGTCATCAACGCCAGCCTGCGGACGGACGGCTCGTCGCGGTTCGGCGAGAACCAGAAGTTCGGCGTGTTCCCGGCCATCTCGGCCGCGTGGATCCTGAGCAACGAGGCCTTCATGGCGAACGTGGGCCTCTTCAGCGACCTGAAGCTGCGCGCCAGCTGGGGACAGACGGGGAACGAGGCCATCGGCGACTTCGAGTACCTCGGCCTGGTCGGGACCTCGAACTACGGCAACCTCCCCGGGACGAATCCGACCAACCTGGCCAACCCGGACCTGAAGTGGGAGACCACCACCGAGTGGAACCTCGGCGCGGACATGGGGCTGCTGAGCGACCGGCTCGGGATCGTCGCCGAGCTGTACAGCAAGGATACCGACGACCTCCTGCTGAACCGGCCGGTGCCCTCCACCAGCGGATACACCTCCGTGCTGGCCAACATCGGCGGCATCCGCAACAGCGGGGTGGAGCTGACGCTCCGCTCGCTGAACCTGCGGCCCTCGCGCCCGGGCGCCCTGGAGTGGACGAGCGAGTTCAACATCACCCGCAACCGGAACGAGGTCACGGCCCTGTACAATGGGCAGCCCTTCGGCGCCGGCTTCATGAACTGGGTCGAGGTGGGGCAGCCCCTGGGCGTCTTCTACGCCCCCGAGTACATCGGCGTGGACGAGGCCACCGGCGTGGCGAAGTACGCGGATCTCGATGACGCGGGCGAGTACCAGTACGACGCCAACGGCGACCTCGAATGGACGACCTTCCCCGGCTCCAACGACCGCCGGGTGGTGGGCAGCCCCCACCCGGATTTCTACGGCGGCCTGCGGAACACGCTGTCCTTCGGCGGCTTCGACCTGATGGCGTTCCTCGAATTCAGCCAGGGCGCGGAGATCTACAACGCCATGCGCCTGTACTCCGATGACGGCGGCTACTTCCTAGACAACAAGTTCTCCCAGCACGTCGAGGACTACTGGACGCCCGAGAACACGGACGGGAAGAACCCGAGCCCGAGCTGGTTCGGCTCGACGGGCGTGTGGGTGGAGTCCAGCCGCATGATCGAGGACGCGTCCTACGTCCGTATCGGCGACGTGACGCTGGGGTATCGGCTCCCGGCGGCCGTCAACAACCTGGTCCGGACTCAGAGCGCTCGGCTCTACGTGTCGGGCAAGAACCTGCACACGTGGACCGAGTACAGCGGCTACTCGCCCGACAACCACTGGGCCGGCTCGGGCAGCGCCAGCGCGGTCCTGGGCACCGACTTCTACGCGTACCCGCAGCCCCGGACCATCACGTTCGGCTTCCAGGGCACCTGGTGAGAGGCGGAAAGGAAATGACCATGCAGAGACTTCCGATGGTGCCCGCGGTGCTGCTCGTTGCGGCCCTGGGCGCCTGCGATACGGGCCTTCTCGACATCCTGCCACAGGACGAGATCGCCCAGGAGATCGCCATCGTCGATCAGGAGACGGCCCAGGCGGCCGTCAATGGCGCGTACAGCAGCTTCCAGAGCGGGAGCCTGCTGGGCGGCGACTACGTGATGTGGACGGACCTCCTGAGCGACGATGTCGAGCACACGGGGACCTTCGGCAGCTATGGCCAGGGTGACCTGATCAACATCCCGGCGGACAACGGCGTCGTTTCGGGGATCTGGGACGCCACCTACGACGGGATCCTCCGGGTCAACACGGTGATCAAGAAGGTCCCCGAGGTCGACGACATCCCGGTGGATGCGGTGGACGGGATGCTCGGCCAGATGTACGCGCTGCGCGCCCTCCACTACTTCCACCTGGTCCGCGCCTACGGCGGCGTGGTGCTGGTCACCGAGCCGGCGGAGAACCTGGCGGACATCGAGGAGCTCGCCCAGGCCACCCGGTCGTCGGCAGCGGAGGTCTGGACGCGGATCGAAGCCGACCTCGCCCAGGCGACGTCGCTTCTGGGGTCCGCGGGGATCGACAATTCGGACCGGAATTTCGTCACGCCCGGCTTCGTCGACGCCCTCGAGGCGAAGGCCCACCTCTACCAGAGGGACTGGGCCGCCGCGGAGGCCGCGGCGTTGGAGGTCGTCAACAGCGGCGACTACGCCCTCGCGGCCGACTACGCCAGCCTGTTCGGGCCGGACGGGTCGAGCACCTCGGCTACGGAGGACATCTTCCGCCTGGTGTTCACTGCCACCGATCCCAACAACTACGGCTACTACTACCAGTTCGCCGGCCGGTTCGAGATCGGCGCCACGCAGGACATCTACGATGCCTACGACCAGGCGAACGACGAGCGGTTCGACGTGAACTTCGACCAGATCCGGCCGGACGGTATCGAGGTGGTGAAGTATCCCACCACGTCCGGGACGGAGGACTTCCACGTCATGCGCTACGCCGAGGTGCTGCTGATCCTCGCGGAGGCGCTGGCGCAGCAGGGCGGCGTCGCGGACCTCACCAGCGCGGTGACCTACCTGAACATGGTGCACACCCGCGCGGGTCTCACGACGTACGTGTACGGGGTGGACCTGATCACGCAGCAGGACGTCCTGGACGCGATCTACCTGGAGCGCCGCCTCGAGCTGGCGTTCGAGGGAGAGCGCTGGTTCGACCTGGTCCGCACGGATCGCGCGGCCGCGGTGCTGGGCTCGGCGTTCTCGCCCCACGAGGCATTGCTGCCGCTGCCCCAGGGAGAGCTGGACGTTTCGGAGAATCTGGTCCAGAATCCCGGCTATTGAGGCGCAGCGCTTTCCGGCACTGCCGGCGGCCCCGTCCCGCGCGAGCGGGGCGGGGCCGTTTTCGTGGCCGGCCGCGCCGGGTGCCTGCTCCCCCTGGCGGGCCCGCTTCTTGCCCCTCCCGGGGTCCGAAACATCACGGACCGCGAGGGAGTACCAGTGCCGGAGCGCCAGAGCGACGCGCGAGCGGAAGGCCAGGTGGACGGGCGGCCGCGGGGCCGCGACCGTCGGCGGCGTTCCGCGCGCGCCCGCCGCGTGCCGCTCATACCCCTGCTGGGGTACTACGCCCTCCTGATCGCGGCGGCCATCGGGCTGCTGGAGCTGTTCCCCGTGCTCCACGACGCCATCGTGGCGCCCCTGGGCTCGGAGGGGATGGGCGGGCTCACGGGGCCCGTGGACCCGAGCATGAGCGAGGCGTTCCGGAACCAGCCGGCGCCGCGCCAGCGGCTGCTCACCACCGGGATCGTCTTCGTGGGGACCGTGCTGCTGGTCCTGCCGGTGGCCTGGGTCTACACCTTCACCCGCCGGCTCCGCTACGACCGGTCGCTCGTCCACACCCTGGTGATCCTGCCTCCGCTCGTGGCCGGGATCGTCATGGTGGTGAAGAACAGCCTGGCGCTGGCCTTCAGCCTGGCCGGGATCGTGGCGGCGGTCCGGTTCCGTACCACCGTCAAGAACCCGAAGGACGCGGTCCACATCTTCCTGGTGATCGGGATCGGGCTGGCGGCGGGTGTGCAGGCCCTGGACATCGCGCTGCTGCTGTCGCTGGCCTTCAACCTCATCGTGCTGGCGTTGTGGAAGTACGACATCGACACCGTCTACGGCGACGAGGACGCGGAGCTGCTGTCGGTGGGCGACTCGACCATGCTGCTGGCCGGCTCGGCCGAGGGGCGGCGCCGGGCGCACGAGCGGGTGGAGGGGATCGCCGAGGAGCTGAAGACGGACGGCATCCTGCTGCTCCACACGACGGACCCGCACGCGGCGCGGCAGGTCGCGGAGATCGTGCTCACCGACGTGGCCAGGGAGTGGCGCTTCCGGGAGCCACCGCGCGGCCGGAACGGCGTCTGGACGCTGGAAGTCGCGGTGCGGCTGAAGAAGAAGAAGAGCCCGGTGGACCTGCTGGGCGAGCTGGAGGACCGGTGGTCGTCCACCGTCGCGGCCGCCGAGTACGTGCCCTACGGCCCCATGGATGACGACGACGACGACGACGATTGAGCTTCTGCCATGTCTGACACACCCATCACAGCCACCGCCACACTACTCGCCGCACTGGCCGCCGGGGCCCTCGCGCCATCGGCGGGATCGGCGCAGGTGACACCCCCGCCCCCGCCCGCCGACAGCGGGACCCTCGTGCGGGTGATCCCCGGCGCGCGCTACGAGGCGGGCCCGCTCCGTCGGTTCCTTCTGGGCGACAACTACCGCTTCCTCTGGACCCGGGAGATGACGGTCCCGATCCTCGACCTGGACCGGTTCGCCGGCGGCCTCACCATCGAGCGGCCGGGAGGGAACCAGACGCGGACGCTCCACTTCGTGGGCGCGGACGGGCGGGGGTACATCTTCCGGTCGGTCGCGAAATTCGTGCGGCCCCCGCTCCCGTCGGACCTGCGCGGCACGGTGATCGAGGACATCATCCAGGATTTCATCAGCGCCCTCCACCCCGGGGGGGCCCTGGTGGTCGCGCCGCTGCAGCGGTCGCTGGGGCTCCTCACGGAGCCCATCACGCTGCGGGTCATGCCCGACGACCCGCGCCTGGGCGAGTTCCGCGAGGACTACGCGGGGCTCCTCGGGCAGATGCTCGAGAAGTCCAACGAGGGCGACGATGACACGCCGGGGACGTGGGGCTACACCAAGATCGTGGGCTCGGAAGTGTTCCTCGAAAAGCTGGAGGAGAGCCCGCGCCACCAGGTGGATTCGCGGGAGCTCCTCGCGGCGAAGCTGCTGGATTTCCTGGTCGGCGACACCGACCGCGGCCTCGTCGATCAGTGGCGCTGGGCGCGGGAGCCGGTCCAGGACGGGTTCCGCTGGCGCCCCGTCGCCCGGGACCGGGACTGGGCCTTCGTCAACGCCGAAGGCCCCGTCGCCGCCGTGGCCCGCCGCTGGTATGACAAGGTGGTCGACTACGGCCCCGGGCTCTCGCCCCTCACTGCGTACGTCTGGCAGGACGAGGGGCTGAGCCGGCGCCTCCTCACCGACCTCGACCGGCGGAAGTGGGACGCGGTGGTGGCACGGGTCCAGGGCACGCTGACCGATGACGTGATCGCCGCGGCCGTCGCGGGGCTCCCGCCCGAGCACCGGCCGGGCCACGCCGAGTGGCTCGCCATGACGCTGCGAGAGCGCCGCGATCGGCTGGATGAGCTGGCGGCCGACTATTACGCCTGGCTCGCCTCCGAGGTCGACCTCCACGCCACGGACCAGGCGGATCGCCTCGAGGCGCTGCGGGAGCCGGATGGCTCCCTGCTGGTGACCCTCTACGCTCCCGCCGATGAGCTCGTGGCCGCCGAGGTGGATGACGACGAGGACGACGGGGAAGACGAGAGCGGCGACGATGCGGAGGCGGACACCGAGGCCGTGGAGTGGCGGCCCTACTACAGCCGGCGCTTCCTCCCGGCGGAGACGGACGAGGTCCGGGTCTACCTCCACGGCGGGGACGACGTGGCCACCGTGCGGGGGGACGGTCCGTCGCCGATCACGCTGCGGGTGATCGGGGGTGGCGGCGACGACGAGCTGGTGGACGCCGCCGCGCGCTCGAGCCGGACGGCGTTCTACGATTCGCGCGGGGACAACCGGATCGTGCCGGGGCGGCGCACGCACGTGAGCACCCGGGACTGGGAGCCGCCGGAGGAGGAGGGCGGTTTACTGGAGACGAAGACGCTGGACAACCGGATCCAGGACTGGGGGAGCAGCCGCTCGCTGGTGGACCCCGCGCTGGACTACCGCGAGGGGGCCGGCGTGATCATCGGGGCGGGACCCAGGTGGGTCGACTACGGCTTCCGCCACTATCCCTACGAGAGCCGGCTGGCCGTGCGCCTCCTGTTCGCCACGGGGGCCGCCACCTTCGGTGCGGAGGCGGAGGCGGACTTCCGCCGGGAGAACTCGCCGATCCATTTCCTGATCGACGCCCGTGCCACCGCCTTCGAGGCCATCCGCTTCTACGGGTATGGCAACGACTCGCCACCGGCTCCGGCGTCCGGGACGCTCGAGATGATGGAACAGGTCCGCGTCGCGGCGGCCATCGCCGTGGACGGCGGCTGGTGGGAGGCGGCGCTCGGTCCGCTGTTCCTGTACACGGATCCCGAGCGCGCGGTCCGGGACCTGCCGGCGCTGCGCGGCGGCCAGGACTTCGCCCAGGCCGGTGGCCTCGCCCGCCTGTCACTGGATCGCGCCGAGGGCGCCATTCCCACGCGTGGCTTCGAGCTGGACCTGGAAGCCGCGGCGTTCCCGGGACTGCTCGATGCGCCCGGCGCGTTCGGGAGGAGCGCCGCGGAGGCCCGGGGCTACCTGGGGCTCTGGGGAGGCGGACCCCTCGTCGCGGTGCGCGGGGGCGCCCTCCAGGCGTGGGGCCCGTTCCCGGTCCACGACGCGGCCATGATCGGAGGGCGGACGAGCCTGCGCGGCTATCGGTGGCAGCGCTTCGCCGGGGATGCGGCGCTCTACGGCAGCGCCGAGCTGCGCGTCCCGCTCTTCCGGGCGGAGCTCATCACGAAGGGCCGCCTCGGGGTCCTGGGCCTATCCGACGCCGGTCGCGTGTACCTGGATGGCGACTCCCCCGGCGGCTGGCACACGGCCTACGGCGCCGGGCTCTGGTTCAGCACCCTGGGGCAGGCGGTGAACCTGACCTGGGCCCGGGGCGAGGAGGACCGGCTCTACCTGACCCTCGGAATGCCGTTCTAGCGTGAAGCCGCGGCGGCGCACGGTCCGGATGGAGGTGCCCTCCGGGGAGACACTGGATCGTCTCTCCGGCGGGCCACCGCCCGTGCCGCTGGCGCGGGAGCGTCGTAGTCTGGAAGTGTACCGCGACGTCCACTTCGACACCGCGGGTGGGGAGCTGGGCCGGAAGGGAGCGGTGGTCCGCCTGCGCCATCATCAGGACGGCCGGCGCACGCTGATGATCGATATTCGCGAGCCGGGGGAGGGCGGCCCGCCGCTGCGCCATCGCGCGTCGGCGGACGTCACCGAGTCGGACGCCGAGGCGGTGTTCGCCGGGGACTCCAAGCCCGCACGCCTGCTGCGCGCCCTGGTGGACCCGCGGCGGCTCGATGTGGCGTTCGAGATCGAGACCATGCGCCAGATCCGGACCGGCCGCACCGACGAGGGGGAAGGGCCCCGGATCGAGCTCGCGTACGACACGCTGACGGTCCGCCGCGGCTCCCTCTCTGGCTCGCTGTGGGAGATCCTGATCACCGCCCCGGACTCGGCCGGGATCGGCGCGGTGATCCGCGCCCTCGAGGACGAGCCCGGCGTCCGCATCACCCTGTCGGAGCCCGCGCGCCGCGCCCGCGAGTTCCTCGATGACGCGGAGATCGTCGCGCTGGAGCGCGAGGTCCGGGCGGCACGGGAAGTCGCGGTCGCTGCGGTCCGGGCCGACCGTATCGCGCTGATCCGCTCCGAGGACGGGCTCCGCATCCCGGCCGGGGACGGCAGCGGGGAGATGGCGTGCCGCCGGGTGTTGGACCGGCGGCTGTCCGGGCAGGGCGGGAGGGTCAGGCTGCTGGGTACCAACGCGGGTGGGCCCGGGCGCCCCGCGCTCGAGGTCTGGCTCGCCGAGGATGCCGTGCCGGAGCCGGCGCCGGATGGCGTCGTGTGGCTGTCGCTGAGCGAGATCCTGGGTACGGTCGGCTCCGCCGGCCTCCGGCACCGCCGGACCCTCGCCGCGCTGGAGGTGGTCGCCCGCTCGGATCTGGGCGGAGAGACGCCCACGGCCACGCGCGACCCCGAGGGCGCCGGGGCCGAGGCCCTCGAGCTGGCGCTCCCCGCTCCGCCGTCGCTGGACCTGCCGGACAAGGACCTCCCCCCCGGCCACCTGCTCAACGCGGAGCTCAGCCGGATGGCGTTCGACGAGCGGATGCTCGTCTACGCCGAGTCGGAGGAGGCCCCGCTGCTGGAGCGGGTACGGTTCCTCGCCATGTTCGGCGGACGCCACGACGACTTCTTCATGACGCGCGTGGCGGGGTTCAAGGACGAGCTGACGCTGGGCGGACGGCGGGAGACCCTGGACGGGCTGACCGCCCAGGAGCAGCTCGACCTCATCGCGATCCGGGCGCGCCAGATCACGGCCCGCGCCCAGCGGCTCCTGCACGACCGGCTCATCCCGGCCCTCGCGGAGGAGGGGATCCGCATCCTGCGCTGGGCCGAGCTCGAGGACGACGAGCGGGCGTTCCTCCTCGATCACTTCGCCACCGACGCCGAGGCCGTGCTCACGCCCCTGGCCGCGGATGCGAGCCACCCCTTCCCCCACATCCGCAATCTCCGTCCCGCCATCGCCGCGGTGGTCCGGCTCCCCGACGCGGATCGCGGGCATTTCACCGCCATCGAGCTACCGGGGGAGCTCCCCCGCTTCCTCCCGCTGCCCGATGGCAACCGGTTCGTCCCGCTGGAAGAGCTGCTGGTGGCCCGCCTGCCGGAGCTCTTCTCGGGGCTCGAGGTGCAGAGCGCACACCTCTTCCGGATCACCCGGAGCGCCAAGACGCAGCTGGACGAGACCCTCATCGGCGATGTGCTCCAGATGGTCGAGGAGGACGTCGCCCGGCGACCCTTCCGCGCCCCCGTGCGGCTCGAGGTCGAAGCATCCATGCCCTTCGCGCTGCGCGACCTGATCCTCCGCGAGGTCCGCTATGAGGGGAGCGGCGAGGTGGTGCGGCTCGGACCGCAGGACCTCTACGTGATCGACGGGCTGATCGATCTCGCGACCCTCGCCGAGCTCGCCTCCGTCCCCGGCCACGACGACCTCCGCTTCCAGCCCATGGAGCGGAAGGACCCGTTCGACCACGACCGCTCCATCTTCGAGATCCTCCGCGAGCGCGACCGTCTCGTCCATTTCCCGTACGAGGCCTTCGAGACCACCGCCGCCCGCTTCATCGCGGAGGCCGCGGAGGACCCGGACGTGGTCAGCCTCAAGGTCACCCTCTACCGGACCGATGCCTCGTCCGCCGTCGTCAAGGCGCTCTCCCGGGCCCGTCAGCTCGGGAAGGACGCGGTGGCCCTGATCGAGATCAAGGCCAGCTTCGACGAGCAGCGCAACATCGCCTGGGCGAGATCCCTGACCGCCGCCGGCATCCACGTCGTGTTCAGTCCGCTGAAGTACAAGGTGCACGCGAAGGCGGGGCTCGTCGTCCGGCGCGAGGGGGACGGGCTGGCACGGTACTGCTACATCGGGACCGGGAACCTGAACAACCGGACAGCCCGGAGCTACACGGACGTCGCGCTCCTCACCGCGGACCAGGAGATCGGCGAGGAGGTCCAGGCCGTGTTCAACATCCTCACGGGGTACTCGGCGCCCTCGGAGTTCACCCACCTCCTGGTCTCCCCGTTCAACATGCGACGGCGGCTGCTGGAGCGGATCGAACGGGAGATCGAGCACGCGCGGGCGGGGCGGGGCGGGAGTCTGCGCGGGCAGCTGAACGGCCTCGCGGACCGGCGCACCATCGCCAAGCTCTACGAAGCGTCCCAGGCGGGCGTGCGGATCGAGCTCGCGGCGCGGGAGATCTGCGCGCTGCGGCCCGGCGTGCCGGGGCTCTCCGAGAACATCCGGATCATCAGCGTCCTGGGCCGACTCCTCCAGCACGCGCGGATCTTCGAATTTGGCAACGGCGGGGACCCGGAATACATCATCGGCTCCGCCGACTGGCGGCCCCGCAACCTGTCGCGCCGGGTCGAGGTGGCCGTCCCCGTCCGGGAGCCGGAGTGTCGCGCGCGCCTGAAGCAGATCCTCGACGACCTGCTCTCCGACCCCAGCGCGTGGGAGCTCAGGCCCGATGGCTCCCATGTCCGTAGCGACGATCGCGTCGGCGGCGCGGCGGCTCTCGGCGATCGGGCCCTCCCTCCGGCCGCGAGGGCCATCGGCGGCTGAGTCCCGCCTCAGTCGTCCGCCACCGGCAGGAAGGCGCCGGTCGGGATGTCCAGCCCCAGCACCTGGCCCTCCTCCAGCACGTAAAGCCAGCCGTGGAGCGACAGCGTCCCGTCGTCCACGCGGGCCCGGACCGGGGGATAGCCGAGGAGCCGCTCCAGCTGCACGGCCACCGACCGGCGCTCCGAGGCGCGGAGCGTCTCCGGCGTCGGCGGGCCGTCCAGCCGGGCCTCCTGCCCCAGCGTCAGCCACCGGCTGATGTGCGGCGTGTCAGGGTTCGGCGGGTCGTACAGCGCGCGGATGGCTCCGCAGTGCGAGTGAGCGCACACCACGATGTCGGTCACGCCGAGCGTCAGCACCGCGAACTCGATGGCGGCCGACGTCCCGTGGAACCCCTCGTCCGGCTCGAAGGGCGGGACGAACCCGCCCATGTTCCGGACGATGAAGAGCTCTCCCGGGCCCGTCTGCATGAGGAGGTCCGGCACGATCCGGGAATCGGAGCAGCCGATGAACAGGGTCGTGGGACGCTGCCCTTCGTCCACCAGCCGCTGGTAGTGCTCGCGGTAACGGGGGAACGTCTCGCGACGGAAGTTTCGGAGGCCGGCAATGAGGTGTTCGGGCATGGGGGAAGGTGTTGCTCGACCTGCGGTCGAGCAACACGCGCCGCCTCAACCCCCACCCTCCCGCGTCCGGGTCGCCTCCGTCAGGCGCAGCGCGAGCCGGCGGGCGGGGAGCGCCCGGCCGCAGCGCAGGCAGTTGCGCCAGGGGTCGGCGCAGGGGACCCCGTCCGCCTGGGCCTCGGCGCAGCACACGCCGAGCGCCAGGACCCGCTCCCGCGTCGCTTCCTTCTCGGTCATCCACGTGGCCATCATTTCGGCCTCCTCTCGTGCGCCGCTTCGGGGATGGGGCTCGCCTGAACGTAGGGGGACCCGGGGCCTTCGATCAATTCGCCAGGGCGGATCCGCCCCGTTTTCCGGCAAGTCCCTGCGCCGTCGTCCGGCGTTCCCCCACGGCACTTTCCACCGCCTCCCTACGCCGCCGGTCGCCGTGTCTCGCCATTATGCGGGAGATCCGCGTCGGGCCGTGCGCTCGGGAGCGCGGGTGCGATGGACCATGGTGAGGAGGCCCGATGCGGGAGCTTCGCATCCACGGGCGCGGCGGGCAGGGCGCGGTGATCGCGTCCAAGGTCCTCGCCGTCGCCCTCTTCCGGGAGGGCCGCTGGGTGCAGTCCTTTCCGGCCTTCGGGGTCGAGCGCCGGGGCGCGCCCGTCACCGCGTTCCTGCGTGTCGACGACGCCCCGATCCGACTCCGCTGCGAGGTGACCGCGCCGGACGACCTGATCGTCCTCGATCCGACCCTGGTCCGGGCCATCGACGTCACCGCGGGGCTGCGGGAGGGAGGCGGGATCCTGATCAACACCGCGCTCCAGCCAGGCGACCATCCCGCGCTCGCCTCCCGCTTCCGGGTCGCCACCGTGGATGCCGGCGCCATCGCCTCCGCGCACGGCATCGGGAGCCGCTCGCAGCCCATCGTGAACACGGCCATCCTCGGCGCGTTCGCCAGCTGGTCCGGGCTGGTCTCCCTCGACGCCATCTGCGCGGCGATCGAAGAGGAGGTCCCCACCCGCCCTGATGCGAACGTGGCGGCCGCCCGCGAGGCCGCGGCCGCCGTGCGCTCCACGACCCCCGCGCTGGCCGACGTGGCCCATGCCTGAGCGGAGCGACCGCCCGCGCGTCGCCGTGAGCACCACGAGCACGCGGGAGAACCGGACCGGGTCCTGGAAGTACATCCGGCCGCAGTACCGCGACGCCGTGGCCCCGTGCAATCACGCGTGCCCGGCGGGGGTGGACGTGGAGGGCTACATGAACCTGCTCCGGGAGGGGCGGCTCCGCGAGGCGGTGGACCTCCTCCTGCGCGAAAACCCCATGCCCGCGGTGACGGGCCGCGTCTGCCACCACCCCTGCGAGGGCGCGTGCAGCCGCCGCACGTTCGATGACGCGGTGGCCGTCCACGCGGTGGAGCGGGCGGTGGGCGATTTCGCGCTGGAGCGCCTGATCCTGCCGCGCCGCGACGCGCCGCGGGCGGAGGCCGTCGCCGTTCTGGGCGGCGGCCCGGCGGGGCTGTCCTGCGCGTGGCACCTGGCCCGCGCCGGGTACCCCGTCACCGTGTACGACGAAGGGGACTCTCCGGGGGGCATGCTGCGCCAGGGCATCCCGGCGTACCGCCTCCCCCGCGACGTGCTGGACCGGCAGATCGAGGCCATCGCCGCCATGGGCGTGCGGTTCCGGACGGGGGTCCGCCTGGAAGGGGCGCTCGCGGCGGCGGAGCTGGACCGCTACGACGCCGTCTTCCTCGCCACGGGCGCCCATCACCCCAGGCTCATGGGCGTGCCCGGTGAGGATGGACCGGGGGTCGTTCCGGGGATCGGATTCCTGAAGGCGGTGAACCGCGGCGACCGGCCGGATATCGGGCGGCGCGTCGCCGTCATCGGGGGCGGCAACACCGCCATGGACTGCGCGCGCACGGCACTCCGGCTCGGGGCCGCGCCCGTCGTCGTCTATCGCCGGACCAGGGCCGAGATGCCCGCCATCCCCCAGGAGGTGGAGGAGGCGATGCGCGAGGGCGTCGACTTCATCTTCCTGGCCGCGCCCGCCGCGTTCCACCATCGCGGCGGCCGCCTCGTCGCCATGGACCTGATGGGCATGGAGCTGGGGGAGCCCGACGCCAGCGGGCGGCGGCGCCCCGTGCGGGTGGACGATGGCGGGGTGACGCTCGAGGTCGACACCGTTCTCGCCGCCATCGGCGAGGACCCCGACATCGCCACGCTCCCGCCCGGGCTCGGGACCGCCCACGGCGGGAGCGTGCGGATCGACCCGCTCGGGGCCACGGGGACGGGGAAGCTCTTCGCCGGCGGTGACCTCGCGAACGAGGAGCGGAGCGTCGCGGCGGCACTGGGCTCCGGGAAGGCCGGTGCCATCGGCATCGACCGCTACCTCCGCTGGCTGCACGGTGAGGTCGGGCCGCGGGACGGCATCGAGGAGCTGCGCTGGGCCGGCGCCGCGTTTTCCGCCTCACGGTGGCGGGGCGACGATCCCGTGCCGCGCACCGACCCGCGCAACGAGGTCGTGCCGGCGGAGGACCTCCGGACCGTCCATTTCCGAAAGCTGCCACGCCACCCGGAGGGCTGGCGATCGGGACCGCTGGAATTCACGGAGGTGAATACCGGCCTCGACCTCCGCGCGGCCGTGGACGAGGCCCGCCGCTGTTTCAACTGCGGCGTCTGCAACGATTGCGAGCTGTGCATGATCCTGTGCCCCGACGTGGCCATCTCGCCGGCGCCCGGCGGACACGGCTTCGTGATCGACCTCGACCACTGCAAGGGGTGCGGGATCTGCGCCGAGGAGTGCCCCCGCGGGGCCATCGTGATGACACGGGAGGAGCTGTGAGGAAGGTCATCGTCGGGAACCACGCGGTGTCGCTGGGCGTGAAGCTCGCCCGGGCGGAGGTGATCGCGGCCTACCCGATCACCCCCCAGACCCAGGTCGTCGAGCTGCTCTCGGAGATGTGCGGCAGCGGGGAGCTGCCCGCCCGCTTCATCAAGGTGGAGTCTGAGCACTCGGCCATGGCGGCGGTCGTCGGGGCGAGCGCCGCGGGGGCCCGGACCTTCACGGCCACGTCGTCCCAGGGGCTGGCCCTCATGCACGAGATGCTGCACTGGGCGGCGAACGCCCGGCACCCCATCGTCATGGCCAACGTCAACCGCGCCATGGGCCCCGGCTGGAACATCTGGGCGGACCAGAACGATTCGCTGAGCCAGCGGGATACGGGATGGGTTCAGCTCTACTGCGAGAACAACCAGGAGGTGCTGGACACGACCATCCAGGCCTTCCGCCTGGCCGAGGCGGTGGACCTCCCGGTCATGATCAGCCTCGACGCATTCTTCCTCTCCCATACCAGCGAGCCCGTGGACATCCCCGACCAGGCGATCGTCGACGAGTTCCTGCCGCCCCGCGTGGCGCGCGTGAAGCTGGATACGGACGAGCCCTGCGCCCTGAACGGCCTCGTCGCCCCGGGCTCATACATGGAGATGCGGCGGGACCAGCAGGACGCGATGGACCGCGCGGCGCTCCTCTACCCCGAGGTGGACGCCGATTGGCGGCTCCTCACCGGGCGCGGGTGGGGCGCCATCGAGAGCTACCGGACCGACGGCGCCCACACGGTCCTGGTCACTTCCGGGACCATCACCTCCACCGCGCGGGTGGTCGTGGACCGCCGCCGCGCCGACGGCGACGCGGTCGGACTCCTCAAGGTCAAGATGTTCCGTCCGTTCCCCACGGCCGCACTCCGCGCGGCGCTCCGCCGCGTCCGGCGCGTCGCCGTGCTGGACCGGAACGTCTCTCCGGGACATGGCGGCATCTTCGCCGAGGAGATCCGCTCCGCCCTCTACGACGTCCCCCTCGACGACCGGCCCATCATCCACGGCTACGTCCTGGGCCTCGGGGGGAGGGATGTGACGCCGGCGGTGATCGACGAGGTGATCGAGCGGGCCCGGGCCACGGACACGCCCGCGCGTGAGGACATCTGGGTGGGAGGGAAGCCATGAGTCAGGTGATGATCCGGGATGAGGTGCCGCGCCGCGAGCTCATGGAACCCGGACACCTCGCCTGTCCCGGCTGCGGCGCCCCGCTGGCCATGCGGCTGGTCCTCAAGGAGATGGGGCCCGACACCATCGTGGTCCTCCCCGCGTGTTGCTGGTCCATCATCGCGGGACCGTTCCCCCAGTCGTCGCTCCGCGTCCCGCTCTACCACACCGCATTCGAGACCGGGGCCGCCGTGGCCTCCGGCATCCGGGCCGCCCTCGACGTGCGCGGGGACACGGAGACCACCGTGATGGTCTGGGCCGGCGATGGCGGCACGTTCGACATCGGCCTCCAGGCCCTATCCGGCGCCGCCGAACGCAACGAGGACATCCTCTACGTCTGCTACGACAACGAGGCGTACATGAACACGGGGATCCAGCGCTCCTCCGCCACGCCCTGGGGCGCCTGGACCACGACCACCCCCGCCCAGCAGCCCCAGAGCAGCAGGAAGAAGGACATCCTCGCCATCATGGCGGCGCACCGGATCCCCTACGCCGCGACCGCCTCCACCGCCTATCCGCCGGACCTGCTCGCCAAGGTGCGCAGGGCGCGGGCGATCCGCGGGACCCGCTTCCTCCACATCCTCTCCCCCTGCCCCCCCGGCTGGAAGGTACCGGACGAGCGCACCATCGACCTGGGCCGCATGGCCGTCCAGAGCCGCGTGTTCCCTCTCCTCGAAGTCGAGGACGGGATCCGCTGGCGCTTCACCGCCGACCACGCCGGGGAGCCCGTGGCGCCGTACATCCGCGCCCAGGGCCGCTTCCGCCATCTCGACGACGCCGGCATCGGCCGTATCCAGGAAGATGTGGACGCCCGCTGGGATCACCTCGCGCGCCTCGCCGAGATGGGCGCGCCCGCAGAAACCGCAACCAGGCAACGCCCATGTTGAATCTCGGTCGAGTCGGCGTCGCCGCGTTCGCCGCCGCCGTGGCCTTCGCGGCCGCACCCCCCACGCCGGCCGTCCAGCCCGACACCGGGATGGTCCCCGCGCACCCCGGGGCGACCGTGTTCGCCCGCCATTGTGCCGCCTGCCACACCCTCGGAGGCGGCCCGACCGTGGGACCGGACCTCGCCGGCGTAACCGCCCGCCGCTCCGGCGAATGGTTGATGCGCTGGGTGGACGACCCCGCGAGCCACGCACGCGCCGACTCCTCCGCGGCCGCACTCGTCCGGGAGTGGGGCGGCTGGGTCATGCCCGAGGTGGATCTCTCCGGGCCCGAGCTCGTGGACGTCCTCGATTTCCTCGCGGCTGCGGACGCCGGCGCGCTGGGTGACGACGTCCTCGCCGCCGCATCACGCCCCCCGGCCGGCATGAGATGCCCCATGCGCATCGAGCACCACCACGGCGGCCAGGGCCACCGCCAGCCCGCCCAGGGCGGACACCGCCGCGGCGGGCACGGCCACGGTCACGGGACCGGCGGAAGCGGGGGTCCCGGCGGCGGGTGAAATCCTTGCTCCCGGGAGCGGCCCCCGCTACCATTCCGCTCCTGGGAAGCGATGCACGTCCCACCGGCGGCCGGTTCCCCGGCCTTCGCTCCGTACGACGACCCTGTAGCAGTGGTGTGCCAATGAAGCGTGCGCGGATGATGCGGTTCCTACCCCTCGCGCTGGCCGGCCTCATGGCCACCGCCTGCGACAGCGGAACCGACCCCGAGGACGTCCTCAAGGACTTCGATGCGGCCGGCATCGCACGGGCCATCGAGGCGGCCGTCGTACCGGCCGACGCGAGCCTGGATGCCACCTGGGTCCTGAACGACTTCGTGTCGTCGATGCTCGGCGGCGCGTTCGGGACCGATCGGCAGTCCCGCATCACGCACACCCGTGCCGCCCCCCTCGAGAGCCTCCCCGGCGCTCTCGCCAGCTTCGATCTCCGCGCGATCGCGCTCGCCACCAGGGTCGAGATCCCGGCGGACATGCTGGGCCGCACGTTCGTCCGCGACTTCGACTCGGACAGCTGGGTCCTCGATGAGACCCGCACCGGCGCCCCCGCCGACGGCGTTCGCGTCGCCTGGTACGCCACCGACTCCTTCGGCGAGTACGTCCTCCCCGAACTGGGCTACATCGATATCACGGACCAGGATACCGCGACCATGGAGCGGCTCGGCGTCCTGATCGTTCGGACCGCCGGCGGCACCGTCACCCTCGCAGACTTCGTCTACGGCGTCTCCGGCTCCGACGATGGTGTCGACTGGTCCGAGCACGGCGAAATGGTCGGCTTCTTCAGCGACGGCACCAGCCAGGTCGACGTCGACCACCAGGTCGACGCCAGCGGAAGCTCGGCCACCGGTGACGAAACCTCCTCCATCCACCTGTCCTTCACTGGCCCCGAAGGCGTCTACCGCTGGAACCTCGATGGATCCTGGGACCAGGCCGCCGGGACGTACGACGAGAGCCTCGTCGTCTCCCTCACCAGGGACGACGCCGCCACCATCCTCGACCTCGCCTTCGCGCCCGACGGCACCGCCACCGGCTCCCTCACCTCTCGCGGCGTCACCATCGCCCTCATCAGCCTCGCGAACCAGGTGATGGATTTCACCAGGCCGGGCGGCGGATCCTTCAATGCGGAGCAAACGAGCCAGCTCGAGACCCTGGTCCTCACCATGGTCCTCTACGGCTACTTCGCCCTGACCTCGACCCCGTTCGTCGGCTTCTGACCGGCGCTGTCACCACACGGGCGAGGCCCCGGGCGCCCGCCCGCGGCCTCGCCTCAGCTCCCGCCCAGGGCGTCCTCCAGGATCGCCACCGCCTCCCGCACCGATCGCCGCTCCACCGGACCGAGGCCCGACAGCAGCGCCACCACGCGATCCACACGCCGGCCACGTGCCGCCTCCAGCGCTGCCCGGCCCGCCGCCGTCGCAACCACTCGCACTCGCCGGCGATCCCGCGCGTCACCGTCCCGCGACACCAGCCCCGACCCCGCCAGTCCGCTCACCAGCCGGCTCATCGTCGCCGCCGTCACCTGCTCGGATTCCGCCAGCTCCGTGATCGTTCGGGGGCCGCCGAACACCAGCACGGACAGCGCGCTGAGCCGCGCCGCGCTCAACCCCGATTCCGCATCCACACCCCGCACCCGCCTCAGCAGGTGGATCGCCACCGCGTGGACCCGCTCCGCCAGCTCGCGCGCGCCGCTCCCGGCCATTGACGCCCCCGGTCCCCCGAAGTAATTTGTTTAGCCAAGCTAAATATACCGCCGCTCTCTCGCCAGGTGCGTCCATGGAATCCCTCGCGCTCGGACCCATCGCACAGATCGCGTTGCGCGTCCACGATGTCCCGGCCGCCATCGCGTACTACCGGGACCGTCTGGGGCTGCCCTTCCTGTTCACCGCGCCCACTCCTGGTTCCGGGACCGGGCCGGGAATGGCGTTCTTCGATTGCGGCGGGATCCGGCTGCTGCTGGGCCGGCCGGAAGGGGAGGCGGACGACCACCCCGGCTCGGTGCTCTACTTCCGGGTGGAGGACATGGGCGCGGCGCATCGTGAGCTGTCGCAACGGGGTGTGGAGTTCGTCGAGGGACCGGGGATGGTGGCGGATCTGGGGCGCCACGAGCTGTGGCTGGCCTTCTTCCGGGACCCGTGGGAGAATCCGCTCGCGCTGCTGGCGGAGATTCCGAAGGCGGTGTGAGGCCGGTCGGGTTCAGACTGGCCCGCCCCCTACCGGCCCGTGCGCCCGGGCGGGCTGGAAGGGGTGCGGTCAGTCGCGGGTCATGGCGATGGGGCGAGGCCGGACGGGGGCGAGCTTCCGCTCCGCCTCCGGCCCCAGCGTTTCATCGCGCTGGTAGATGTCGTCGTGGAAGCGGGCCGTGCCGTCCTGGTTCGCCCACGCGGTGAAGTAGACGATGTAGACCGGGATCTGGCGGTCGAACTTGATCCACTGCTCGCCTTCGGCCCGGCGGAGCCGGTCGTAGTCGGACGGGTCCCGATCGGTGAGGGCGGCGAGGAGCGTGCGGGCGAGGTCGTCGGGCCGCTCCACCCGGATGCACCCGTGGCTGAAGGCGCGGCTGGTCTGGCTGAACAGGTGGTCCGCCGGCGTGTCGTGCAGGTAGATGTTCATGGAGTTCGGGAAGACGAACTTCACGTTCCCCAGGGCGTTCGCGCGCCCCGGCCGCTGACGGATGCGGGTCGCGCCGCCATCCCGAACGACCTCGTAGTTGTTCCGGGCCAGGTACGTCGGATCCCTCTGGGCCATCGGCAGGATCTCCTCCTGCGCGATGCTCTCGGGCACGTTCCAGTACGGGTTGACCACCATGTACTCGAGGGTGTCCTGGAAGAGGGGGGTCCGGTTCGCCGTGGCGCCGACCACCACGTTCATGGACTCGATGGCGCTGTCCTCCTTCACCAGCTCCAGCTCGAAGCCGGCCACGTTGACCAGGATGAACATCTCCCCGAGCTCGTTCGGCAGCCACCGCCACCGGTCCAGGTTGATGCGGATGGCCGCGACCCGGTCCTCCAGCGGCACGTTCAGCGCCTCGACCGTATTGCCCCCCAGCGCGCCGTCCGGATCCAGTCCGTGGCGCTGCTGGAAGTGCTGCAGGGCTTCCGCGAGCTGCGCGTCGAACAGCTGCGGATCCCCCGCGCCGCGCTTCGCCAGGCGGGTCTCCTCCGGGTCATCCCCCGCAGACAGGCGGCTCCGGAGCGCCGCCACGCGCGGGTCGCGGTCCCCGTTCTCCAGCGTCTCCCCGCCCGGCACCGTGCCCCATCCGCCGGACTCCTCCACCTGCCGGTAGCGCGCGAGGACGTTCACCATCCGGTCGTAATGCGGCGCCCGCGGCCGCACCGATGCCAGCACCGCCTTCGGGTCCTCGCCCGCGAGGACCCTCTCGATGAGGCTCCGGTCCGCCACCGTCTCGCGGGGGATCCGCCACTCCCGGTCGCCCGCCCGCGGGTCCATGGTACCGATCTCCAGGTCCTGCGCGAAGCGCGCGAAGCCTTCCGTGAGGAGCAGGTCCAGGTTGCCCAGGTACTCCAGCTCACGGTCCTCCACCGCGTCCTCCTCGAGCAGACGCGCCATGTCCCGGGCCGTGGAGAAGTGGTATCGCTCCGGGTCCAGTCCCTCGCTCGATGCGGCCGCCAGCGCTTTCAGCATTTCCAGCCCGCGAGGGAGGATCTCGTCATCGTCAGTCCAGGCCGGCTCGTACTGGCGCTCCCGGTACAGCGCGACGACCACGGGCCGGATGTGAAGCGTGTCGCCGTTCGGGAGCTGCAGAACCGGCTGGGCCGCCCCCCCGGCGTCCGCGGCGGATGCGACGGAGGCGCTGTCGCCCCCTGCGGTGCTGTCCGGCACTCCGGCACCGACCTCCTCCAACACCGACCGGATGTAGGCAGTGGCTTTCTCGTTTTCGCCGCACGCCCCGGACAGCGCCACCGCCACCAGGGCCCCGAACGTCATCCGCTGCTTCACTATTGTCGCTCCTGCCGGTGCGAGGCTCGATTTCTCGATCGATCCCCTACAGTGCAACCCCCGTACCGCTCCGCGCGCGCGTGCGCGCGCGCGAGGGCGCGCGTGAAATCCCACGCGGCCCCCGGGGCGATTGCCCCATGTCCGGGAAGCCGCCACTATCCGGCAACCCACGACCAGAAGTGGAACGGGCCCATGGACTGGATCACGAACCCCGAGATCTGGATCGCTTTCGCGACCCTCACGTCGCTCGAGATCGTCCTTGGAATCGACAACATCGTCTTCATCTCCATTCTGAGCGGGCGGCTCCCGGAGGGGCAGCAGGCGCGCGCGCGAACGGTCGGTCTCGCGCTGGCCATGCTGACCCGGATCCTGCTCCTCCTCGCGCTGGCATGGGTGATCGGCCTCACCGCGCCGCTCTTCGCGGTCGTGGGGGAGGAGATCTCGGGGCGTGACCTGATCCTGCTGGGGGGCGGGCTCTTCCTGGTGGGGAAGAGCACGTACGAGATCCACCACAAGCTGGAGGGGGACGAGGAGACGGACCCGGCGACGCGGTCCTACCCTTCCTTTGCCGCGGTGATCACCCAGATCCTGCTGCTGGACCTGGTCTTCTCGCTGGACTCGGTCATCACGGCAGTGGGCATGGTGGACGAGGTCGGCGTGATGATCGCGGCGGTGGTGGTGGCCGTGCTGGTGATGCTGGTGGCGGCCGGGCCCATCAGCCGCTTCGTCGAGCGACACCCCACCGTCAAGATGCTCGCGCTCTCGTTCCTGCTCCTGATCGGGGTCACGCTGATCCTGGAGGGCTTCGAGGAGCACATCCCCAAGGGGTACATCTATTTCGCCATGGCGTTCTCGCTCTTCGTGGAATTATTGAACATCCGGGCGCACAAGGTCCGCACGCGGGGGGCGCCCGTGAAGCTCCGCGAGTTCCACAGCATGCCGGACGCGACGCGGCCCGCGCCGGGGTCGTGAGCGCGGTGCGGCGCGGGTTCCCCCTCCCCCTCGTCCTCGCCGGGCTTCTCGCCTGCGATGGCGCCTTGCGGAGCGGGGGCGCACCGGAGGCCGGGACCCGACCCGCGTCCGTTCCCGCCGCGGGCGCCGGCGCGGACACCGGCTTCGCCGCCCTGGTCGCCGCCCTTTCCGAGCCCGGACGCTATTTCGACACCGACAACCTCATCTCCAACGAATCCTCGTACCTCCACGTCCTGGGGGATCTCGAAGCGCGTGGGGTGGAGGGGGGCGCGTACATCGGGGTCGGACCGGACCAGAACTTCAGCTACATGGCGGCGGTCCGACCGGCCATGGCGTTCATCGTGGACATCCGGAGGGACAACCTCCTCCAGCACTTGTGGTTCCGGGCCCTCTTCGAGGCATCGTCCTCCCGCCTGGACTACCTGTGCCTGATGCTGGTCCGGCGCTGCGGCGGTCCGTCGGGTAGCCTGTCCGCGGCCGCGCTGGTGGCCCGTGTGGACCGGGCGGAGCCGGCTACGGAACCCGCGGCGGTCATGGAGGCGGTGTTGCGGCGCGCGGCTGCGTACGGGGTGCCGCTGGACGCTTCGGATCGCGAGACCGTCCGGCGGATCCATGGGCGCTTCGCCGCGGCGGGGCTCGACCTGCGCTTCAACACCCACGGTCGGACGCCGCGCTCGTATTACCCCACGCTCCGGGGCCTGCTGCTGGAGACCGACCGGAGCGGGCGCCAGGCCAGTTATCTCGCCGACGAGGGGTCCTACGCGTTCATCCGGGACATGCAGGCGGCGGGGCGGGTGGTCCCCGTGGTCGGCGACCTGGGCGGACCGCACGCGCTGCGGGCGATCGGCAGCGTGGTCCGGCGCCGCGGCGAGGCGGTGAGCGCCTTCTACGTTTCGAACGTGGAGTACTACCTCTTCGGGGACGGCAACTTCGACGGGTTCGTCCGGAACCTCGAGGGCCTCCCGGCGGAGGAAGAGAGCGTTCTCATCCGGAGCGTGTTCCGGACCCCGATCCCGATGCCGGACGCCCTCCCGGGGCACGCGAGCACGCAGGTCCTGCACGCGATTCCGGCCCTGCTCGACGCGTGGGAGCGGGGCCGGATCCGGTCCTATGGCGACCTGCTGGAAGCGGGGCTCAGTGCTTCACGGCCGTCGACAGCAGGATGACGCCGTGCGCATGTCCTCCCCCGAAGCGGAGCGTCGCTTCCCGTGCGTTCAGGAACCGCGCCGACGTCAGCAGGTCCGCGGGGATCTCGTGCATGTCCTGCACGCCACCGATCCGCACGTCGTCCATGTAGACGATGATCTTGTCGCGCCCGGGCGTCACGGTGACCACGAAGTCGCCGTGGGACTCGCCATGGGCGATCTCCGCCACGCTGTTGGCCCCGCGCGTGATGAGCCAGTGCATGCGGGCGTTGTAGATCAGGTCGTACGCGGACCCGACGTTAGCGCTGAGGATCTCCTCCATGGACAGGTACGACCCGTCCCGCGGCTCCACCTCGAGCCGCGGACCGGCCGTGCGTGGAGAGCGTGTGCCGCGGATCACGTGGCTGCCGACGAAGCCGACCACCGCGCCCGCGGCCGCCCAGCTGTAGCGCTGGTAATGGAAGGTGCCATTCGTCTGCTTGTCCCAGTCGCTGCGCACCACCTGCGCACCCACGTAGCCGATCCACCCGCCCACGAGGGCGCCGCCGACGCGGTGAGCGATCTGCATCCAGGTGAGGCCGCGCCCCCGGGCATCCGCGGCGCCCGGCACCGCGGGCGCGGGGGACGGGTCGAGGGCGAGCGGGGCGGTGGGGATCCGGTCGGGATTGAGCTCCAGGAGGGAGGCGGGAACGAGGCGAGCGCCGTCGAATCGGGGAGCGGGTAGCTCCTGTGGCAGGCTCGACGCGAGCACGCTCAGCGCGAGCACGAGTGGTGGCGTCGTCATGTCCGGCTCCGATCTCTCTCCGAGGTGGCGCGGGTCGCCTCCCTCGAGGCCGACCCCAACGGGGGCACTGGGCAGGTTCCGTTCCGTTCGCG
>DATKBW010000180.1:0-2379 GCA_035513575.1 Longimicrobiales bacterium | reverse complement strand
GCCGGCGATTCGACGGCCGCGATCGACCGGCTGCACCCCGAAGTCGTGGTCTTCGAGGGAGGTCACGCGGAGACGCTGGCCGAGTATCGCCGGGGCCACCTGCGGTCCGACATCGCTTTCGCCTCAGCGACGCAACGGGAGCTGACGGCGGAGGCCGTGCACGTCCGGGGTGACCAGGCGCTCTACACGAGCGAAAGCCACACGACCGGGCGGTGGCGCGAGCGGGACATCGACAGCCATGGCACCGAGACCGTCGTGCTGGTCCGGACTCCCGATGGCTGGCGCATCCGGCACATCCACTGGTCCTCCCGCTGATGGCACACGACCACGGACACGGACACCATTCCGGCGCTGCCCGGCCCGCGGCCGGGGAGGAGCCGCCCGCGGAGCCGGGCTATCCCGAGCACCCGGAGCACGACAAGCACGAGGGTCACAGCCCGGACATGTTCCGGCGGAAGTTCTGGCTGTCCCTGCTGCTGACCGTCCCCACCGTCCTCTGGGGACACATGCTGCTGCGGCTCACGGGGTGGCAGGCACCCGCGCTCCCCGGATCGGTGTGGATCCCGCCCGTCTTCGGCACCGCCGTCTTCCTCTACGGCGGCCTGGTCTTCCTGCGCGGCGCATGGCGCGAGCTCCAGGACCGGCTCCCCGGGATGATGACGCTCATCTCCCTGGCCATCACGGTGGCGTTCGTCTTCAGCGCGGCCGTGACGCTCGGCTACCCGGGCATGCCGCTCTGGGAGGAGCTGGCCACGCTCGTGACCGTCATGCTCCTCGGGCACTGGATGGAGATGCGCTCCATCCAGCAGGCGCAGGGGGCGCTGAAGGAGCTCGCGAAGCTGCTGCCCGCCATGGCTACCCGGGTGGCCGACGGCGGGACGGAGGAAGTTCCGATCGGCGCGCTGCGCGCCGGCGACCTGGTCCTGGTCCGGCCGGGCGAGGCGGTGCCGGCGGACGGCGTGGTGCGGGGGGGGAACAGCGCCCTCGACGAGTCGATGCTCACGGGCGAGTCCCGGCCGGTGGGAAAGGAGCCCGGTGACGAAGTCATCGGCGGGACCGTGAACGGCAGCGGACCGCTCCGGGTGGAGGTCACGAAGACCGGTGACGAGTCGGCCCTCGCCGGGATCATGCGCCTGGTGGAGCAGGCCCAGAGCTCCCGCTCCCGGGCCCAGGCGCTGGCCGACCGGGCGGCCTTCTGGCTGACGATGGTCGCCCTCGGCGCCGCCGCCGTGACGCTCGCCGTCTGGGTCCTGGCCGGCGCCACCGGCGCCTATACCGTCGAGCGCGTCGTCACGGTGCTCGTCATCGCCTGCCCCCACGCGCTCGGGCTCGCGATCCCGCTGGTCGTGGCGATCTCGACGACGCTGGGCGCCCGCAGCGGCCTCCTGGTGCGCGACCGGAGGGGGCTGGAGGAGGCGCGCCTGCTGGACGTCGTCGTGTTCGACAAGACGGGCACGCTCACCATCGGGGAGCAGCGCGTGGTCGATGTCGCGGCCGCCGGGATGGAGCCGGACGAGGCGCTGCGGCTGGCCGCGTCGCTGGAGAGAGACTCGGAGCACGCCGTGGCGCGCGCCATCGTGACGAGCGCGGCCGAGAACGAGCTCGCGGTGCCCGCCGCGACGGGGTTCGAATATCTTCCCGGCGTCGGCGTGTCGGCCACGGTGGAAGGGCGCATCTTCCGGGCGGGCGGCCCCAACCTGCTGCGCTCGCTGGAGGCCGAGCCGCCGGAGGATCTCCGGCGCGCCGCGGAAGCCGCCGCGGACCGGGGCCAGGCGGCGATCTGGCTCCTCGAGGACCGTCGGGTGGTGGCGGTGTTCGCGATCGCCGACCAGGTCCGGCCGGAATCGGTGCAGGCGGTGCGCCGGCTCCACGAGGAGGGGATCGAGGTGGTCATGCTCACGGGCGACGCGCGGGCGGTGGCGGACGCCGTCGCGGCCGAGATCGGCATCGACACCGTCTTCGCCGAGGTGCTCCCGGACCGGAAGGCCGAAAAGATCAGGGAGCTGCAGGCTCGGGGGAAGCGGGTCGCCATGGTGGGCGACGGCGTGAACGACGCGCCCGCGCTCCTCACCGCCGACGTCGGGATCGCGATCGGCGCGGGCACCGACGTGGCCGTCGAGGCGGGCGACGTGGTCCTGGTCCGCAGCGACCCCCGGGATGTGCCCCGGATCGTGGCCCTGAGCCGGGCGAGCTATCGCAAGATGGTCCAGAACCTGTGGTGGGCGGCCGGCTACAACGTCGTCGCGATCCCGCTGGCGGCCGGCGCGCTGGCGCCGTGGGGGTTCGTGCTCTCGCCCGCCGTGGGCGCGGTGCTCATGTCGCTCAGCACGGTGATCGTGGCGCTCAACGCGCAGCTGCTGCGGCGGGCCGACCTGGGGG
>DATKBW010000179.1:0-7342 GCA_035513575.1 Longimicrobiales bacterium | reverse complement strand
CGCCTGCGTGGCCTGATGCTGGTGGGGGGAGTGCTCGCCCGGGCGGGCATGCAGGACAGCGCCCGGAGCGTCTGGCTGGCCACCCGCGCCGATGTGACGCCCGAGGTCGATCCCGTCGGCTGGACGTACTTCCTGGAGGCCCACGTCCGAACAGTGGGCGGCGACAAGGACCAGGCGATCGAGCTCCTGAAGCGGTACGCGGCCCTGAACCCGGGCGCGAACTTCGACCACAACTGGTGGTGGCGCCCCCTGCGCAATCACCCCCGCTGGAGCGAGCTCACCGCCCTGACCGGCGGCCACCACTAGAGTGTCCTCATTCCGAGTTGATGCGACAGTAGGAACGGTCCGGGAGCCTGATCGTGGCTCGCGAGGCGTCGATCCGCGGGGCCCCGGCTCCCTGCGGCGGCGTGGGTCGAGAATTCCTGCCCCTCGTACTCCCTCTGTTCCCGATCCACGGCGCTGAGCGACGTCGGGGCCGCACGCGCCGCCGCTCCTTCGCATGCTGTGTCGCTCCGACGCCGAATCCCGACGTGAAAGGAGAACGAGCGGCGTCGGCGGTGCCAGATTTCAGCCGGGACGTCGCCCGCCGGCGGAAATGCGTCGGCCGCTCACCCGTCGGGTCGCGGCTACTCGGGAACAGGACAGCCTGGGCCCCCGGGCCGCCGGGTTACAGGGACGCGCCGCAGGACCGACGCACGACCAGGTCGCCGTGCAGCAGCACGTCGCGGATGGGGAGGCCGGGGCCCTCCACCCGCTGGAGCATGACGGCCATGGCCTCGGCCCCGAGCTGGCGCGTGGGCTGACGATACGTCGTGAGGGGGACGGGCAGCAGCCCGGCGTACTCGAGGTCGTCCAGTCCCACCATCCGCACGGCGCCCGGTACGTCGTGACCGCCCTCGAGCAGCGTGTGCATCAGGCGCGCCGCCGTGCGGTCGTTGGCACAGACGATCCCATCGGGCCCGGCCGATCCCATCAGCTCTTCCACCTCCGACCGGACGGCAGGATCCAGCCGCCAGGCCAGTCCTGCCTCGCCGGGAAGGCCGGCCCGGTGCAGCGCTTCCCGGTAACCGGCCTCGCGGGCGTCCACCGTCGCGGCCGCGTCCGGCACCCCCACGAAGGCGATCCGGCGGGCGCCTGCCCGGATCAGATGCTCCGTCATGACATAGCCGGCTCGCCGGTTGTCTATGCCCACCAGATCGTGCGGCCCTCGCTCGGGGTACGGCGTCACCGTGCGATCCAGCAGGACCACCGGGATGCCGGCCGCCTCCAGCGCGCGGGAGATCCGCAGGTTGATCTCGTCCTTGGCCGGTACCAGCTCGAGCGGCGCGAAGAAAACCCCCGACACCCGCCGCTCCACGTACTGCCGGCACAGGTGCCACGCCCGCTCCTCCCTCCGCTCCGACCCGCCGTTCGGACTCCCCCAGACCAGCGCGTGCCGCCGCGCCAGCGGCGACGCCATCATCCCCTGGCAGATCGGCTCGAAGATCTCCGTCTCCCCCAGGTCCGGAATCAGCAGACCGAACGACAGGCCCCTCTCCGACTCCGCATGCGAAACAAACGTCCCCGCCCCCGCCCGCCGCTCCACCACACCTTCCCGCTGCAGCTCCCGCATCGCTCGGCCCACCGTGATGCGGGACACCCCGAACCGCTCCACCAGCTCCGCCTCGCTCGGCAGCCGCTCCCCCTTCCCCCACCGCCCCGACGCGATGTCCGCCTCGACGGCCCGGCGCACCTGCTCGTGCTTCGGGAGACCACCCTTCCGGTCGCTCATGGCCAAATGTTATAACAATAGCGCGCCCGGCGCAAGCGCGCTCCTCCGCGCACTTGTGCCTCTGCCTCTACCAACTCGTGACGTCGCGATGGGCTCCTCCCGGTTGACATCGCGCGGCGCATCGGGTATCCTCTGATGGGATGAAATGTCATGTATTTGTAATGTCAGCTGCCCCGCGCGGGAGGATCGGGCCATGACCCGAACGCACATCGTACCCAGGCATTACCTGCTGGCGTCGGACTTCGACCAGACGCTCAGCTTCAACGACTCGGGGCTGGTGCTGAGCGAAGTGCTCGGAGTGCCGGGCTTCGAGGAGAAGGTGGCGGGGCTGGCGCAGAGCAACCTGGTGCAGCAGGGGGGTGAGCTGGCGTATCTGATCCGGCACGACCCGGAGTACCGGGGTGTGAGGCGGGAGCATCTGGCGGAGGCGGGACGGCGGGTGCGTCTGAAGCGGGACATCCCGGCGCTGGTGGATTTCCTGGAGCGGGGACTGGAGGGTCATCGGTTCTCGCTGCGGGTGATCTCGGCGGCGCCGCGGGAGCTGGCGCAGTCGGCGCTGGCGGGGATCGTTCCGCCGGAGCACGTGTTCGGAACGGAGTTCGACTACGACGCGGAGACGGGGGAGGTGCGGGCGATCCGGCGGGTTCCGGCGGGCTACGGCAAGGTGGCGGTGCTCGCGGAGCTGGAGGAGGAGCTGCGGGTGGCGCCGGATCGGACGATCTACGTGGGTGATGGCAGCTCGGACGTGCACGTGATGCTGCACGTGAACAACCGGGACGGCTTCACGATCGCGGTGTCGGAGAACCGGCACCTGGCGACGATCGCGAAGCGGATCGTGCTGAGCGACGACGCCTTCAGCATCCTGGTGCCGGTGCTGGACCAGATCGTCGGCTGCGGGACGGGTGAGATCCGGTCGCTCTTCGAGTCGTACCGGCTGACGCTGCAGGGGTGGGAGCGGGAGCGGACGGAGCGGGTGACGGTGGGCGAAGTCGCGACGCCGCTGGATGACCGGCTGGATGACCAGCTGGATGGCCGGCGCGCGAAGGTGGCGGGCTGATGGCGGGCGTGGACCTGGTGGGCTGGTGCGCGACGGCGGTGTTCGTCGGGTCGTACTTCTTCTCGAAGCCCGAGACGCTCCGGCGCGTGCAGGTGGCGGGCGCGCTGCTGTGGATGGTCTATGGTATCCTGCTGGAGGCCACCCCGGTCATCGCGGCGAACCTGCTGGTCGTGACGGCGGCCGCGTGGACGGCGCATCGCGGTTCCGGCCGCGGCGCCGCAGCGGGCCCCGGCCGTCCCGAGTCCCCTGCGTCGCCCGGATCGGAGAGCCGATAGTGCCGATCCCGCTGCGGCCCGTGGACCCCTTCCCGTTCCCGGCCCATGGCGGGCAGGCCCGGACGCGCCGTCACGACGCCCGAGCCGAGCCGGCCGGCGCTCAGGACCCGGGGCGGCGGTCCCGCGGGCCGGTCGCCAGCGGACCCATGGACCGCGGGGGTCCGATCCGGCGCGTGCGGATCTTCAGGTACCCCGACACCCAGGTGGCCCCGCCGTCGGTCGAGCGGTCGGCGGACCAGGAGAAGCCGTCCGGCCGGATGTCGTAGTAGCGGATGCGCCAGAGGGAGGGCTCCGGGGTCATGGCGCCGAAGGTCTGCTCGATGTGGATCTCAGCGCCGACCCGGCGGGCGGTGCCCGTGTCGTGCAGCCCGAAACCGCCGTCCATCCCGATCAGCTCCCAGCGGTCGAGGACGGCGTTGTAGGCGCGCAGCGTCGTGGTGACGTAGAACGTCTCGTCCTCGTCCCCGACCAGCCGGTACTCGTCCAGGATCTGCCCCTCGGCGAGGCGCACCGCGCTCCAGTACCCCCGCCCCTCGCCGTACTCGCTGTGGTCGGCCGTGAACTCCCAGTCCCCCAGCAGGTAGTCGAAGTCGCCCCGGTGCGCCTCGTACGACGCCCGGATCTCCTCCTCCGTCCGCTCGGGGACCGTCTGGCCCACCAGTGGCGACGCGACGACGACGGCCACCAGGAGACCGACGAGGGGAATGAACGTGCTGCCGTGCATGGCCCGCCTCCGTTCCGTCAGAATCCGACCAGGTAGAAGTTGTAGTTGGCACTTGCCGGGATCACGCTGGCCGAGCCGCTGGTGGCGCGAGTCGCGGCGATCTATAGGCGAGGGCGGGCCTTCCGGTCAAGATTTTTCATTCCATTCTCGCCCGGCGCGGAGGAGACGGACCGCCTCCGTGATTTAACGCGGGGGCGCCACCTCCGGTCCATTCCGGTAGGGCTCCCGCGAGAAGAGGGATCCGGTGGATGATGCGCTCCACGCCCTGGCAAGAACCCGCTGAACCAGGAGGACCGCATGCGCGGCAACACCACCATACTCTTGCTCTGCGCCGTCGTCTGTGGCTGCGGCGAGGGCGTCTCGGAGCCCGCGGACAGCGACACCACGACGCCCGTCGCCCTGGACGCCGGACTGAATACGACCGGCGGCCCGGCGACCTACAAGGGGCTGCCGCTCGGGCTCGTCGACAACGGCGATCCCGCGGTCGCCCCCGTCGATGGCGTTCTCGGGGTCGTCTGCATCGGCATGAGCAACGGGAATCAGGAGTGCGCCGACTACCAGCAGCGGGTAACCGGGGAGTACGCCGCTTCCATCGATCCGGCCCTGCGCGTCGTCAATTGCGCGGTAGGCGGGCACGCCATCGAGCGCTGGATCGACCAGGCGTACGACGACGTGCTGTGGCGCGCGTGCATCGACGAGCGGCTGCCGCAGGCGGGAGTCCGCCTCGATCAGGTCCGCGTGATCTGGCACAAGGCCGCCAATCAATTCACCACCTTCGCGGGCGGCGGTGCCAAGCCGCTGTACCCGGAGGCCGGCAGCGACTACGAAGCGTTCCTCGAGAACCTCTCCTCGTTCGCAGCCCGCGTGCGCGGGTGGTTCCCCGACGTGCAGGCGATCTACACGTCCTCGCGAAGCTATGGCGGCTTCGCCAGCTCGCCGTCCCGAGGTGAGCCGCTCAGCTACGAAGAGGGGCACGCGCTCAATACCTGGCTCTCGACCCACCCCGGCGTGGATGGCGCGTGGTACGGCTGGGGTCCCTACGTGTGGGCGCCAGCGTGCACATCGGGAGAGACGAACGGCTCCGGCATCTGCTACGACCGCGCAGACTACGTCGACGACGGCATCCACCCCTCGGCGTCCGGGCGGGCGAAGGTGAGCGCGCTCCTGCACGCCCGCTTCCTCGAGGAGAGCTGGTATCGCCGGCCGTAGGGGCTCTCTCGCCGCGCCACGATCCGGCGCGTGACCCGTCTCGCGTGGCCGGGAGACACCTGCACACACAGACCGGTGCTCACGATTTCGCGATCCCCGCCACATAGATCTCGCCGCCCGACTCCCGGAACTCCCGCGCCTTCTCTTCCATCCCCGCCTCGACCGCGGCGTCCCGAATATCATGGGAGATGCGCATGGAGCAGAACTTCGGCCCGCACATGGAGCAGAAGTGTGCGACCTTGGCGCCCTCCGCCGGGAGCGTCTCGTCGTGATACTTCAGTGCGGTCACGGGGTCCAGCGCGAGGTTGAACTGGTCGCGCCAGCGGAACTCGAAGCGGGCCTTCGACAGCGCGTCGTCCCACGCGGTGGCCCGGGGGTGCCCCTTGGCGATGTCGGCGGCGTGGGCGGCGATGCGGTAGGCGATGACGCCCTGCTTCACGTCGTCGCGGTCCGGCAGTCCGAGGTGCTCCTTGGGCGTCACGTAGCAGAGCATGGCGGTGCCGTACCAGCCGATCTGGGCGGCGCCGATGGCGCTGGTGATGTGGTCGTAGCCGGGGGCGATGTCGGTGGTGAGGGGCCCGAGGGTGTAGAACGGCGCCTCGTCGCACCACTCGAGCTGCTTCTCCATGTTCTCCCGGATCATGTGCATGGGGATGTGGCCGGGGCCCTCGTTCATGACCTGGACACCGCGGTCCCAGGCGACCCTGTTGAGCTCGCCCTGGGTCCGGAGCTCGGCGAACTGGGCCTCGTCGTTGGCGTCGGCGATGGAGCCGGGGCGGAGCCCGTCGCCGAGGGAGAAGGAGACGTCGTACGCGCGCATGATCTCGCAGATCTCGGCGAAGCGCGTGTAGAGGAAGCTCTCCTGGTGGTGGGCCAGGCACCACCTGGCCATGATCGACCCGCCGCGGCTGACGATCCCGGTCACGCGGTTCGCGGTCATTGGGATGTAGCGGAGCAGCACGCCCGCGTGGACGGTGAAGTAGTCGACGCCCTGCTCGGCCTGCTCGATGAGCGTATCGCGGTACACCTCCCACGTCAGCTCCTCGGGCACTCCGCCCACCTTCTCCAGCGCCTGGTAGATCGGCACCGTCCCGATGGGGACGGGGCTGTTCCGGATGATCCACTGCCGGGTCTCGTGGATGTCCTTGCCGGTGCTCAGGTCCATCACGGTGTCCGCGCCCCAGAGGATGGCCCAGCGGAGCTTGTCCACCTCCTCTTCGATCGACGACGTGACCGCGCTGTTCCCGATGTTCGCGTTGATCTTCACCCTGAAGCTCCGGCCGATGATCATCGGCTCCAGCTCCGGGTGGTTGATGTTCGCCGGGATGATCGCGCGCCCCCGCGCGACCTCGCTCCGCACGAACTCCGGCGTCATCCCCTCCCGGATCGCGATGTACTCCATCTCCGGCGTGACCTCCCCCCGCTTCGCGAACTCCATCTGCGTGATGGGGCCGCCGGTGGAGCGGATCGGCCGGTTCCGGAGGGGTTCGGGGACGAGGTCGCCGAATGCCCGTCCCGCGAACGGCTCAGGCGACGACGCAACCTGCCGCTCCCGGATCCAGTCCGCGCGCACGGCCGGAACGCCATGAAGCGGGTCGGCGTCCAGCGGGCCGGCGGTGTCGTAGACCCGCAGGGGGGGCTCCCCGCCGGAGAGGCGGATCTCGCGGACCGGGACCCGGATGCCGTGGGGCCCTTCCTCGTAGACGCGGTACGAGCTCGGGAACGCATCGCCGTAGTCGCCCTCGGCGGGGGGGATCGCACGCGCGGGGCGGGCCTGCTTGCGGGGGGCGCGGGTGGCCATGGGACGTGCTCCTTCCGGGGCTTCGGCCGGATCGACGTCGGAGGCTCACCACGCTGCGAACTGGAGAGGCCGCCTCCCTACGCCGGTCTCAACCGGATCAGGTTCCAAGGGACTCTCTCAACCCGACGCGGTCGGCGCACGGGTACCCCTGGCGGTCCCTCGGACGCTACCGGTGGCGCCTCCGCGTGTCAACTCGGGACCGGGCCTGCGGCAGGAGGGCTCGGCCTGCCGGCCTCGCAAGAGGGCTCGGCCTCGCGGCCTCGCAAGAAGGCGCCTGCCGGCGCAAGCAACCAGGCCGTGCGTGCCTCACGTCACCGCGGCGGCGTTCGGCAACGCCAGCCGGCGCCCGGCGGTTGCCTGGCTCGGCGGTTTGCGAGACGGATCTCGTAGCCGGCTCCGGCTCGCCGCGCGCTTTCGATCTCGACCCGGAAACCGGGACGGAGCGCCAGTGAGCCCTCTTGCGAGCGTAGCGAGCCCTCTTGCGAGCCGAAGGCGAGCCCGCGCC
>DATKBW010000178.1:0-4389 GCA_035513575.1 Longimicrobiales bacterium | reverse complement strand
CCACACGGGCAGCCAGAAATCCTTCCGTGCCTTCTTCTACCTGGCCCCGGAGACCGGCGCCGCGGTCATCGGCGCCATGAACACCACCGGCGACGCGGACGCGGATGCCATCCGGTCGGAGCTGCGGAGCGGAATACTGGAGCTGGTGGCGCGGTAGGCGCGGAGGAGCAGCAGGCCGGCCGCGAACGCTCGCCCTTTACGGCGACGACGGCGCGCGGGGCTACGAACCTTGCTCCAGGCCGTCCCATCATCGGGCCGCCTGCCGGTTCGTCCGACTCAGCGTGTAGCTCCAGCTCGCGTCACCAACCATCGGTCGCCGATCGCCATCGAGCAGAAGCAGGATATTGGCGTCGATTCGAAGCAGCGCGATGGATCCGACCGGGAGGTCCGTGAACAGGCGATAGACGACCGCGTCCGGCTGGCTTGCGGTGCCCCGCTCGATGGCCCACGCCCCCGTCCTCGTGACGCGGGTTCCCTCAAACCGGTACCCGCCCGGCTCCCCCGCCGGGTCGCGATACAGGGCGAGCCACCATTTCACCTTTTCACAGGCCGGGGAGTCATACCCCGTAAACTCGACAAACAGCTTGCCACATGGGGTCCTCCCCTCGAACACGCCGACGAGCGAATCGGATCGCAGGGGCAGGGCGAGCCGCGCCCCGTCCGGCGTGACGGTCTGCGCGGCCAGCTCCGGGGCAAGGGCCACCATCACGGTTCCACCGAGCAACGCCAGCCCCGCACGGGTCCTCTCCAGTCGGCTCCTCATGGCCCCAAGCTTCGTCGGGACCGGTCGGCCGGCAAGGATCTCCTCCGCCCGTGCCGTACCGGCTGCCCGGTCCCGCGGACGCCCGTCCGGCGCTACTCCCCGTCCAGCGGCAGGCCGCTGGGCACGCTTGCGGGGACCAGGTCGCCCAGGTCGCGGGCGGCGGGGTCCGTGAGCGAGCGGAGGAAGGCGACCAGGTCCTCGACCTCCTCATCCGAGAGCCGGAGCGGCTGGCGCAGGCGTGGGTCGAGGCGGAGGAGCACGTCGTCGATCGTGGCCGGGTCATCGTGAACGCGGTCCCGGACCGCGGTCTCGAGGTGGGACCCGTCGTAGGTGCGGAGCGCCTCGGCCGGGTCGTCGTAGTGGCGGACGACGGCCTCGAGGGTGGCATACGCGCCGCTGTGCATGTAGGGCGCCGTGAGCTCGACGTTGCGGAGCGGCGGGGCGCGGAACGCGAAGCGGTAGAAGTCCTGGAACTCGGGGAAGGAGCCGCCGATCCCCCCCCGGCCGAGGTCGAGGGGGCTGGCGGCGCCCACGCCCGGACCGATCTGCGGCGCCCCCACGTTCGAGAACGACTGGCCGCCGAGCAGGGGTCCCCCGTGGCAGCCGGAGCAGGGGAGCGCCGTCGCCGAGAAGGGCGCGTCGCCGGCCTGACCCGTCGCCGGCGGCCGGGCGCCGAAGAAGAGCACGCCCCCGCGCTTCGCCGCGGGGTCGAGGGCGCCGTCGTCGCCGGCCAGGTAGCGGTCGAAGGGCGAGCTCGCCCGGGTGAACCCCTCGGTGATGAAGGCGGCGAGGGCGGCGGCGGCGTGCCGGAAGTGGAGGGCCCCGGCCGCCACGTCCGGGAACGCGGCGCCGAACCTCGCCCGGTACTCGGGAACGGCGAGCAGGCGCCCCATGATGCCCTGCCAGATCTCGGACCGCTGGCTGTCGGCGAACACCGCCAGCTCGTTGGGCTGGCCGAGGACGTCCACGTCCCCCGGCTCCCCGCGCATCTCGCGCCGGTCCAGCACCGGGATCATGGCCTGCGCGGCCAGGACGTTCGGCACCCCGGCCGGGAAGGTCACACCGGGCGGGGCTTCGAAGGGGCCGGCCCCGTGGCCCGACACCCGGCCGTCCCACAGCAGGTAGAAGGACCGGAGCCCCTGGTTCAGCAGCGAGGGCGCGTTCCTCGGAACCAGCTCGCGCCCGGCGCCGAGCGCCCGGGACGGGCCCAGTCCCGAGCCGCCCGTCCCGATGGGCAGCGACCGGCCATCCCCGCCGTGCGTGCGCGGGTGGTGGCACGTGGCGCACGCGATGTCCCGATTCCCGCTCAGGATCGGGTCGAACATCAGCGCCTGCCCGAGCGCGACCAGCGCCGGGTCCCCTGCGGGCACGGGTCCGATCGGGAGAACACCGTAGCGGTCCAGCGCTTGCCGGAGGTCGGCATCCAGGCTCGGATCGAGCGGCGGGTCCGTCACCACGCTCGGCACGTCGCAGCCGACGACGACCAGCAGGCCGAGACAGGCCGCGCGGACGGCCGCCCTCACCGGACACCTCCCAGCGGGACGGAGACGAACACCTGCTGCGTGACCACCGTGACCGCCCGCGTGTCGACCCGGTCGTCCGGTGCCGGACCCGGCAGGATGGCGACGGAAGCGAGGCAGACGTCGTTGCAGTCCACGAACTGCGGCGCCCACGCCAGGGGGCGCTCCGTCCCCTGCAGCATGCTCGCGTAGTAGCGCACCTCCACATCGCCCAGGCGGATGCCTCCGCCCCAGGCGGGGCCCCATTCCACCCAGCGGGCGTGCTCGTTCCGTCCGGCCGCCTGGCGATGATCGAACTGCGCGAGCCGGTAGTCCACCAGCCGCGCCGACACGCCGAGCCGCGCGTCGACCACACTCGGCCCGCCCTCGGACCGCCACTCCCGGCCGGCGCCGATTCGCACGATCCCGTTCGAGTAGCGCATCCGGTTGTCGACGGTCGTGCCCGCCGCGTCCTCGCCGCGGATCCGGCTCAGGATCGGCTCGTAGACGAGGTCCAGCCCGAGCCGCATGAGCCCGGCGTCGCCGGCGACCCCGACGCCCAGGTTGTACGCGTGCGCTTCGCCGCGCCCGCCCTCGACGTCCGTGACGCCGTCACTCGGAGCGTCATAGCGCGGGACGCCCGGGTAGACGACCCGGTTCGCCGTCCCGAGAAAGCCGATGCGCCAACCGGCCGTGAGCGGCCGCGCGTGCACGACCTGAAGCCCCCAGACGTCCGCCTCATCGGCGTTCCGCTCCTCGCGCGGCTCCCACGCCGGGAACTGCGTGTCGGGGTCCCAGAACCAGTCGGCGTAGAGCACGTCGTGGGTCATCCGCGTGCGGGAATGGACCGCCACGGCCTCGAACGACCGCGCCCCCGACCATTCCCCGAGCAGCCCGAGCCGGTACGTCGCCACCGCGCCGGTTGCCTCGACCCTCTCGCTCTCGCCGTAGAGCAGACCGATCCCGTCCACCGCGTGGCGACGCGCCGCCACCACGCTCCCGCCCACCGACAGCCCCCGCTCCGGCCACGAACGCCCCAGCAGCGCGTACGCGTACATGCTTTCACGCGACGGGCGCGCGTCCCGCTCACGGCCTTCTCCGCCCGCCTCCAACACCGGGTCGGTGAAGCCGCCGACCCGGCCCGGCTCCACCGACTGGATCGCCAGCGCGCCGGCCGCGAACCACTGCCCGGACCCCGCGATCGCCCCCACCGGCAGCGCCGTCCCACCCCCCGCACGGTCCGACACGCCGTAGGCGATGGCGGAGCCGAACACGCGCGCGCCCCTCACCCGCGCCCCCGTGGCAGGGTTGGACCATGGGTCCCCCAGCGTATCCTGGAAGGCGATGGAGACCCCGCCCATGCCGAGCCGGGCGGAGGGGAGGAGCTCGAACCCGTCCGCCCGCACGATCGGCGGCGTCCGGATCGGGATGACCTGACCCGCCGCGGGTCCGGCGAGGAGGGCGAGTGACAGGGTCGCAACGTGGAAACGGCACACAGCGGCCTCCGGGGTTGGCGTGGCCTCGAGGCGGCCGGCCTGGACCGGGCCTCGTGCCGGAACGCGCGAGCGCGGCGGATTCTGTCAGCCCGACCGCGACCCGCGGAGCTCCTCCCGACGAGGACCTTATCTGTTTACTTCACTGGGCGGCTTCGCGATCGTCCGGGAGGCGCTCGCGCGGCACTCGAGAGCTTCTGACAAACCAGAACACCAGGACGAGAAGTACCGCGATTTCCCAGATGCAGACGTCCCCATATCTGTAGAACGGCAGATACTCGTCGATACCGTATCGATCGATGACGAACTCAGCGATTAAAACCCACGTGTTGAAAAATGTCAGTGCCACCGCAATCCGCACCCAAAGCGGGAGTTGCCAGAACTCGATTCGTGCAATGGTCATCGCTCTGTCCTTGTGCCTTGCCAACTGTTGCCGCCAGGGGAGTTTGATTGGTCGTGAACACTTTATCGGCGAATCAAACTCTGACCGCCGTTTCGGATAACGTTTGCGGTTGCCGAACCGGCGCATCATCACAGAGTACAGACTCACTACTCTGCGATAATACCACGTCCGCTCCCCGGCTCGCGACCGCTTGCGCCGGTTTCTCCGGAGCGGCCGCAGGCCGCGAAGGCG
>DATKBW010000177.1:0-3701 GCA_035513575.1 Longimicrobiales bacterium | reverse complement strand
CGACGACCCCACGAAGCTCGGCCGGCCGCGCGGGTTCCGGATCACGGTGCGCGAGGTGACGCCCTCGGCGGGCGCCGGGTTCGTCGTCGTCAAGACGGGGGACATCATGACGATGCCCGGCCTGGCCGCGCACCCCGCCGCAGAAGGGATGAAGGTGGAGGAGGACGGCACGATCGTCGGCCTGTTCTGATGCGGGGGCGAGAACGCTAAAGGCGCTCCTCCACCGGCCGATACTCCTCCATGCGGCAACGGCCAGTGGCCATCCAGCATCGGGAGAGTTCGTTCACCATGGCACTTCGGGATCCCACGCCCGCGTTCTCCGACAGGGAGCGCGTGCTCGCCGCGCTCTTCGAGAGGGCGAGCGCGCGCATGGCCATCCTGGATGGCGGCGGTCGGATCCTGGAGACGAACGACTCCTGGAACCGGGCGCTGACCGAGGGGGAGTGCCCGGTGACCTCCGCCGGCCCCGGCCGCCCTTACCCTGACGCGCTGCGCGACACGAGTGACGCGGACGCCGCGATCATCGCCGACTTCCTGGAGACGGTGCTGGCTGGCGGCGTCGAGTCCGTAGCCCACGAGTTCGAGTGTACCGCTGGCGGTCACGAGCGGTGGTTCAGCGCCCGGGTCCGCCGCGTCGCCGGGACCGAGCCCGTACGGGTCGTGGTCTCGCTCAACGAGACGACGGCGGCAGACAGCCGCGTGCCCGCCCTGATCCGCGACGCCAGCGCGCGCGACGAACGGGCGCGGGAGATGAGATCGCAGGCCGTTCAACTCGCGGAGCGCATCAAGGAGCAGCGCTGCCTCTACGCGGTATCTCGCGCGCTGGACGGGGGGGATGGCGGGCTGGAAGGGATGCTCGCCGAGGCCGCCGCGGCGCTGCCCCAGGGATGGCGCTACCCCTCACTGGCCGGGGCCCGGATCACGGTGGACTCGGTGCGGGTCGCGAGTCCCGGCTTCGTCGAGTCTCCGCACCGCCAGCGCGCCCCGATCCGGATCGATGGGGACGTCCGTGGCTGGATCGAGGTCACCTACCGGGAGACTCCGCCCGACCCCGGCACCGGCGGGACCCTCCAGACGCTCGAGGATGCGGAGCCGGGGGAGGCCGGGATCTTCCTGGCCGAGGAGCGGGAGCTGCTGGACGAGGTGGCCGCACGCGTCACGGGCGCGGTGCGGCGTCACCGGGCGGAGGACCGACTGCGTCGGAGCGAGGCCTATTTCCGAGCGCTCGCGGAGAAGGGCTCCGACCTGATCAGCATCACCGGAGCGGACGGCACGATCCTGTACCAGAGCCCATCGCTCGTGGAGGCGCTCGGACTCCGCCCCGAGGAACGCGTCGGGAAGAGCATCTTCGACCGGATCCACCCGGGCGACCTGGAGCGCGTGCGGCGGGAGTTCGGCCGGGCCATGAAGGATCCGTCCCACCACCCCACGGCGGAGTTCAGGGTCCGGCACAGCGACGGCGACTGGCGCGTGCTGGAGTCCAAGGGCCGCAACCTGCTGGACGATCCCGCGGTGAACGGCGTGGTGATCGAGTCGCGGGACGTCACGGCGCGGAGGGAGGCCCAGGACCGGATCCGGTTCCAGGCCCAGATCCTCGAGCTGGTGGGCCAGGCCGTGGTGGCAACGGACATGGCCGGGCTGATCACGTACTGGAACAGCGCGGCGGAGGACATGTACCGCTGGTCGCGGGACGAGGTGGTCGGGCGGCCCATCCAGGAAGTGATCCCGCTCGACCAGACACAGCCCCAGGCGGCGAGTCTCCTGGATGCCGTGGGCCAGGGCGCGCGCTGGGCCGGCGAGCTGCTGTCATACCGTCGCGATGGCACCCGCTTCCCCGCCCTGGTGGTCGATACGCCGATCCGGGACGCGCAGGGCGAAGTGGTGGGGTACGTGGCCGTGGCCACGGACATCAGCGACCGGAAGGCGGCCGAGGTCGCGCTGCGGGCGAGCGAGGAATGGTCGCGAGCGCTGATCGAGAACGCCTCCGACCTGACCGTGGTGCTGGATGCGGACGGCCGACTGTCGTACGCCAGCCCCAATCGCGAGCGGATCCTCGGCGTCCCCGCGTCGGAGTCGCTGGGCCGGGACGTCTCGGAGCTCCTGAGCGTCCACCCGGATGACCGGGCGCGGGGCGTCAGGGTCTGGGCGCACGTGTACGACACGCCCGGTGGCACGTTCACCACCACGCTGCGGGTGAAACACGCCGATGGCTCGTGGCGCACGCTCGAATGCAGCGCCCGCAACCTGCTGGACAACCCGGCCGTTCGCGGCGTGGTCGTGAACTGCCGCGACGTCACCGACCGCGTGCATCTCGAACAGCAGCTGCAGCAGGCGCAGAAGATGGAGGCGATCGGGCGGCTGGCGGGGGGCGTGGCGCATGATTTCAACAACATCCTGACCGGCATCCAGGGCTACACCCAGCTCTCGCTCGAAGAAGACCCGCCCGAACCGGTGCGCCTCAACCTGGAGGAGGTCGGGCGGGCGGCGGAGCGGGCGACCCGGCTGACGCGGCAGCTGCTCGCGTTCAGCCGCCGCCAGATGATGCAGCCACGCCTCGTGGACCCGAACGAGACGGTGAGCGACCTGCGCGGGATGCTGACCCGCCTGATCGGCGAGGACGTGGTCCTCTCGACTTCGCTCTCGCCGGACGCAGGGTGCATCCTGGTGGATCCAGGTCAGCTCGAGCAGGTCATCCTCAACCTCGCGGTCAACGCGCGAGACGCGATGCCCAGGGGAGGGAAAGTCACCATCCGGACCGCCCGCGTGCGGCTCGGGGCGAGCGACCTCGTGGATGCCGACGGGCTCCAGCCCGGCCCTTACGTGGAGCTGGAGGTCTCGGACACCGGCAGCGGAATGTCGCCCGACGTGATCGAGCGCATGTTCGAGCCCTTCTTCACCACGAAGGAGCTGGGCAAGGGGACCGGGCTCGGCCTCAGCACCGTCTACGGCGTGGTCAAGCAGAGCGGCGGCCACATCAGCGTGGAGAGCCGGCCGGGGCTCGGGACCAAGTTCCGGGTGTTCCTTCCATTCGTCGAGGGTGAGGCCGAGCCCGTGATCCGGCGCCCTGGCCCCGCGGCCGAGCATGCCGGGGAGACCATCCTCCTCGTCGAGGACGACACCGCCGTCCGCAACCTCGCCGGGCGGGTCCTCCGTCGACGCGGCTATCACGTGATGGAGGCCCGTGACGGCGCCGAGGCGTGGGCGCTGTTCCGCGCCGATCCGGACGCCATCCAGCTCGTTCTCTCGGACGTCGTCATGCCGGAGCTGGGAGGGCGCGAGCTCGTCGAGCGCGTGGTCGCCGCCCGGCCTGGCCTTCCCGCCCTCCTGATGTCCGGCTACACCGACGACGTGATCCTCCGGCACGGCGTGCGGGAGATCGGCGCCGGCTTCCTCGAGAAGCCGTTCACCCCCGGCGGCCTGGCCGCGCGAGTGCGCGAGGCGCTGGACGGCGTGGACAGCGGCGCGGGCACGCTCGAGGGAACGTAGGCGCCCGCGCCGCCTGTGTACCCCGTCCGTCGGGGTCCCTATACTTCCCCATGCGACGCCTCCTCCTCCTCGACTGCGACCAGTTCTTCGTCCAGTGCGCGCGGCTGGCGGACCCGGACGGGGCAGGAAGGGAGTCGCTACTGCTGGTCGGGGGGGCGGCCGACGGACGCGGGGTGGTCACGTCCGCGTCGTATGAGACCCGGGCGTTCGGCTGC
>DATKBW010000176.1:0-39869 GCA_035513575.1 Longimicrobiales bacterium | reverse complement strand
GGGTCGCTCCGGACGCGCGAGGGTCTCGTCGCCGAGCTCACCACGACGCGAGACGGGGGCACGCTCCGGGTGGAGTCCGCGGATCCGCGGCCCCTCGAGATCCGACTCATCGGACGGCGGCTGGCGCAGGGGCTCGAGGGCTTCGCCGGCGCCGACCCCGTGCGAATCGACGTCCGGTCGGACGGCTACGACTCGGTGATCACGTTCCCGCGGTTCCACGGCGCCCGTACTCTCCGCTGGCGCGAGGCGCGGCGGTGAGGAGCCGGCTGCTGCGGATCCTGGCGGTGGTGGCGGTGCTGGCCGCCTGGGTCGCCCTGTGCGCATCGGGCCCGCGCCGGGAGGCGGACCAGGGCGGCCGCGGGATGGGAGGGGGCGACGGGGGTGACCGGGGGCGGGACGCCGCGACCGTGACACCAGCGGCGACCGCCGCCGCCTCCCCCCGCGTCCGCTACACCCTCAACGACGGCTGGCGCTACGCCCCCGGCCCGCTGGACGGCGCCGAGGCCCCCGGCTTCGACGACGGCGCCTGGGAGCGGGTGGACCTGCCGCACACATGGAACGCGACGGCGTCCTCGGACGAGGGGGCGGACTACCGCCGCGGGATCGGCTGGTACCGCCGGACGCTGGCGCTGGACCCGTCCCTCGCGGGCAAGCGGGTCTTCCTCCACTTCGAGGGCGCGAACCAGGTCGCGGACGTGTACGTGAACGGCCGGGCGGCGGGTCGCCACATTGGCGGGTACACGGCGTTCGCGTTCGACATCACGGACAATGTCCGCGTCGGCGCGCCCAACGTCGTGGCGGTCCGGGTCGACAACCGCCACGACGACGATGTCCCGCCCCTCAACGCCGATTTCACCTTCTACGGCGGGATCTACCGCGACGTGTGGCTGGTGGCGACCGACCCGGTCCACATCACCCTCCTCGACCACGCCTCGCCGGGCGTCTTCATCGACACGCCCGACCTCACGGCCGAGCGGGCGACGGTGCGGGTGCGCGGGACGGTGGTGAACGCGACGGCGCGGCGTCGCCGGGTGGAGGTGGTGAGCCGAGTGCTGGACCTCCACGGACGGGAGGCGGCGACGCTGCGGTCGACGATCGTGGTCCCGGCCGGCGGGTCGGCGCCCTTCCGGCAGCTGTCGGCGCCCATCGCCCGGCCGCGGCTCTGGTCGCCGGCGGAGCCGAACCTCTACCGGGTGGTGACCGAGCTGGTGACGAATGACGCGACCGGGGCGGGCGAGGAGGGCGTGGCCGACCGGATCGAGAACCCGCTGGGCTTCCGCTGGCTCCGGGTGACGCCGGACTCGGGCGTGTTCCTGAACGGCCGGCGCCTGCCGCTGATCGGCACGAACCGGCACCAGGATCGGGCGGGCTACGGTAACGCGCTGCCGGACGCGCTGCACCGCCGGGATGTCGAGCTCGTGAAGGCCACGGGGTTCGACTTCCTGCGCCTCGCCCATTACCCGCAGGACCCG
This sequence comes from Longimicrobiales bacterium, assembly GCA_035513575.1. Classification (GTDB taxonomy): domain Bacteria; phylum Gemmatimonadota; class Gemmatimonadetes; order Longimicrobiales; family RSA9; genus JAHWKI01. The sequence goes on along the minus strand of DATKBW010000176.1, from coordinate 38,397 downwards.
GCGGTGCTGGAGGCGATGGACGCGCTGGGGCTGGCGGGATGGGAGGAGATCCCCGTCGTCAACCTGATCACGACCTCGGCGGCGTTCGCGGAGAACGCGGAGCGGATGCTGGTGGAGATGATCCGGCAGCACTACAACCACCCGTCGATCCTGTTGTGGGGCTACATGAACGAGGTGATGCTCCGGAGGCCGGACCCGCTGCCGGAGGGCTACTACGAGCGGCTGATGGCGCTGGCGCGGCGGCTCGAGGCGGTGGTGGAGGCCGAGGACCCGGGCCGGGCCACGGTCACCGCCATCTCCTACGGCGAGATCGACAACGGCACCGGCTTCCAGGACATCCCGGACATCCTCGGGCTGAACCTCTACTTCGGCTGGTACTACCGCTCCCTCGACGAGCTCGGACCGTACCTGGACTCCCTGCACGCCCGGCACCCCGGGCGGCCGCTGATGATCAGCGAGTACGGCGCCGGGAGCGACGAACGGATCCACGCGCGTGAGCCCCGGGCGTTCGACTTCAGCACGGAGCACCAGCAGCGGTTCCACGAATCCCACCTGGCGCAGCTCCTCGCGCGGCCGTACCTGGCGGGCACGGCCGTCTGGAACCAGTTCGACTTCGGCTCCGCCCACCGCCACGACAGCAAGCCGAACATCAACCAGAAGGGGCTCCTGTATTACGACCGGGAGCCGAAGGACCTCTGGCACTACTATCGCGCCCGGCTCCTGGACGAGCCGGTGCTCCACATCGCCACGCGGGACTGGCCCGTCCGGGCGGGGAGCCGCGCGGCTGACGCGCGCCACGACGTGGTCGTCTACTCCAACCTGGAAGCGGTCGAGCTGGTGGCGAACGGGACCTCCCTCGGCACCCGGGCCACGCAGAACGGCAGCGCCCGCTGGACGGTGACCCTCGCGCCGGGGGTGAACCGGCTGGAGGCGCGGGGGGCGGGCGATGGGGAGGGGAGGGCCGTGCGGGACGGGACCATCGTCGTCTACGAGGATCGGACGGCGCCGTTCGTGCGGCGGGACGCCCCCGTGCGGGAGGTCGCGGTGAACGCCGGCGGGGCCTACCAGTACGTGGACGGGACGGGACTGGCGTGGGAGGCCGACCGGCCGTACGAGCCAGGGAGCTGGGGCCACGTCGGCGGCGATGCGCGGCTCGACCACCACCGGATCGCCGGCTCCGTCGAGGACGCGCTGTTCCAGGCGACCCGGGAGGGCGCCCGGGCGTACCGGTTCGACCTGCCCGACGGGGACTACGACGTCCGGCTGCTGTTCGCCGAGACGGCCCGCCGCGCGCCGGGCGAGCGGGTGTTCACGGTGCGGGTGAACGGCGTGGTCGCGTTCCCCGCGCTCGACCTGGCGGCGGAGGCCGGACCGTACACGGCGGTGGAGCGGACCGTGCGGGCGCGAGCGGCCGGCGGGGGCGGCGTGGCCATCGATCTCGCCGGGGTGGCGGGGCGGGCCACGATCAGCGGGATCGCGGTCCGGAGGCGCAGGTAGCAGAGGAGGAGGGCATGTCGAAACGGTTCGTGAAGCTGGCGCTGGCGGTGTGGCTCCCCTCGGCGTGCGCGCCGGTGGAGCCGGGGGACCCCGCGGGTTCGCGGGTAGCGGAGCGGGGGACGCTCGACTTCGTGACGCTCAACATCTGGCACGACCAGCAGGACTGGCCGGCGCGGCTGGAGCTGATCGTGGCGGGTCTGCGGGCGGCGACCCCGGACGTGATCTGCCTCCAGGAGGTGCTCCAGAACGAGGGGCTTCCCAACCAGGCGGAGACGCTGGGCGGCCGCCTGGGGTACACCGTCCACTTCGAGTCCTGGGACACCGCCGGCAGCGTCAAGCGCTACGGGAACGCCATCCTGACGCGCGCGCCGCTGCTGGAGCGGGGGCACCGTCGGCTCGACCCGGCCAGCGACTACCGGGTGGTGCTCCACGCCCGCGTCGCCGCGGCCGGCGACACCCTCGACGTCTACTGCACGCACCTCCACCACACCGAGGAAGGCGGGGCCATCCGCCGCACGCAGGTGGTCGATGCCCTCGAGTACATCGATGAGACCCGCGGCGACGGGCCGATCATCCTCGCCGGCGACTTCAACGCCCCCGCGACCGCGCCCGAGCTGGCGCCGGTCCGCGACCGCTTCGGCGATGCCTACGGCGCGGTGCACGCCGACACGGCGGGGGAAGTGACGACGCTGAACACCGCCAGGGGGCACCGCTTCGCCCGGATCGACCACGTGTTCTACCGCTCCGGCGCGGACGCGGAGCTGGTCCCGCGGCGGGCGGACGTGGTGCTGGACGCGCCGTCGCCGGACGGGGTGTGGCCGTCGGACCACTTCGGGGTGCTCGTCCATTTCGCGCTGCTGGAGGAGCCGGCGAAGCGGCGGGCGCGCCCCGTCCGCTGACGACGCGGGCGACGGGCCCGGAAATCGCGGAGAGGCGCGGCGCCGGCGCGATGTGTTAGTGTAGGGGGACGCGTCATCGCGACGCCCTGCCGTCCCCGACCTCCAGTCGCCTCGAGGAGGCGCCCATGACCCGCATCCTGCCGGTCCCCGCCGCCGCGGTCGTGCTGGCCGTCCTCCTGTTCCCCGGCTGTCACAACCGCGCCATGTCCACCGATCCGCACGCGCCGGAGGTCACGGGGACGGGGCCGGTGGTGGACGCCGACGAGGTGGACGGGCAGCAGGCGGTGCGCATGGAGGAGCTGCTGATCGGCCGGTTCCCGGGCGTGCGGGTGATCGTCGAGCCCGGCGGCGGGATCAGCGTGCGGGTCTGGGGGCCCGGCACCATGTCGGGGCGGGACCCGCTCTACGTGGTCGATGGGATGCCGATCCAGGTGACCCCGGGCCGGGGCCTCGACTGGCTCAACCCCGCCGACATCGAGACCATCCGCGTCCTCAAGGACATCAGCGACACGGCGGCGTACGGCGTCCGCGGGGCCAACGGCGTGGTGGTGATCACCACCCGGCGGGGCGGCGACGCGGAGGCCTGAAGCGGCGGCGCGGCCGGTCAGCCCGCGACGACCGCGAACGACGCCTCGAGGGTCGCCCGGGAGCTGCCGCCGACGAACACGGTGAACGACCCCGGCTCGACCACCGGGCGCAGGTCGGCATCCAGCATCTCCACGTCGCGCCGGCCCAGGGTGAACGTCACCCGCTCGCTGGCGCCCGGCTCGAGGCGGACCCGCCGGAACCCCCGGAGCTCCCGCACCGGCCGCGTCACGCTGGCGATGTCGTCCCGGACGTAGAGCTGGACCACCTCGTCGCCCGCCCGGTCCCCGGTGTTGGCCACCGTCACCGCCACCTCCAGCGACCCGTCCGGCGCCATCGTGCGGGCGCTCAGCGCGAGGTCGCGGTACGCGAACGTGGTGTAGCTCAGCCCGTGGCCGAACGGGAAGAGCGGCGTCCAGTGCACGTCCAGGTACTTCGACGTGTACCTCTCCTCCTCCGCGGGCGGGCGGCCGGTGTTCCGATGGGCGTAATGGAGCGGGACCTGCCCGAGGGCCCGCGGGAACGTGACCGGCAGCCGGCCGGCGGGGTCGTGGTCCCCGAAAAGGACATCGGCCACGGCGGCGCCGTGCTCGATCCCCAGGTACCAGGTCTCCAGGATCGCAGGGGCGTGCTCCGCGAGCCACGGCACCGCCAGCGGCCGGCCGTTCACGAGCACGGCCACCGTCGGCGTCCCGGTGTCCAGGACGGCCCGGGCCAGGTCCAGCTGCCGGCCGGGGAGGTCGATGGACGCGCGGCTCGCCGCCTCCGCCGACAGCGACTCGGGCTCGCCGATCACCAGCACGACCGCGTCCGCCGACGCCGCCAGCGCGACGGCGTCCGGGATGCCCGCCGTGTCGTCGGCGACGGCGTCGGGCAGCCCCGCGGTCGCCACGACTTCCGTCCCCGGCCCGGCGGCGTCGCGGATGGCTTCCAGCACGCTGCGCGTGTGGTCGACACGCCCCGCGCCGGTCCAGCTGCCCAGCGTCACGCGCCGGTCGTCGGCGAGGGGCCCGATCACGGCCAGGCGGCGGATCCCCTTCGGCAGGGGGAGCACGCCGTCGTTCTTCAGCAGGACGATGGAGCGGCGGGCGAGGTCCCGGGCGGCGGCGCGGTGCTCCGGGGTGAGGGTCGACGCGGCTTCCCGCTCCGCGTCGCTGTAGCGGTAGGGGTCGTCGAAGAGCCCCAGGTCGTGCTTCAGCCGGAGCAGCCGCCGGACGGCGCGGTCCACCACCGCCGCCTCCAGCCGACCCGCCCGCACCTCGTCGGCCAGCCCCAGGTAGATGTCGCTCACGATGTCGATGTCCACACCGGCGCGCAGCGCCAGCATGCCGGCGTCCGCGGGCGTCGCCGCGACGCCGTGGCGCATCAGCTCCATGACGCCCGTGTAGTCGCTGACGACGACGCCGTCCCACCCCCACGCGCGCCGCAGCACCCCCTCGATCAGCCCGGCGTGCGCGTGCATGGGGACGCCGGCGATCTCGTTGAACGCCGGCATCACCGCCGCCACCCCCGCCTCGACCGCGGCGCGGACCGGCGGCAGGTAGACCTCCCGCAGCGTGCGCTCGGAGAGGTCCACCGTGTTGTAGTCCCGGCCCCCCTCCGCGGCGCCGTAGGCCACGAAATGCTTGGCGGTGGCGGCCACGGTGTCCGGCGCGGCGAGGTCGTCGCCCTGGAAGCCCCTGACCTGCGCGGCCGCCATCACGGACCCGAGGAACGGGTCCTCCCCCGCGCCCTCGACGATACGCCCCCAGCGCGGGTCCCGGGCGATGTCCACCATGGGCGCGAATGTCCAGTGGAGCCCGTGGGCGCTGGACTCGATGGCGGCGATCCGCGCCGCCCGCTCGACGGCGGCCGGGTCCCAGCTCGCCGCCTGCGCCAGCGGCATGGGGAACGTGGTCCGGAAACCGTGGAGGATGTCGTGGGAGAAGAGCAGCGGGATCCCGAGCCGCGTCTCCTCCACGGCGACCCGCTGGAGCGCACGCGTGTACTCGGCGCCGTACACGCCGTACAGCGCGCCGACGCGCCCCGCCCTTATGTCCTCCTCGCCCCGCTCCTCCACGCGGGGTCCCACGTCGGTCCACCGGCCCACTTCGAGCGTCAGCTGCCCCAGCTTCTCCTCCACCGTCATCCGGGCGAGCAGGGCGTCGATCGCGTCGTTGATCTCTCGGTCCATGGGGTCGTCCGTATCGGTGTGGACGATCTCGAGCGTGAGGGGGCCGGCGCCGGGCCGCGCCTGGACCGGACCCTGGCGACGGACGTGTCGGTGACGGTGAAGGGCGCCCACGCCAAGCATGCCCGCCACACCGTCCCCGCGCAACACGCCCCGTCGGAACTTTCGGATTCTCCCCACCCCCTGACGCCCTGCCGGACCAACGGTCTTGACAACCCGGCCCGCGGGCTGTAACCGTTTTCTGAAAACGTTTCCATACACCGCCTCCGCCTGGAGGATCGGACCGTGTCCGCGACCATCCGCGATGTCGCCCGAGAGGCGGGAGTTTCCGTCGCCACCGTGTCCCGCGTGCTGAACGGGAGCGGCCCGGTGAGCGACTCGGCGCGGAGCCGGGTGGAGCGGGCGGCGAGGTCGCTGGAGTACACGCCGCACGGTGCGGCGCGGAGCCTGAGCACGCGGCGGACGCTGAACCTGGGTGTGATCCTGCCGGACCTGTACGGTGAGTTCTACTCGCAGGTGATCCGGGGGATGGACAGCGTGACGCGGAAGGCGGGCTATCACCTGCTGCTGTCGGGGTCGCACGCGGACCGGACCGAGGTGTCGGCGGCGCTGCGAGCGATGCGGGGGCGGGTGGACGGTCTGATCCTGATGTCGCCGGACATCACGCCCGTGGAGCTGGGGCAGGTGGTGCCGGCGACGTGGCCGGCGGTGCTGGTGAACTCGGGACCGACGAACGGGCGGTTCGACACGCTGAACGTGGACAACGCGGGGGGCTCGACGGCGGTGGTGCGGCACCTGGGCGCGCTGGGCCACGAGCGGATCGGGCTGATCGCGGGGGAGGCGCAGAACCACGACGCGCAGGAGCGGCGGGAGGGGTACGGGCGGACGCTGGCGGCGCTGGGGCTGGAGCGGCGGCCGGAGTGGGAAGTGGAAGCGGACTTCACGAAGCAGGGTGGGTACGCGGCGGCGCAGCGGCTGGCGGGTCTGGCGGAGCGCCCGACGGCGATCTTCGCGGCGAACGACTCGATGGCGGTGGGCGCGTTGAGCGCGTTGCAGGAGGCGGGTCTGCGGGTGCCGGAGGACGTGGCGGTGGTGGGGTTCGACGATGTGCCGATCGCGCGGTACGTGACGCCGCCGCTGTCGACGGTGCAGGTGGATCTGCAGGGACTGGGGCGGCGAGCGGTGGAGCTGCTGCTGCTGGCGCTTCAGGAGGGGGCGGCGCACGAGCCGCGGCACGAGGTGGTAGGGACGTCGCTGGTGGTGCGGCGCTCGTGCGGAGCTCCGCGGGAGGGCGGGGGCGAGGTGAGCCGGTGGGACGGCAATGGAGTCAGGATCTTCAAACCCTGAGCAGGAGGTGGTGGCATGAGGAGCGAAGTTCGGAACACATCGGGGGAGTGGCGCGACGCGCGTCCGGCGTCGAGGCGCTGGGCGATCGGTCTTTTGCCGGCCCTGTTGGCCGTGCTGGTAGTGGTCCCCGCGGCTGCGCAGCAGACGCGGGTGGTGGGGTCGGTGACGTCGGGGGAGTCGGGGCAGGCGCTGGCGGGGGTGAACGTGATGGTCAAGGGCACGCCCATCGGCACGCTGACGAACGCTACCGGCCGGTTCACGCTCCAGGTGCCGAGCCCGAACGACACGCTGGTGTTCGCGCTGATCGGCTTCGCGGACCTGGAAGAGCCGCTGAACGGGCGGACCACGCTCACCGTTGCGCTGGACGTGTCGGCGGTGGCGCTGGCCGAGATCGTGGTCACGGGCTACGGCACGCAGCAGCGCCGGGACGTGACCGGGTCGGTGTCGAGCCTGGACGGGAGCGAGGTCACCGAGATGGCGACGCCGAGCGTGGTGCAGTCGCTGCAGGGCAAGGTGGCCGGCATGCAGGTGACGCCGATCTCGGGCGAGCCGGGGGCGGACGCCATCGTGCGGATCCGCGGCGTCGGCACGCTCAACGACGCGTCGCCGCTGTACGTGGTGGACGGGATGCTGGTGGACGACATCCAGTTCCTGTCGGCCCATGACGTGCAGTCGGTGGACGTGCTGAAGGACGCGTCGGCGACGGCGATCTACGGGTCGCGGGGCGCGAACGGCGTGATCATCATCACGACCAAGCGCGGGGTCGAGTCGCGCCGGACGACGTACCGGCTGAACGCGTACGCGGGGACGCAGAGCGTGCTGAACCCCATCGACATGGTGAACGCGCAGCAGTACGCGGAGCTCATCAACGAGCTGGAGGCGAACCTGGGCGGGACGCCGCCGTTCCCGACGGGCTACACGGGTCCCGACACGGACTGGCAGGACGAGATCTTCGAGAGCGCGCCGATCCAGAACGTCCAGTTCACGGCATCGGGCGGTACCGATCGGATCACGTACTACTTCAGCGCGAACTACATCGACCAGTCGGGCGTGATCCCGCACTCGGCGTTCGAGCGCATGACGGTCCGGCTCAACAACGACTACGCGCTGTCGCCGGCCATCAAGATCGGGCACAACCTGAACTTCACCGCGACCGACGACCAGCGGCCGCCGAACGTGCTGGGCTCGATCTACCACGCGGAGCCGACCGTGGCGCCGCGCAACGACGACGGCACGTTCAACGAGATCTCGCGCGCCACCACGGGCAATCCCGCGGCGTCGGTGTTCTACACGAACAACAGGGGCGGGGCCCAGCGGATGGTGGGCAACGTGTACGGCGAGGCGACGTTCCTGGACAACTTCTTGTTCCGCTCCAGCTTCGGGCTCGACTACGAGCGGACGAATTTCCGGAGCTTCGTCCCGGTCTTCTACGTGTCGGCGACGCAGCAGAACGTGGAGTCGAACGTGGGCATCCGGTTCGAGAACACGGACAGCTGGCTGTGGGAGAACACGCTCACCTGGAACTACCTGGCCGACCCGCACCGCCTGACGGTGCTCGGCGGGATCACCGCGCAGTCGTTCTACAACGAGGATTTCGGCGGCAGCCGCGTGAACGTGGCGGGCGATGACCCGAGCCTCTGGTATCTGAACGCGGCGGCGGCGGAGGGGTCGACGAACTTCAACAGCGCCTCCGACTGGCGGATGCTGTCGTACCTCTTCCGGACGAACTACACGCTGATGGACCGGTACCTGTTCACCGGGTCGATGCGGGTGGACGGCTCCTCCCGCTTCGGCGAGACGAACCGCTACGGGTACTTCCCGTCGCTGGCCGTGGGGTGGGACCTGGCGCAGGAATCGTTCATGGCGGACATGGACGCCGTGTCGGCCCTCAAGCTGCGCGCGAGCTGGGGGAAGATCGGCAACGACAAGATCGGGTCGTACCCGGCGGTCGCGCTGATCACCGGGAACCTGAACTACCCCCTGGGCGGGGAGCTCCGCTACGGCGCGGCGCCGATCTCGCTGGCGAACCCGGACGTGCGGTGGGAGGAGACGGGCCAGTACAACATCGGCGTGGATGCGGCGTTCTGGGGCGGCCGGGTCCAGACCACGGTCGACTATTACAACCGGACGACGGAGGGCATTCTGGTCCGGGTGCCGATCCCGAGCTATGTCGGGGTCAACCAGCAGCCGTTCGTGAACGCGGCGGAGGTTCGCAACAAGGGTCTGGAAGGGCTGGTGACGTGGTTCGGCCAGGTGGGGCCGCTCAACCTCGAGCTGTCGGCGAACGGCGCCACCATCGACAACGAGGTGCTGGCGCTGGGCCAGGGCCGTGAGGAGATCTTCGGCGGCGCGGTCGCCGGGATGGGGTTCACCACCCGGACCGTGCCGGGCGAGCCGATCGGGGCCTACTGGGGGTACCGGGTCGAGGGAGTGTTCCAGACGCCCGAGGAGATCGCCAGCTCGCCGATCCGGGGCGGCGAACAGCCCGGTGACCTGCGTTACGCCGACCTGAACGGGGACGGCGTGATCAACGCGGAGGACATGACGTTCATCGGTTCGCCGATCCCGGACGTCATTTACGGCTTCGACGCGGACCTGCGCCTGGGCGCGTTCGACATGGGCATCGGGTTCAGCGGGCAGTCCGGCAACGAGGTGCTGAACGCGAAGAAGGCGAGGCGGTTCCATGCGGAGAACTTCGAGGTGAGCTACCTCGACCGGTGGAACGGCGTCGGCACCAGCAACTGGGAGCCGCGGATCACGAGCGCGGGCCACAACTACCAGCCGTCGGAGCGCTGGCTCGAGGACGGGTCGTTCCTGAAGCTGCACAGCGCCCGCCTCGGGTACCGTGTGCCGCAGGAGCTGTCGCAGCGGATGGGCGTCGACCTGGCCAGGCTCTACGTCAGCGGGACCAGCCTGTTCCTGTGGACGGATTACAGCGGGTACACGCCCGAGCTGACCTCGGGCACGGTAATCAACAGCGGGCTGGACCAGCTCAACGTCCTCTATCCTCCGGCGCGGATCGTTACGGTCGGCGTCGACCTCAGCTTCTGAACCCGAACCGCAAGGTGGAGATCATGAGAGCACATCGGAACGACACCCGCGGATCGAGGAGGACGCCGCTGCGCCGTGCGCTGCCGCTCGTCCTCGTTCTCTTCGGGTGCGACGACTTCCTGGCCACGGAGCCGAAGGCGCAGCTGACGACATCGAACTTCTTCACGACGGAGGCGCAGGCCCTCCAGGCCACCAACGCCGCCTACGCCATGCTCCGCAACTGGCAGACCCATACGCTGTTCTGGGTCGGCATGACGGACATCGTGTCGGACGACGCGACGAAGGGGAGCCACCCGAACGACGCGGGCTACCTCATCGAGTTCACGAGCCTCACGTTCGAGTCGGGCAACCTCGTCTTCCGGGAGACCTGGATGGGCTATTACCAGGGGATCTACCGGGCGAACGTGGCCATCGAGAACATCCCGCAGGTCGCGATGGACGAGGCGCGCCGGGCGCGGCTCGTGGGCGAGAACAAGTTCCTCCGGGCCTACTACTACTTCTTCCTGGCCCGGGCGTATGGCGGCGTGCCGCTCATCACGGAGCCGCTGCGCCCCGGTGATTTCTATCAGCAGCGAGCCACGCAGGACGCGGTCTTCGCGCAGATCGAGCAGGACCTCCAGGACGCCATCGCGGTGCTGCCGGAGCGGTCCGGGTACTCGGCGGCCGATGAAGGCCGCGCCACCAGGGGGGCGGCCCGGGCGCTGCTGGCGCAGGCCCACATGTTCCAGGAGGAGTACGCGGAGGCGTTGACGCAGGCGCAGGCGGTGATCGGCTCGGGGGAGTACTCGCTGTACCCGGATTACGCCGAGCTCTTCTCGCCGATGGGCGAGAACTCTTCCGAGTCGGTGTTCGAGGTGCAGACGATCGCGGTGGAGGGCGGCAACACGTCGCCGTCGGGCGGCGCGTCGCAGTACGCGCAGGTCCAGGGCGTGCGCGGCACGCCGAACATCGGCTGGGGCTTCAACACACCCTCCCCGGACCTGGAGGAGTCCTACGAGCCGGGTGACCCGCGTCTGCAGGCGACGATCCTCTATCCCTGGGAGATGGTCCCGGACGGGTCGGGGATCGTGGTCCGCCGCGAGCCGACGATGCCGAACCCGCGGTTCAACTCGAAGGTGTACACACCGGCCAACAACCCCGGCGGCCCGGGGAACAGCGGCGTGAACATCCGCCGGATCCGCTACGCCGACGTGCTGCTGCTGGGCGCCGAAGCGGCCTTCCGCACGGGCAACGAGGGTCAGGCCCGGACGTGGCTGAACATGGTGCGGGAGCGCGCCCGGAGCGGCATGGACGTGACGCTGGGGCTCCACCCCGAGGAGCTGTCGGACACCCTGGTCACCGGGGTGCTGGGGCTGGGGACGAGCAGCCGCGTCGGGGTGCGGTTCGTGGACGAGGCGACGCAGGCGTACGCCGCCGGCGTGCGCAGCTTCACCGACGTGCGGGACAACACGATCACCCCGCTCCCGGTGCGCGTGACGAACCTGGACATCATCACGGAGGTCGAGGGGACGCCCATCACGGACCTGGACTCGTACCTGGGCCGCGTCGATGATTTCCCGCCCGCCGCGACCGTGACGCTGGACCTGTTGCGGGTGAGCCACCCGGCCGAAGGGTCGCCGACGACGGAGACGCTCTCGGTGGACGTGCCGGTGCTGGCGCTGCTGCCGGACGTGACGGCGGGCGGGCAGGCGCTGCTGGACGCGATCTGGGCGGAGCGCCGGCACGAGCTGGCGATGGAGCAGCATCGCTGGTTCGACCTCATCCGGCAGGGACGCGCGGGTGCGGTCATGGAAGCGCTGACGTGCGAGGACCGGTCGTTGCCGGCCGGCTGCCCGGCGCTGGTGTTCCAGGAAGGGAAGCACGAGCTCTACCCGGTCCCCCTCGCCGAGGTGACCGTGGCGGAGCTGGCGCAGAACCCCGGGTACTGATGCGGGGCGCGGACGTACCTGGATCCTGATCAACGGAACGCCGCCCCCGGCAGTCTCGGGGGCGGCGTTCGCTTCTCGTGCGGTAGCGGATGCACCGACTGACCCTGGTCCTGCTCGCGGCGCTGCTCCACGGCGGCTGCGGGACGGAAGCGGGCACGCCGTCCACCGGCCCGGACACGGTGCCGGTGGACCCCGGCCCGTTCTTCGATGACGTCCAGGAGCGGACGTTCGCGTTCTTCTGGGAGACGACCAGCGCATCGAACGGGCTGACGCCCGACCGCTGGCCCGACCCGCCGTTCTCCAGCATTGCCGCCGTGGGGTTCGCGCTCACGGCCTACCCGGTCGGCGTGGAGCGCGGGTGGGTGAGCCGGGCGGATGCGGCCGCGCGGACCGCGGCCACGCTGCGGTTCTTCCGCGACGCTCCGCAGCACGCGCATGCCACGGGCGTGACGGGCTACCGGGGGTTCTTCTACCATTTCCTCGACATGAGCACGGGGGAGCGGAGCGGGACCACGGAGCTCTCCACCATCGACACGGCGCTGCTGCTGGGCGGGGTGCTGGCGGCGCAGCAGTACTTCGACGGGAGCGACGCGCCCGAGCCGGAGATCCGGGAGATGGCGGACTCGATCTACCGGCGCGTGGAATGGGACTGGGCGGCGCCCCGCCCGCCGCTGGTGGCGCTGGCATGGAGCCCGGAGGAGGGCTTCTCCGTGCACGACTGGCGCGGCTACAACGAAGCCATGCTCCTCTACATCCTGGCCCTGGGCTCGCCCACCTACCCCGTGGACCCGGCCGCGTGGGGGGAGTGGACGTCGACCTACCGCTGGGTCTCGTACTACGGCCAGCTCCACGTGAACTTCGGGCCCCTGTTCGGGCACCAGTACTCGCACGTCTGGATCGATTTCCGCGGCATCCGGGACGCGTACATGCGCCAGCATGGGATCGACTATTTCGAGAACTCGCGCCGCGCCACCCTGGCGCAGCAGGCGTACGCGATGGACAACCCCGGCGGCTGGCTCGGCTACGGCGAGGACGCGTGGGGGCTGACGGCGAGCGATGGGCCGGGGAGCTTCACGACCACGGTGGGCGGGCGGAGCCGCACCTTCCGGGGTTACTGGGCCCGCGGCGCCGCCGCCACCGGCGTGAACGACGACGGCACCCTGGTCCCCACCGCGGCGGGCGGGTCGGTCCCGTTCGCCCCGGAGATCGCCGTGCCGGCGCTGCGCGCGATGGTGCAACGCTACGGGCCGTTCCTGTACGGCCCCTACGGCTTCCGGGACGCGTTCAACCCGACGCTCCGCGAGCCCGGCGCGCCGGTGAGCGACGGACAGATCGTGGCCGATGTGGGCTGGTTCGACGAGGACCACCTGGGCATCGACCAGGGCCCGATCCTCACCATGATCGAGAACCACAGGACGGGGCTGATATGGGAGCTGATGCGCGAGAGCCCGTACATCGTGACCGGCCTCTGCCGCGCCGGGTTCTCCGGCGGGTGGCTGGAGGGACGGTGCTGAGGAGGGGTGCGGGCGGCCGGCGCCGCGCCGCGCCGCTCGTCGACCTCGTCCCGGCAGCCCTGTTCGCGGTCCTGGCCGGCTGCGCGGCGCCGGCCCCGGACGTGGGGGACGTGGGGGCCGGCCTTCCAGGTGCGGCGCCGGGACTCGCGCCCGCGGACCTCGCGTTCCTGGATACGCTCCAGGAGCGGACGTTCCGCTGGTTCGTGGCGTATACCAACCCCGAGAACGGGTTGACGCGGGACCGGGCGCCGAGGCCGTCCTTCGCCAGCGTGGCGGCGGTGGGCTTCGCGCTGACCGCGTGGCCCATCGGCGTCGAGAGGGGGTGGATGAGCCGGGAAGAGGCGCGGGACCGGGTCCTGTCGACGCTGCGGTTCTTCTGGACGGCGCCGCAGGGGCCTGCGCCCGCGGGGATGACCGGGCACCGGGGCTTCTTCTACCACTTCCTGGACATGGAGACCGGGCACCGGTTCGAGCGGGTGGAGCTCTCCACCATCGACTCGGCCCTCCTGCTGGCGGGGATGCTGGTCTGCCACGAGTACTTCGACGGGAGCGACGCGGGGGAGGCGGAGATCCGGGCGCTGGCCGACTCGATCTACCGGCGCGTGGACTGGTCGTGGGCCCGGCCCCGGGCGCCCCTGGTGGCCATGGGGTGGACGCCGGAGGAGGGCTTCCACGGCTGGGACTGGCGCGGCTACAACGAGGCCATGCTGCTGTACGTCCTCGCGCTGGGATCCCCCACGCACCCGGTCGAGCCGGCGGCGTGGGAGGCGTGGACGGAGACGTACCGGTGGGGGACGTTCCACGGCGAGCCGCACCTGGGCTTCGGGCCGCTCTTCGGCCACCAGTACTCCCACGTCTGGATCGACTTCCGGGGGATCCGGGACGCCTACATGCGCGGCCGCGGGATCGACTACTTCGAGAACTCCCGGCGCGCGCTGCGCTCCCAGCGCGCCTACGCCATCGCGAATCCCGGCGGCTGGCGCGGCTACGGCGCGGAGCTCTGGGGTCTGACGGCCAGCGATGGCCCGCTGGACACGGTGATGGTGGTGGACGGCGTCGAGCGCCGCTTCCACACGTACTGGGCCCGGGGCGCGTCGTTCACCGGGCTGACGGATGACGGCACGCTGGTCCCCACCGCGCTGGGCGGGTCCATCCCCTTCGACCCGGCCATCACCGTCCCATCGCTCCGGGCGATGCGGGAGCGGTTCGGGGCGCACCTCTGGGGCGAGTATGGGTTCCTGGACGCGTTCAACCCGACGCTGCGGGAGCCGGTGCGCACGCAGCACGGCCACGTGGTCCCGGGCGTCGGCTGGTTCGATGGCGACTACCTGGGCATCGACCAGGGCCCCATCGTCGCCATGATCGAGAACCACCGGACGGGGCTCGTGTGGCGGCTCCTGCGCGGGAGCCCCTACATCGTCGAGGGTCTGCGCCGGGCCGGCTTCACCGGCGGCTGGCTCCCGCCCGCCGGCGGGGACTGAGGTGCGGCCGCGCGTCGCCGCCCTCGTCCCGCTGGCCGCGGCGCTCCTGTCCACCGCGTGCGGCGACCGGGATGACGCCCCCATCGAGCTCCGCTTCTGGGGGATGGGGCGGGAGGGAGAGGTGGTCGGGGAGCTGGTCCGGGAGTTCGAGCGGGAGAACCCGGACATCCGGGTCCGGGTCCAGCAGATCCCGTGGACCGCGGCGCACGAGAAGCTGCTCACCGCGCTGGTGGGGGACGCGACTCCGGACGTGGCCCAGCTCGGCAATACCTGGGTCCCGGAGTTCGTCGCCCTGAACGCCCTGCAGCCGCTGGAGGCGTGGGTGGCGCGGCCCGGCGGTGTGGAGCCGGACCGGTTCTTCCCCGGGATCTGGGACACCAACGTCATCGATTCCGTGGCGTACGGGATCCCCTGGTACGTGGACACGCGGGTGCTCTTCTACCGGACGGACCTGCTGGCGGAGGCGGGCTACGCGCGGCCGCCGGATACCTGGGAAGGGTGGCGGGCGGCGATGGAGCGGCTGCGTCGTCGCATGGGGCCGGGCCAGTACCCGATCCTGCTCCCCATCAACGAATGGGCGCAGCCGGTGATCCTGGGCATGCAGGCGGGGTCACCGCTGCTCCGGGAGGACGGCGGCCGCGGGGACTTCCGGGGCGCGCGCTTCCGCCGCGGCTTCGAGTTCTACGTGGGGCTGTTCCGGGACAGCCTGGCGCCGGCGCTGTCCAACACGGACATCGCGAACCTGTACCAGGAGTTCGCCCGGGGGAACATCGCCATGTACATCTCGGGCCCGTGGAACATCGGCGAGTTCCTGCGCCGGATCCCCGAGGAGCTCCAGCACGCGTGGTCGACCGCGCCGCTCCCGGGGCCCGGCGGGCCGGGGCTGTCCATCGCCGGCGGGTCCAGCCTGGTCGTGTTCCGGGGGACGGAGCACGCGGAGGCGGCGTGGCGGCTGGTGGAGTTCCTGTCCCGGGTGGAGCAGCAGGCCGCCTTCTACGAGCTGACCGGGAACCTCCCGGCGGTCCGCGCCGCGTGGGACGACCCGGCGCTGGCCGGGAACGAGTACGCCGCCGCGTTCCGGGATCAGCTCGAGCGCGTCGCGCCGCTCCCGAAGGTCCCGGAATGGGAGAACATCGCGACGAAGGTGCTGGAGTACTCCGAGGCGGCGATCCGGGGCGGTGGCGGGATCGAGCGTGCGCTGGCCGACCTCGACCGCGACGTGGACCGCATCCTGGACAAGCGGCGCTGGATGCAGGAGCGGGAGCAGCGGCCGTGACGGAGTCGGCCATCACCACGGGCACCGCCGGAGTACGGGTGCCGGCGCCCGGCGCGGGGCGGAAGCCGCGGTCCCGGCGGCCGGGGTCCGCCGAGCGGTCGGCCGCGGCGTACGTCTTCCTCGCACCGGCCCTCGTCCTGATCGGCGTCTTCTTCTTCCTGCCGGTGGCGGCGGCGCTGCTGCTGAGCTTCACCGACTTCGACATCTACGGGATCGCGGACTTCGACAACGTCCGGTTCGTCGGCCTGGCCAACTACGTGCGGCTGCTCGAGACGCCGCTGTTCTGGACGGCGCTGAAGAACACGTTCTACTTCGCCCTGGTCGGGGGCCCGCTGTCCATCGCGGTGTCGCTGGGCGCGGCGCTGCTGCTGAACGCCAGGGCGGTCCGCTTCCGGACCTTCTTCCGCACCGTCTACTTCGCCCCGTTCGTCACGACGCTGGTCGCCGTGGCCATCGTGTGGCGGTACATGTACCACACGCGGTACGGGCTGCTGAACTACACGCTCGGCCTGGCGGGCATCGACCCCATCGACTGGCTGGGCGATCCGCGCTGGGCGATGCCGGCCATCATCGTGCTCGCGGTCTGGAAGAACTTCGGCTACAACATGCTGATCTTCATTGCCGGGCTGCAGAGCATCCCCGAGGAGCTCTACGAGGCGGCGCGGATCGACGGCGCGAGCGCGCTGCGCCGGTTCTGGCACATCACGCTCCCCGCCCTCGGCCCGGTCATGCTGTTCGTCAGCGTCATCACGATGATCGGCTTCTTCCAGCTCTTCGCGGAGCCGTACGTGATGACCCAGGGCGGTCCGCTCCGGGCGACGACGAGCATCGTGCTGTTCATGTACGAGGAGGGGTTCCGGTGGTGGCGCATGGGCTTCGCCGCGGCCATCGCGTTCGTGCTCTTCCTGGTGATCCTGGTGTTCACGTTGATCCAGTTCCACCTCCAGCGGCGGGCGGACGCGTGAGCTCACGCTGGCGGGGCGTCCTCCTCCACGCCGTGCTCGCGGTGGGCGCGTTCCTGGCCATGGCGCCGATGGTGTGGATGGTCTCGGCCTCGCTGATGCCGGCCGGGGAAGCCAGCAGCTATCCGCCGCGGTTCCTCCCCCGGGACGTCACGCTGGACCATTACCGCGCGCTGTTCACGCGCCTCGACGTGGGACGCTACTTCCTGAACAGCGGCATCATCGCGGTGGCGGTGACCGCCATATCGCTGGTGGTGAACTCCATGGCCGGCTACGCGTTCGCGAAGCTGCGCTTCCGGGGCCGCGAGCCGCTGTTCCGTGCGCTCTCGGCGGGCCTCGTCGTGCCCGTGCAGGTCTCCATGCTGCCGCTCTTCCTGCTCATGAAGCAGCTCGGGCTGATCAACACGTACTGGGGGGTGATCATCCCGGGCATGGCCAGCATCTTCGGCATCTTCCTCATCCGGCAGTACGCGCTGGCGATCCCGGACGACCTCCTGGACGCCGCCCGCATGGATGGCGCCGGCGAGCTCCGGACCTACTGGTCCGTCGTGCTGCCGAACATCGTGCCGATCCTGGCCACGCTCGCCATCTGGACGTTCCTGAGCACGTGGAACGACTTCATGTGGCCGCTCATCGTGCTCAGCGACGAGTCGCGCTACACGCTCCCGGTGGCCCTGGCGAGCCTGGTGGGCGAGCACGCGCAGGACACCGAGCTGATGATGGCGGGATCGGTCCTCACGGTGCTCCCGGTCATGCTCGTGTTCCTGTTCCTCCAGCGCTACTACGTGCAGGGGATCATGGCCGGCAGCGTGAAGGGCTGACGCGCGCATGCACGATCACGCGGGCGCGCGCGTGCGACGGCTCGGGAACGAGCGTTACGAGCTGCGCCTGGACAGCCTCGGCCGGAGCTGGTCCGCATGCGACGACTTCGTCGTGGCCGGGGGCGGGTACCCGGACCGCTACGGCGGCGTGGTCATCTACGTCCGCGACCTGGACCGCGGCGACTTCTGGGCGACCGGCCTCCTGCCCACGAGCCGCCGACCCGACCGCTACGACGTCTGGCTGGACGCGCGGGCCCCCCGGCTGCTCCGGCTCGATGACGGGATCGAGACGACGACGCAGCACGCGCTGGCCGAGACGCGGGCGGCGGAGCTCCGGCGCGTGACGCTGCGCAACCGCTCCGAGTCGACCCGGCGGCTGGAGGTCACGACCTTCGTCCCCGTGGCGCTCGATGGCGCGGCCGCCTTCGCGCGCCATCCTGCCTTCTCCAAGCTGTTCATCGAGACCGACTACCTCCCGGACCTCGAAGGGCTGATCGCCCGGCGGCGGCCGCGCAGCCCCGGCGATCCGGCGCTCAGCGCCGTGCACCTCCTGGTGCCCGACGACGAGCGCGGGGACGAGCCGGAGCGGGAGAGCGACCGCGCGCGGTTCCTGGGCCGCGGCGGCACTCCCGCCGCTCCCGTGGCGCTGGTCCGGGAGCGGGCGCTGCACGGCACCATCGGCGCCGTCCTGGATCCGGCGCTCTGCCTGCGCCGGGCGGTGGCCCTCGCGCCGGGCGAAGCCGCGAGCTTCACCGCGGTGGTGGCGGCGGGGGTGCGGCCGACGGAGGCCGAGGTGGCCGCGGCCTCGTTCGCGTCCCCGCGGGCGTGCCGGCGGGTGTTTTCCGACGCGGCGCGGGAGCGGTCCGGGTCGAACCGGGGGGCGGCGGTGCTGGCCCGGTTCGGGTCCTCCGGCGAGCCCCGGGGTCTCGAGGGCGGCGAGCCGGCGGAGCCCCTCACCGCCAGCGCGGAGCTCCGCTTCTTCAACGGGTTCGGCGGATTCTCGGAAGGCGGCGAGGAGTACGTGATCCTTCTCGGGACCGGTCCCGACGGCCTGCGCCGGCCGCCGCTGCCATGGGTGAACGTCATCGCGAACCCGGCCATCGGGTTCCTCGCGTCGGAGAGCGGGGCGGGGTGCACGTGGGCGGAGAACAGCCGGCTGAACCGGCTCACGCCGTGGCACAACGACCCCGTGATCGACCCGCACGGCGAGGCGCTCTACCTGAGGGACGAGGACGATGGCGCGTTCTGGTCGCCCATGCCCGGACCGGCCCCGGGGGAGGGGCCGTACGAGACCCGTCATGGCTTCGGCTACAGCCGCTACCGCCACACGGGGCGCGGGCTGGAGCAGGACGTCTGGCAGCTCGTCGCGCCGGACCACCCGGTCAAGCTCTTCCGTCTCCGGGTGGCGAACCGGAGCGGGCGCCCGCGGCGGCTCTCGGCGTTCGCCTACTTCGAGTGGGTGCTAGGGGGTGGCGCGGAGGCGCGGGACCGGGTGGAGGCCGCCCCCGACCCCCGGGCCGGGGCGGTGTTCGCCCGCAACGCCGCGACGGAGGATTTCGGCCATCGCATCGCGTTCGCCGCGGCCGTGCCGCCCCGCGAAGGGTCGGGCGTCCGCGTCACGGCGGACCGGACCGCGTTCGTGGGACCCCGCGGCGAGCTGTCCGACCCCGAGTCGCTCCGGGCCGGTGCCGACCTGGAGCCCGGGGAGGGCCGGGGCGACGAGGCCTGCGCCGCGCTCCAGGTCCGCCTCGACATCGCTCCCGGAGAGACGGTCGAGCTCGCCTTCCTCCTGGGGGAGGCCGGTTCCGAGGCGGCGGCGCGCTTGCTGATCGCGGCCTACCCCGGTCCCGCCGCCGTGGCCGCCGCACTCGAGGAGACGGGAGCCCGCTGGCGCGACCTGCTGGGGCGCGTCCGCGTCGAGACGCCCTCGCCCGCGCTGGACCTCATGCTGAACGGCTGGCTCCTCTACCAGAACGTGTCCTGCCGCCTCTGGGGACGGTCGGCGCTGTACCAGTCCGGCGGCGCGTACGGGTTCCGCGACCAGCTCCAGGACTCGGCCGCGCTCGTGTACGCGGCCCCGGAGCTCGCGCGACGGCAGATCCTGCTCCACGCCGGGCACCAGTTCCCGGAGGGTGACGTGATGCACTGGTGGCACCCGCCCGCGGACCGGGGCATCCGCACCCGCTTCGCCGACGACCTGCTCTGGCTGCCGTACATCGCCGCGTTCTACATCGACGTGACCGGCGACAGGGCGGTGCTGGACGCCCGCGCGGGCTTCGTGCGCGGCGGCCCGCTCGAGCCGGGCGAGGACGAGGCGCACATGCGCGCGGAGCCCTCCCCGGACACCGCCGACGTCTACGAGCACTGCTCCCTGGCCATGGACCGATCCCTCACACGGGGGGCGCACGGGCTCCCGCTCATGGGCTCCGGCGACTGGAACGATGGCATGAACCGCGTGGGCCGGCTCGGCCGCGGCGAGAGCGTCTGGCTCGGCTTCTTCCTCGCCTCGATCCTCCAGCGCTGGATCCCGCTCTGCGAGGAGCGCGGGGACGCGGCGCGCGCCGGGATCTACCGCGCCTACCTGGAAAACCTGGTCGTCGCCCTGGACGTGGCCGGTTGGGACGGTAGCTGGTACCGCCGCGCGTTCTACGACGATGGCGCCCCCGTCGGCTCGGCGGCGAGCGACGAGTGCCGCATCGACGCCATCGCGCAGGCGTGGTCGGTGCTCTCCGGGGTGGCCCCGCCCGACCGGGCGGAGCGGGCGCTCGACGCGCTGGAGGAGCACCTGGTGGCGGAGGAGGACGGGCTCATCCGGCTGCTCACGCCGCCCTTCGACCGGACCCCGCACGACCCCGGCTACATCAAGGGCTACCTCCCGGGGGTCCGGGAGAACGGCGGGCAGTACACCCACGGTGTGCTCTGGGCCGTCCGGGCCATGGCAGAGGCCGGCCGGTGCGAGCGGGCCGGCACGTTGCTGGAGATGCTCCTGCCCGTCAACCACGCCCGCACCCGCGACGAGGTGGAGCGGTACCGCGTCGAGCCCTACGTCGTCGCGGCCGACGTCTACGGCGCCGCGCCGCACGTGGGGCGGGGTGGGTGGACGTGGTACACGGGCTCCGCGGCGTGGATGTACCGCGTGGCCCTGGAATCCATCCTCGGGCTGGAGGTCCGCGCCGGCGAGCGGCTCCGCCTGCGCCCGTGCCTGCCCGCCGCCTGGCCCGGGTTCCGCCTCACCTGGCGCGTACCCGGCGGGGACACGGAGTACGTGATCGAGGTCCGGCGAGCCGCAGGGGCCACCACCGCCCGCCTGGACGGTGAGTCGCTGGCGGTCGCGGACGGGATCCCGGAGGTCCCTCTCGCGCGCGACGGCAGGACGCGCCACCTCGTCGTGGAGCTCGGGCACGATGCGGTGCCGGCTCTCCGGGGTGCGCCCGGGGTCACGCCCCCCCGGCCCCCATCGCCTCCAGCGTCTCCCCATCGAAGAAGTGGAGCTTGCGGAGGTCCAGGGCGAGCGTCCCCGCCTCGCCGGCCGGCGGGATCTCCTGGGGAGGAACCCGCGCCGTGATGCGGTGACCCGCCGACGTGGCGTGGATGAAGACCTCGTTGCCGAGGGGCTCCAGCGCATCCACCACGACCGGCACTTCCGCCGCCGGCGCGTCCTCGGGGCGCGCGGCCGAGACCCATACGTGCTCCGGCCGGACGCCCAGCGTCAGGCGCCGCTCGGCCCGGCCGCCGAGCTGGCCGGCCCACCAGGCGGGGAGCGGGAACTCGAAGGCGTCGCGGTCCGCCCGGAAGCGCGCCCCGCCGTCCCGGACGATGGCCCCCTCGACGAAGTTCATGGCGGGGCTGCCCAGGAACCCGGCCACGAACCGGTTCGCGGGACGGTCGTACAGGGCGAGCGGGGTGTCGATCTGCTGGATGACCCCATCGTTCAGGACGACGATCCGGTCCCCGAGGGTCATGGCCTCCACCTGGTCGTGCGTGACGTACACCATGGTGGCGCCCAGCCGGCGGTGCAGCGCGGACAGCTCCGCGCGCATCTGCACCCGCAGCCTGGCGTCCAGGTTCGACAGCGGCTCGTCGAAGAGGAAGACCCGCGGGTCCCGGACGATGGCGCGCCCCACCGCCACCCGCTGGCGCTGCCCACCGGAGAGCTGCTTCGGCTTCCGGTCCAGGATCGGGCCGATCCCGAGGATCTCCGCCGCGCGATCCACCTGCGCCGACACGTCCGCCTTCGGTGTCTTCCTCAGCCTGAGCCCGAATGCCAGGTTCTCCCGCACCGACATGTGGGGGTACAGGGCATAGCTCTGGAACACCATGGCGATGTCGCGGTCCTGGGGCGCGACATCGTTGACGACCCGGCCGTCGATCCGGATCTCTCCCGCGCTCGTGCTCTCGAGCCCCGCGATCATCCGCAGGAGCGTGCTCTTGCCGCAGCCGGACGGGCCCACGAGGACGACCAGCTCCCCGTCCTCGACGGTGAACGTCGCACCCGCCACCGCGACATGCCCTTCCGGGCCCCCGTAGACCTTGCGGACACCCTCGAGCTCCACACTCGCCATGGGGACGGAATATGGGGGGGCGTCGGGCGCACAGCCAGCGATCCCGGGGCGCGGGGGCGCGGGGCCAGCGGCGCGGGGCGCGGGGCGCGGGGGCTGGCCCCGCGGTTCGTCCGCCCGGGCTCGCGCGCCGTTGCCCTCTCACGCGGTCATTGACAGCGAGGGGCGGGGCATCATATGTATCGCGATATCAGCACGGGAAGTTTCCGGCGTCGCATCTCGAGCGCTCCGTCCGTGCTGGAAGACATAGAAGGCGGTGTCGATCCGGTTCGACACGATCGCGGTTACCAGGTACATTTCGATCTCTCGCTGGCGTCCCTCCGTTCTCTTGGCCATTCACGCTGGGCCGGAGCCGGTTTTACTTCCTGTGGAGGACACGGTATGACCATGGCCCGAAGCATCCTCTCCCTGCTTGTCGGCGGCCTTTTCTTCGCCAGTTCGCTCGGCGCCCAGACCCCCACCGGCACCATCGCGGGGACGGTGATCGACGGCACGACCCGGGCGCCCATCGCCGGCGCGAGCGTCGTGGTGGACGGAACCGCGCATGGCACCCACAGCAGTCCGGACGGGAACTTTCTCCTGAGGGGCGTTCCGGCCGGAACCCATCGGATCAGCGTGACGCTGATCGGCTACAGCCGGCACGAGCAGGAGGTCACGGTGCCCGCGGGCGGGACCGTCACGGCGCAGATCCAGCTCCAGCCTGAGGCGATCGCGCTGGGGAACATCGTCGTGACCGGCTACGGCAGCCAGCGCCGGGAGGCGATCACGGGCTCGATCTCGAGCGTCGACGTGGAAGAGGCGAACGTCGGGGTGATCTCCAACGCGACCGAGATGATCCAGGGCCGCGTCGCCGGCGTGCAGGTCTCGATCGTCAACGGCGAGCCGGGGGCGGGCTCGCTGATCCGGATCCGCGGCAGCAACTCGATCAGCGCCAGCAACGAGCCGTTGTTCGTGATCGACGGCGTGCCGGTGGAGAACCGCGCGACGGAAGCGCGGGGCATGGGCATCAACAGCGATCCGCCGCTGGCGCGCAACCCGCTCAACCTGATCAACACCTCCGACATCGAGTCGATCTCGATCCTGAAGGACGCCGCGGCGACGGCGATCTACGGCAGCCGCGCGGCCAACGGGGTGGTGCTGATCCAGACGAAGCGCGGCGTTGCCGGGCAGGCGGGCATGGAGTACGACGGGTACGTCGCGATGGCGGCGCCGGCCAAATACATCGACGTGCTGACCGGGTCGGAGTACAGGGACTACGTGCAGGGTCTCGTGGACTCCGGCGATACGCGCTTCCAGGAGCGCCTGGCCAACCTCGGGTCCGCGGACACGGACTGGCAGCGCGAGCTGACGCGCTCGGCGCTCACGCACAACCACAACGTGGCCTTCCACGGTGGCAGCGAGACGACGCGGTACCGGGCCTCGCTGAATTACATGACGCAAGAGGGCGTGGTGATGAACAACGGCCTCGAGCGGATCCAGGGCCGGATCAACGCGTCGCACGAGGCGCTGGACCAGCGCCTGCGCCTCGGGCTGAACCTGACCGCCTCCCGCATCAACAACGACTACCTCCCCTACGAGAACACCGGCGGCTTCGAGGGCGGCGTGTTCACCAACATGGTGATCTACGACCCGACGCGCCCGGTGATGGTCACGGACCCGGGCACCGGCCTGCAGGTGTTCTACGAGCACGGCAAGTGTGATGCGGAGGGGTGCAACAACTTCTCCCGGCAGGAGCAGCGCAACCCGGTGGCGCTGGCCACGGAGATCGACGACCTGGGCAGCACGACGCGCATGCTCGGCAACGTGACCGCCGCCCTCGACCTCTTCGCCGGCCTCACGGCGCAGGTGAACCTCGGCGTGGACCAGTCCGAGGGACTGCGGCTGGGCTACCTCCCGAGGACCAGCCCCGTCGGCTACGAGTTCTCGGGGCGGGCCCGCCAGGTGGACACGGAGAATGGCGCGGTCACCCTCCAGACTCTGCTCACGCTGCAGCGGCAGTTCACGGATCACCAGTTCGACGTGGTCGGCGGCTACGAGTTCGCGGAATACACTGCGGCGGAGTTCGGCGCCGAAGGGCAGGGCTTCGCCACGGACGCGTTCCGCTACCACAACCTCGGCGGCGGCAACGTGCTGGTGAAGCCGTGGTCGTGGCGCGAGGAGAGCCGGCTGGTGTCCTTCTTCTCCCGCGTGAACTACGGGTGGCAAGACCGCTACTACCTCACGGGCGTGCTCCGCTACGATGGCTCCTCGCGGTTCGGCGCGGGCAACAAGTGGGCGCTGTTCCCGGCGGTCTCGGCGTCGTGGCGGATCAGCGAGGAGTCCTTCTTCCCCGCCGGCCGGTTCTCGGACCTGCGCCTGCGGGTCGGCTACGGCCAGCAGGGCAACCAGGCCGTGCCGCCGTACGCGTCGCTGATCACGCTCGCGCCCGGCAACAACTACAGCTTCGGCAACGACCCGGTCACCGGCATCACGCCCACCCGGAACCCGAACCCGGACCTGAAGTGGGAAGAGACGTCGCAGTTCAACGTCGCGGTCGACTACGGGCTGCTCGACAACAGGCTGACGGGGTCGGCCGAGTACTACGTCAAGAACACCTCGGACCTGCTCCTGGAGGTCCCGGTGCCGCAGCCGGCGCTGGTCCCGACCCGGCTCGAGAACGTCGGCAAGACCAGCAGCAAGGGCGTGGAGCTGTCGCTCGATGCGCGGGTGCTGGACCGGCAGGACCTGGGGTGGAGCGCCGGCCTCGTGTTCGCGGCGGACCGGAACGAGATCGTCGACCTGGGCGGCCGCAACTACCTCCAGAGCGCGCAGGCCAGCGGGCAGGGCCAGAGCGACACGTGGACGCAGCGGCTGATCGAGGGCCAGGCCCTCGGCACCTTCTACGGCCCCCAGTTCGTCGGCGTGTGCCAGGGCGGCGAAGCGCTGGTGGGGGGCGGCACCTGCACGGCCGGAAGCCAGCTGTTCAACAAGTACGAGGTCCAGCGGGCCGAGGACGGCAGCATCATCAGCCAGGACGTCATCGGGCTGACCACGGCGCCGGGCGGTGATGACTACGTCGTGATCGGCAACGCCAATCCGGACTACATGTTCGGGCTCACCAATCGGGTGGACATGGGGCGCTTCGACCTCAGCCTCTTCATCCGCGCCGAGGTGGGCCAGGAGGTGTTCAACAACACGGCGCTCGTCTATTCGACCAAGAACGCGGTGTTCCAGGGCAGGAACTTCCTCCGCTCCGCGCTCGACGACGGGACCGGTCTCGGTGAGGCATCGATCTACTCCTCGCGGTGGATCGAGGACGGGTCGTTCCTCCGTGTGCAGAACCTCACGCTCGGCTACACGTTCGGCACCGCCCCGCTGTTGCCGCAGGTCCGGAACGGGCGGCTGTATCTCTCGTTCGACAACCTGCTCCTCCTGACCGGGTACTCCGGCTACGACCCGGAGGTGCATACGGCAGCCCCGGGGCTGGCGGTGCGCGGCGTCGACTACCTGAACTATCCGAGGCCGCGGACCATGACCGCCGGCATTCGCTTCAGCTTCTGAGGTGGACCCAATGGACGACACATCGATCACCCTTGCTGGCAGGGGCGGACACATGAGGACATCTCGTACGACCGGCTCGGTCGGGGCGGTGGCGCTCTCGGCGCTCCTGCTGTTGTCGCAGGGGTGCACGGATCTGAGCGAGCACCCCACGAGCCTGATCACCCCGGACAACTTCTACCAGACCGAGGAAGAAGTGATGGGCGGGCTGGCGTCGATCTACTCCGGACTGCGGGCCACGCTCTGGGGCTATTACAACCTGAGCGAGGTCAGCACGGATGAGATGATCGTGCCGACCCGCGGCAGCGACTGGTACGACGGCGGCCGGTGGCTGGAGATGCACTACCAGACGTGGGCGCCGAACAACTCGTCCGGCCAGGACATCAACGGCGCGTGGAACGACGCGTTCGGCGCCGTCGCGCGAGCGAACGTCCTGCTCGAGGTGCTCCCCAACATCGCGGTGGCGAACAAGGAGGTGGTGGAAGCCGAGGTCCGCACGCTGCGGGCCTTCTACTACTACGTCCTGATGGACCTGTTCGGCGGCGTGCCGGTGGTCGAGACGACCGAGATCATGCCGCGGGAAGCGGCCAGCCGGGCCGAAGTGTTCGCCTTCATCGAGAGCGAGCTTCAGGCGACCCGGGGGGTGCTGCCCGCGGTCTGGCCGGCCTCCATGCACGGGCGCATGACCAGCGGCGCGGCCAACGCGATCCTGGCGAGCCTCTACCTCAACGCCGAGGTGTTCACCGGGACCGTCAGCGCCACCGGGCTCCAGCGGGGTACGGCGCGGTGGCAGGACGCCATCGATGCCGCCGACGCGATCCTGAACTCCGGCGAGTATGCGCTGGCGGACGACTTCGGGGACAATTTCGCGCCCGACAATCACCTGTCCCCGGAACACATCCTGGTGATCAAGAACGTGGCGCAGTCGGGGTTCGGCTTCGACAACCACTTCTTCTACCGCGCCATGCACTACAACTCCGGCATCGGCGGCGGCTGGAACGGGTTCTCGACTCTGGCCGAGACCTATTACGCGTTCGATACCGCCAGCGTCGAGACCCTGACGGTGCCGGGGACGTCCCAGCAGGCGGACATCCTGCACTCGAACGACCTTCGCCACGACATCTTCCTGGCCGGCCAGCACTACAACGTAGAGACGGGCGAGGCGGTCAACGACCGTGCGAACCTCCCGCTCTTCTTCACGCCCGAGATCCTGAACGAGACGCAGGCGCACGAGCGGGAAGGGGTCCGGATCTACAAGTGGCCGGTGGACCCGGCCCGGGAAGGGAACACGCACGGCAATGATTACGCGATCTTCCGGCTGGCGGAGATCTACCTGATCAAGGCCGAGGCGATGAACGAGCTGGCGCAGACCCCCGGCGCGATCGCCCTGCTCAACCTGGTGCGCGAACGCGCGTTCGACCCGGATCGTCCGATCCCGACCACGCTGTCGCAGGCGGAGGCCCGGGACCGCATCCAGCGCGAGCGGCTGTTCGAGCTGACGGCCGAGGGGAAGCGCCGCCAGGACCTGATCCGGTGGGACAGGTTCACGGACCCGTGGACCCACAAGGACCAGCGTGAGCCGTACCGGATCCTGATGCCGATCCCGCAGACGCAGAGGGACGCCAACCCGCTGCTGAAGCAGAATCCGGGGTACTGACCCACGGCAGCGGCGGCCGTGACGCGCGAGGCCTGCTCCTTCCGGGGGGCAGGCCCGTGTGCGCCGGCCCTTCTCCGCGGAACTCCACCCCGGGTGACGCACGGGATCCCGGGCCCATTTCTGCGCATGGACCGGTAGCTTGAAGCAGGCTTTGCAGCTCGGACCCTCCCTCCTACTCGCCCTGGCGCTGGTCACCGGCTGCTCGGAAGCGGGCGGGACCCCGGACGCCCGCGGGGCCGGGGCGCCGGTCGAAGCGCCGTCGCCGGACGGGCCGCTGTTCACCCTGCTGCCATCGGGCCACACCGGCGTCGACTTCGCCAATCGCCTGACGGACACCCGCGAGCTGAATGTCTTCACCTACCGCAACTACTACAACGGCGGCGGGGTGGCGCTGGGCGACCTCACGGGTGATGGCCTGCCGGAGCTCATTCTGACGTCGAACCTGGAGGGGCCACGGGTCTACCTCAACGAAGGCGATTTCCGGTTCCGGGACGTGACGGAGAGGGCGGGGGTGGTTGGAAAGGGCGCGTGGGCGACGGGTGTGACGCTCGCCGACGTCAACGGGGACGGGCTCCTCGACATCTACGTATCCTACGCCGGCAGGGTGGAGGGAGAGCGTCGGGCGAACGAGCTGTACGTCCACCAGGGCTTGAACGCGGACGGTGAGCCCACGTTCAGGGAGAGCGCGGCGGCATTCGGGATCGCGGACGAGGGTTACTCCACCCACGCGGCCTTCTTCGATTACGACCGCGATGGCGACCTGGACCTCTACGTGGTCAACAACTCGCCCCGCCCGGTGAGCAGCTTCGGGCTACGCAACATCCGCCAGCTCCGGCACGCGTCCGGCGGGGACCGCCTCTACCGGAACGACGGCGGCCGGTTCGTGGACGTGAGCGAGGCGGCCGGGATCTTCGGGAGCGAGATCGGCTTCGGGCTGGGGGTCGCGGTGGGCGACGTGAACCGCGACGGCTGGCCCGACCTCTACGTGTCGAACGACTTCTTCGAACAGGACTACCTCTACATCAACCAGCGGGACGGGACCTTCGCGGAGGTGTTGGCGGAGCAGATGCCGTCGATCAGCTTTTCGTCCATGGGGCTGGACCTGGCCGACATCGACAATGACGGGTGGCTCGACCTCTACGTGACGGACATGCTGCCGGAGGACGAGTACCGGCTCAAGAGCATGACCGCCTTCGAGAGCTGGGAGGAATACCAGGCCAAGCTGAAGAACGGCTACCACCACCAGTTCACGCGCAACACGCTCCAGCTCAACAACGGAGACGGGACGTTCAGCGAGATCGGGCAGCTGGCCGGTGTGGCGCGGACCGACTGGAGCTGGAGCGCCCTGTTCGCGGATTTCGACCAGGACGGCCACATGGACCTCCACGTGACCAACGGGATCCCCAGGGACCTCACCGCCCGGGACTATCTCGGCTACCTGGCGAGCGACGCCACGCTGGCGTCGGCGCTCGAGGAGAGGAAGGTGGACTTCCTCCGCCTCGTGGGCGAGATGATGTCGACGCCGCTGCCGAACTACGCGTTCCGCAACAACGGCGATCTCACCTTTTCCCGGCCGGGCGCGTCCTGGGGGCTCGAGCTGGCCGGCTTCTCGAACGGCGCGGCCTACGGCGATCTCGACGGGGACGGCGCGCTGGACCTCGTCGTCAACAACCTGGACCGGGAAGCGTCGATCTACCGCAACAACGCGCGGACGGTGAACGATCACCGCTACCTCCAGGTCGCGCTCGAGGGCACCGGGGCGAACCGCTTCGGGATCGGCGCGAAAGTGACCTTGCGCGCGGGGGACCGCCTGTTCTTCCAGGAGCTGATGCCGTCCCGCGGGTTCCAGTCGAGCGTGGACTACGTCCTGACGTTCGGGATCGGCGCGGCGGACACGCTGGACAGCGTGACGGTCGAGTGGCCGGACGGACGGCTGAGCGTGCTGCGGTCGGTGGCCGCGAACCAGCGCGTGACCGTCCGCCAGGCGGAGGCCACGACGGCGGCCGCGGCGGGGGAGGCCGGGGCGGTCGGGGCGAAGTCGGCGGGCGCGTCACCGGCGGTCACGACGTTCACGCGTGTGACGCTGCCCGGCCTCGACATCTCGCACCGCGAGAACGCGTTCGCGGACTTCGGCCGCGAGCCGTTGATCCCGAAGCTGCTCTCGACCCAGGGGCCGTACATGGCCGTGGCGGACGTGAACGGGGACGGCCTCGACGACCTGTTCCTCGGCGGGGCCAAGGACCAGGCGGGGCAGCTGCTGCTCCAGGGGCCGGATGGCGCCTTCACGCCGAGCAACATCGAGCTCTTCGAGCGAGACCGCGCCGCCGAGGACGTCGGCGCCGTCTTCTTCGACGCCGACGGCGATGGCGCACCGGACCTCTATGTGGTCAGCGGCGGCAGCGAGTTCTCGGACATGGCACCGGCGCTCCAGGATCGTCTCTATCTGAACGACGGGCGGGGCGGCTTCCGGAAAGCCGAGGACGCGCTGCCGGCGCGGAGCAACAGCGGGTCGCGCGTCACCGCGGCGGACTTCGATGGCGACGGGCACCTCGACCTGTTCGTAGGCGGCCGGGTCATCCCGTGGCGCTACGGTCTGGATCCCGCCAGCGCGCTGCTCCGCAACGACGGCACGGGCCGGTTCACGGACGTGACGCGCCGGGTCGCCCCCGAGCTGGAGCGCGTCGGGATGGTGACGGACGCGCTCTGGCAGGACGTGGATGGCGACGGGCGGCCGGACCTCGTCGTGGTCGGCGAGTGGATGCCCGTGACGATCTTCAGGAACACGGGCAGAGGCCTGGTGCGGCTGGAGACGCCCGGCCTGGAGCGAAGCCACGGCTGGTGGAACCGGATCATCGCCGCGGATGTCGACGGCGACGGCCGCACGGACTTCGTGCTCGGCAATCTCGGGCTCAACACGCGGCTACGCGCCACCCCGGAACGGCCCGTCACCATGCACGTCGGGGATTTCGACAGGAACGGCTTCATCGAGCAGATCGTCTCGATGTACGGGGAGGACGGGGTGGGCGTGCCGCTCGCCTCGCGGGAGGACCTGCTCCGGGCCCTCCCCTCGCTGGCCGCGCGCTATCCGGATTTCGACAGCTACGCGCGCAGCTCCAGCGCGGACCTCTTCCCGGACGGCGAGCTGGCCGGCGCGGTGGAGAAGCGCGCCTACACGTTCGCGAGCGCCGTCGCGAGGAACAACGGCGACGGCTCCTTCACCCTCGAGCCGCTGCCGCTCGTCGCCCAGTTCGCACCCGTCCACGCGCTCCTCGCCGGGGACTTCGATGGCGACGGAACGCTCGACATCCTGGCGGCCGGCAACTTCGACGGCGTGAAGCCGGACATCGGGCGGATGGCGGCCGGGTACGGCATCGTCCTGCGCGGAGACGGAGGGGGCGGATTCACGCCCGTTCGCGCAGCGGAGAGCGGATTCTCCGTGCCCGGGCAGGCCCGCGACCTCCAGCGCCTCCGGACGCCAGGAGGCGTGGTCTACGTCGTCGCACGCAACAACCAGGCGCTGCTGGCCTTCAGATCGACGGCTGCCAAGCGGGTCGCCGGGTGGTAGCCTCGTGCCTCAGCCGCCCGCGCGCTTGGTCGTGATCACGATGACGCCGTTCGCACCCCGGACACCGTACATCGCCGTGTCGGCCGGGTCCTTCAGCACCCTGATCGACGCAATCTCGTACGGGTTGATCGCCGTCAGACTGCCGCCCGGACCCGGTTCGAACGCGATGCCATCGACGATGTACAGGGGGTCCGTCCGGCCGTTGAAGGTCGACGAGCGCCGGATCCGCACCGCGATGCCCCCATCCGCCGTTCGCGTGATCCAGACGCCGGGCACCTTCGCCATGAGCGCTTTCTCGATGGGGATGTCGGGCGTGCGCCCGATGTCTTCCGACGTGAGGTCGGCTTTCGGCTGCGCCGGTTCGGATCCGGCCGTGGACGCGCACCCGATCAGAGCGGCGGCGCAAACGCCGCCGACCAGCAACGCATGGATGGAAACGTGGGGCGTGGTCACAGGGCACCACCGCTCTCCTGAGGATCCATTAACCTGACTCGTCGGGGAGGGTCCGTGCATAACCTGTTCCATGGGAAGAAGATGTTCAAAGACGGTCGGTATGGCGAGCTGGTGGGGCGGCTCCGACAGGCGGTGCTGGAGGAGGCCGGCGTGACGGATGTCTCGCTGCGGGCGGCGGTAGAAGCGCGCGCCGCGGCGCTGGGAGGGCGCGCCGGGGCAGCGGAGCCGGGGGCGGGGGAAGCGGTGCCGGAGCCGGTGAGGGCGTTCGTGGACAAGGTCGCCCGGCACGCCCACCTTGTGACGGATGCGGACGTGGAGGGGCTGCGGTCCGCGGGCTACAGTGAGGACGCGATCTTCGAGCTTGCGGCCAGCGCGGTGCTGGGCGCCGGCTGTGGGCGCCTGGAGCGCGGGTTGTCGGCCCTGCGAGGGGAGGCCTGATGCGTTTGCGCGTGGTGGAGCGGGGGCACCGGATTCCGCAGAAGCTGATCCTGGGGATGATCCGGCTGAGCACGGGGCGGCGGGTTGTGGACATCATCCGGACGCTGCTCTATCGGCCGAAGCTGTTCGGTCGTCCGATGAGCGAGTGGACGCAGGCCGTGATGCGGGGTCCGTCGGAGTGGCAGGTGGGCGAGCGGGAGCTGTTCGCCGCGTTCACGTCCCGCCTGAACCAGTGCCTCTTCTGAACGAAAGCGCACGGCGCGGTCGCGTCGAAGGCGTTGGGGGATGAGGCCCTGGTGCAGGCCGTCCTGGATGACTGGCGAACGGCGCCCGTGGACGGGCGACTGCGGGCTGCGCTGGGCTTCCTGGAGAAGCTCACGCTGGAGCCGCACCAGGTGACGGCGGCGGACGTGGACCCGCTCCGGGCGGCGGGACTGAGCGATGAAGCCATCGAGGACGCCATCCATGCCTGCGTGCTCTTCAACATCTACGATCGCATGGCGGATACGCTGGAGTTCGACGTGCCGGGTCCGGAGAGCTTCGCGCAGGGCGCGACGATGCTCCTGAAGCGAGGCTACGTGTAGGTGTTTGCGTCGCAGCCCCGGACGCGTGGCCGCGAACGCGCGGCGCCCGTGCCGGTCGTGCTGGTGCTACTGGCCGTGGTTCCGGCGGGGTGTGGGGGCCCCGCCGCGGAGAGGGCCCTGTTCGAGCTGCTGGCGGCGGAGGCCACCGGTGTCACGTTCGTCAACGCGCTGCCGGAAGACCCCGGCTTCAACATCCTCACCTACCTGAACTACTACAACGGCGGCGGGGTGGCGGTGGGGGACGTGGACGGCGACGGGCTGCCGGACCTGTACTTCACGGCGAACCTGGGGGCGAACCGGCTTTATCTGAACCGGGGCGACTACCGGTTCGAGGACGTGACGGAGCGGGCGGGGGTCGCGGGCGCCGAAGGCTGGACCAGCGGGGCGACCATGGCCGATGTGAACGGGGACGGCCACGTCGACATCTACGTCTCCGGCGTGAGCCACCTGACGGTCCCGGGCCGGAACATCCTCTACGTGAACGACGGCGATGGCACGTTCACCGACCGGACCGCGGAGTACGGCCTGGAGCACACCGGCTACTCGACGCAGGCGCTGTTCTTCGACTACGACGGCGACGGCGACCTGGACATGTACCTGCTGAACCACTCGGTCCACAGCGAGCGGGGTCGGAGCGCGAGCCCGCAGCGCGCGCGGCACCCCCGCGCGGGGGACCGGCTGTTCCGGAACGACGGCGGCCGGTTCACGGACGTGAGCGAGGCGGCCGGCATCCATGGGGGCGTCGAGGGCTACGGGCTGGGGGTCGTCGCGAGCGACCTGGACATGGACGGCTGCCCCGACCTGTTCGTGGCCAACGACTTCCAGGAGAACGACTTCCTCTATCTCAACAACTGCGACGGCACGTTCCGCGAGTCGATCGCGTCGGCGATGGCCCACACGAGCCGGTCGTCGATGGGCGTCGACGCGGCGGACTTCAACAACGACCTGCGCCCGGACGTGCTCGTGCTGGACATGCTCCCGGAGCGGGAAGAGATCCTGCGAAGTTCGGCGAACGCGGAGAGCTACGAAGTCGACCACATGAAGCAGCGGGCGGGCTATCACCCGCAGGTCACGCGCAACACGCTGCATCTGAACCGCGGCGCGGGGCGGTTCAGCGAGATCGGTCTGCTGGCGGGTGTCCACGCCACCGACTGGAGCTGGGCGGGGCTGTTCGCCGACCTGGACAACGACGGGCTCAAGGACCTGTTCGTGACCAACGGCATCTGGCGCCGGCCGAACGACATGGACTACCTGGTCCACGTGGGGGACCCGGAGGTGCAGGCGGCGCTCGAGCGCGGGCTCGACCGGGAGCGCTTGCGTGCGATCCTCGACCGCATGCCGCACGTCCCGGTCCCGAACTACGCGTACCGCAACAACGGCGACCTCACCTTCACGAACATGGCGGACGCGTGGGGTCTCGCGCAGCCCGGG
Source organism: Longimicrobiales bacterium (assembly GCA_035513575.1). Taxonomy (GTDB): domain Bacteria; phylum Gemmatimonadota; class Gemmatimonadetes; order Longimicrobiales; family RSA9; genus JAHWKI01. The sequence goes on along the minus strand of DATKBW010000176.1, from coordinate 4,642 downwards.
TTCTCCACCGGCGCGGCGTACGTCGACCTGAACCGCAGCGGCGCGCTGGACCTCGTCGTCAACAATATCAACGCGCCGGCCGCGATCTACCGGAACCGCGCCCGCGAGCGGAACGGGCACCATTTCCTGGCGGTGGTCCTGCGTGGCGTGGGCGGCAACACCGCCGGGATCGGCGCGAAGGTGGTGGTCGGGCACGGCGGCGTGGTCCAGCTCCTCGAGCAGATGCCGACCCGCGGCTTCCAGTCGTCGGTGGACCACCGGCTGCACTTCGGCCTGGGCCGCTCCGCGCGGATCGACTCGCTGGTCGTGACCTGGCCGGACCGGCGGGTCCAGGTGCTGCGGGACCTGCCGGCGGACACCACCCTCACGCTGGCCCAGGCCGACGCGGCGCCCGTCACGCCCGCGGAGCACGGCCCGTCGACGGCTCCCCCACCGCAGCCCCTCTTCGCCCCGGTGCCCGCGCCGGCGGGGTTCGACTTCCGACACGAGGAGAACGTCTTCTTCGACTTCCGGCAACAGCCGCTCATGCCGCACCGGTTGTCGACCGAGGGGCCGGCGCTGGCGGTGGCGGACGTGGACGGCGACGGGCTGGACGACCTGTTCATCGGCGGGGCGAAGTGGCAGCCCGGCGCGCTCTTCATCCAGCGGGCGGACGGCACGTTCCGGCGGAGCAGCGAGGACGTGTTCGAGGCGGACCGGCTGCACGAGGACGTCGACGCCGCGTTCTTCGACGCGAACGGCGATGGGCACCCGGACCTCTATGTGGTGAGCGGCGGCAACGAGTTCTGGGGCGAGCACGAAGCGCTCCGGGACCGGCTGTACCTGAACGACGGGCGCGGCGGCTTCCGCCGGGCGACGGGGGCGCTGCCGGACCTGTTCGAGAACGGGGGCGTGGTCGCCCCCGGGGACTTCGATGGCGACGGCGATGTGGACCTGTTCGTCGGGGGGCGCGTCGTGGGCAGGGCCTACGGGGAGATGCCGCGCAGCGTCCTGCTGATCAACGACGGCGCCGGCCGCTTCACCGACGCGACCGCGGCGCTGGCGCCCGGGCTCGCCGACGTCGGGATGGTCGCGGCCGCGACGTGGGCGGACACGGACGGCGACGGCCGGCTCGACCTCGTCGTCGCGGGGGAGTGGATGCCGGTCCGGGTGTTCCGCCAGGAGGGCGGGCGGCTCGTGGACCGCACGGTCGAGGCGGGGCTCGGGGAGACGCACGGCTGGTGGAACAGCGTCGCCGCCGCGGACCTCGACGGCGATGGCGACGTCGACCTCGTTCTGGGCAACCTGGGGCTCAACGCGGTCGTCCGCGCATCGCGGGAGGAGCCGACACGGCTCCACGTGGCCGACCTGTCCGGCGACGGCGCGCCCGACCCGATCCTGACCTCCTACCGCGGTGGCGTCAGCCACCCGCTCGCCGGTCGCGACGAGCTGGTCCGCGCGATCCCGTCCCTGCGGGTGCGGGTCCCGACCTACGCCGACTTCGCCGCCAGCAGGATCGAGGACATCCTCCCGCGGGGCGCGCTCCGCGAGGCGCGTGTGCTCGAGGCGTACACGTTCGCCAGCGCGGTGGCGCTCAACCGCGGCGACGGCAAGTTCACGATCGCGCCCCTGCCCGTCGAGGCGCAGCTCTCACCGATCCACGCGTCGCTGGTCGAGGACCTCGATGGCGATGGCCTGGTGGACCTGCTCATCGCTGGTAACTTCCATGGCGCGATCCCCGCCCTCGGCCGCCACGACGCCGGCTGGGGCCTTCTCCTCCGGGGCACGAGCGCGGGGTTCGAAGCGGTGGACCCGACGCAGAGCGGGGTCGCGATCCCCGGGGAGGTACGCGCGCTGGCAACGCTGCGGACGGCGCGCGGCCAACTCGTGGTGGCCGCGCGCAACAACGACACGCCGGTCTTCCTGCGGTGGTTCCGGGAGGAGCCGCGCGCAAGGGCGAACTGATCCGGACGCGCAGCCTGCGCGGCGGGTGAGCGGCGCTCAGATCCGCGTCGCCGCCGAGCTCGCGACGGCGTCCTCCCCCGCCGCCCCGTCGACCGGCGGCGACCTCGGCCCGGCCGGGCTCGCCAGGGCGACCTCGGCCCGCGCCCCCGTCCTTCCGGTCCACCCCATCTCCACCAGCAGCGCCGTCGGCCCCACCAGGAAGAGCGCATAGAAGGGGGCGTAGATGACCTCGGCGAGGCGGAGCAGCATCTCGACGAACGCGACGACGACCACCACGGCGATCTCGCCGCGCCTGGAGGCGACGGTGGTCCTGGGGTCGGTGACCATGAACAGCGCGAAGAGCTGGTACATGGGCCCGGTGATGGGCGCGACCTCGCTGATGAACGAGGCGTCCGTGAGGAGGCTGCGGACGAACGCGAAGACGAAGAACGCGGCGATGTAGCTCAGCGTGATGTGCGCGCGGCGGACCCGCCAGACCGCGTTGATGCCGATGACCCAGATCACGACCATGGGCCAGATGTCGTTCCCCCACTGCACGCTGAGGGGCGCGACGGCGAACGGCGCGAGGAAAAGCAGGACGCAGATGCCGAAGTTGGACGGGTTCCACAAGTGCCGGCCGCGGGCGCGGAGCACGTACTTCGACATGATCGAGAGCACGGCGCCCAGCGCGTAGGGCCAGAGCATCGGCGAGTGGACCAGGATACCGATGCTGATCCCGGAGATGTAGGCGCTGGCGAGGAAGGGGAGCCTGCCGAGGAGGACCCGGCCCAGCACGAGCTCGGTGGCGACGGCGCAGCCGATGGCGAGCAGGATCGCCTCATGGCTGCGCAGCACGCCGTAGGACCAGTGGGCGCCGAGGAGGATCAGCGTGATCAGCAGCGGTCCCATGAGCCGCCGGTCGAGCTTCACAGCGGCTCCACGACCCGGTGCAGGGTGTTCACGGCCGGTGAGGGAAGCGTGCGCACCACGCCGGAAGGCCAGCGGATGACGACGCTGTCGACGGTCGCGCCCGCGCCCAGTCCGAAGTGCGCCCGCCGCTGGTTCTGGGCCGCGAAGCCGTTCCCTCCCTCGATCTGGCGGACCTGGCTCATGCCGCCGCGGTAGAGCCGGATCTCGGCGCCAATGGCGCTCCGGTTGCTGCGCCGCCCCTCGAGCTCGAACGCGATCCAGGCGTTCGCGGGGGCCACCGTGTTGCGGTAGACGAGCAGCGGCCCGCGCTGGTTCGCCACCACGACGTCCAGGACGCCGCGGTTCCACAGGTCCGCGAATGCGACGGCGCGCCCGTCGTGGTGGCTCGCGGCGCCGACCGCACGGGTCACGTCGTGGAACCGGCCGGCGCCGTCGTTGCGCCAGACGCGGTCCTGCTGGTAGCCGGAGAGGCTGCGGCCGCGCATGGCGGGCCAGTGGCGCGCGTCGCCGATGATGCCGCTGTGGCCGCCGGCCACCTTCGAGTAGTCGTACCAGTAGCTCTCGCGGCTGGGGCCGGAGTAGTAGCCGCTGGCGACGAAGAGGTCGAGCCACCCGTCGTTGTCGAGGTCGCCGAACTGGGCGCCGAAGGCGAATCCGGCGAGCTCCACGCCCATCGCCCCCGCCAGGTTGCGGTAGCCGGGCGCCCCGCCATCGCCGTGGGTCGGCATCCACAGGTCGTTCCCGTGGATGAGGACCCCGGGCTCGGAGATGTTGGTGACGAAGAGCGTCCAGTCGCCGCGGTTGAGGACGTCGCCGAAGGACGCGTTCATGCCGCTCTTCGGGACGTGGGCGAGGTTCGCGGCGCGGCCGACGTCGCGGAAGCGGTCGCCGTCGTTGAGGTAGAGCTCGTTGATGCCGAAGTCGTTGGCGACGAAGAGGTCCGGGTCGCCGTCGCGGTCGACATCGGCGGTCGCGGCGGCGAGGGTCCAGCGCCGGGTCGTGAGCCCCATCGCCTCGGCCACGTCCTCGAAAGTGCCATCGCCCCGGTTGCGGAACAGGTAATTGCGGCCGCCGTTCTGCGCGAACTCGAAGCTCTCGGGCATCATCCGGGTGTCCTCGAGGTCCCACAGGTCGAGCTCGGCCGGGTAGAACCCCCCCACGAACAGGTCGAGCCAACCATCGCCGTCGTAGTCGAACCAGACGGCGGTGTTCGCGTTGATCCAGTCCGGGAATCCCGCGCCGTCGACAGGGGTGAAGCCGCGCCCGGCGTCGTTGTGGAACAGCGCCGGCCGCCCCCACCGGTACAGGAACAGGTCCTCGTAGCCGTCGTTGTCGTAGTCGCCCCACACGGCGCCCATGGAGACGCCGGTGACGCGCCGGTTCACGTCGGCCAGACCCATGGCGGCGGCCACGTCCTCGAAGCTGCCATCGCCCTTGTTCCGGTAGAGGGCGTTCCGACTGCCGATGCCGCTGCTGGTCACGTACAGGTCGTGCCACCCGTCGCGGTCGAAGTCGACGACCGACACGGACGCGCCGAACGCGGCCACCGCCGGCATGATCGGCTCGAGCTTCGGGTCCAGCGCGGGCGCCTCGTGCACGAACGCGATGCCGATGTCCCCCGCCACCTCGCGCAGCGCGAACCCGTGCCGGGCGATCGCCTCCTCGACGCTCAGCGCCGCATCGCCACCGCCGTCCGCCGCGAGCCAGCGCATGACGAGCGGGGTCGCCAGCAGGGCGACGAACAGCAGCACCACGGCCACGCGCGCGCCGCGACGGCCCGGCCGCGCCG
>DATKBW010000175.1:0-14011 GCA_035513575.1 Longimicrobiales bacterium | reverse complement strand
CGGCCGGTCTGCGCGCCCGTCCCCTCCGGCCTGCCGGGGTACGGGGCGTGGTTCCGCGGCCGTGCGGACCCTCCCGCTGGTCGTGGCGTGTGTCGCGCTTCTCGGCGGCTGCGGGACGGAGCCGGAGCCGGAGCAGGTCGACACGGCCGTGGCCCCGTCGACCGCCGCGATGGTGGAACGGCTGCGGCGGATCGCCACGGAGGTAGAGCCGTTCGCCCATCCCTACATCCGCTCGGCCCGTCTCGACTCCGCGCTCCGGATCGAGACCCCGGCCAATCCGGCCCAGCGCCTCCAGCTCGAGGCGCTCATTGGCCTGGAAGCCCTTCGCGTCGGTCACATCGAGGACGCGATCGGGCGGTTCGAGCGCGTGCTCGCCGGGGCCACCAACGACCCGGGTCAGGTCCCGCCCGAGCTGGTGATGACGGTGGTGGAGTGGCTCGGCACCGCACTGGTCCGGCTCTGGGAGCGGGACCACTGCGTGCGCGGCACCTCGGTCCGTCCCTGCCTCTTTCCCATAGCGGGGGGCGATCGGGCCGCGTCCAGCGGTGCGATCTCCGACGACGCTCGGCGGGCGAGCGCGAACGCGGCCCGGGCCGCCGCCAACCTTCACGCGACCCTGCTCGACGCCACGACCCCGCTCGACTCCTGGCCCGGGAACCGCTCGGCCCGCTGGCTCCTCAACCTGTCGCACATGATGGCCGGCGACTATCCGGGCGGCGTGCCGGCGCGGCACCTCATCGCTCCCGAGGCCTTCCGCTCCGAGTACGAGATCGGCCGCTTCGACGAGATCGCCCACGAGCTGGGCGTGGACGTCCTGGGGCACGCGGGCGGAGCGGTGATGGACGATTTCGACGGCGATGGCAATCTGGACATCGTCGCGTCGTCGTGGCACCTCTCCGACCAACTTCGTCTCTTCCTGAACCGGGGCGACGGCACCTTCGAGGACGTGACCCGGGCGGCGGGTCTCGAGGGCCTCACCGGAGGGCTGAACCTGGCCCAGGCCGACTACGACAACGACGGCCACCTCGACCTCCTCGTGCTACGCGGCGCGTGGACCGAGTACGGCGAACCGAACTCGCTGCTCCGCAACAACGGGGACGGCACCTTCGAGGACGTGACGGAGGCGGCGGGCCTGCTTTCCTCCCACCCCACCCAGACCGCGAGCTGGGGCGACTACGACAACGACGGCCACCTCGACCTCTACATCGGGAACGAGAACGCGGCGGGGCGCGGGATGAACGCGGCGGCGGGCGAGGCGGGCGGCCAGGCGGCCGCGCTGCGCCCGAACCAGCTCTTCCACAACAACGGCGACGGCACCTTCACCGACCGCGCGGCCGAGGCCGGCGTGGACGTAACGGGCTTCGTGAAGGCGGTCCAGTGGGGAGACATCGACGGCGACGGCCGCCTCGACCTGTACGTCTCGCGGCTGGGTGAGCCGAACCTCCTCTTCCGCAACGAGGGGCCGGACTCCGCCGGCAGGTGGCGCTTCACCGACGTGACCGCCCGGGCGGGAGTGGCGGAGCCCATGGCCAGCTTCCCGATCTGGTTCTGGGACTTCGACGACGACGGCCGCCTCGACCTCCTCGTCTCCGGCTACCAGGGCACCCCGGACGACCTGGCGGCCGAGTACCTGGGCCTTCCGCACGACGGCGAGCGGCCGCGACTCTACCGGAACCAGGGCGACGGCACCTTCGCCGAGGTGGGACGGGAGGTGGGCCTCGACCGGGTCCTGCTCACGATGGGCTCGAACTTCGGCGACCTGGACAACGACGGCTACGAGGACTTCTACGCCGGCACCGGTGAAGCGCACCTCCAGACCATCGTGCCGAACCGGATGTTCCGGAACGCCGGGGGCGAGCGCTTCCAGGAAGTGACCGCGTCGGGCGGATTCGGGCACCTGGGCAAGGGACACGGGGTCGCGTTCGGCGACATCGATCACGATGGCGACCAGGACATCTACGTGACCATGGGCGGCGCCTACGACGGCGACGTGGCGCGCAACGTCCTCTTCCGGAACCCCGGCCACGGCAACCGCTGGATCACGCTCCGGCTCGAGGGCGTGCGGTCGAACCGCTCCGCCATCGGCGCCCGCGTCCGGGTCACCGTATCGACCGAGGACGGCGGCACCCGCACCCTCCACCGCACGGTGAGCAGCGGTGGGAGCTTCGGGGCCAACAGCCTGCAGCAGGAGATCGGCCTCGGCCGCGCGACCGCCGTCGAAGCCGTCGAGGTCACCTGGCCCGCCACCGGCGCCACCGACCGCTTCACGGGAGTCGAGCTGGACCGGATCTACCGGGTGCGGGAAGGGGACGAGCGCCTGACTCCGCTCGATCCGCCGCGGATCCCCCTCGGGCCGGGGCCGACCGGAGGCGACGAGGCCGGAGCCGGCGGCTGACCCGCGAGCCGCCTGTGCCGCGGTCTCAGCTCCGGTCTCGGCCCCCGTCTCAGCGCTTCAGGCCGAGCGTGCCGCCCGTGACCTCCCGGGTCTGATACCGCTCGAGGTACGCGCGGTGCAAGGCGTCGGATGGATACGCCTCGCCCGGCCCATGCGGGTAGCGGGACTGGGCCTGGAAGGGGTAGGGCTCCACGGTCCCGCCCCGGGCGGTGTTCAGGTCGGCGTCCTTGATCCAGCCGTCGGTGTAGAGGAGGAAGGTCCGCGTCCACCCCTCGGGCACCGCCGGCGCCGCGGTCGCGTCGAACTCGACGGTGGTCTCGTCGCCCGGCGCCATCACCACGTACATGTCGTCCGGTCCCTCGAGGAGAGGCAGCACGTCGCCGAATCGGGTGTAGCGGCCCGGGATCGGGATCCAGCGGGACTCCGTGGAGACGTCGTCGTAGTCGAACCAGTGGGGCCCGTGCCGGCCGCCCTTTCTGTACTCCCTGGAGAAGCCCCGGTGGTGGAGGTCGGCGGCGACCGGCTCGAACAGGTGGATCCGTGTGTCGCCCGGGCGCCCGGCCCCTTCGGCCCGGTCGGCCGCGGCCGCCGCCCCGCCGTCCACCGGCAGGCCGGCGACGTCACCCACCGCGAAGAAGGCGTGGTCCCAGTAGACCTGGATGTTGGTGCGGATGCGGACGCGGGGATCGTCGCGGCGGACCACGCCGGTCAGGTCGACCACGACCGTCTTGTCCTTGCCCGCCGGGAAGCCCATCTGCGGGATCGCGGTGCGCCAGCCGCCGCGGCCGTCGGGCACGTCGAGCCGCGGGGGCGCCACGCTCACCCCATCGGTCTGGGAGGTCGCGACGTTGATGCTCGCGTCGGTGGGGAAGATCCAGCCCTGGAGGAAGAGGAATGGCCGCTCGGCGCGGGCCGCCTCGGCGGGGAGCTCGAGCACGACGTCGTGGGGCGCGACCACGCCCTGGTACCGGGCCACGCTCAGGTCCGCCACATAGCGCGCGTCCTGCCGACGGAGCGCGGGCAGGAGGTCCTCGCCCGCGCCGTCCACGGCCGAGGCGGGAAGCAGGCGCTCGCCGACTGTAAAGAGCTGGAGCCTGGGCGGCGCGGGCGGCACGAACTTCTCGTCGACGAAGATCTCGACCGAGTCCGGGTGGTCGACGGCGAGCAGCTTCACCTCGTCCACGTACGCCACCTCCCACAGCTCCTCGGTGAGCTGGATCCGGTAGCGGCCGTCCCGGGGCCGCAGCCGGTCGCCGGGGATGCGGAGGAACTCCTTCGAAGCGCCCGCCGGCGCGTAGACCCGCTCCGAGCCCCGCTCCGACCCGTCCCCGCCATCGGCTCCCAGGATGCCAAGCGGCATCCCGATCGCGCTCCGCCACATCGCGTCGGTGATGAAGGTGTAGCGCTCACCGTCCCACGTGTACACGAAGGCGCACGAGCCCTTCAGCGCCTGGGCCTCGAGCAGCTCTTCCTGCGTGCCCGGGAAGTGGAGGTACTGGGGCACGCCGTTGGTCCAGACGATCCGCACCACATCGGCCTTGAGCCGCGATCCGAGGCCGAAGTGGGTGACCGGACCACGCACCGTGCGCGTCTGGTACAGGTCGCCGGCGCGCACCTCGACCTTCGACCCGATCCCGAAGCGGTTCACCTTGCCGCTCCCCGGACCGCGCGCCACCAGACGAAGCTCGAAGTGGTGGTTGGCGTTGCCGCCGTCGTTGCGGAGGCGGCGGGGCCCGGCCGCGGTCGTCAGGAGCAGGTCCTGGTCGCCGTCCTCGTCGTAGTCGAAGACGATGACGCCCGTCGCGGCCGGAAGGTCGGCCGGGAGCAGGTCCGAGCGGTCCTCGAAGACGCCGTCGCCGCGGTTGCGGAGCAGGACGGCGCCGTCGGCTCCGGCCAGCGCGAGGTCGAGCCGGCCGTCGTTGTCGAAGTCGAGGAAGGCGAGAGCCCGGGCGGGGCCGGCCGCGGCCAGGACATCATCCGAGCGACGGTCCGGCTCGAACTCACCGTTCCCGGGGTTCCGGTAGAGCGCGACGGGCCCGTCGACGGTCGCGAAGGCGAGGTCGCTGTAGCCGTCGTTGTCGTAGTCTCCAACCGCCACGGCGTGGGCCGCGGGGAGGCCCGGCCGCCCTTCCGGCGCCGGCCTGGGCCGGAACCGGTCCTGTCGCAGGTTCTCGAACCAGAGGCTGCCGGCGCCGGCCGCGGTTCCGGCTCCGGTCGCGGCTCCGGCGCGGGTCGCGACCACGTCCAGGTCGCCGTCATCGTCGAAGTCCGCGAAGGCGGCGTCGGTGAAGGGGGCGCCGGAGCCGTCGACCAGCCCCATCGCGTCCGGGACCGTCGTGAACCCGCCGTCGCCGCGGTTCCGGTGGAAGCGAACGACGCCGCCCTCGGCGACCCAGAGATCGAGGTCTGCGTCGTGGTCCAGGTCGGCGAAGAAAATGGCGGTGGGGACCCCGGGGGCGGCGGTGGGGGCGGCCCCGGTGCCGGCCGCGGAGGGCGCGGCGTCCGCCGCGGCGGGCTCGTCGTCCCCGGCGACGCCCGCTTCCGCTCCCACCTCCTCGAACCGGCCGTCTCCGCGGTTCCGGTAGAGGGCGTCCGGGCCGTCGCGGACCAGGTACAGATCGACCTGGCCGTCCCCGTCGTAATCGACGAAGCGGGCGGCCCGCACCGTGCTCCGTCCGCTCAACGCTTCGGGCGTCTGGTCGACGAAGCGGCCGAGGTCGTTGCGGAGCAGGCGGTGCCCACCCTCGGGCAGCGCTCCCGGAGTCCAGATGTAGAGGTCCTGGTCGCCATCTCCGTCGAAGTCGCCGATCGCCACCACGGGCCCGGCGACCGAGGAACCCCGGCCGCCGCCCGCCCCGGGCTCCGATCCGCGGCCCGCGCCCGGCTGCGCCGCGCCCCCCCCGCTCCCGAGCCCCGCGAACTCCGTGGCGTCAACGAAGCGGAGCGCGGCGAGCACGGCCGCGGAGTCGGGGACCTGGAGCGAGATCTCGTGGCTGAAGGCGAGGGTCGGGAACCCGGTCGCCTCGCCGGGCGGGCCGCGGAGATCGTCGAGCGCGGACTGGTAGGCCGAGGTCAGGCGCAGGCGGTCGTGGAGCTGCCGCGCGGGCCCCCGCGCCCCGTCCGCGTCGCCCCCCACGTCGCCCGCGCGGGCACGCGCCAGGGCACGGTCGAACGCCGCCTCCGCGCCTCCCGGAAAACGCGGCACGATCGCTCGCACCTCCTCGAGGTGCCGGGCGGCGGCGTCCGTCTCGGCCCGGGCGAGCAGCGCCTCGACCAGCTCCAGCCGCGCCGCCAGGTTCGCCGGCGCCTCGTCCACGACGCGCGCCAGGAGCCCGGCCCGCTCGGGCTCCTCCACCAAGCCCGGCCTTTCCTCCGACGAGCCTCCCGCCAGCGCCCAGAGCGCGCGCAGGTTCCCGGGATCCAGCTCCAGCACCCGCTCGAGCTCGGCCCGGGCCGCCCGCACGTCGCCTCCCACCTCCAGCACGCGGGCGCGGACCAGGTGGACCGACGCATCCTGTGGGGCCCGGTCGAGCGCCTCGCGCGACCAGCGCTCCGCCGCGTCCACATCGCCCCTCCGGAGCGCGACGACGGCGAGGTTGGCGGGACCGGCCGCGTCGTCGGGGGCCAGCTCCGTCAGCCGCCGGAACTCGGCCTCCGCCTCGTCCAGCCGGTCGCGTTCCAGGTGGACGAGCCCCTGCGTGCGCGCGCGCACCACCGCGGCCGCCCGCTCCTGGTCGGTCAGATTCTCGTACTCGGGAGGGAGCTCGGAGCGATCTCCGCAGGCGGGGAGGAGGAGCAGGCCGGCGAGGAGGAGTCGGGTGGAAAACAGCGCGGCCGCGCGTCGTGGCATGCTCACCCTCCCTCCCGGATCGTGTGGGTCCGCCCCGCCCGGAGCGGTCCCGCGGTCGTGGAGCCGCGCCCCACCGTGGGCCACTCCACCCGCACGCTGTCGGCCACGCCGAGGGGGCCGAGCCCGAAGAGTAGCGGATTGGTCTCCGACTGCGAGAGGTAGGACGAGCCGGTGCGCACCCGCCTCCGCTGCACCCGGTCGCCGGCGAAGACCGTCACGGTCGCGCCGACGGCGTGGGTGTTCGGCGGCCGGCCCTCGAGCCGGAGCCGGAGCCAGCTTCCGAGCGCTTCGGGCGGCGTGTCGTTCCGGAGCAGTCGTGGCGGGCCGCCGTTCACCGTGATCAGCACGTCGGGGTCCCCATCCCGGTCGTAGTCGGCGACGGCGACGCCCCGTCCCACGGCAGGCCGCGCGAACGCCTCCCCCGCCGCCTCCCCCACCTCGACGAAGCTGCCCCGGCCGGTGTTGTGGAAGAGCTGGGGCGGCTGCTCGAAGTGGCTCCGCTCGTGGATGGCGTTGATCTCCGGCTCGATGTGGCCGTTCGCGATCACCAGATCCTGGAATCCGTCGAGGTCGAGATCCACGAAGGCGACGCCGAAGGTGAGGGGCAGCAGGGTGGGGCGGCTGAGTCGGGCGGATCCCGCCAGGTCCTGGAACACGCCCTCCCCGACCTCCGTGTACAGCGCCAGCGCCTCCTGCGAGAAGTTGCCGATGGCGATCGAGAGCCGGCCCTGGCCGGTCACGTCGGCCGCGTCCACGCCCATGCCGGCCCGCGCGCGCCCGAACTCGTCGAATGCGACCCCGGCCTGGAGCCCGATCTCGGTGAAGGTGCCGTCGCCGTTGTTCCGGTAGAGGAAGTTCGGCTGCGTGTCGTTCGCCACCATCACGTCGGGCCAGCCGTCGCCATCGAAATCGACCACGACCACCCCGAGCGCCTTCCCCTCCTCGTTCCACACGCCCGCCGCCCGGGTCACGTCCTCGAAGCGCCGCCCGTCGCGATTGCGGTAGAGCCGGCAGCTCTCGCCCGGGTACTGCTGCGGCGTGGCGTACGACTTGTGCACGCCGTCCAGCGTCGTGAAGAGGTCGGTCTCCGGCGTCCAGCGCACGTAGTTGCAGACGAAGAGGTCGAGCCGGCCGTCGCGGTCGGCGTCGAGCCACGCGGCGGCCGTGGACCAGGCGGGTGGGGCGGGAGCAGGGGCGTTGCCCGACACGCCCGCGTCCGCGGTCACGTCCGTGAAGCGACCGCCGTCGTTGCGGAGCAGGAGGTTGTCGCCCACGGCCGTCACGTAGATGTCGAGGTCGCCGTCGCCGTCGTAGTCGCCGAAGGTGGCGCCCATGCCGTAGATCCCCGCGGTGAGCCGGGCGATACCGGTCTCTGCCGACACGTCCTCGAAGGTGCCATCGCCCCGGTTCCGGTAGAGCGCCGAGTGCGCCGCGGGCCTCCACTGGTGACCGGGCCACTCCGCCGAGTTGACGAGGAAGAGGTCGGGGAGCCCGTCGCCGTCGTAATCGAGGAATCCGCCGCCGCTGCCCATCGTCTCCGGCATCCACTTGTTACCGAATGCGCCCGTCATGTGCTCGAAGTCTATGCCCGCCGCCGCGGTCGCGTCGGTGAACCGGAAGGGGACTGAGTTAGCTCCGGCGGGCCCCCGCGCGTAGGCATCGGCGGGGCGGGTGTACGACGCCCGGGCCTCCTCGGCGGGCTCCGACTCCCGGCACCCCGCGAGTGGGACGAGGATCGCGGCGCAGAGGAGCGCCGTCGTTCCCGGGCGGATCACCGGCGGCCGCATCACCACCCCAGCTCGTGGGTGTGGATCGGCTGCGCCATGAGGTTCACGCCGGGGTTCAGCTCGCGGAACGCGCGCGTCAGCTCCTGCGCCGACTCGTCGATCCGGAACCGCTCGAACGCCGCTTCGGCCAGCCGCGCCTCTTCCTCCCGTCCCTGCGCCCGGAGCGAGAGCATCCGGTAGTAGTGCGCGATCCGATCCTCCGGGTCGATGGCGAGCACCCCTCCCAGCGCTTCGAGCGCCTCGTCGTAGCGCTGATCCTGATAGAGCGTGCGGCCCAGCTCCCGCCACGCCGCGCGGTCGTCGCGGAAGTCCTCCAGCACCCGCCGGTACGCGGCCGCCGCCTCCGGGTACCGACCGTCCTCGCGCAGCACGCTGCCCCACACCCACGCGGCCCGCGCGTCGCCCGCATCGATCTCCTCCACCTCCGACAGGTGCCCGTACGCCCGCTCCAGGTCCCCGCTGCGGAGCGCCGTCCGCGCCAGGTTCAGCGGCCCGTCGATCCGCTCCGGCGCGAGCTCGGCGACCCGCTCGAACGCCGCCCGGGCAAGCCGGGTGTTCCCCTCGAGCAGGAGCCCGATCCCGTAGTCGTTGTAGCGGATCCAGGCGGGGACGGTTGGCGAAAGGGCCGCACCGTCGGCCGCGGGCTCCCCGGCCCCCTCAGTCGACGCCCCCTCGGCCACCGCCTCGCCGGCCGCCGCCTCGCCGACCACCGCCTCGCCGGGCCCGGCCACCTGGAGCGTGACCTCATCCACCGCGATGGTCGTGACCGGGAGGTCGGGCACGTCGTCGAAGGCCCGGAACCCGTCCGGGTTCGTCCGGAACGCGAACTCGGTGTACGCCCGGTCGAACTTCCGCCAGAGGAGGCGCGCCCGCACGGTGAGACGACCGCCCGCCACGCTCGCGGGCACCTCGAAGGCGTAGTGGCCGACGTCGGCCGTGCCCGGCCCGATCACGTTCACCGCGGCCACCACGTGGATGTCCTGCGCGTTCCGCTTCTGGATCCGTCCTCCGTTCCGGTCGAGGATCACCGCCTTGTACGCGTGCGCCATCGGGTCAAGATGCCCGTCCTCCCCGATCGCGCCGCTCCGCGCCACCCGCTCGCCCGCGCCGTCCAGCACGCTCACCTCGAGCCAGCCTTCGTTCGAGTCGTTCGTGCCGCCGGGGAACGTATGGCCCACGCCGACGTTCCGCACCACCACCTCCAGCGTGACGCGCTCGCCCGGAACGAGGGTGGGGCGGGCCTCGTCGAGCCGCATGATCAGCTCCTCACCGCCCCCACCATCGCGACCCCGGTCCCCGCCGCCGCGGCGCAGGGCGAAGACGTCCACGCGCAGCTTCTCGTTCTGGAGGAACTCCTCGATGCGGCGGATGCTGGCCGTGTCCCCCCGGAGGTAGGGGAGCGCGGTGTTCACGGCGAGGAATCGGTGGGAGCGGACGGTGCCGCGGTCCGCGGCCACGTCTCCCAGGGGCGCCGGCTCGGGCGGCATGTGGCAGTCCTGGCAGGTACGCGCGGCCGGAGGGAGGTAGAAGGTGCGGGAGGCGTTCCGGGGCACGCCGCTGTCGTGCCAGGCGTCGTACTCGTTCTGGCCCCGCAGCCAGCGGTAGTTGTTGACCGGCTCCCTCAGGCTGACCTTGTGGCATGTGGCGCAGAACTCGCCCGTGCGGAAGAAGGGCTGGAGCATCCGGCGTTTGTGGACCGTCGGCTTCGCCCGCATGGCGGCATCGTGGAGGAAGGCGCCGGGGGTGCCCGCCGGCGCATCGGCGAAGATGTAGGGGTCCTCCTGCTCGTCGGCGATGTTGTAGTTGGCGTTCCCGGTCACATCGTGGATGGCGTCGATCGCGTGGCACGCCAGGCAGGTGAGGCCCGCCTGGGCCTCCGGGCTCGAGCGGTCGATCGGGAGGCCCATGCCGCCCGCCAGCATGACCGCCGGGTCGTGGCACCCGCTGCACCACTTGCTCTTCACGCGACCCACACCTTCCGAGCCACCGGGGAACGCCGCCACGTGCCGCTCCACCCACGTGTTCGGCTCGTTCGCCGTCTCCCGCATGTCGGTGATGGTCGCGTCGTAGAAGGGGTTGTTGAACGACGCGAACCGATGCGCCGACGTCTTCCACTGCGCCACCACGTCGGGGTGGCAGCGGGCGCACGTCTCGGCCCCGATCGCTGCCTCCACGACGAAGCCGCGCTCCGCCACCTCGCCCGCCACCGCCTCCGCCGACACGCCGGTCTCGCCACGCGTCAGGATGCGCGAGGGCAGGTAGCTGCCCGACGTGGTCGTGGCCGGGGAGGGGAAGTAGGGGCTCTCCGGCGGTACGAACCCGGCCGGGACGAATGGACCCGGGTGGAAGTCGGCCGCGTCGCGGGCCCGCGCGCCGGGACCCGTACTCAGGCCGGCGGCCCGCGCCACCCGGGCCTCCGGCGTGAGCTGCGCCTCGCGGCGCGTGAAGGCATGGACCCCGGCGAGGACCACCGCGACCGCCGCCACCGCGACCGCGAAGCGCCGGAGCCGCCCCCTCGACGGCCCCGCGTAGCTCACCCACCGGTGGAGGCCGTAGCCGATCGGGACCAGCGCGGCGGCCGCGACGTGCGCCCACCACGCCCAACGGTTCGCCTCGCTCGCGGCCGCGCTCAGGATGAAGAGCC
The DNA here is from genome assembly GCA_035513575.1 of Longimicrobiales bacterium. Classification (GTDB taxonomy): domain Bacteria; phylum Gemmatimonadota; class Gemmatimonadetes; order Longimicrobiales; family RSA9; genus JAHWKI01. Next base: position 3,335 of record DATKBW010000175.1, on the reverse strand, counting down.
CGGTGACCACGAGCGTCCCGCCCACCACCACGAACAGCACCCCCGACACGATGCTCGACCGGTGCTTCCGCTTCCACACCGTCGGCAGGTGGGCCAGGAAGAACGCGGCCATCAGCAGCGCGAGCAGGAGCCCCGCGCCCGTGTGCGTCAGGACCATCGCCTGGAAGAACGCGGGCAGCGTGGTCTCGCCCACCGCGAAGAACTCCCAGTCGAGCGCGTCGGCCAGCCGGTTCAGCAAGAGGTAGAGCGTATTGGCGAGCACGAACGCCGCCACCGCCAGCGCCACGACCAGAAGCGCTTTCTGCCACGGACCCAGCAGGGAGCGGAGATGTGGCCGGGACGAAGATCGCCCGTTCAACACGTCGGTGGTATCGCCTCCATTGGCAAACGGCGCCCTTCGATCCGGTGCGCCCGGTGTCCCTTCCAGGAACCGTCATTCTACGACGCTGGGTACGGTGTCTCAAGAACCGGAGACGATGACACCTTTCACCGCGGAACACGCAGAACACGCGGAAGAACACCCTGGTAGCCGTTGACCAGCCGGCGGATCGCGCCCTCCCCGAGGTACTTCACGTTGAAGTTGATCAACAGCCCCATCGTCGGCGCGCCCGCCGGACGGGCCCCAAGGGCCTGGGGGGGGATGGGATCGCACGAGCTCGAGGCGCCCCGATCCGATCGACGATCGCGCTCGTACTGGCCGAACGGCCCGAACGCGATGGCGAACGTGATTGCGGGGGGCGACGGGTCGCGCCGCCATCGCGAGTATGCCAGAGGCATAGCTCACGCGTGTCGCACGTGCGCGCGCGGAGGTGTCGGATCGTGTTCGGGCCCGGCCCCGCCCGCCCGAGGGCCCTGTGGGCCCAGGGGCGATGGGGGGGCCCGCACGAGCTCGAGGCGGCCGATCCTCGATCCCGACTGCGGTTGCCGAACGGCCGCGATCGCGAGTATGCCACGAGGCATAGCTCACGCGTGGGCGCACGTGCGCGCGGAGGTGTCGGGTCGGGCGGCAGCCGGGGCGCAGCATCTGAGAGCGGGGGAAGACAATCCCCCCGGCTGAGATCCGGACGCAAGGTACGGCCGGGGACGCCGGTTTGTCACCATTTTTGTCACCACGAGGATCAGCCGCGACTGAATGCAAAATGCCGGACACACCGTAAGTCACGGTGCGACCGGCATTTATATGTATGGGCCTGGGTGGACTCGAACCACCGACCTCACGCTTATCAGGTCTGCCCGAAGAAACCCCGATGCGGCGATCTTCGCGCCGTTGTGCGGTTTTTCGATTTCCGGCCGCCGCCTCGGATGGGCCGTTTCGCCGGGTTTCGCCGCCTCCCGGGACACAGTCGGGACACAGTGCCCGCGCCCCTGTCCGCGGTCGGATGAACCCCGCTACACGTCAGCAGCTCAGTAGAGCCCCTGCCCCGACAGCGGTCCCGACCCATCCGGCGAGCTTCGCGATGTTGTATCGTGCGTGGTGACGTTCTCGTGCTCAACCTCGCGGTGGCAGGCGGGGCACTTCCCCCGGATTGTCTCTCCGCTCATTGCGGCTCCTCGTCCTGCAATACCTCATAGTTGCCGTCGAAGTCTTGCGCTCCAGCTCCGCCGCGATGACCCGCTCCGCGTCCACCGCCAGCGCATCGATGAACGGCTGGATCCCTTCGGCCTCCGCTTCGACCGCCTCCAGCGCCGCGCTGGCCGCCTTGTGCATGGTGGAGCCCTCCGGGAGGTGGCTCAGCGCCCGGCGCGCCAGTTCCGCGATCGCCAGCAGCTCGCGCTGCGCGGCCAACAGGTCCTCGTAGTTCATCCGTGCCCCCGCTGTTCGAGTTTCGAGACCCGCGGCGATGCGGGCCGCGATCACGCGGCGCCGAACTACGGAGTCGCCGAGTTGCGCTCACCGGGCCGACCATTGCACCAGCACGGGTTCGTCGAGTCGGCCTTTGGTGACACTCCAGATTCGTGTTCCGTCCGCGGCAACGATTTCGTGAGCAGAGGGGAGCGTAAACTTTGCGGTCAAATCACCGTCTACGAGGCGCCACCACTCCGCCGACTCGAGTCCATAGGACCCACGCCGCAACAAGACCGCGCCCTTGCGTCCGACTACCAATCGATCGAATGCCAGCTGGTAGTCTCCCAAATCCAGAAGAGCAGCGAAGGCCTCCCGTACCTCACGATGCGGTACACCATGTCTCTTCGAGAACCCGGCGGCATACGATTCCAAACGGTCTTCGGCGAGTTGTCGACCAGCTTCGGTTATCGGCATGGGCGGGGGGTTTAAGGATGTCGACCAAGCCGTATCACCGGAAGGGGTCACTGCAAGGACGATGGCTCCAGTCGCGCCCTCAGGCGACCCTCCTTGCCTCAAGACGACGATCAGATCCCCGCCCGGCGATACCGCCCACCGGTCCGCACGATTAACCGGTCGCGATACCGCGGACCGAATTCGTCCAATCTGGACTATGGCGACTGGGATGTGCCGCTCTGGGTTGAGCGTTATCAGCTGAACGCGCTGCCCACTAGCCGAATCGAGCCGGTGCAAGCCATTCCCGGCGGTACCGTACGCACCGCCGCCGGCTATCAACACGCTGCCGTCGTCGAGGTACGCACGAGCGTGAGGTGGAGTGTTTTCCCCCGGCATGATTGGAACGTCGCTCAAGGTCCATATGACATCCCCGGACGAGGTGAAGAGCGTCAGTCTCAGGAGCCGGTGATCGTACGTGTAGATGGTGTCTTCTCGACCACCGATGTGAGCGAGACCGCGGAACTCTCCGGGTCCTGAACCCTTGCGACCAAATAAGCCCACGGGTCGCAGTCGACGATCGAAGGCGTGGACCAGAAGGTTCCGTCCGTCCGCTACGAAGAGCTTGTCCTCAATAGGCGCAACGGCAGCGATCGATCCGAAGTCCGTGACATCTCCGAAATCTCCGCGCCGTGTCTCCTCAACGAGAGTCCACAGCTGCTGTTGCCCAGCGGCAGGTGGGCTTGAACCGACAAACAGCACCAGCAGCCCTAGGGTCGTAACCGATATTTTGAGCAGACGCTGGAAGGACATTGACTCAGAATGTCAAGGTGCTGGTTTGCTTGTCGAGGACAGCGACGGCCCTTCTCCAGGGAGCCCTTGCCACTGTGAGCCCATCGCAGACCCGGCTTACACTCACGTAGTACACGCCCCGCTCGACGGTGAAGCCTCTTGCTCTTTCCTCAGAGCGGGAGACGGGACTCGAACCCGCGACCCTCAGCTGGGAAGACGAGGCGGAGGCGTCGGCCGGCGCTGACAGGCGTTGGGATTCCTCGGTTGTCGGGTTCCCTTCGCTGACCGGCGGCGGCCAGAATCCGCC
>DATKBW010000174.1:0-17834 GCA_035513575.1 Longimicrobiales bacterium | reverse complement strand
GCGCGTCGACTTCGTGATGAAGGGCGGGCGGGTGTACCGGGAGGCGGGCGCTCCAGTCGCCGGTGGCCGGTGAGCCACCCGATAGGACCAGGAGGCCGGATCCCGCCAAACCGCGGGAGTTCGCCTCCCGCAGGTTCAGTCCGGGGGCCGGGAAGTCCAGCGAAGCCGGGGACGGCGCCTGGATTCGTGGGGTTTCAACCGTCGTTGAAGATTGCTTATTTCAACGGTCCTGAAATCCTTGACTCAGGGCCACGAAACCGTTATGTTTGACAGGTTCCAGCAGAGCCGATTCACGCGGGATCAGACGCCATGGGAGGCGTGCCCCGCTGGAGTCGAGCCGAAAGTTATTCGGGGGGTGTTCGGGTCCGGGGCCGAACGCCCTTTCCGATTCTTGAAGAGGGGGAAGGCATGAGCACCATGACCATGGAGCGCACCATGACGGCGCCGCTGACGGGCCCGTCCCTGCGGGAGATGGGCGACAGCGAGCTGGTGGCGGCCCATCTCGAGGGCCACCCCACCGCCTTCAACGAGCTGTATGAGCGGTACCACGACAAGCTCGTCTACTTCCTGACCAAGAAGCAGGGCGACCGGGACCGCGCGGAGGACCTGGTTCAGGAGGCGTTCATCCGGGTCACGCGGCACCTGCACCGCTTCGACCAGGACCGGAAGTTCTCGACGTGGATCTACACGATCTGCTCGAACCTGGCGAAGAACGAGCTGCGCAACCGCTCGCGCAACCCGCTGGTGCTGTTCCAGAAGCTGACCACGCACTGGGAGTCGGACCACCGTCCGCTGCAGTTCGAGGACTCGGCGATGAAGCCGGACAAGATGTACCGGAACCGGTATCTGGAGGAGATCGTCGAGAAGACGGTGCAGGAGCTGCCCGAGCACCATCAGCTGGTGTTCCGGCTGCGGGAGCTGGAGGGCAAGAGCTACGAGGAGATCGCGGCGATCACCGGGGTGAACCTGGGCACCGTGAAGAGCCGTCTGCACAGGGCGCGGACGAGCTTTGCGGAGATGATCGAGCCGCTGCTGAACTAGCCGGTCCCGTCGCCACGGCACCGGTAAGGGGTCCGACCGCTTCGGTGGTCGGGCCCTTTTTCAGATTTCAGAGGTCAGGCGTCGGCTCTCAGGGCCTGGATCCTGAAATCTGACCTGTGCATTGTGATTCCCGGGCCCAACCATCTGCGGTCCCGCAGTATCTGATCGTACGAGCGATGCCCGACATGGCCACGATGGGACCACCGACGACGGATGCCGAGGACGTGGCGCTCGCGACAGCGGGCGACACGCGGGCGTTCGAGAGACTGTACCGGCGGCACGTCGCGCGGATCCACGCGCTGTGCCGGCGCATGGTCGGTCCGTCGCTGGCGGATGACACCGCGCAGGACGTGTTCATCCGGGCGTGGGAGAAGCTGGAGCTGTTCGAGGGGAAATCGGCGTTCGGCACGTGGCTGTACCGGCTGGCCATCAACGTCTGCCTCGCTCGCCGGACGAAGGCGGGGAAGCGGCAGGAGCGGTTCCGGAGCGACGCGGTGGCGCTGGAGCGGGCGGTGGCGCCGCCGCGCCGGCACGCCGACCACCGGATGGACCTCGACCGGGCGATCGAGCGGTTACCGGAGCGGGCGCGACAGGTGTTCGTGCTCCATGACGTGGAGGGCTACAAGCACCGCGAGATCGGAGATCTGCTGGGGATCTCGTCCGGTACCTCGAAATCCCAGCTCCACGAGGCCAGGATGGCCTTGCGGGCGCAGCTGAGGGCATAGGCATGAGCGAGCACTGGACGGACCGGATATCGGCATACGTCGACGGCGACCTCCCGGAGCGGGAAGCGCGGCGGCTGGAGGAGCACGTGGCCCGCTGTCCCTCCTGCGCCGCGGCGCTCGAGGAGCTGCGAGCCCTCGTGGGGGCGGCCGGGTCGCTGCCCGACGTCCCTCCCGAGCGCGACCTGTGGCCCGGGATCGAAGCCCGTCTGGCGTCGCGGTCGTCGGAGGGCGTGGCCCCGAAGGTCGTGCCACTCCATGGGGCACGGCCGGCCGGGGCTCGCCGGGTGGCGCTCACGGTCCCCCAGCTCGCGGCGGCGGGCATCGCCCTCGTGCTGTTCTCGGCCGGCGCGGTCTGGCTCGCCATGGGGGGTGGGGCTCCGGTGTCCACGGCGCAGGGCCCGGCGGAACCTTCGCCGGCCGCGTCGGCATCGTCGGTGGCCTTCGCGGCCTCGTGGGAAGCGGCGGTGGCGGAGCTCGAGACCGAGTTCGCCCGGCGGCGCCCGGTGCTGGAGCCGGAGACGATTCTGGCGGTCGAGCGGAACCTCGCGCTGATCGATGACGCGATCGCCGAAGCGCGCAGCGCGCTGGAGGCCGACCCCTCCAGCGGGTTCCTCAATGGGTACGTCGCCGATGCGATGCGCAGGAAGGTCGACCTGCTTCGACGGGCGACACGGATTCAACGGACGGATACGTGAGGCGTATAGAACGATGCTGATCCCCCTGATGGTGGCGGCCCTCGCGGCGATACCCGCCGCGACCGCACAGGATACGACGCTCGCGGTCGAGCGAGGCACGCGGCTGCACGTGGAGAACCACCGCGGCGAGGTGGTGATCGCGACCTGGGCCCGCAACGAGGTCCGGGTCCGGGCCACCGAGCTCGGCGATCGGCAACACCTGGCGGCGACCCGGAGCGGGGCGGTGCTCCGGGTGCGGCCGGACGGCGGCCGGGGGCCGCAGGATGCCGATCTCTCCATCGTGGTCCCGACCTGGATGGACGTCCGCGTGGAAGGCAATCAGCTGGACGTGGGCATCCGCGGGGTGGAGGGTGAAGTGAGCGTGGAGACCGTGGGTGGCGACGTCGTCGTGGAGGGCGGCGCGGGCCTGGTGTCCGTCCGGACCATCCAGGGCGAGGTCTCCATCCGAGGGGCGCGGGGCCGGATCGAGGCCATGTCGGTGAACGACGACGTGACCCTCACGGACATCGGCGGGGACCTGTACGTGGAGACGACCAACGGAGACATCACGCTGCGAGGGATCCGCTCCACCAGCGCCCGGGCCACCACGGTGAACGGGGACATCGTCTACGACGGCACCATCCGGGACAACGGCCGCTATGTCTTCGCCACCCACAACGGGGACGTGGAGGTGACGGTGGCCCGCGACGCCAACGCCATGGTCACGGTCTCCACGTACCATGGCGAATTCGAATCCGATTTCCCGGTGCGCCTGACCGGTGCCACCCGGGACCGCCAGTTCACCTTCACCCTCGGATCGGGGAGCGCGAGGCTGGAGCTGGAATCCTTCAACGGAGAGATCCGGCTCCGCAGGCCGTAGCCCGCGCCGGACACGATCAGGAGACACCATGAACAGAGCACTCGCCGTCGCGCTCCTCGCCGCCACCGCGGCGCCGGCCGCCGCGCAACAGGACTTCGAATGGCGCGGCCGGATCGCGGAAGGCAAGGTCATCGAGATCCGCGGCGTCAATGGCGACGTGCGCGCGGTCGCGGCCGCCGGGAACGAGGTCACCGTCCGTGCCGAGCGGCGGGGCCGTCGCGACGACCCCAGGAGCGTCCGCATCGAGGTGGTCGAGCACGAGGGGGGCGTCACCATCTGCGCGGTCTATCCCACTCCGGACAACGCCCGCCAGGAGAACGAGTGCCGCCCGGGCGGCGGCCACAACAGCGTGCAGCGCAACGACGTCCGGGTCGAGTTCGTCGTCGAGGTCCCGGCGCGGGTCCGGTTCGCCGGCGCCACGGTGAACGGTGACGTGGATGCCGACGGGATCGGCGCCGATGTCCGGGCCTCGACGGTGAATGGCGATGTCGACGTGCGCACCACCGGGTTCGCGGAAGCCCGGACCGTCAATGGCGACATCATGCTGCGCCTGGGGCGGAGCAGCTTCACCCAGGACGTCGAGTTCGGGACCGTGAACGGGAGCATCACCATCGAGATGCCCGAAGGCCTCAACGCCGATTTCCGGGCCAGCACCGTCAACGGGAGCATCGATTCGGACTTCCCCATCACCGTCACCGGCAAGGTGAGCCGCCGGAGCCTCCGGGGCACCATCGGCAGCGGCGGCCCCGAGCTCAGGCTGTCCACGGTCAACGGGAGCATTCGACTCCGCAGGATCTGATGGCCCCTCACCGTGAGCCGTCCCGTCACGGCCGACGGCCCGCTTGGCGAAAGGGCCCGCGGGCGCTCACCCGCGGACCCTCCGTCCGCCCGATCCGATCCCCGCTCAGCCGCCGAGGACCTTGCCCGCGTAGCCGTTGTCCGGATTGCCGCCCCGCCTGAGGATCTTGTCCACCGTGCCGGGGCCCCGGTTGTAGGCGGTCAGCGCGTTCTCCACGTCGCCGCCGTACTTGTCGATCATCATCCGCAGGTACTTGAACCCGAGGTCCAGGTTCGTGTCCCGGTTGAACAGCTCGCTCGCCGACACCGACGGATCCAGCCACCTCGCCGTCCGCGGCATCACCTGCGTCAGACCCCGCGCACCGACGTGGCTCACGGCGCGGTCCCGGAACGTGCTCTCCGTGTTCACCAGCCCGTACGCCATATCCGGCTCGATCTCGTGCCGCTCCGCGGCCTCGTAGATCTCCGCCGCCAGCGTCCGGTCGATCCCGTACCGCGTCACGGCACCCTCGATCGTCTGCGCACGAACGGTCTCCGCCTCAGCCTCCGACCACCGCTCGCCCACACCTTCTTCCAGATCGCCCCCCGTCACACTGCCGGCCTCGGTCTCGCCCTTCACGCTACGCGGCCCTTCCTCACCCGGGTTCACCCCCGCATTGATCAGCGGCGCGGCCACGCCCGCCAGCGTCAGCCCGATCAGCGGCTCCCGCAGACGACGCACCAGCCGCCGGGCGTCCGCCGTCAGCGAGCCCAACGCCACCGTGCTCAGCACGTCCGACTTCCGCCGACCCCACCGCCGCCGCCGCTCGCGCGACTCGGCAGGACCGTGCGTCTCGGCTCCCTCCGCCGCGGCAGGCTCCAGGTCCGGGGCACGCCGATCTCCCGCGCGGCGCCGCTCGAACGGCCCCCACTCCGCCTCGGTCCCGTCCCACGGCCGCTCATCGAGCTGCCGCGGGGGGAACGGTCCCGACGCGGCCGGGTCGATCCAGTTGCGCTCGTTCTGATCCATTTCGGTGCCCTCTTTTATTTTCTCTAAATCCCTGATTTCCAAATAACTTATGGTGCATCATCCGTGCCTCGATCCGACCCCCGGCCCCGTCCCCTATCGGCCGAAACTGTCCCCTGAAGAGGACAAACAGCCCGAATCGGCGGGGTCAGCCCGGCGAGGACAGGGAATCGAGGGTCGCGGCGTCGAGATCGCACACCGTAGCCCCGATGGTCGCCGGCTGACGTCCGGCGGCCTCGCCCGTCAGGACGAGACGGCCGTCCGGGGTGAAATCGACGCCTTCGCCGAGGGGCTGTGCGGGCCAGACGAAGTCTGCCGCGAGGCCGAGGGGGCGGAGTGTATCCTGCGCAGCGTCGAAGAAGCGCAGTCCGGAATAGGTGCGGATGACGACGATGCGGCCATCGGGAGAGACGGCCGCGGCCGTGACCTGTGCGGACACGGAGGTAGGGGGCGGAGCGATCTCCTGGACGCGCAGGAGCCTGCCCTGGCGGTCGGTGCGGTACGGCGGCGGCAGGCGGTAGAGCTCGATGCTCTGACTCCGACCCTTGGTGACGAGGTGGAGACCGCGATCGGTCACGAACAGCGCCTCGGCATCCCGGGCCCCTCCGGGGAAGACCGCCGCGATGCGGTCGGCGTTCCGGCTCACGGTATCGGTGCGGGGGTCCGGCTCGGGCACGCGGTAGATGATGATCCGCTCACGCAGCTCGCTGTTGTCTCCGATGTCCCCGATGAACAGGCAGTCGTTCGCCGCGCCAGGCGTACAGGGGGCGACCGCGATGTCCTCCCAGTCCCGGTTGCCCGCTCCGCGGATGCGCACGCGACCGATCAGGGTTCCGGTGGAGTCGATGGCGAAGACGGCGGAGTCCCCGCCGGAGTCGTTGTGGGTCCAGAAGACGCCGGCGTGTACCCGGCTGGCGGCGACGCCGCTGGCCTCCCGCACCTCGTCGGGGAGGGTGCCCCAGGACACCGGTGCCTCGCAGGCCCCGGTGGCGTGCGTGGCCACCTCGTTCTCCGGCGCGGGCGCACACGCGGCCGCCAGCGCCACGAGGAGCAGCCGCCGCCTCAAGCGCCGCCCCCGGGCACGTCGGTGCCGCCTTTCCCGCCCCCCTCCGGGCGTGCCCAGGCGGGCGCGGGAAGGGGCTGGATCTGGCTGCGGGGATACGCGGGGAACACGCGGGTCCGGACGTCGTCCCGGGCCATGGCCTGGTTGACCGCCAGGAGGAGGCGCGAGGACCAGCGGCGCATCTCGCGCGCCGGTACCAGGTAGCGGACCGTGAGGTCGGTCCACGCATCGCGGGCCGAAGCGAAGACCTCCGGGTCGGGGGCGACGTCCCAGCCGAGGCGGGACCGCTGGAGGAGGCTCGCGTACTCATCGGCGGCATCGCGCATCCGGTCGCCCACGACGTGCGCGGCCGTCTCGGCGAGGACGCGGGCGGCGAGGGGGATGTCGCTCTCGTTGGCCACACCGACGGTGAGCTCGTCCCACACGTACGGGAAGTCACGCGTGAAGTTGACGATGTTGGAGCGCAGCACCTCGTTGTTCGGGAACGTGATCAGCGCCCCCGTGGCCTGGGCCGCCTGCACCCGCTTGTCGGCGCCCCCGGCTTCGAAGACCGTGGTGGTGAGGAAGTCGATGCGGACGACATCGCCGAAGACCTCCCCGACGAGGATGCGGTCGCCGATCCGGTAGTAGGACCGGAACGAGTTCATCAGCCAGCCCGTGAAGCTCTCGATGGGGGTCTGGAGGGCCCAGGAGAGGGCGAGGCCGAAGAGCCCCACGGAGCCCACGAGGGCGCGGGCGTCCCCCGCCAGGATGCTCAGCGCGGCGCCGAGGGCGAGGAGCCAGATCAGGATCCCGATCAGCGCGGCGGTCGCCTCCGCCCGCTCCCAGCTCGCCAGCGCGGCCAGTAGCCCCATGCGGACGAGCCGGGCCAGGATGGCGGCGGCCACCAGCAGGCCCAGGGCGATCCCCAGCGCGGGGAGGGAGTGGTAGAAGCCTCGGAGCAGGGTCCGCAGGGTTCCGGTGGCGCGGCGCGCCGACTCGCCCGGGTCCGCTGCGGCCGTGTCCGCGGTGTCCGCCGCGGGGGCCTCGACCTGGAGGGGGTCGGCGAGGGTCTCCTGGGGTGCGGCCTCGCCGCCGACCAGGAGCAGGACCAGCGCGGTGATCCCTACGGCGAGCATGGAGCCCTGACGGAAGCGGGTGAGCCGCGCTCGGGCGGCCGACCGCGCCCGGCCCGGGTCGAAGCGCCGGTGGCGCCTCCCACGGAGCGCCCTCCGACCCGCCCACCGCGCCGGAGTCCGCCGGGGTCTCACCCGGCCGGAACCGTGTAGTCGAACTTGAACAGGACCCGCAGTTCGCGCGTGCCGTCGGTGATCGGGCAATCCGACTTCCCGCGCAGCCGGGCCCCGGGCTGGGGCGCCCAGGCGGAGGTGATGGTGATGCGGCAGGTGGTGCTCGGCCCGAACAGCACGCCGTCCGGCGCGGCGAACACCACGTCCACGCCGTCGGTGCCGGTGACGCGAATCCCGGTCTCGTCGATGCCGGCCAGCGTGAGGCGGAGCACGGACGAGCGCGCATCGAAGAGCAGCTCCGGGAGCGGGGGCGGCGTACGCAGCGTGAGGAGGTACTGTGTCTGCGCGACCATGTCGTTCAACCCGATGCCATCCCCAATGGTCTTCGTGAGGGCGACGACCGCGGTGTTGCTCTCCGGCTCGGCCAGGTCATCGAGCTTCAGCTCGACCGGGCCGGTTCCCAGGCCGAGGTCGCAGGCGGCCAGTACGAGAAGCGGGAGGACGTGGAGTGGTCTGCGCATATCGGCTCGCCAGGCGTTCGGGGTGTGCGGTGGCAAAGATAACACCACGTGCGCGCGGCGCACGTCGCCCGTCCCGGCCCCGGCTTGACGATCCGGGGGCGGACGGGCTCGTTTAGGGCCCGATCCCCCGAACCGGGAGTCCCGTGAGCGACGACAGAATCGGTGTGCTTTTCGTGTGCCTGGGCAACATCTGCAGGTCCCCGCTGGCCGAGGCGCTGTTCCGCGAGGCGGTGACGCAGGAAGGACTGGAGGGCCGGTTCCGCATCGACTCGGCGGGGACCTCCGGCTACCACGATGGCGACCCGCCCGACGCGCGCACCGCCGAGACCGCGCGTCGCCGTGGCGTGCCGGTGGCCGGGGTGAGCCGGCGGATCACGGACGCGGACGTCGCGAGCTTCGACTACCTCGTGGTCATGGACGCGGAAAATCTCCGGGAAGTGCGGCGCCTGGCCGCGGGCGGGCGCGACGGCCCCCGCGTGGTCCGGCTCCGGGAGTTCGACGCCATGGCCGGCGCCGATCTCGACGTCCCGGACCCGTACTTCGGGGGCCCGCAAGGGTTCGACACCGTCCATGACATCGTCGAGCGCTCGACGCGGCGCCTCCTCGCGCACATACGGGCGGAGCGCGGCCTGTGACCCTCCCGGCGGCGGTCCGGGCAGACGTCGAGTACGCGCTCGAAACGGCCACGGGCTCCGGCGGCGCCATCCTCTCGGCCCGCCCGCTGACCGGAGGGTGCGTCAGTCCCGTGGCCCGCGTGACCACGGCCGGGGGCGACGCCTTCTTCCTCAAGTGGGCGGGCGCGGGGCACCCGCCGGGGCTGCTGGATGCAGAGGCCAGGGGGCTCCGGCTGCTGGCGTCCACCGCGACCGTCAGGGTGCCCGAGCTGGTGGCCACCCCCCCGACGGGGGACGGCTGGCTACTCCTGGAGTGGATCGAGCCCGGCCCCCCGGGACCCGCCTCCTGGACACGGCTCGGCGAGGATCTCGCGGCGCTGCACCGGCACCGGGCGGACCGGTTCGGCGCCGATCTCCCGAATTTCATCGGGCCGCTGCCGCAGGACAACGCGCGCTCCCCGGCCTGGGCGGACTTCTGGCGCACGCGGCGGCTCGAGCCGCAGCTCCGGCGAGCGGTGGATGGCGGCGCCTTCGGCCGCGAGGACCGGGCCCGTTTCCAGCGCCTGCTGGCAACGCTGGAGGAGCGGATCGGGATCGGCGAGGCCGAGGGTGCTTCCACGCTCCACGGCGATCTCTGGAGCGGGAACGTCCACATGGCGGCCGCGGGGGCGCCGGCGGTCATCGACCCGTCCGCCTACCACGGCCACCGGGAAGTGGACCTGGCCATGGCGGAGCTGTTCGGCGGGTTCGAGCCGCCCTTCCGGCAGGCGTACGAAGCGGCGTGGCCGCTGGAGCACGGCTACGCCCCGACCCGACGGGCCGTCTACCAGCTGTACTACCTGCTGGTGCACATCAACCTGTTCGGGTCCGCGTACGTGGCCGGGGCGCGCCGGGCGCTTCAGGACGCGGGCCTGTAGACCGCCACGGCGAGACCGTCGCGCACCGGGACGATCGTGCCCACCAGGTCCGGGTGCCCGGCCATCCGGCGATTGAATTCCCGCACCGCCCGCGTCCCCTCTTCCTCCGCATCGTCGTCCAGGACCCGGCCGCTCCAGAACGCGTTGTCCGCCATCACCAGCCCGCCGGGCCGCAGGAGCCGGAGCGCGAGGTCCAGGTACGCCGGGTAGCGCTCCTTGTCGGCGTCGATGAAGACCGCGTCGAACGGCGCCGCCCCCTCGAGCGCCGCCATGATTCCGGAGGCCTCCCCGATGCGCACTTCGACCCTGTCCCCGACCCCTGCCCGGTCCATGAACTCGCGCGCGAACGCCGCCCGCTCCGGGTCGATCTCCAGCGACACCAGCCGGCCGCCGGCCGGGAGGGCCCGGGCCATCCAGATGGCGCTGTAGCCGCCCAGGGTGCCCACCTCGAGGACCCGCTCGGCAGCAACGGCCGTCAGCAGGACCTGGAGCAGTCGCCCCTGCTCGGCCGAGATCTGGATCTCCGGAAGCCCGCGTCGGGGCAGCTCGTAGCGCAGCGTCTCGAGGATTTCGTCCTCCGGCGCGAACAGGCCGCGGACGTAGCCGGAAAGGCGCACATCCTCGCTCACGCGCCCAGCGTCCGGGCGAGGCGGGCGAATCCGTCGGAGAGCGCGTCCGTGGAGGCGGCGAACGAGAGCCGGACGTACCGGTCATCGCCGAACGCGGAGCCCGGAACGAGGGCGACGCCGGCGTGCTCGATGAGCCAGGTGCAGAGGGCCACCGAGTCGGGCCGCTCCTGATCGAACCAGCCGTCGACCCGGAAGAAGAGGTAGAAGGCGCCTTCCGGGGCCACGCGCCCCGTCCCCGGGAAGTGTTGCTCGAGGAGCCGGAGCACGAGGTCGCGGCGGTCGCGGAACTCCGCGGCCATCCGCTCCAGCACCGCGTCCTGCTCGGCGGTGGCGGTGAGCGCGGCCAGGGCGGCGTACTGGGAGGGAGTGGCCGCATTGGAAGTCGTATGGCTCTGCAGGGCGGACAGCGTCGAGGCCAGGCGCGGATCCGAGACGGACCAGCCGATGCGCCACCCCGTCATGGCGAAGACCTTCGAGGCCCCGTCGATGAGCACGGTGCGCTCGCGGAGGTTGGGCGGAAAGTCGTGGATGGACGGTGCCGGCCCGTCCAGGTAGCAGAGCCGGCCGTAGATCTCGTCGGACACCACCCACACACCCCGGTCCGCGGCCCAGGCGAGGATCGCCTCCAGCTCGGCGGCGCGGTAGACCGCCCCGGACGGGTTGGAGGGGGAGTTCAGCAGGAGCACCCGCACGTCGGGGCTCCAGGCCGCCTCCAGCTCCTCCGGGCCCACCCTGTAGCCGCGCGCCTCGGGACCCCGCACCGCCACCGGCTGCGCCCGCGCCAGGCTGACCATCTCCGGGTAGCTCGTCCAGTACGGCACCGGGACCAGCACCTTGTCGCCCGGCCCGACCAGCGCGAACAGGCTGTTGAACAGCGCCTGCTTCGCACCCGCGGAGACGACGACGCCCGCCGGATCCACCGCCTGGCCATGGCGCTCCGCCAGGTCCCTCGCCACCGCCTGCCGCAGCTCCAGGATCCCGGCGGCGGGGGTGTAGCGCGTCCGGCCGGCTTCGATCGCCGCCCGGCCGGCCTCCGCGATGAACCGCGGCGTGGGGAAGTCCGGCTCACCCGCACTCAGGTCCACGATGTCCCGACCCTGCGCCTTCAGCTCCCTGGCCTTCGAGGCCACGGCGATGGTCGCGGACGGCTGGAGCGTACGGACATTCTCGCTGAGCTCTGACATGGCGGCGGGCATTCGAACCTCGGATCGGGGGAGCGCGCTGCAAAGATGTGGAGGGCGCCCCGGCCCGGGCAAATGCGCACCGCGTTGGCCGGACGCAGGTGGGCGTTGTATCCTAACGGCCGGCGCCGGCGGGTCCGCGCGCCCCGACCAGGCCGAGTGAAGAGGAGATGGCCTCCTATCAGAGACTGACCGCCACGAGCGGGGCCGAGGCCGTGAGGCTCGCGGCGGATTACCTCCAGGAGCGGATCCCGCTGGACGTGGTTTCCCGGGACCACCATTCGGTGACCCTCGCCGGCGGGGATGGCACGGTGACGATCAGCGCCCACAGCCATGGGCTGGAGACCACCGTGACCGTGGCGACCGACCAGCTCCGGACGTCCCGCATCGACCTCGAGGCGCAGCACTACCTGAACCAGCTCCCCTACCAGCCCGAAGACCGGCAGCGGCGGTAGCGGGAACGGGGACCGTGGACCGCCGGCTCCCGAGGGGGGAGTCAGCGGCGAGCCGCCGAAACGAGCCGCCTCACACGCCCCAGCTCGACGGGGGCGCCAGAGACGCCATCCCGCTCCAGCGCCGTGCCCACGATCACGGCGTCCGCCACCTCCAGCAGCCCCCGCACGCTCCGCTCCGTCACGCCGCTCCCCACCACCAGCGGCGCGTCCGGAGCCACGCCGCGGACCCGATCCAGATCACCGGGCGACGCCGCCTCGCCGGTCCCCTCTCCGGATACGATCAGGGCGTCCGCCAGGCCGCGCTCCCACGCGTCCCGCGCCGCGCGTTCCAGCGTGAGGCCCGCGGGGGCGGTCGCGTGTTTGACCAGGACATCGGCGAGGATGGCGACCGCCGGGGCGAGGCGCTCCCGCTCCCGCAGTGTCTCGTGGGCCCGGCCTTCGATCCACCCCTGGTCCGTGGCCATCGCACCGGTGTGGACGTTCACACGAATGAACGCGGCCCCCACCGCCGCGGCGACCGCGAGCGCGGCCGCAGCGTCGTTGCGGAGCGCGTTGACGCCGAGGGGCAGATCCGTCTCCTCCGCGACCGCGGCCGCCGCCACGGCGAGCGCGGCCACGGCCTCGGGGGGGAGCGGTCCGGGGTGGAAGGGCGCGTCGCCGAAGTTCTCCACGAGCAGCGCGTCGACGCCCCCCTCGGCCAGCGCCCCGGCGTCCGTCCGGGCCCGGTCGATCACGGCCGCCATCGAGCCGGCCCAGCGGGGGGACCCCGGAAGCGGCGCCAGGTGGATCATCCCGATCACGCCGCGAGGGGCCTCGCGCCGGGTCCAGCCACCGGACGATGGCTTCATGATGGGAGCGGGGGGAGAGGCGCCGGGAGAGGCGCCGGGAGAGCGGCCGCCGCCGAAGCTACTTCGCCGCGGACGGGATGCGCAGCGTCTGGCCGGCGTAGATCCGGTTGCCGCTGATCTTGTTCAGCTGCTTCAGGGTGTCCACGTCGATGCCGTAGTCCCGGGCGATGCTCCACAGGCTGTCCCCCCGGCGCACGGTGTGATGCGTGGCCTCCGCCGGGACGGGAAGGACCTCGTCGTTCGGCAGGGCCGAGACGTACCGGACATACGGGTTCGGGAACACCGCGATGTGGTAGTGCGGCGGGTGACGCTCCAGCGTCGCTTCCACGACGCCCTCCTTCTCCAGCGCCAGCAGCCAGTCCTCGAGCCAATCCCGGCACGACGGGCTGTTGCTCCGCCGCACGTCCACCGCCATCCCCGTGGGATGCACGCTCCGCCGGGACGCGTTGTTGGGCTGCGCGCTCTGCGGCCGCGTCAGGCTCGTGATCACCAGCGGCTCGCCGCATGCCGCCCGGTACCGCACCGCCAGCCGCTCCACGAACAGCCTCACCTCCGGCCGGGCGTACGGGTAGGACACGGCCGCCAGCTTGTAGTTGGCATCCCCGCGGACCTCAACCAGATACCCCTTCGCCACGAACTCGCGTACGCCCCGCCCCGTGGTCAGGAACGTGAATTCGTGGTCGCGCGCGACCCGGTTCTGGTGCGTGATCGACCACGGCGACCCGCGCAGGCTCTGCGCGGCGGCCGGCGCGGCGAGCACCCCCAGGAGGAATGCGATCCCGATGATCCGATTCGTGGTCCCCATCAACCAAATTGTCGAATGTGAGCGAAAAAATGAGCCGGGGGCAGCCGCCCCGAAAAGGGGCGCTGCCGTGCCAAGTCACTGTGGCACGGCAACTAAGCTGCTTCAGTCTCACCTGCCCTGTCAAGCCTTTTTTTCGGGGAGTGCCCCCGAGTCCACGCACGGAGCGGGCCAGCCGGGCGCGGGACCACGAGCTGAAGCCAGCGGCCCCTGCCGTGGGAGGAGACCGCCGGCCCCCCCTGCCAGGGGGCGCAAGGCGTCGTGGGACGCCGTCAGGCGGCTCCACGCCAGCGGGGGAACGTATCGGGGTGGCGGCGCGCCAGGAGGAAGACCAGCGCGGCCCAGAAGAGGACCCAGAGGGACACGGCCAGCCACCACGTGCCCAGGTCGATGGTCTCGGGCGCGCTCCCGCCGCCACCGGTGGAGCCGCCGATCACCGTGCGAAGCCGGTCCATGGCCACGGCGAAGGGCGCCACCATGGCGACGCCGAGCCCCCAGCTCTGATCGGTGAGCGGTCTGGTGAGCCAGCGAACGAGATCCTCCAGCTCGAGCCACTCATCCAGGAGCGTCACGGTGATCGGAAAGCCGAACAGGAGCCCCAGGGACCAGCGGATCGGGTACTCGCTCCAGACCGTGAGGGCCGAGATGGCGAGGTAGCCGATGAGGGCGCCCGTGAAGAAGCTGAGCCAGGAGATGAACGCGACCGCGCCGAACTGGGCCAGGTCCCCGTCGAACGCCGCGAAGAGCATGGCGGCGACGATCATCGCGGCGTACACCACGAGCAGCCATGCCGCGCCGGCGCCCACCCTGGCCATGGAGTGACCCGTGCGGGAGACGGGGTGGCTCCAGAAGTACAGCCTGTTGCCGGGGCCTTCGTTGTACCAGACGGCGAAGCCCCAGAACGGGCCCGCGAGAATCAGCCACACCGGCCACACCGTGAAGAGGCGCGCCAGGGGATTGTCGTTCCAGGGCTCGCCCGCCAGCGCCAGGGCGGCGAGCAGCGCCGCCAGCATCAGCAGCGGACGCCGGCTCATCCACAGGAGGCGGAACTGCTCGACGAACGCCTTCCCGAAGCCCACCGGCGCGTGGACCGTCTCCCGCGACACCGTCGTCTCCATGGCTATCTCCCCTCCGCGGGGGCGGCCGCGGGAGCGAGCTCCCGGGACAGCCGGTCCTGGTTCTCCCGCATGGCCAACAGCGCCACCGCGGCCTCCTCGAGCGTGAGCGGCTCCACGTCGCGGACCACCGCCTGCCCCGCCTTCAGCCGCTCCACGACCTCCTCCTGGTCGCCCCACACCGTCCACGCCACCTCACGGCCCCGGCCGGCACGGCGGACGATGCTCTCGTTGACCGCGGCCACGCCGTTCCACCCCTCCGGGACCTCCAGCGTGTAGCGCCGGAGGCGCCGCCGGAGCGTCTCCCGGTCGAGCTGGGCCCGGAGCACGCCGTCCTTCAGCACCCCCAGGTGGTCCCCGAGCCCTTCCACCTCGTAGACCAGGTGCGTCGAGATCACCAGCGTCGCGCCCGTTTCGGCGACATGGTCCGACAGGATCGACACCGCCTCGTCCCGCATCACCGGGTCCAGCCCGTCCGTCGGCTCATCCAGCAGCAGCAGCGACGGGCGGTGCGCCAGCGCCATCACCAGCTGCACCCGGCGCGCCTCGCCCTTCGACAGCTTGCCGAACTTCGTGTGATCCCGGACCTCCAGCCGCTCCCGCAGCTCCTGCGCGTACACCGCGTCCCAGTTGCTCCGGTACCGCGCCTGGTGCTCCAGCAGCTGCTGGACCTTCATCCACCCGTAGCCGGCGTCCTGGCGCTCCGGCAGATACCCGCAGTGCGCACGCACACGGGGACCAGCCGACACCGTGTCCTGCCCCAGCACCCGCGCCTCCCCCGCGTCCGCCCGCACCAGGTCCAGCAGGATCCGCAGCGTCGTCGTCTTCCCGGCCCCGTTCGGACCCACCAGCACGTATACGGATCCACGAGGCACCGCCATGTCCATTCCGTCCAGCGCCACCCGCCGACCGAACCGCTTCGACAGCCCGCGCACTTCCACCGCCGGCTCCGACACCCCCGCCTCCGCCCGGGTCTCCGCGCTCATCGGGGCCCCCCCTTCCGCGGATCGCCGCTCCACGTCACCTCCGCCTCACGGATCGCATCCATCAGCTCCTCCGCGCTCACGCCGTTCCGGTACGCCTCCCGGAGCGCACGCTCCGCCACCAGCCCCGCCAACTGCCGCCGCTCCCGCGCCGGCTGCGGTCCTTCCGCCGACAGGAACGTCCCCTGCCCACGTCGCACGTAGACCAGACCGCCCCGCTCCAGCTCCCGGTACGCCTGCTGCACCGTGTTCGGATTCACCCGCAGCTCCCCCGCCAGCTGCCGCACCGACGGGAGCGGATCGTCCGGCTTCACCGTCCCCAGCACCACCGCCCGCTTGATCTCGTCCATGATCTGCACGTAGATCGGCCGGGCGTCCGCCGCATCGATCGTGATCAGCACCGGGTCCTCGCCGTGTCGGTGTATCAGTAGGCTAAGACACTAGGACCGCAGAGCCACCCTGTCAAGCGTGGTCTCGGGCGAGCGCGGGATCAGCCCTGGCCGCCGGTCCGGGACCGGTGAAGCTCGACGGCGGGGGATCCGGTGATGAGGCGGATGCCGCGCTGGTAGGTGAGCCATGCCCAGGCCCACTGGACCATGACGAGGATGCGGTTGCGGAAGCCGATGAGCTTGAGGATGTGGACGAAGACCCAGAGGAGCCAGGCGAAGTAGCCGCCGAAGCGGATGCGTCCGAAATCGGCGACGGCGGCGGCGCGGCCGATGGTCGCCAGGTTGCCGTAGAAGCGGTAGCGGAAGGGTGTGCGGGGACGACGGGCGAGGTCGTTGCGGATCATGCGGGCGGCGTGGCGCCCGGACTGGATGGCGACCTGGGCCACGCCCGGGAGCGGCTGTCCGTCCTGCTGGATGCGGGCGAGGTCGCCGAGGACGAAGATCTCGGGGTGGCCGGGAACGGAGCAGTCGCCGTCGACGATGACGCGGCCGGCGCGGTCGAGGGGTGTGTCGAGGGAGGCCGCGAGGGGAGAAGCGGCGACGCCGGCGGCCCAGTAGACGTTTCCGGCGATGATGGTCTCAGCGCCGATGCGCACGCCGTCGGTGCCGATGTCCGTGACGAGGGCGTCGGTGCGCACTTCGACGCCGAGCGCGGCGAGCTGGCGGCGCGCCTTCTCGGAGAGCTCGGGGGGGTAGGCCGGCAGGACCCGGTCGGCGCCCTCGAGGAGGATGACTCGTGCGGAGGTGGTGTCGATGAAGCGGAAATCGCGCGGGATGGACTGCCGTGCGATCTCGACCATGGACCCGGCGAGCTCGACGCCAGTGGGCCCGGCGCCCACGATGACGAAGGTGAGGAGGCGTCGCCGGGCGGCGGGATCGGCTTCGCGTTCGGCGGTCTCGAAGGCGAGGAGGAAGCGGCGGCGGATCTCGAGGGCGTCGTCGACGGTCTTGAGGCCGGGGGCGACGGCCGCCCAGTCATCGTGGCCGAAGTAGGCGTGGGTGACGCCCGTGGCTACGACGAGATAATCGTAGGCGAGGTGGCCATCCTCGAGGCGGACGACGCGGTCCGTCACGTCGACGCCGACCGCCTCGCCCAGCCAGACCTGCACGTTCCTGGCGCGCCTGAGGATGGAGCGGATGGGGCTGGCCACGTCGGCGGGGGAGAGGGAGGCGGTGGCGACCTGATAGAGCAGGGGCTGAAAGAGGTGGTAGTTGCGGCGGTCCACGAGCGTTACGTCCACCGGCGCCCGGCGCAGGGACCTGGCGCAATGGAGGCCGGCGAACCCGCCTCCGACGATCACGACGTGGGGCCGGGCGACGGTGCGATCCGGCGGCGCGGCCGGAGCGGGAGGGCTCATGGGTCCAGCTCGGGCTCGTCGCCGCGGACGCGGGCGGGATCGAAGGCGATGCGGGGAATGGGGATCAGGACGGACCAGGCGTCGTCGGGCGCGTCGCGGTTCTCGGCGACCAGGTGCCGGCAGATGGCGCTGTGGGCCAGCAGGGCGTCGACGTCGATGCCCAGGTAGTGAGGTCGCCTGCGCTCGAAGAGCGGCTCCGCTTTCCCCAGCTGTGCCGCGATGCCGTGGCGGTTGCCCTTGCGGACGTGCACGAAGGCGCTGGCGAAGAGGATCAGCGCGTGGTAGAACTCGCTGCCGGTGGCGCGCCAGGCCGCCTCCAGCGCCTCATGGCTCTCCCAGAACTCGCCCCGGTTGAAGAGATCGAGGAACGTCCCGAAGGCGGGATCCACCTCCGCGGCGGTGGCGGGCGCGGTGTTCCCGGCGTGGTGCGCGGTGTTCGGGTCCGGCGGGGGGCTCGGCATGGGCCAAGCTAGGGGGTCGCGCCGCGCCCGGCCAGCGGTGCCGGGCGCGGCGGCGTGCGGGGCGATGGTCAGCGGATGGTGACGT
>DATKBW010000173.1:0-3601 GCA_035513575.1 Longimicrobiales bacterium | reverse complement strand
TCCGCGCGCCCGACCGTTTCAGCGTCTACCCGCAGCCGGTGTTCGACCGCGACCGGGTCTGGGCGGTCGTCACGGACGAGCTGGGCGTGGAGTACGTCACCCGCTTCCGCGTCGTGACCGGCGAGGGGGACCCGGGCTGAGTGACGCGGCTCGAAATCCTTGCATCCCCCGCCTCAGGACCGTTATTATCGGACCCTCGGTCATTCCCCGGGCGCGCGCTCCTGCCTGCTCGCCCCTCTCCCCGACTCGAGTTCTGAACCCCATCCGTCGGGACCCGACGGACAGAACCGGACATCGTGGGAGGACCAATGTTTTCGACGCTGAACCGCGGCGGTAGAGTCGCGATCCTCGCTGTCGCGGCGTTCGCGCTGGGCTGCGAAAACGCCACCGAACCCCTCCAGGACCCGGCGCTCGAGGTCGACGGCGCCACCGACGGCCTCCTGGAGGAGACCACCGAAACGCTCGGCTCCGAGCTTTCCTTCGCGCATCGCACGGTCGCCCAGCTCACCGACGAGGTCGTGCGGGAGCTGGTCGGTCCGGAAGGCGGCACGCTGACGCTGCTCGGCCACTCGCTGACGATCCCGGAGGGCGCCGTGGAGCGGCCGACCATGTTCGTCATGGCGGTCCTGACCGGCACCGAGATCCAGGTCGAGCTGATCGCGTACGACCCGGACCTGTATGAAGATGTCGGCGGCAAGGGCTTCGCGGTCCCCGTCCAGCTCGCGCTCTCCTATGCGGAAGCGGACATCGACGACCCCGAGAGCCTGGTCATCGTACACGTCCAGAGCGACGGGACGAAGGTCCCGCTCGAGAGCGAGGTCGATACGGATGCGCAGGTCGTGCGCGCGGACCTCGATCACTTCTCCCGCTACGCGCTCTGCGGGAACTGATGGAGACCGCGTCGACCGCGACGCTGATCGCGGCCGCGAAGCGGGCCGAGCGGGAGGGGGACCTCGACACGGCGCTCCGTGGATTCGAGGCGGCCCTGGCCAGTCTCGTGGTCGGAGGAACGCCCGAGCTCGCGGCGGACCTGCTGCGCTGGATCGGCACGGTGCGCTGGAACCGCGATGAGGCGGAGCTCGCCTCTGAAGCGTACGAAGCGAGCCTCGCCCTGGCCGAAGCAGCCGGCGACGACGGGCGGATCGCCGCGGTGCTGAACTGGACGGGAATCCTCGAGCAGGTCAGCGGCTCGCTGGAAGCGGCGGAGGCGCTGTACCGCAGCGCGCGGCAGAGGGCCAGGAGCGCCGGGGACGACCCGCTCGTCGCGATGGTGGATCAGAACATCGCGACTCTCGCCAACATCCGGGGCGATGTTCGCCAGGCGCTGGCGAGCTATGGCAGCGCGTTACGGCGTCTTTCCAGCCTCGATCGCCCGGAGTCCAGCGCCCGCGTTTTGAACAACATGGGCATGGCGCGCGTGGACCTGGAGGATTGGGGCGAGGCGAGGCGGTGCTTCGACCGCGCATACGACCTTGCCGACGGAATGCGCGATTCGATGCTGCTGGCGACCATCGATCTGAACAGGGCGGAGCTCGACCTCAGGCAGGGTGATCTGGCGTCGGCCCGTGAGCGCTGCGATCGGGCCTTCGAGACCTACAGCCGGATCGGCTCGGACGCGGGTCGCGGCGAAGCGTTCAAGCTCTACGGCGCCATCGCGCGGCAGTCGGGGAAGCTTTACCTGGCCGCCGCGCAGTTCGATGCGGGGCTGCAGCTGGCCCGGAAGTGCGGCGACCCGCTCCTGGAAGCGGAGACCGAAGCCGAGCGGGCGATCATGTACCTGGAGGGCGAGCAGAACGCCGAGGCGCTGCGCTCCCTCAACCGGGCGCACGCGCTGTTCTCCGAGCTGCAGGCTCGGCGGGAGCTCTTCGACCTGGATCGGCGCCTGGACGCCCTCGAGCACACCTACCTCGAAGTCGTCGAGCGCTGGGGCGCCTCGATCGAAGCCAAGGACCAGTACACGGCCGGCCACTGCGAGCGCGTGGCGGACTACGCGTGCATGATCGCCGGGGCGATGGACTACAGCGCGCGCGACCTCGCCTGGTTCCGCATGGGCGGGTTCCTGCACGACGTCGGCAAGACGGCGGTCCCTGCCGAGGTCCTCAACAAGCCGGGCAAGCTCACGGACGAGGAGTGGACCGTCATGAAGAGCCATACGACGGTGGGCTACGACATCGTCCGGGACCTCAAGTTCCCCTGGGACATCGCCCCGCTCGTCCGCAGCCATCACGAGCGTTGGGACGGGAAGGGCTATCCGGACGGGCTGGCGGGCGAGGACATCCCGATCACCGCCCGGATCCTCGGTGTCGCGGACGTCTATGACGCGCTCACCACCGCCCGCAGCTACCGGAGCGCGCTCTCCCACGAAGAAGCGATCGGCATCATGGAGCGCGATTCCGGCACCGCGTTCGACCCCGAGCTCTTCGGGCTCTTCCGCGGGCTGATCGAGGAGCGGCGGCGCATGTCCATTCCGCGGCCCCCCCGTCGTTCCCCCACGAGCCGTTCCGCCACCAGGGCGGCGAGCTGACCAGGGTCTTTCGCAAAGTCGAACCGAAACAGGCCAACTTCCTGACACGGAGGCGTCGGAGGGGTCCGGAGGTATCGCCCGTTCGCTCGAGTCCCCCCGGGCATTGCGAAGGCCGCTACGTCCATAGCCTCCGTCACAACTTCGCGATACACTTGTGAACCCGCTGGACGCGGAGCTGTGTAGCCAGGGCCGTTACTTTTCATCGACTGTAATTATCCGAACCCGACTCCCCATACCACCTCATAACAGGGGATAATTCGAACGCCGTTCGTTAATCCAGTCGTTATACGCCACTCCTTTGAGAGGACTGGGTGATGCAGACGGAGCAGGAGTTGCGCTTCTCGTTCGACTGGACGCGCGGGGAGTACGCAGTCATTGCGCAGATTCTGCGGCATCGCGGGAGGTCGATTCGTACGGTAATCGTCCGAGTTGCCGCTTGGGGGACGTTGCTGGTAATGGCCGCCGTGTTGGGTCTGACGGCGTTAGCTGGTGAGCGGGAGGTGCTTCTCTCCATGCTGCCATGGGCGGCGCTACTGGTATTGACGTTGAGCTTGTTCCGGTGGGGCCTGCCTTGGCTGCAAGCCGTGCAGTACCCGAAGAAGGCGCAGGGTGAACTCCAGTTCTGGGCGACCAATGAAGAGCTGGGGCAGGCGTCTCCACTGGGTTCATCGAACGCTGCTTGGAATTCGCTCGAACAGGTGGTTGAGTCGGAGGACTTCCTCCTCTTCTATCTCACTGACTCGTCCGCTTTCTATCTACCCAAGCGGGTTGCTGATACAGATCAGTTGGAGTGGCTCTGGAGCCTGGCGGAATCGACCGTGGGATTCACAGACAGGCAGTAGCGGAGCGGCGTACTCCGGAGAACCCGCCGCGGCCGTCTGGGAGCTGGTGAGGGTCGTGAAGTCTCGAAGGCGGTCGCGCGCTGGAGGTTACGGCGCGGCGGGTCGCCAACCTGGAAACGTTGATATGGAAGGGCCTGTCAAGCAGCGGGTGGAGGCGGGGCGGCTTCGACGGTGAATCCTGCTGATATACGCCGATTGTTCGGTGGAACAGAGCGGCAAGAATTCGGATTCGTCC
>DATKBW010000172.1:0-5487 GCA_035513575.1 Longimicrobiales bacterium | reverse complement strand
ACGGCAGCATCGACTTTTACGTCTTCGAGCCGGACGACCCCCTGGTCCGCGCCTACCAGCGCATCTTCCCCGACCTCTTCAGGCCCGCGGCGGAGATGCCCGGCTCCCTCCGCGAGCACGTGCGCGTCCCCCTCGACCAGTTCACCGTCCAGACCCAGATGCTGCTCCAGTACCACATGCAGGACCCCGTGGTCTTCTACAACAAGGAAGACCAGTGGTCCGTGCCGGTGCAGACCTCGTTCGGCCGGTCCCAGGCCCTCCGGCCCTACTACATCGTCGCCCGGCTCCCCGGCGAGGAGGCCGAGGAGTTCCTCGTCATCCAGCCGTTCACGCCCGCCAGCCGCCACAACCTCGTCGGCTGGATCGCCGCCCGCAGCGATGGCGAGAGCTACGGCGAGATGGTCCTCTTCCGCTTCCCGTCCGGCCGCCACGTCGACGGCCCCAGCCAGGTCGAGGCGCGCATCGACAACGACGCCGTCATCTCCGAGCAGTTCACCCTCTGGGGCCAGGTGGGATCGGAGGTCATGCGCGGCATCCTCCTGGTCATCCCCATCGGCGACGCGATCCTCTACGCCGAGCCCGTCTTCCTGAAGCCCGAGACGCTGGATTTCCCCGAGCTGCGGCGCATCATCCTCGCCGACGCGACCCAGGTGGTCATGCACCCCACACTCGACGCGTCCGTCGACGCCCTCGTCGGCGCGCTGCCCCCCGTCGCCCCGGCGACGGACGCCGCCATCGAGCCGCGCCCCGGCCCGGACCCCGTCCGCGGCGAGGCGCTCGAGGCGCTGCGGCGCACCCTCGAGGAAGCGATGCGGAGCCTCCAGCGGGCCGTGGACCAGATCGGCCAGCTGCGGGGCGACACCACCCCGTGAGTCGGGACGTCCCCGGACGGGCGCTTGCCGCCCCGCCCCGGCCGCCGCATCGTAGCGCTGAAGCCCCGCGTCCAACCCGCTCTCCACGGCGATCATGACCGCTCCAGCCCGGTTCCCGGCCCTGTTCCCTGCGCTTCCCCTGATCCTCGCCGCCGGCCTGGCGGCCTGCGGGCCCGCCGCCATGGCCGGCGACAGCGGGGACGGGGAGATCGACGCCGACGACATCGCCGGCGTCGTGACCGGCCCGGCTGGCCCGGAAGCGGGCGTCTGGGTCATCGCGGAAACGGAGGACCTGCCGACGAGGTTCGCGCGCATCGTCGTCACCGACGACCGCGGCCGGTACCTGCTGCCGGACCTGCCGGACGCCCGCTACCGGGTCTGGGTCCGCGGCTACGGGCTGGTGGACTCGCCGCGGGCGGACGCGCGGCCGGGAGCGATGCTGGACCTGACGGCGGTGCCGGCACCCGATGCGGCCGCGGCGGCCGCGTACTACCCGGCCGGGTACTGGTTCTCGCTGCTCGAGGTCCCGCCCGCCGGCGCGTTCCCGGGCACCGGTCCGGACGGCAACGGGATCTCGCCGCGGGCGGAGGTCCAGGCGGAGTGGCTGCGGACCATCAAGTCGGGCAACTGCCTGGCGTGCCACCAGCTGGGCAATCGGGCCACGCGGGAGGTCCCGGCCGCCCTCGGCACGTTCGAGTCGGGCGCGGCGGCGTGGGACCGGCGCGTGCGCTCCGGCCAGGCGGGCGGCTGGATGAGCGGCGGCCTCGATGGTCTGGGCCGGGACGCGGCGCTGGCCATGTTCGGCGACTGGACCGACCGCATCGCCGCGGGCGCGCTGCCCCCCGCCCCCCCACGGCCCCGTGGCATCGAGCGGAACGTCGTCATCACGCTGTGGGACTGGGCCGACCCGAAGGCGTACCTCCACGACCTGGTCTCCACGGACCGGCGCGACCCCACCGTCAACGCCCACGGCCCGCTCTACGGCGTCCTCGAGTCCAGCGCGGACTACATGCCCGTGCTGGACCCGGCCCGCCACGCCACCAGCCGCGTCCCCCTCACCGTGCGCGACCCCGCCACCCCGCCCGCCATGGGGCCCACCATGCCGGCGCCATCGCCGTACTGGGGCGAGGAGCCGATCTGGGACAGCCGCGCCAACGCCCACAACCCGATGTTCGACGCCGCCGGCCGCGTCTGGATCACCTCGCGAGTCCGGCCGGCCGACAACCCGGCCTGGTGCGGCGAGGGCTCCGACCACCCGTCGGCCGCCCGCTTCCCCCTCCAGCGCGCCGGCCGCCACCTGGCCGTCTACGACCCCGCGGCCGACAGCCTCACGCTCATCGGCACCTGCTTCTCGACCCACCACCTCATGTTCGCCGAGGACGACGACAACACCCTCTGGACCAGCGGCGGCGGGCCGGTGGTGGGGTGGCTGAACACGCGCGTGTTCGATCAGATCGGGGACGAGGCGCGGGCCCAGGGGTGGACCCCGCTGATCCTCGACACCAACGGCAACGGCCGGCGCGACGCGTACGTCGACCCCGGCCAGCCCGCCGACCCCGCCCTCGACCGCCGCGTCAACGCCGGGTTCTACGCCGTCGCACCCGCGCCCGACGGCTCGGTCTGGGGCTCTTCCCTCGGCTATCCCGGCGCCGTCGTCCGGCTCGATCCGGGGTCCGACCCGGCCCGCACCGCCCTGGCGGAGGTGTACGAGCTGCCGCTGGATGCGAACGGCGAGCCCATCGAGGGGTTCTCGCCCCGGGGGATGGACATCGACCGGGACGGCGTCGCGTGGGTCGCGCTGGCCAGCGGCCACATGGGCCGCTTCGACCGCCGCGCGTGCGCCGGCCCACTCAACGGGCCCGCCGCCACCGGCCAGCACTGCCCCGAGGGGTGGACCTTCTTCACGGAGCCGCTCCCCCAGCTGGGCGGCGTGGCGGGGTCGGGGAGCGCCGAGTCCAGCTACTACACCTGGGTCGACCAGTTCGGCGTCCTCGGGCTCGGCGAGAACCTGCCCATCAACACCGGCAACCAGTCGGAAGGGCTGCTCGTCCTGCGCGACGGCGAGTGGATCGTGCTGCGCGTCCCCTACCCTCTCGGGTTCTACACCAAGTGGATCGACGGCCGCATCGACGACCCCGACGCCGGCTGGAAGGGCCGCGGCCTCTGGGCCACGGTCAGCACCCGCGCGCCGTTCCACATGGAGGGCGGCAGGGGCACCACCAGCAAGGTGGTGAAGTTCCAGCTCCGGCCGGACCCACTGGCCAGGTAAGCCGGGCGGGTCAGGAGCCGCCGGCCTCTACCCCCGGAACGCCACCAGGGCCCGCAGGTGGTCGGGCGGGCGCGGGAATCCGGCCACGCGCCGCCAGCTCGCGCCGCCGTCCTCCGACCGGTGCACGCCCCGCTCGTCCGCGGCCCACAGCTCACCGGCCCCGGCGCCGGCGCTGAGCAGCGGCGCGATCGTGGTCGGCGGGTCCGGCCACCCGTCCTGCACCCGCTCCCACGCGCCGCCGCCCACCCGCCGGTACAGCCGGCCATCGGACCGGCCGGCGACGTACGCCGTGCGGGGCCCCGCCGCGGCCGAGACCACCACGGTCTCCGGGTCTCCCGGGTCGATGGCCACGCTGCGCAGGTAGCCGACCTCGAGTCCGTTGTCGGGGGAGTCCCAGGTCGCGCCGCCGTCGTGGCTCTCGTAGTACCCGTCGCCCGCGGAGACCCGGAGCGTGTCCGGCGCGGCGGGGTGGACCGCCAGCTCGTGCGTATCGTATGGCCCGCCGGGCACCCGGTCCTGCCATGTCCGTCCGCCGTCCGGTGTGGCCACCAGGGCGCCCGCCTCGATCGCCACCCACAGCCGTCCCGGCTCGGTCGGGTGGCACGCGATCCAGCGCACGTGGTGCGTCTCCGGCCGGGGCGGAAACGCCCACTCGGACGACGACGGCAACGCCTCCATCCCCCGCGCCCGTTCCCACGGCCCGCCGCCGGCCCCTGAGCGCCACACCTCGCTGGGCTCCGTCCCCGCCCACACCAGCCCCGACTCGGCGGGGCTCGCGGCCAGCGACATGATCAGCCGCCCCTCGAGCCCGACCTGGTGCCACGAACCACCCCCGTCCTCGCTCCGGAACACTCCCGCCGCCCGCGTGCCGCACCACGCGCGGCCGGGGACGGCCGGGTCCGCGGCGAGGCAGGTGGGGCGGTCGTCCGGTCCGTCGGCGGGCGACGTCGTCGCCCTGGCCGGATCCACCATCAGGACTTCGCTCTCCGTGGCGACGAGCACGCGCATGGCCTCTCCCGGCTCGGTGTTGCGATGTGTCGGGCTGATGCCCTACATCCTGTAGACCCTTTCGCTACCCCGGAGGCCCCATGCACAGGCACGCCGCGTACCCGCTGATCGCGACCCTCCTCCTCGCCGCGACCCACGCCCCGCTGGTGGCCCAGCAGCCCCCGCCCCTCGTCATCCGCAACGTCAACGTCATCCCGATGGACCGCCCGGAGGTGCTGCCGGACCGGACGGTGGTCATCCGCGACGGCCGGATCGAGTCCGTGGGGACGGCCGCGAGCGTGCCGGCGGGCGCCATCGTCGTCGACGGTGCGGGGAAGTTCCTGATCCCCGGCCTGGCGGAGATGCACGCCCACGTGCAGTCGCCGCAGGACAATCCGCGGATCCTCGCGCTGTACGCGCTGAACGGCGTGACCACCGCCCGCGGCATGCTCGGCCGCCCCGCCCACCTCGTCCTGCGCGACAGCCTCGCCCGCGGCCTGGTCCTCGGCCCGCGGCTCATCACGTCCGGGCCGTCCTTCGGCGGCGGGGACTTCTCGCCCGCCGAGGCCCGGCGCCGCGTGCGCGAGCAGAAGGAGATGGGCTACGACCTGCTCAAGATCCACCCCGGCCCGTCGCGCGCCGCGTTCGACGCGCTGGCCGAGACCGCGCGCCAGCTCGGCATCCCGTTCGCCGGCCACGTCCCCGCCGATGTCGGCCTCGACCGCGCCATCGCGGCCGGCTACCACACGATCGACCACCTCGACGGCTTCATGGAGGCGCTGGTCCCGCCCGGCGCCACCGGCGTCCCCGCCCAGGGCGGCTGGTTCGGGCTGAACCTGGTCCCCCACGTCGACGAGGGGCGGATCCCCGGGATCGTCGCCCGCCTGCGCGAGGCCGGCATCGCCGTCGTGCCGACCCAGACGCTCATGGAAAACTACGTCAGCGACCTCACCGGCGACGAGCTCGCCGCGCGCCCCGAGTACGCCTACTGGATCCCCGCCCAGCTCGAGCAGTGGCGGAACCAGAAGAACGCCCGGCTCCGGCACCCGGCCACGCCGCCCGCCGCCCAGCGTGCCCGCTACACCGAGATCCGACGCCGGTTCATCAAGGCGCTCTACGACGGCGGGGTCCCCGTCCTCCTCGGCTCCGACGCCCCACAGGTCTGGAACGTCCCCGGGTTCTCCGCCCACCGGGAGCTGCGTCTCTATGTGGACGCCGGCCTCACCCCGTACGAGGCCCTCCGCACCGGCACCATCGAGGTCGCCCGCCACCTGGGTGAGGAGGGGCGGAGCGGGGTGGTCCGGCCCGGCGCCCGCGCCGACCTCCTCCTCCTCGACGCCAATCCCCTCGAGGACATCG
>DATKBW010000171.1:0-2682 GCA_035513575.1 Longimicrobiales bacterium | reverse complement strand
AAGAGCATGGGGGTGGAAGACGTGGGGATCGTAGTGGAGCCTGTGCAGGGATCGTAGCGATGCCACGGAGCGGAGCGGATCGGTCGGTAATGGGGAGCGGGATCGGGCGGCGCACGTCGCGGCCCGACCGGCGCGCGGTCGTCGGCTCCGTCGTGTTCCACCTCGCCCTGGGGGCGGCGCTGTTCGTGTCGGGGATCCGGTTCCGCACCGAGCTGCCGGAGTTCGTGGCGTACCGGGTCCAGCTCCGTTCGCCGCCGCCGACGGAGGCGGCCGCGGAGCCGGAGCCGGTGGAGGCGACGACTCAGATCGAAACACCGGAGCCGCCGCCCGAGCCCGCACCGAGGCCGCCGGAGCCGAAGCCGGAGCCGAGGACGCAGACGGCCGTGCCGGAGCCCGAAAAGCCAAAGCCCGCGGAGCCCCAGCCGGCGCGCGGACCGGACCCGGAGCCGGCCCCGGTGGGGGGCGAGAACATCGACGTGATGATCGAGGGCCAGGAGTTCCCGTACCCCGGGTATCTCGACAACATCATCGTACAGAACCGTCGCCATTTCCGGTGGAGCGGACGCTGCGATCTGGAGGCGTCCGTGGCCTACTACATCGATCGCGACGGGAACGTGGGTGGCATCCGGCTGACGCAGAACTCCACTGACTGGAACTTCAACCTCCAAGTGAAGGCCGCGGTCGAGCTGGCCGGCCGGCAGGGCGCGTACGGTGCGCTGCCCGACGGCTGGATCGGGGATCGGTTGTGGGTGAAGTTCACGTTCCTGCCTGGCTGCTAGGGTCTGGGGTCTGGAGTCTGGAGTCTGGTTGGGGGATCGGGCACGGGGTGGGGCGGTGAGTCGGGTGCATTCATGGGGTGAGAGGGTGATTGGTATGCGGAGCAGGTGGCTGGTTGCGGGACTTGTAGCGGGGGCGTCGACGGCGGGGACTGCGGGGGTGGTGGTGGGGCAGGATCTGCCGCCGGGTGTCGAGCTGTCCACGCGCTACACGACGTCGAATCCGCTGCTGTCGGTCCGGCCGCTGGGGGGGCCGGCGGCGGGGGAGGCGGCGGAGGTGGGGCGGATCCTGGAGAACGACCTGCGGCTGAGCGACCGCTTCGAGCTGCTGGCCGCCCCCGTACAGCTGGCGTCCGGGGCGGTGGACTATGCGCAGTGGAACGCGCTCAGGGTCGTCTACGTCGTGGCGGGGGAGGTCGAATCGAACCCGTCCGGGCTGACGCTCGCGCTCACCGTCCACGATGTCGTCCGGGGCCGGCAGCTGGATGGGGGGAGGTTCAACCTGCCGGGCCGCGACGCGCCCGATTTCCGGATGGCGGTGCACGCCGTCAGCGACGAGGTCGTCCGCTGGGTCACGGGGCAGCCGGGCATCGCGGCGACGCAGGTGGCGTTCACCCGCCAGCGCGGCGGCGGCGCCTACGACCTCATGCTGGTCGACTCCGATGGCGAGAACCTGCGCCGCATCCTGGGCTCCGACGGCCAGGTCTACTCGCCCGCGTGGTCGCCCGATGGCCGCAAGCTGGCCTTCACCATGAAGCGCGAGGATGGCAGCTGGGGCCTGGTCGAGCGCGACATGGCCAGCGGCCGGACGACGACGCTGCACGCGGGCTCGATGATGCAGACGCCCGCGTACTCGCCGGACGCGGGGACGGTGGTGTTCGCGATGTTCGTGGATGGTCGGCCGTACGGCACACATCTGTTCCGCATGCCCGCCTCCGCTGGCGCACGCCCCGAACGGCTCACCAGCGGGGGCAGCGACAATCTCTACCCCTCCTTCTCGCCCGACGGGCGCCGGCTGGTCTTCCAGTCGAACCGGACCGGGCGGCAGCACATCTACACGATGGACGCCGGCGGAGGCGCGATCTCGATCCTGACACCGGTCGGGGAGCGGGTGGAGTACGCGGCACCGGACTGGTCACCGACGGGGAGCCAGGTGGTGTTCCATGGCCAGTCGCGGAGCGCGTTCCAGCTGATGCTGGGAGACGCGGCGAGGGCGGGGGGCACGATCCGGCAGCTGACGACGACCGCGCGCAACGAGGACCCGAGCTTCGCGCCGGACGGCCGGCACCTCGTATACACGGGGGTGGGCGGACAGGGCGACGGGTTGTATGTTATCGACACGGTCACGGGCCAGAGGCGTCAGCTCGCGCGCGGGGAGAAGCTGCGAATGGCTGGATGGTCACCGCCGCTGATGCGCGCGACGCGCACGTCGGGCCAGTAGGACCGGGACGCTTCCACAGACAGGAGAGAGCGATGAGGCTACGTGGTTCGATGTTGTGCGTGATGGCGCTGGTGATCGGCGGGACGGCGTGCGGCGGGCGCGAGGAGCCGGCGGAGCCGACGCCGATGCTGCCGGACACCGCCGGCCAGGGCGAGGCGGAGCTGGCCCGGCGGGCGCAGATGGTGCGGGACTCGATCGCGCGGGCCGACGCTGCGGCTGCGGCCGCGCTGGCCGAGGCGAGCGCGAACGCGCGCCGGATCCTGGAGGATCGGGTCCACTTCGACTACGACGCATCGGCGATCCGGACGGACGCGCAGCAGGTGTTGCAGCAGAAGGTGGCGGTGCTCCAGGCGAATCCGAACGTGGCGCTGCGCGTGGTGGGGCACGCGGACGAGCGGGGCTCGGTCGAGTACAACCTTGCGCTCGGGATGCGGCGGGCGGCCTCGGTGCGGGACTACCTGGTCG
>DATKBW010000170.1:0-3349 GCA_035513575.1 Longimicrobiales bacterium | reverse complement strand
CTCGTACACCACGTGCCCCTCACCCTCGAACGCCACCACCCACCCGCCCTCGATCACGGTCTTCACGCCGGACCTCCGCTGGTCACAGGATGCATGGCCGCCAACCTTACGGAACGGCGAGCCCCTCCGTCAACACCGCGTTATCGCGCCACACCGGGGGCTGCGATCAGTTCGCGATCGTCGCGCCGCGAGAGAGCGCCGAGGGACGCATGGCCACCATTCGTGGTCCAGGGAACCCGGGTGTCCTGAGTGAAGGATGTGGGCTTCCCCGCGGGACACGCGAGTGTCGCGGGAGCGCCGCCGGCACTCAAGGCGGGCCACGAGACGGATCGTGGTTGGTCCCGCGCGGAGGGCCCCACCCCGACCGGCCGTGAGTCGACGATCGTTCAGGACACCAGTGTCCGGCGTTGAACTGAACGCGGGAGGCGTGCCCGCGATGCGGCGGCCCCGGTCGGATCGCCGCTATCGGGCGGCGGGCGGCGGGGCGAGGGGCCGCGCCAGATCGGCGGGCGCCATCCGCGGCGCCCGGCGCGCGCGGTCCGCCGTGAGCCAGCGGTCGAGGCGGGCTCCGCAGGGACACGCCAGCCAGACGCGGTAGCCGTACGCGGTGGGCTCCGTCACGCGCCAGCCGACCGCACCGTGCGCGCGGTGCTCGGAGATAAATCGATCAATGCACGCGTACAGGTCCGGCATAGGTGTCCCCGGCCCGAGCGACGCGCCGGCGCGGGGTCACGCCGGCGTCTCGCTCGGGTTGGTGCACCCACAGCCCGGCCCCGGCCTGGCGAGCATCCAGCCCGCGGGGGGCGCGGTGCGCCCGTCGACGCGCGCCGGATCCATCGGCGAATCCACGGGCGCGTGGCACTCGGAGCTCTCGGCCGGGCACACCGTCTGGCCCGGGACGGACGCGAACGACACCACCGTACCGGACGGAGTGGCGGGCCCGAACATCGTCAACGCTGCGAGCATTCCCATCACGAGAGTCGTGCGCTTCATCATCGACCTCCCTGTCGTAAGCCGATCCATGCCGAAGGGGAGGGCACGGACCATGCCAGGAGGACCGACATGCGAAACCACATACTTGCCAAGGGGCACCCGGAGATCTCCGGGCGTTTCGGGGGGAGTCGGGCGGGCGCCCGGCCCGGACCGGTCCTCCACCCCGGGAAGGGCGCCCCCGTCAGGTGGAATGGCCGCCCCCGCCGTTACCACAGGCCCCATGCCCGGTCGGCCGCGGCACGTCCAGGCCCGGATTGCGGTCGAAGAAGCCGACGGGCTTGAGCATGAACCCGATGCAGGTCACCGGCATCACCGGCCAGTCCTCCGGACGCACCACGTGGTGCGCGCCGAACGTGTACCAGGCGACGACGTCGGTATTCTCCAGGGCGGCGTCGTCCCGGACGTAGCTCGGCAGCCCCGCCCCGCCCGGATGCTGGTTCGGGTAGTCGCCGGCGGCGTACCGCTCGCGGGAATCGAAGCGGGTCACCCAGAGATGGCGCGTCATGAAGCCGGCCCGGCGAATCACCTGCGCCTCCGGGCCCGCGAAGGGCAGGACGTTGTCACCGGGCATGAGCTTGTAGCCGACAGGCTGCCCCAGGCGGTTGCGCACCGCGGGATTGACCACCTTCCAGTAGCGGCCGGCGAGCGGATCGATGAGCCGGCTGGCTTCCGCCTCCGAGCGCAGGAGCGTGGCCTCGGCGTGGAAGGCGTTGTGGTGCGGGTTCTCGGGACCCGGGGGGTCCGCCACCGTGTTCACCTCGTAGACGGAGTTGGCGAGACCGTCGACCATCATGTCGAGCCGCACGCTGAAGAAGTGCTGATGGATGGGGCCGTACACCTGGGGCGCGACCATCTCCCCCCAGCGCGGCGTATCGCCGGGCGGTTCCGCTCCGTTCGAGATGACGCCGGTCAGCTTCACCTCGAGCTGGATGGTCCCGTCCTGGTAGAAGTACCAGTAGAAGCCGTACTCGTAGTTGCCCACCGTCGCGATGAAGGAGACGACCAGCCGGCGCGACCGGCGCACCTCGGTGAGGCCCGTGCGCCAGTCCTGGTGCTTCCAGAGGATGCCGGCGTCCTCCTCGTGGATGCAGATGGCGTTCCTGAGCGTCAGCGCCGCGCCGCGGCCGTCGTTGACCACGGCGTCCAGGTAGCGGATCTCGCCCAGGCAGTCGCAGCCGTTCTCCAGCGAGTTGGCGAGGGTGCCGATCCCGTACTCGCCCACGTCGAAGGCGTTCCGGTGAAAGTAGGTCGGGCGAGGGTCGCCATACGGGACCACCATGTCGGCCACCGAGGCCCGGTACAGGATGGGACGCTCCCGGCCCTGGTCCCGGTAGGTCACGGTGTGAAGGACGAGGCCCTCGCGGGGCGTGAACCCGAGACGCATGCCCCACTTCTGCCAGGTGAGGTGGTGGCCCTCGAGCGAGAAGCTCGGGCCCTCGGGCTGCCGGATCTCGATGGGTCTGAGGTCCGAGCGCGTTCCCGCCACGTCCGGGGTGTAGTTGGCCTCCTCCGGAGGCAGGGGCACCACGCCCCCGTCCTCCACCCGGAGCACCGCCATCTCGTGCAGGTCCACGACGGTCACGAGGTTGGCCACGGGGCGGGCATAGCCGTTGTCATCCGGGCGGCAGCGCACCCAGGTGAGGGCCCGCGTGAGGCGCCGCCCCTCCTCCCCGGCCGCGGGAAAATGGCCGGCCGACCACGGGTCGATCATGGCGAGGCTGAAGTCGGTGATGCCGCGCTTGCGCATGGCCTCCTGCCAGCGGGGATCGGCCCGCACCGCCGCCTCGCACTCGATGAACTCGTCGAGGACGATCGCGGGCTGGGCATCCGGGATGTGCGTCCACGAGTCGACGCGCTCGCCGGACAGCGACACCACCGCCTCCCACGTCGTCCGCGCGGCGGTGTCCATCACCACCGCGAACGCGGCGCGCTCGACCGGATCGCCGGGCCGATGGGCGAGCACGACCGCCTTCGGCGGCTCGTGCAGGGCGACGGAGATCACGCGCGTGTGCGGGCCCAGTCCCTGCTGGAGGCGGAGGATCTCCCAGGCGCGGGCGATCTCGTCGGCGCGGAGCGGGTCGAGCGGATGCGTCGTGCTGCGGGCGGTCTCGGAAGCGGGCGCTATCATCGTGTCTCCTTCTCGCGTGGCGTCCAGGGTCAATGGCGCATGGCACTGGCCGTTCTCGCGTCGGGTGGTGCGGTCCGAGCGTTCCGTCACATCAGCCTGCCTCCGCTCGCCACCCCGTCGGCGCGCACGACGCTCGCCTCTTCCGCCGGCATGCGCGGTGCCCGGCGGACGCCCCAATCATGCACCGGTGAGCCCGGAGGCTCCAGCGCCTTGATCGGGCCGGGTACG
>DATKBW010000169.1:0-4113 GCA_035513575.1 Longimicrobiales bacterium | reverse complement strand
GAGGCGCGCTTCGGTGGCGGCGGAGTCCACGAGGGGCGGGGCGGCGACGACGTCCGGGCGCGGCTGCGTCCATTCGATGGTGGCGGGCTCGCGCGTGGTGTCCGCGGCCTCCTGCGACGCGGCGGTCGCGTCGAGGGTCCCCGCCCCGTCGCCGGCTTCCTCGCCCGGTGCGCAGGCGATGAGGGCCAGGGCGGCGATGACGGAGCCGATGTGCCAGATCTGTCGCGATCGCTTCATCACGGTATCCCTCCTCGCCGGACGCCTCAGAGCCGGCTCAGCAGGTGCTGGACGTTGGCGCTGAGGAGCGCGTAGGCCAGGCTGCCGACGTGCTTGCCGGCCTCCGGCCCGTGCTGGGCGTCGAGCTCGCGGAGGAAGCTCTGGAGCTGGCCACGGGCCGCGTCAACGCCAGAACGGGCGAGCGCCTTCCGCGCCTCCCGTAGCTTGACCTGGAGACTGTGGCAGACGGCGTCGCTCGTAATCCAGCCGAGCTCGCAGGCCGTGGTCAGGTCCTCCATCACACCGTCGAGGGCCTCCGTGGGCGAGCCTGCGGCGGCCGGGTCCCGGGCGGGGCCGACGCCCTGCTCGACGTGCCACCCTCCCGTGCCCCCCTGGATCGCTTCGACCATGCGATAAGCCTCTTCCGGGACCTCGCCCTCCAGCGACGGCCATGAAACGAAGTCCCGGGTGCCTGCGACCCGGATCTCGAGGATCCCCGGAAGCCAGCCGCTCTCCACCACGATGCCATTCACCGTGGCTCCGGGGGCGAGGCCACCATCCCGGACCAGGAAATAGCACTCGGTGGGCCCGCGACGGGTCCTGACGCGTGCGGAGATGGTCGGCGGAGCGCTCAACCGGAGGGCCGGATCGGTCGGCGGGCAGGACATCCTCCACGAGAGGAGCGGCGAGCGCGCCTGGTCCGTCGCCAAGCTGGTGATGGCGTACCCGTAGCGCCAGCCTGCGGCGATCGGCTCGACCGTGAGCTCGAGCCGCGGATCCACCTTGTCCGCTGCCTCCACCGTCACCGTGTGCGTGTGCCCATGGATATCGGTATAGGTCAGCCGGTAGTCGCCCGTGGCCGGGTCGCGTGTGGCCGTCTGCGCCGACGCCGCCGGGGCGAGGAGCGCCGCGCAGATCGTGGCCAGTGAAAGGATGCGCGTCATGATCCCGCTCCCGGCATGATGTGGAAGTGGTGAACCCTGGGGTTGTTCGGATCGGCGCCGGCGAAGTTGGGGTGCCTCTCGCACCGGATGCCCGCCTCGGAACACGCCTCAATGAAGACCTGTCGGTGCGAGTCGCTCAGGCTCCAGTAGCGCACATCCACGTCACGCCCGGTGCGGTGCAGCCGGTGCGGATTGCTCCATTCCGTCTCGAAGTCGAACAGACCGCCCCAGGCCAGCGAAGCCTCCGTGATGACGAATCTAATCTCTCCGCCCAGGAACCGGGGCGTGGTCGTGCCCCCGAAATACACCTCGAACGCGTCCAGGACGGCCGCCGCAAACGCGGGATCGGCGTAGTGATTGATGTTGCCGTGGATGGTGTGCGCCTGGTCGCTGTAATAGAACGTGCTGCCGGTTCGGTCCATTGCCGTCAGCCCCGGGTACCTGATCCTCACGACGGCCTCCGCCGAAGCCGTCTCGCCCTCGGCCGTGGCCTCCACCCGCACCCACTCCCGACCGCTCACCCCGCTCGTCCTGTACACCGCTTCTGCCGTACCGCTCCCGTCCGCCGTCAGCGATAGCTCCGGCCGGAGAACCCCTTTCCGCTGATCCGCATCCGTGCCGGCCGTCGGCCGATCGTCGCTCGTGAAGAACGTGCCCTTCGGGCGGTTGCCGTGGACGTGCCCGCCGCTCGTGTCCACCGGCTCGACGGTCAGGTCGATCCCGGCGCCGTCGGCCGGGCGCCGGCTGCCATCCGCCGCTTCCCACTCGACTTTCACGCGCAGGTCCACCAGGTCATGCAGTCGGTGAGGCTGGGCGGGATCATCCCAGTGCTGCGTGATCGCATTGAACGTGCGGTCCAGGACGGGTCGGACCTCGGCCTCCTCGGGTGTGAGCTCCACCACCAGCGTTTCCCGAGCCCTGAGTGCGCGCACCTGCACCACCACGTCGTTGAAGTCGGCGTCCCAGGCGTCTTCGAAGGCGACCACCCAGACGGGGTAGGAGCCCTGGATCGCCCGCGCACCGAAGGTGCCGCGCACCCCTACGAACAGCCCGATGTCGACCACCGTCCCGGGCGGGAACGGTCCCTCGAAGGACCACTGGCCGGGGCCACCGTCGAAGCAGGCGTTGGTGAGGAGTATCTCCGACACCGGGCTCAGCACCTGCAGCCTGTTCTGTCCCCAGCCGCAGCTCGTGCTCACCAGCTCCACCGCGAACCCGCCCCCCTCCTCCAGCACGATACTGTTGGTGGAGAGCGGTGCCAGCGGCATGTCCGCCGGCGAGCCCGCCGAGTCCTGGGCGGCCAGGTTCGGGCCATCCGGCGCGAGCGGCGACGGCGAGACCGCATCCCCGCACCCCGCCATGGCCAGGCTGGCCAGGAGCAGTGCCGCTCGCGGCGGGCGGAGACGGTCGGACCCTGCTTCGAGGAGTGATCGCATGCTCGTCGGGAGTGGAGGGATATGCGGGAGGCGCGGCTCCGGCTCCCATCCATCCCGATAGGGGGGCCCGTGTGAAGAAAAAGGAGGCGGCTCCACCCCCATCTATTACACAACCGCAGCAGTGGCGTCAATGACGGCCTTCCTGCGGCGACGGACCCAGTCGACCCCGTCGCAGTCCCCGCCGGCGGGATCCCGGTTCGCCAGCATGACCCTGGTGTTCACGGCCTGCTGGCGTATGGCATCCTCCGCTACCAGCGCTTCGACATCGACACGCGGGGTCGTCATGACTGGCGGCAGGGCTGATGTCGCGCCCGTTTCGTGGGGAGGCTTCAGGGTTCACGGCACCTATCGACGTCAGGGCTGCACTCGTGTCGCTCGGCGTCCCCCGGGTGCAGCCGCGACGTCGCCAGGCGACGTCAGGGCTGCAGGCGAGCCGGAAAAAGCCGGCGAGTGCAGGGTTTACGTCGCGCGGCCTGTCGATCGCGCGTCGGGGCGGTGGGACGCATCGAGTGCCGGGTGGACCCGATGCGCGCGCTGCGGAACGAGTGACGAGCAGCGCCCGGCCCGCGCGGCCGGCTCAGCGCTCGGTCGCCACCAGCGCCTGGGCGAGGCGGACGAGCACCGCATCGGCCTCTTCGACGAGCTGGCGCCAGGTCACGCGCACGACGCGGTAGCCGGCGGCCGCGAGCAGCGCGTCGCGGCGGCGGTCCCGCTCGAACGCGTCCGGCGCCGCGTGGTAGGCCTCGCCGTCCACCTCGACGACGAGCCGCGCCGCCCCCCAGAGGAAGTCCACCTCGATCCCGCGAATGACGGCATTGGTCTTCGGCGCCGGGAGCCCGGCGCGGCGGATGAGCGCGAGGAGCCGCTCCTCCGCTTCCGAGCGGACGAACGCGGGCGCCTCGATCGCGGCGAGTAGCGCGCGCAGCGTGGCCGCCCCCGGCGACCCCGGGTGCCGGGCGACGACGTCCGCGACCTGATCACGGTCCGCCAGCCCGTTCCTCGCCGCGACGGCCATCGCCCGCTCAACCTCCCGCGGGGCGGCGGTGGCCGCGAGGTCGAGGATCGTCCGCGCGGGCGCCGTGACGGAGATCCCGTGCGCCACGGTGCGGTCCTCCGGGTCGAGCCGCGCGACACGGTGGACGCGGACCGTCTGCCCCGGCCTCACGAAGCGGTCGACGACGCTGACCTCCACCTTCGACCCGCGCGCGGGCTCCGGCCGCAGCCCGTACAGCCCGGCGGCGCTGCGATGGCTCAGATGAGCGTCCTCGCCGCAGGCGAGGACAGCCGCCATCTCCCGCTCGTAGCGCCCCCGGACCGGCCCGGGGACGCGGTAGACCCCTCGATGGAGCGCGACGAGACGCCCGTCCCGCACGCGATTGTCGACGGCGTGGGGCGGGACCCCGGCCGCCACCACGTCGCTCCGCCTGATCACCCCGTGCTGATCGCCGGCGAGGTCGCGGATCACGGCGTCGCGGGCGCGGGCCGTGGTGGGGGCGGAAGCGGGGGCAGCGGCTGGC
>DATKBW010000168.1:0-2974 GCA_035513575.1 Longimicrobiales bacterium | reverse complement strand
GAGATCCGGACGACCGCGGCTCTCCAGCACCCCCACATCCTCCCCCTGCACGACTCG
This sequence comes from Longimicrobiales bacterium, assembly GCA_035513575.1. Lineage (GTDB taxonomy): Bacteria > Gemmatimonadota > Gemmatimonadetes > Longimicrobiales > RSA9 > JAHWKI01. Next base: position 2,917 of record DATKBW010000168.1, on the reverse strand, counting down.
GGCGAGGCGGACGGCTTCCTGTTCTACGTGATGCCGTTCGTGAAAGGCGAGAGTCTGCGGGAGCGGCTGGACCGGGAGCGGCAGCTGCCGGTGCACGAGGCGGTGGAGATCGCCCGCAAGGTGGCCGACGCGCTCGAGTATGCACACGAGCAGGGCGTCATCCACCGTGACATCAAGCCCGCCAACATCCTCATGAGCCGCGGCGATCCCCTGGTGGCGGACTTCGGAATCGCGCTGGCGCTCTCGGAAGCGGGCGGAGGCCGAATCACCGAGACGGGGATGAGCCTGGGGACGCCCCACTACATGAGCCCCGAGCAGGCGACGGGCGAGCGAGATCTGGATCCCCGGAGCGACGTCTACGGCCTCGGCTGCGTACTGTACGAGATGCTGGTAGGCGAGCCGCCTTTCCCGGGGCCCACGGCGCAGGCGGTGCTGGCACGGATCCTCACCTCCGAGCCGCGGCGCGTCACGGAGGCCCGACACACCGTTCCCCTCCACGTGGACGCGGTGGTGGCGAAGTCGCTGGAGAAGCTGCCGGCGGACCGCTTCGAGTCGGCCGAGGCCTTCGCCGCCGCGCTGGACGATCCGTCCTTCGAATACAGTCCGGTGCGTCGGACGCCCGCGACCGGAACCGCGTGGGCCTCTGCGCCGACCGGCGATGCCCGAGCGGAGTCGGGCTGGTTCTCCGGCCGTCGCCCGATCCTCTACGCCGCGGCGCTGGGGTTGGCTCTGGTGGCAGCGATCGCGGCAGTGGCATCCTCCGGACGACCGCCTTCGCCGACTGTTGCCGCGGGAGTGCTCCCGACGCATCGGTTCGTGATCGCCGAGCCGGAAGAGTTCATCACGGGTTTTTATGGCTCCGTCGCGATCGCTCCGGACGGGACCGTCGCCTACGTGGCGGGAACGGGTCTCGAGACGAGGATCATGATGGTCCGGTTCCCGGGCGAGCTAGGCGCGCGGCCGCTGCACGGGACCGAAGGAGGGTTCGACCCCACGTTCTCTCCGGATGGCCAGTGGATCGCCTTCAGTACGGAGCGGGAGCTGCGCAAGGTGCCGACGCGCGGCGGTCCGGTGGTCGCACTCGCGCGGACGGAAACTCCTCCGTTCATTCACCCGCACTGGGGGCCGAACGGGGTCATCGCCGTCGCGATGAGCGACGGTCTCTACCAGGTCCCGGAGGTCGGCGGGACTCCGGTGAAGGTGCACGTAGCGGCCAGCCAGTGGAACGCCAGAACGCCGGTGATCCTGCCGAAGAACGCCGGCTGGCTTTTCGCGCAGGCCACCGGAGCCACGCTTTCCGGTAGCACGGATCTCATGCTCCTCAACCCGGAGAACGGCGAGACGAAGCTCCTCGCCGAGGGCGGGAGCTCTCCGGTCTGGCTCCCGACCGGCCACGTCGCGTTCGTACACTCCAGCGGCTCTCTCTTCGCCGGGCCGTTCGACCTGCGGCGGGGAGACTTCGTGTCCCCGCCTGCACCGGTGATGGACTCCGTCCAGTACGGAGCTTACATCCGGACGTTCGCGGCCTCTCCCGAGGGCGCGGCGGTGTACATCACCGGGGCAGGAGGACTCGGCGCAGGGGCCGAGCTCGCCCTGCTCGGTGTCCTCGGCGCCGAGGACCGGGTCCTTCCCCTCGCCCGCACCGATCACAATGATGGCCATTTCAGCCCGGATGGGAGGAAGATTGCGTACACCCGGGACGACCACATCTGGATCTTCGACCTCGAGCTGGGAAGCCATCCGCGATTCACCCGCGAGGGGTCGAATCACCACGACCCCGTCTGGTCGCCCGACGGGACCCGGATCGCCTTCGGCTCCGAGCGCGGTTCCACCGGCGTGGACATCTGGGTGAAGGAGGTCGAAGGCGACAGTCCGGCCCGGCTGCTCCTGGAGATGGAAGGGACCCAGTACCCCAAGGAGTGGACGCACGACGGCCTCTTGGTATTCAATACGAACCACGCCGGGAGCTTCGACATCTACACCATGCCGGCCGACGGCAGCGCTCCCCCGCGCCCGTACCTCCACGCGGACTGGGATGAAGAGCGCCCCAGAGGGTCGCCGGACGGTCGCTGGCTGGCCTATGAGTCGACACAGCGCGGGGAGCCGGCAATCTTCGTCCGGTCCTTCCCCGAGCCGGGAAGGGCGTTCCTCGTCTCCGAGCCGGGTGTAGCGGCCACCAACCCCCACTGGTCGCCGGATGGAGGCACATTGTATTACCAGTTGGTATCTGGCGAGATCGTTGTGGCGGAGGTGAGGACCGGCGCGGAGTTCGAGGTGGTTGGTCGGCACACTGTGGGGCGTGTCATGGGGCGGCTCACCGACGTTCACCCGAGCGGGCAATGGCTGTTGACTTTCCGGTTCGGCGTCGACGAGAGCGGCGAGAATGAAGCACGGCTGATCGGAGTGGTGAACTGGTTCAGCGAGCTGGCGCAGCGGCTGGAGCGACGCTGAACCCATTGCCCCGGAGAGATGCCGTGCCCACCGACCAGCGAGCCCGCCCATGATCGACCGCCTGAACGCCGCCCTGGAGGGCCGCTACCGGATCGAGCGCGAGCTCGGCGAGGGCGGCATGGCCACGGTGTACCTGGCCGAGGACTTGAAGCACCGCCGAAACGTGGCCCTCAAGGTGCTCCGCCCCGAGTTGGCGGCCGCGGTAGGCGCCGAGCGCTTCCTCGCCGAGATCGAGACCACGGCCAGCCTCCAGCATCCCCACATCCTCCCGCTTTTCGACAGTGGCGAGGCCGACTCCTTCCTCTTCTACGTGATGCCCTACGTGGAGGGGGAGTCGCTTCGCGAGAAGCTCGACCGGGAGCGCCAGCTCCCCGTGGACGAGGCGGTGGCGATCGCGGCCAAGGTCCTCTCCGCCCTCCAGCACGCCCACGAGCAGGGGATCGTGCACCGGGACGTGAAGCCCGCG
>DATKBW010000167.1:0-8468 GCA_035513575.1 Longimicrobiales bacterium | reverse complement strand
CTACGGCCTGCACGCGGAGTACGCCGTGGTATTCCACCGGCTGGGCGCAGACCGCCCGGGCGGCACGGCCCTCGGCGCGGCCATCCGCCGAGAGGTGGGCGTGGGGCTCGTGCTGAGCTGGTGAACAACGGAGCGGCCCCTGGCCTCCCCGGCGATCTCCGCCCATTGCGGGACCGACGGCGCGCTCCACAAGCGCCAGGCCGCCGTCCACATCAGCGCCGGCGCCGCCGCCGGGATGGCGCCGGACAGGATCATGCGCGTGTCCGACAGGGCTCGAACCGGAATCATGAGGCATAGGGCGGTGGCGGCCTGCGTCGCGATCGGCGCCGCGGGGTGTGCGCTCCCACCGCTCGTCTCCGCGGCATCGGCGCAGTCCGTCCTCGTCGAGGCTATGGCGGAGGAGTCCGGCGCGCCGCTGGTCGGCGTGTTCGTTTCGCTGCTGGACGACGATGGCCACGTCCTCGCCCGGGGGCTGACCAACGCGTCCGGCCGGTTCCTCCTCTTCGCACCCCGGCCGGGGACGTTCCGTGTGCGAGGGGAGCTGATCGGGCGGGAGTCGCGGGTCAGCCCGCCCGTCGCGCTCCGGGCGGGTGAATCGGGTCGCGTCGCGCTGTCCCTGCCCTGGCACGCGCTCCCGCTGGCGGAAATCCGGGTCGACGTGCAGGGGCGGTGCCGGCTCCGACCGGCTGAGGCGTCGGCCCTGGCCCGGGTCTGGGAGGAGGCCCGGAAGCCCATGGCGGTCCAGGCCTGGGCCGAGGGTGAGGGCGCCTACCGCCTCGAGATCTCGACGTACGAGCGGGACCTGGACGCCGCCGGGCGGAGGGTGGAGCGGGAGCAGCGCCGCGGGACCCGCGTGGTGACCCGCGTGCCGTTCGCCAGCCTGCCGCCGGAGGAGCTGCTCGGCGAAGGGTTCGTACGACGGCTGGATGACGGCGGCTACCTGTACTACGGCCCGGACGCCACGGTCCTGCTCTCCGACGCGTTCCTCGACACGCACTGCTTCCGGCTCACCCGGTCGGGAGGCCGGCCGGGCGCGATCGGGCTGACGTTCGAGCCCGTGGGGGCCCGCGGCCGCCCGGACATCCAGGGCACCTTCTGGCTCGACGAGGAGACGGCCGCGCTCCGGTTCATCGAGTACCGCTACACCAACGCGCCGTTCGCCGAGGCCGGCGGGGGCGCGGGCGGCCGCGTCGAGTTCCGCGCGCTGCCCGACGGCGCCTGGATGATCGAGCGGTGGAGCATCCGCGCCCCCTTGCTCGCCAGGGACCACACCGTGGCCCGGGGCGGCGACTCCGGCATCCGGGTGACCGGTATCCGGGAGACGGGCGGCGAGGTGATCGGCGTCTCGACGCTGGACCGGCGCCGGATCTCGCGCGTGGAGCGGGGGTCGGTGCGCGGCGTCGTGTGGGACAGCACCCTGTCGGTACCGCTGGCCGGGGCGAGCGTGTACCTGTCCGGCACCCAGTACGGCGCGCGGACGGACGCCGGCGGCCGGTTCGTCCTCGACGACGTGCCCGCCGGCACGTTCACCGCCGGCTTCACCCATCCCCGCCTGGACTCGCTCGGCATCGTAGCGCCCGGTGCGGAAACGGAGGTCGCGGCCGGACGCGCGGCCGAGCTCGCGCTCGCCATACCCTCCCTCGCGACGATCCGCCTCGCGGCTTGCCGCGCCGAGGAGGCCGCGGCCGCCGCGGCGGAGCCGGCGGGGCGCCCGGTCGCCAGCGCAGTGCTGTCCGGCGTGGTCCGCAATCGGAGCAGCGGCGAGGCGATCCCCGGCGCCAGCGTGCGGGTAGAGTGGCAGGAGGTCGAGGCCGTGCAGCCCATCGTCCGGTCACGGAGCCGGTGGCTCGAGGTCCGCGCGGACGAGGAGGGCCGCTACACCGTCTGCGGCGTGCCGGTCGACGAGGCCGTGCGGGTCCGCGCCGCCTTCCTGACCCGTCGTGGCGAGCCGGTCGAGCTGGCGTTCGCCGAGCCGGCGCACCGCGCCATCGACCTGGAGATCGGCCTTCCGCCCGGGGCCCTCGCGGACGCGGCCACCGGGGCGTCCAGGGACCCGGCGCAGGCCCGCGGGGTGCAGGGCGTCCAGGGCCGGCTGCTCGAGCACGACTCCGGCCGTCCGATCCCCACGGCCGACATCAGCCTCCGCTCCGGCTCGGGCGCGGTCCTGGCCAGCGGCACCACCGACGAGGCCGGCTTCTTCCGACTCCAGGTCCCCCGGTCCGGGCGATTCCTGTTCTCCGCCCGCGCGCTGGGCTACGCCGACGTCGGGGATGAGGTGGTGGAGATCGAGGCGGGGAAGCTGAGCGTGCTGGAGGTCCGGATGGCCCCGGACGCCTTCGAGATCGAACCGATCGTGGTGACCGCCGAGCGGCGCTCGTTCCACCTCGAGATGCAGGGGTTCTACCGGCGGCGGGACGAGGGGCTCGGGGTCTTCATGGGTCCCGAGCTGCTGGAGCGGCGAAGCCCGCAGAAAGCCACGGACCTCTTCTTCGGCGTCCCCGGCGTGACGGTCATCGAGACGGCCCAGGGGGCGGGCGGGCAGAGCGTGTACTTCCGCTCCGGGTTCCGGGGCGATGACATCTGCTGGCCGATGGTCTACGTGGACCACCACCTGGTATCCACGGGCGGCCTGGCCGCGGCGGGGGCCGAGCCGAGAGCCATCGACGACGTAGTCTTCGTCGCCGACATCCTCGCCATGGAGGTGTTCCGCTCCCCCGCCGAGATCCCGTCGGAGTTCCACGGGCCGAACGCGGGGTGCGGGGTGGTGGTCTTGTGGACACGCAGGGGGGGTGGCGGATGAGGGGGGACCGCGTACGCGAGCCACCCGGCGTGAACCGGGTGCTCCCGGCCATCGTCCTCGCCATGTGCCTGGTCCCGCCCCTCCTCCCCGGCGCATCCGCCCAGTCCCTGGTAGTCGAAGTGACCGCGGTCGAATCCGGCGCCCCGCTGGCCGGGGCGTTCGTGTCGCTGCTCGACGACGAAGGCCGGGTCTTCCGCAGCGGGCTCACCAACGAGGCCGGCCGGTTCGTCTTTGCCGCCGCCGATCCCGGCCCGTTCCGGGTCCGCGCGGAGATGATCGGGCGGGTGTCGCGGGTCAGCGCGACGGTCGCGGCCGGGCCGGGGGATACCGGGCGCGTGTCGCTCGACCTGCGGTCCCACGCCATCCCGCTGGCGGAGATCCGCGTCGATGGGGACAGCCGCTGCCGGCTGCGCCCGGACGAGGCGTCCGTGCTCCAGCGCGTCTGGGACGAGGCGCGCACGGCCCTGGCGGTCCAGTCCTGGGCCGAGGGGGAGGGACTCTACGAGCTCGAGATCTCCACGTACGAGCGGGACCTCGATGCCGAGGGCCGGAGGGTGGAGCGGGAGACGCGGCGCGGGACCGGCGTTGTCACCCGCATCCCCTTCGCCAGCCTCCCGCCGGACGAGCTCCTGAGCGGAGGATTCGTACGCCGCCTGGACGACGGCGGCTACCTCTACTACGGACCGGACGCCACCGTGCTCCTCTCCGACCCGTTCCTCGACACGCACTGTTTCCGGCTCACGCGGTCCGCCGAGCGGCCGGGCACGATCGGGCTGGCCTTCGAGCCGGCTGGCGCCGGCGATCGACCGGACATTCGCGGCACCTTCTGGCTCGACGAGGGGTCCGGCAATCTCGAGGTGATCGAGTACCAGTACGCCCGGGCCCCGTACCCGGAGGCCGAAGGCGTCGCGGGCGGCCGGGTCGAGTTCGAAGCGCTGCCGGACGGCGGCTGGATGATCCAGCGATGGGCCATCCGCGCACCGCTCCTGGCCAGACAGCACGCACTGGCCGGGGCCCGCGACACGGGCATCCGCCTGGTCGGGATCCGGGAGACGGGCGGGGAGGTGCTCTCGCGGGCGGAGCGGGGGTCGCTGCGCGGCGTCGTATGGGACAGCACCCGGGCGGCACCGCTGACCGGCGCGAGCGTACGCCTCTCAGGGACGCCCTACGCCACCGTAACGGACCGTGACGGCAGCTTCCTCCTCGACCAGCTCCCGCCCGGCGTCTTCACCATCGCCTTCAGCCATCCTCGCCTGGACTCCCTTGGAATCGCGCTGCCGGATGTGGAAGCCGAGGTCACGGCCGGCCGGACGGCCGAGGTCGCCCTCGCCATCCCCTCCCGCGCGACGATCCTGGCGGCGTTCGCGCAAGACGTGCACGGCGTGCTGGACCCGGCGGGCCTCCCGCCCGGACTGCTCGAGGGCCAGCCCGTCCGGGGTGCCCAGGGCGTCCAGGGCCGGCTGGTCGAGCACGGCACCGGCCAGCCGATCCGTACCGCGGACATCATCCTGCGTGCGGGCCCCGGTCCGGTGGCGCGGGGCACGACGGACGAGCGGGGCTTCTTCCGCCTCCGGGTCCCGCGGCCCGGGCGCTACCTGCTCACGGCGCGCGCCCTCGGCTACGCCGACCTCGAGGGCGAAGTGGTGGAGATCGAGCTGGACCGGCTGAGCGTGCTGGAGGTCCGGATGGCGGCGGAGGCGCTCGAGCTGGCCCCGCTCGTGGTGACCGCGGACCGTCGCTCGTACCACCTGGAGATGGAGGGTTTCTACAGGCGCGAGCGGGAATACCTCGGGGTCTTCATGCGGCCGGAGCTCCTCGAGCGGCGCATGCCGCGCCGTATCACCGACCTGTTCTTCGGGGTAGGCGGCACGCAGGTCATCGAGCCGTCGGGTGGAGTGGGCGGTCGGATCATCCTCTTCAGGGGCTCACGAGACCGCAACTGCTTCCCCATGGTGTACGTGGACCGCCACCTGGTCTCGACGGGAGGCATACCAGCGGCGGGAGGGGAGGCCACGGCCATCGACGACGTGGTCTTCGCCGCGGACGTGCTCGCCATCGAGGTCTACCGGTCCCCCGCCGAGATCCCGTCGGAGTTCCACGGTCCGAACGCGGGGTGCGGGGTGGTGGTATTGTGGACACGCAGGGGGGTGGCGGATGAGATGGGGCCGGGTACGCGAGCCGTCTGGCGTGAACCGGGGCTTCCGGCCATCGAAACGCGGATGCAGGGAGCGCTCGTCTAGACGACCCTTGCTACGGCGTAGCAGCGGTCCGGAGCTTCGTCGTCGCCAACTGGGACCGGGTCGGCGTCTGAGCCACCGCGGCAGCGCGTACCTGGCGCAGTTCATGGCCGATCCCGGGCGCTTCTACTCCGAGGAGAAGGACGGGCGGCTCATGACCGACGGAGCTGTCCGTTATCGGCCCGGTCGGTCGGCCCCGAGCCCGCGGAGGGCCCACAGCTCGCCGTGGACCTCGCCGGCGCTGAAGAGGATGCGGCGCCCGTCGGGCGACGGCCGGATGTGGCGCAGGCCGCCCCGGGTGAGGATGCGCCGGGCGTCGCCGTCGGCGAGACGGAGCCGCCACAGCTCGCTCTCGTCGGCGCCCCCCCACACGCCCACCCGGCTGCGGATGAAGAGGATGCTGCGGCCGTCCGGGGCCCAGGCGGCCCTGCGGTATCCCTCGCCGGCGGGGAGCTCGTGGAGGACCGCGACCTCGCCGCCGGCCGCGGGGACCGACCGCAATTGCTGACGTGCGCCGACTCCGTCCCGGTGCCGGACCAGCAGGTGCGAGCCGTCGGCCGAGACCGCCAGGAGCGCGGCTTCCCGCGGGATCGTCATCACCGTCGCCTCGTCACCCGTGACCAGGTCCCGGCGCACCAGCTCGGTGACCCCCGGCGTCGGGAACCGTTGCACGAAGGCGGTGCGGCCGCCGACGACAGCCGTGAGTCGTGCCGTGGCCCCCGCGGGCAGGAGCGCGGTCAGCTCGCCGCTCTCGGGGTCCACGCCGTAGTACTGGGTCTCGCCTCCCCCCCGGCCCCACACCACGATCCCGGTGGGATCGGCCGCCCAGTCCACGATGGAAGCCCGGTCCAGCGGCAACTCGAACTCGCGGAAGGTGCCGTCGTCCAGCCGCCGGATGACGAGGCGGTTGGAGCCCGGCGTGCCGCGCCAGGGGTTCGCCATGTAGGCGGCGGCGCGGCCGTCCGGCGACCAGACCGGCCAGGAGCTGGATTCGGCGGAGGCGTGGGCCGCCATCTCCGGTACCGAGGTGATCTCGCCCGCGTCCAGGTCGACGTCCGCCACGTAGGACTGCACCTCGGAGCCGGTGATGCCGTAGTAGAGGACGGAATCGACCACGCCCATGGGCTGTAGCCAGTGCATGCGGGCCCGGAGCAGCTCGGGGTCTCCCGCCGCCCGCCCGTCGGGCACGGACAGGTGATAGACCCCCGGCTCGCCGTCCACGTCCATCGCCAGGATGATTCCGTCGTCCCCGGTCCAGGCCAGCACCTTGATATCGATGCCCGTGGCCAGGCGCCGGCCTGCCCGCCCGTCGGCGGTGACGAGGCTCAGGTGGCGCTGCGGCCCGGGCCCTTCGGCCGCGTGGTCGTACGCGATCCAACGGCCGTCCGGCGACGGCATGGCGTTGCCGAGGTCGGTACGGGGAAGGGTGAGCACGGTGTCCGCGGCGTCGCCATAGGCGTCGAGCCAGAGGAGCGTGGCGTCGGAGGAGTCTGCGGGGAACACCCGGGCCAGGATCCGCCGGGAGTCCGGGGACCAGCCGAGGGGCTCGCACCAGTCGCCGGGGGCGCCAAGCGTGAGAAGGGGGCGGACACCCGAGCCATCCACGCCCACGACGCGGATCCCGTAGCGCCAGTCCGCGTCGAACCAGGCGTAGGCGAGGCGGGAGCCGTCGGGCGAGAAGCGGGAGAACTCGGCGAACGCGTCCGAGTCCTCCCAAGAGCCCTTGTCCGTCACGCGCCGGTCCGCTCCGGTTGCCAGGTCGTGCACCGCCAGGTCGCCCGTCTCCCAGTCCGTGAAGGAGACCAGCCGTCCGGCCGGCGACACCGAGCCCAGCAGGTCCAGCCTCGCGTCCGACCAGACCAGTCGTACGGCCGGCTCGCCCGCCGCGTCCCGCGCCGGCAGTGCCGTGGCAAGGGAATCCGCCAGGCGGCGCACCAGCTCCAGGACCTCGTCGACGCCGCCCTCCACCACCCTGGTGGCCACAGGCCGTGCGCCCCGGCTGCGATCGTACAGCGAAGCGGTCACCCGCATACTGCCGTCCACTTCCACCACGCTTCCCAGGACGAACAGCCCGGCGGCCAGGCGCTCCGCGACGGACCGACCGAGCTCCGGCGCCATGCCCACGTCTTCGTTGCTGGCGGTCGCGGCCAGCACCGCGTGGGCGTCCACCGAGCGGAGCCCGCCTGGCCGGTCCAGGTCCGTGCTCAACAGGTCCACCATCCCCTCCCGCAGGTAGGCGAGCCGGGCGTCGCCGCGCACCGAGAACGGCATCACGGCGATGGCCGACATGACCTCGTCGGATGCGTCGAGCGGGGAAGCGGCCCCGCGGGGGCGGAGCGCCCCGAACGCCAGCGCGGCGAGGGCGAGGACCACGAGGCCCCCGACGGCCGCGATGCGCTGCGCGGTCCACCGGGCCGGGGATCCGGCGGGCTCCGTGGCAGGCCCGCCCCCGGCGAGGGCGGGCGCGGCGGTGGTCCGGCGCACGCCCTCTGGCGTGACGTCGAAGAGCCAGGAAAGGACCAGCGCGAGGGGCAGTCCGAGCAGGACCAGGATCAGAATGAGGGTGGGCGCCCAGGCGGGCAGACCCAGCAGCGGCGCCGTCGTGGCGGCGATCTCGACCACGATCCAGCCCACCGCACCGTACGCCAGGGCCACGCGGAACACGCGGCGCCGTCGGAGCTCGGAATAGAATCGGTGGAGACGCGGCAGCATGGACCGCTCCGGAGGTGATGGATCTGCCTATCCTAAGGTACGCGGGCGCGTGAGCGCGCGACAGGAAAGCCTCTAATGCCGGCTGAGCCGGGGATACGGTGCGGGTCGAGGGTCCGGTCCTTGCGCTCTGGGGTAGACCGCCTGCAAGCGGGTGGGCCCGCAGGTGAAGTCGTCGGGTTGGGCCCCCATGGGTACTTCGATCATGTCGGTTCCGCCATTCAAGTGCGCGGAAGTTGGCGGGTCGGCCGGGCTACTGGAACTGGGCGCAGGTCGACTCCACCAGGTCCAGGTTGCTCTCGGTCCACGGTCCACGCCAGTCGGACACGGTTGTTTCCGGGCCATAGATACCAGGAAATGCCCCAACTCGAGGTTCCATGAACTGCCGGTCCACGGGTCACGCCAGTCGGACACGGTCGCGGAGGGCTTGGGCTCCGTGGTGGGCCCCGACCGTGGCGGCGCTGATGCTCGCGGGGTGCATGCCGCACGTCACGCACGGGCCGCGCGTCGAGGATGACGGTCTGTCCGGGGCGCTGTCTGTGGACCTCTACGGCAACCGAGAGGTCGGGATCGTGGCGGGCGGTATCCTGCCGAACGTCTACGGCGCCCTGCGCGGCTCGTGGGTACCCCCTGACGGCCACGGCGTCGCCGGATCCCTCGGCGTGCAGGTGCCGCTGCTGCTGATACCCTTCCTCGGTGACGACGGATTCGGCGGCTTCCGC
>DATKBW010000166.1:0-5296 GCA_035513575.1 Longimicrobiales bacterium | reverse complement strand
AGGGTTCGAACTCGATCCGGTTCAACGAGCTTCATGAGGCCGGGCTGTCGGTGCTGGGGGGTAGCTTCCACCCATGATCCGGCGCACCCTCCTGGTCCTGCTCGTTCTCGAGCTGCTCCACTTCGCCGGCGTGTGAGGTAGGCGGGTCGTCGTCGCGTGGCGGGAAAGCGGGCGGCCACCGAACCCAACCGGTTCGGTGGCCGCCGTTTCATCAGAGCGGGCGATGGGATTCGAACCCACGACCCTCAGCTTGGAAGTCGGCTTCCCCTCGCCTGAGAGCGCCGATAACGCCGGAAATCTGGCCTGAACCGACCGCGCGGCGCCAGTAGCGCCAGCCCGCGCCGATAGCGATTGCTACACCTTGCGTCCCAACGCCGGGCTCAGCCGTCGCGTCCTCGGCCAGGTTGTCCGCGAGGTTATGCCGGCCACCTCAGCTGCATCCGCATCGACCCCGCCATCTTCCCTTCACCGTTGACGCTGCCGTGTTCGTCGTAGCGCTTTGCCCTCATGAACATCGCGGGCAACGACCTGTATTCCCCTCACCTGCGCATGCGCACGAGCGGCGATAGGGCCGCGCGATGTCCGTGAACAGACCCGCAGCTTCGGGCAACCTTTCCCGAGGGGCCGAAAATAGCGTTTGGAGTTCCTATCCCCGAGAACATGGGAGAGCTGACGTTCGAGCGGGACGACGCGGCGCGAGCCAGCGCGGTCGTCGTGACGGGGCTGGGCCCACCGCGCGGCTGGCGCGGCGGGATTAGCGAGTTGCATCAGGCGCCGTTCGAAATCACATTGCGCCCGACCGGTATGAGATGCGGGGCGAGGGTCACGATCCCGTCCAGCGTTGGTTCAAGTCCACGCATGCCCGGATCCTACATGACGCTACCAACGCCTTGTCGCCGTACGCGGCCCGCCCTGCCGCTCGTCGCCCTCCTCGCGGTCTCCTGCGCCCCGACTCCAGGACATACGCCCCCCTTGGCGGCCGACCCCGGCGTAGCCCCCACCTACTTCCTCGTTCAGTCCCCCGACGTAGAACCGGACGCCGCCGTCTGCGTGGCGGTCGGCGCATCCGCCCGTCCGGGGCAGGTCGAACGGGTGGACGGAGTCGTCGCTCGCGTCTGGTGGCTCGCCGGCGACGCCGACGACCGCGCGGCCGCAGCCCTCCTTTCCACGCCGGAGTGTCCGGCCGGTGAATGGGCGTGGGAACGAGCGGAAAGCCACGCCTCGGTCCTCAGGCGTGACGGCCGCGCGGTGCTGCGGTACGAGCACCCCGTCTTCGACCCGGACCGGATCGAGGAGACGAAGAAGCCGTTCCACCACGTGTTCGACCCCGACGGGCGGCGACCGATCACCAAGGGGGTCGGCGGCCAGTTCTCCCATCACCGGGGAATCTTTTACGGATACAACGACATTCGCATCGAAGGGGAGGTGGAGCGCCTCGATGTGTGGCATGGGGCGGACGGGGAGCATACGGAGCACGTCCGAGTGTTGGAGGAGTACGCGGGGCCGGTGATGGGCGGGCACCGGGTGGAGATCCTCTGGAAGGATCGGGGGGGCACGCCGTTCATCGAAGAGGAGCGGGACGTCCGGGTATTCGATCTTCCCGGCGACGAACTGCTGATCGACGTCGTCTCCACGCTCCGCTCCCTGCGCGGCGCGATTGCCCTCGGCGGCGACCGACAGCATGCGGGCGTACAGTTCCGCGCGGCGCAGGAGGTTGCCGATTCGCCCGAGAGCACCCGGTTCATCCGCCCCGCCGCGTGGGCCCATCTGCCCGCGGACCAGGAGCAGGATGGAGCGCACTTCATCGACCTGCCCTGGAACGCCATGCGCTTTTCGCTGGACGGGCGGAGCTACACGGTCGCCTACCTCAGTCACCCCTCGAACCCGGAAGGCGCCGACATGTCCGAGCGCCAGTACGGCCGGATCGGGGAGTTCATCCGCCGAACGATAAGCCCCACCGAGCCGTCGACCCTCCGCTACCGGTTCTGGATCTCCGCCGACCGGCCCATCGGTCGGGAGGACATTGCGCGTCGCCATGCGGAGTTCGCCGGGTCGGCCCACCCTGCCGGAGGACGATGAGGGGCGCGGCTGCCGGGGCCGGATGGCTGCTCATGCCTTTCCTCCTCGCCGCCTGCCAAGGGAGGGGGGGCCATGCTGCCGGTGAGGCGTGGCCGCCGAGAGTGCAGCAGGCACGCGAGGCATCCCCCGTGCTCGCGCCGGAAGACGCCCTGGCGTCGTTCCATGTACCACCCGGCTATCGGGTCGAGCTGGTCGCCGCGGAACCGCTGGTGGAGGACCCGGTCGCCCTCGACTTCGACGCCGACGGGCGCATCTGGGTGGTGGAGATGCGCGGCTACATGCCGAACGTCGACGCGGTGGGGGAGGACGAGCCGGTCGGTCGGATCGTGGTGCTGGAAGATACCAGCGGGGACGGGCGCATGGACATGCGAACCATCTTCATGGACGGCCTCGTCCTGCCGCGGGCGCTCAAGGTCCTCGAGCGGGGCGTGCTCGTCGGAGAGCCGCCACACCTCTGGCTGGCCCGCGACACGACCGGCAACCTGCAGGCCGATGTGCGGGACGCGGTTCGTTCGGACTTCGGCGATCGGGAGGGGAACCCGGAGCACCTCGCGAACGGCCTGCTGTGGGGGTTGGACAACTGGATTCACAACACCGCGTACAGCGGTCGGTTGCGGCTCCGCGAGGGCGCGGTGGAGCACCGGAGGACGGAGGCGCTCGGCCAGTGGGGCATCTCCATGGACGACGCCGGCCGGGTCTACCGCAATTCGAACTCGGACCCGCTCTTCATCGATCTCGTTCCCGCCCACTATTTCGACCGCAATCCCCATCTGACGCGTACGAGCGGGCGGTACGAACGAGCGAACGAAGACGTGGCCGTGTGGCCGGTGAGGCCGACGCCCGGGGTGAACCGGGGGTATCGCGCCGAGGAGGTTCGCGTTGACAGCACGCTCGCCCGCTACACCTCGGCGAGCAGCCTGGCCGTGTTTCGCGGCGATCGGCTCCCCCAGGAGCTCCGTGGCGACGTCTTCGTGCCCGAGCCGGCGGGCAACCTCGTCCAGCGGCTCATGCTCACCGAGTCCGAGGACGGGTCGATCACGGGTCGGAATCCCTACCATGCGCAGCGGGCGGACTTCCTCACCTCGACCGACGAGCGGTTCCGACCGGTGAACGTCTACTCGGCCCCCGACGGCACTCTGTACCTGGTCGACATGTACCGCGGTGTGATCCAGCACCGCTCGTTCCTCACGGAGTACCTGAGGCAGCACATTCTTCGTCGCGACCTCGACCGGCCGATCGGTCATGGTCGGATCTACCGCGTCGCTCACGAGTCGGCCGCCCGGGGACCCACGCCGCGGCTCACCTCGAAGACGGCCGACGAGCTGGTCGCCACCCTTGAGCACACCAACGGCTGGTGGCGCGACACCGCCCAACGGCTGCTCGTCGAGCGGCAGGCCGTGGAGGCGGCCCCCGCTCTGCGCCGGCTGGCGCTGGAGAGCGGTCGGGAGCCTGCCCGGCTGCACGCCCTGTGGACACTCGCCGGCCTCGGCGAGGCGGATCTCGCGACGCTGCGACGAGCGCTCCATGACCCTTCCCCCCGGGTGCGCGCCGCCGCCGTTCGCATCTCCGAGCCCGCCCTCGCCGCCGGGAGTGTCCCGCAACGCACCGCCATCGCCGCGCTCGTCGAGGACCCACACCCCGCGGTGCGTCGCCAGGTCGCCGCTTCCCTCGGGGAGCTGCCGGCGGCCGACCGGGAGGAAGCCCTTGCCAGGGTCATCGAGCGGAGCGGTGACGATCCGGTCGTCGTGGACCTGGCGATGAGTGCCCTGGCAGGCCGAGAGGCCCCGTTCCTCGCCCGCATCCTGGCCGCTGATGGGGCGCCCGACCGGGTCGATGCGGTGGAGAGGCTCGCCGCGACGGTCCTCGTCGCCAACGATACGGCGCAGATCCGGACGGTGCTGGCCTGGGTCGGGGACGCCGGACGGCCGGCCTGGCAGCGGCTGGCGTTGTTGTCCGGCGTCGCATCCATTGCGCCAGACCCCGTCACGCGGCCTGGCTCCGCGCTGGAGCTCGACCACCGCCCCGAGGGCGTGCTGGCTGCGGCCGGGCACCCGGAGGAGGAGGTCCGCAGGCTGGCCATGACCGTGGCGGAGCGGCTCCACTGGCCGGGCAAGCCCCGGCCGGAGGTGCCGGAGGCCGCACCTCTCACGCACGATGAGCAGGCGCGATTCGAAGCGGGCGCCCGGCGGTACGGCGCGGTGTGCGCCGCTTGCCACCAGGTGGACGGCCTCGGCCAGGAGGGCATGGCGACCGCGCTGGTCGAATCGGAATGGGTCCTCGGCCATCCCCGCAGGCTCATCCGCATCGTCCTGCACGGCCTGGAGGGGGAAATGCTGATGCCCCCCCTGGGGTACCTCTCCGACGACGAGGTGGCGGCCGTGCTGTCCTACATACGACGCGCCTGGGGCCATGGCGCGAGCCCGGTCGATCCCGACTTCGTCGCGGAGATCCGGGGCGAGACGACCGGCCGCGACCGACCCTACACCCCGGAGGAGCTGCGCGCGGTCGTCCGCTGACCGCAATCAGACAGCCGCCGACCCGGGCTTGTTCATCTTCCTCCCTCCGTTGAGCCCTTCCTGACCGGCCGACGCGAGTCCGTGCGGCTGGGTCGCTCCATGTCATCAACGCAGATGGTACCAACCGGATTACTGTTGCCACAAACGCCGTGAATCCTCGCTGGTTGCGAGACGGCCGCACCCTCTCCTTCAGCAGGTGGTTTGATGATGAAATCTGGATCGTATCGGCGGATGGAGGCGAGCCGTCCCTGTTGCTTCGAGACGGCCTTCGAGCGGAGTGGTCTCCTGACGGGACTCGGATCGCCTATGTGAGATACCATAGGTAGTAGAATGACACCGCTTGCCAGTGTCGGCCCGCGCTGACGGGCAATGTTACACCTTATGTCACACGCCGGCGGCCGGAGATGACCGCGCCGTCGGGGCGCGCCTTTGCGCCCACGTGAGGTACGGCTTCCCCGGAACTGACTCAGCCGAGTACTGCACCCTGGCGGCAGGCTGGGTCGATGTCAGGGAGCTGGGCGGCTAGCGGGCGAGGGCGTCACCAAGCACCACCGTCCCCCTGGGACATTGCATCGTCACCCTCATCGCTCGCTCCGTCGCCGGCTCCACCGCAACGCCGAGTCCGAGCTGACCCAGTGTGGCGCGGAGCGAATCGGGCGTTGGCTTCAGCAGCGACATCGCCATGAGGGTGCATCCCTTCG
>DATKBW010000165.1:0-2999 GCA_035513575.1 Longimicrobiales bacterium | reverse complement strand
TAGAACAGCGTCGGGCTCACGTCATGCGCCTCGCAGACCGCCGACACGGCCTGGCCCTCCAGCAGGACCTGCCGCAGGATCGCCACCTTGTCCGCCGCGCTGTGCTGCCGGTACCGCCTCGTTCGCTTGGTCGCCACGGGTCCCTCCTGTCGGACGGATTACACTCCGTCCGGGTGAGGAACTCCAGTTTCGACTGAGGCAGGACAGGCACTACTTCTTTGTCAAGGGTCACCCAATTTTCCCCACCCCCGCGACAGTATGTAGTCGATGACCGCGTCGACGTCGGGTTTGGCCATGGTGGCGAAGGCCGGCATGCCCCCTACCCACTCCCGCCACCGCGCCCGCTCGAGGCCGCCCTCCTGGAGGGTCAGGGCCATGATCTGCTGGGCCAGGATGTGGAACGGCTCGGGGGGTGCGACGACAGGCTCGACGAACCCCTCCGACCAGAGCTGGATCAGGCCGGCCGCCCGGATCAGGGCGTCATCGGACGTCGCCAGGAAGAGGCAGTTGCGCTTCGTCCCGGGGCGCCGCCCGGTGCGGCCCAGGCGCTGCAGGAAGGCGGAGACCGTCGCCGGCGCGTCGATCTGGATGACCCGGTCCAGATCGCCCACGTCGATCCCCAGCTCGAGCGTGCTCGTCGCCACGATGACGCAGTTCCGGCCCTCGGCGAACGCGCCTTCGGCGCGACCCCGCTCGTCGAGGCTCAAGGAGCTGTGCGACACGTAGGTGTCCACGCCATGCCCCCGGAGCCCCGCGGCCAGCTGCTCCACCCGCGCCCGGCTGTCGCAGAACACGAGCCGCTTCTCCCCGGCGTGCAGCCGCGCGATGACCGTCGCCGCGTTGTCCAGGGTGCCGACGAAGTCCAGGCCCACCTCGGCACCCGCGGCGGCCTCGGCAGGCGGAGCCACCACCCGGCGCGACCCTCCGGCCGACCCGGCGAGCCATCCCAGGAGCTCCCCGGGATTGCCCACCGTCGCCGACAGGCCGATTCGCTGGAGATCCCGTCCGGCCAGGCGAGACACCCGCTCCAGCACCGCCAGGAGATGCCAGCCCCGGTCGTCGCCGGCGAAGGCGTGCAGCTCGTCCACGATCACCACCCGCACGTCGGCAAACAGGCGGCTGCGCTCCGCACGGCGAGTGACCAGCATCACCTCGATCGATTCCGGGGTCGTGAGGAGGATGTCTGGCGGGTCGGCCCGGATCGTGCGGCGCGCGCTGTCCCGGATGTCCCCGTGCCACCGCTCCGCGCTCCGGCCGACGAGCCGGCCATAGTGCTGCAGGCGCCCCTCCAGGTTGTTCAGCAGCGCCTTGATCGGGCAGACGTACAGGACGCCCAGCCCCCGCCAGCCGTCCTCCAGCATCCGGGACAGCACGGGGAACAGCGCCGCCTCCGTCTTGCCCCCCGCCGTGGGCGCCTGCAGGATCACGTGCTCGCCGGCCAGGATGGGTTCGATCGCGTCCTCCTGGAGCGGGCGGAGCGCCCGCCATCCCAGCGTGTTGACGATGTGGTGCTGCAGGGCCGGGTGGAGGCGGTCGAACGGCCTCACAGGTCGAGGGCGATGTCGTCGGGGGTGGCGGCCCCCCGCGCCCGCCGCTCGACCGCCGTCAGCTCGGCATCGTCGATGGTGAGCGCGTAGTGGCGGCGGGGATCGAAGTCGGCAAACTGGTCGACGCGATCGAGGACATCGCTCACCAGCTTTTTCAGGAACACCCGGGGCGCGACGCCGACCCGGCCACCGAGGTTGCCGGTCACCGCCCCGGCCAGGGCCGCCACGTAGGCATCGTCCACCGCCGCGCGGATGCGCTCGGCCGCCGGGGCGTGCTCCGCGTACAGGTCCCGCACCTTGCGCCCGACCTCTTCCAGGCGCTCCGGCGTGAAGCCGGGCAGCCGGATCTGCACGGCCCGCGGGTTGTCGAACCGCGCCTCCGTGGCGAAGTCGACGTGGAGGCGCTGGGCCAGCGGCGGCAGGCGCTGGATGCCCTGCGGGCCGTCGAAGAATGCCGGCGTCCCCGTGATGAGGAGGTAGAGCCCGGGGAACCGGCCGGCGTCCACCTCGTCGATGAGCTGGCGGATGGCGTTCAGCCCCTTCTCCCGCACGTCCCCGCGCACCCGCTGGAGCGTCTCCACCTCGTCCAGGACCACGAGGAGCCCCGGGTGGCCGGAGTCCCGCAGCACGACGAGCAGGCCCTGCAGAAAGCTCAGCGCCCCGAAGTGGTCCACGTCACCCTTGATGCGGGCGAAGCGCTTGACCTCGGCACCCACGTTGGGCTCACCCCCGAGCCAGGCGAGCATCCCGTCGGCGATGGCCGGGTTCGCGCCCGCCGTCGCCTCGCGGTACGCGCGCAGCGCCGCCGCAAACGCGGGCGCGGTGCGGGTGATCCCGGCCAGCCGCTGCTCCATCAGAGCAGTGCTGCGCTCGACCAGGGCGGCGCCATCGCTCTCCGCCACGTTGCCCTCGGCCAGGACGTCCTGCTCGAGCGCGAAGAACCAGCCGTCGATCACGGCCCGGAGCGCCCCGTCCGGCTGGGCGCTGGTCGACAGCCGCTCCATGAGCCGGCGGTACACGGTCTCGAGCCGGTGGAGCGGCGTCTCGGTCTCGGAGATCTGGACCTCGGCCGTGGCGAAGCCGAGGCGCTTGGCCCGCTCCTCCAGCCAGCGCGCGAAGAAGGTCTTGCCGCTGCCGTACTCCCCGCAGAGGGCCTTGAAGACCGCCCCTCCGCGCCCCACCGTGTCCATCTCGTCGCCGATGGCGCGCTCGAACCGCTCGAGCCCCACCGCGAAGGCATCCAGCCCCTGCCGTGGCACCGTGCCGCGGCGAAGCGCGTCGATGATCTCCTGCCGGCGCTGGGGGCTGGTCATGGTCGTCCGATCGCGCTCGCGAGCGGACTCAGAGCACCTTGAGCTCGGGCCAGTCCAGGGCGTATCCGACGGCGCGCTTCACCTCGGGATTTCGGGCGGCGACGAGGGTCCCGACCAGCTCGCCGATCCGGGCCGTCGG
>DATKBW010000164.1:0-6054 GCA_035513575.1 Longimicrobiales bacterium | reverse complement strand
GACGACGATCGGATGACACGACCCGATCGGGACCCCACCGACATCCACCGTGACTGCATCTCGCCGCGCGATCATGGAGTCAATCTAAGGCATCGGGCGGCAGGGGCGAAGGTCGGAACTGCGAACTTCGAACTGCGAACTGCGAACTGCGACGCGAAAGGAGGATTGAGTACATCGGAGGTATCAAAACCTCCACTCGCCCCGCGCGGGCGGCGAACCGTTGCCAGCGCGCCGCACCTCTCCCTATTCTCCCCGCCGGGACAGACCCCCCCAGGAGGCGAGCGATGGCGGACGACCACGACGACACCGACCGGGGGCGACGACGCTTTCTCGGCCGCCTGAGCCTGGCGGTCGCCGGCCTGGCCGCGCTCGCGGCGTCCGTTCCGTTCATCGCCTTCTTCGCGCGGCCCGCCCGCCCCACCGGCGCCGCCTGGCGCGACATCGGCGCGCTGGACGAGTTCGAGCCGGGTTCGACCCGCAAGGTGGTGTACCCCAACCCGGAGCCGGATCCCTGGGAGGGTCTCGCGGTCCGCAACGCGGCCTGGGTGCGGCGCGGAACGGATGGGTCTTTCACCGCCTTCTCGATCTACTGCACGCATACGGGCTGCCCGGTGAGCTGGGTGGAGGAGGGCGGGCTGTTCCTGTGCCCGTGCCACGGCGGCGTGTTCGACCGGGAGGGCGCTGTCCGCTCCGGGCCGCCGTCCCGGCCGCTCGATCGCGCGCGCGTGCGGGTGCGCGGCGGGCGAGTGGAGATCGAGGCCGTCGACGTCCCGACGCCGGGCTGAAGGCCGCGCATGGGGCTGAAGGCGCGCGTGAGGAGCTGGCTGGACGAGCGGCTGGGGCTGGGCAGGCTCTGGCGGGTGATCGGGAAGCATCCGGTGCCACCGGAGACGACGTCGTCGCGCTACGGCTGGCTCTACGTCCTGGGTTTCGTGACGCTGGGCCTCTTCCTGCTCCAGATCATCACCGGCGTGGCGCTCGTCTCGCGCTACATTCCGTCCACCGAGAGCGCCTACGACAGCATCCGGATGATGATGGCCGAGGGGTGGTCCGGCCGGATGATCCGGGGGATGCACTTCTGGGGCGCGTCGGCGATGATCCTGTTCATGGTCTTCCACGTCGCGCGCGTGTTCCTGACGGGGTCGTACAAGTTCCCGCGGGAGGCGAGCTGGCTGAGCGGCGTGCTCCTGCTGGTGCTGGTGCTGGCGATGGGGTTCACGGGCCAGCTCCTGCGCTGGAACCAGGACGGGCTCTGGGGCGTGGTGGTGGCATCGCAGTACGCCGGTCGGGTCCCGTTCGTCGGCGATTTCTTCCAGCGCCTGATCCTCGCGGGCGACACCGTCGGGGGCGCCACGCTGAGCCGCTTCTTCGCGCTCCACGTGATCGTCATGCCGCTCATGATCCTGGCGCTCGTGGGCGTGCACCTGGCGCTGGTACAGTACCACGGCATCTCCGAGCGGCCGCGCCCGGGCGAGCCGGTGGATCCGGCGACGTACAAGCGGCGCTACCGGGCCATGCTGCAGCGGGAGGGCCGGCCGTACTGGCCGGACGCGGCGTGGCAGGAGCTGGTCGCCACGGCCGCCGTCGTGGCGGGCGTGATGGTGCTGGCCATGGTCGTCGGGCCGCGCGGCCTCGGCGCGCCGCCGGACCCGGCCTCCGTCCCGTCGCACCCGCGGCCGGACTGGTTCCTGATGTGGTACTACAGCCTGCTGGCGGTGAAGCCGCGGGGGCTGGAGGACGCGGTCATGGTGTACCTGCCGATCGTCGCCTTCCTCGGGCTCGTCCTGCTCCCGCTCGTGCGGTCGCGCGGCGAGCGGGCGCCGTCCAGGCGACCGGTCGCGGTGGGCGGCGCCGCGGTGATCGCGCTGGCGCTCGGCACCCTGACCATCCTCGGCTACCGGGGCCCGTGGGTCCCGGAGTTCGAGACGCCGCCGTTCACCGCGGCGGAGCTGGGCGATGTCCCGGCCGAGGCCATCACGGGCGCGGCGATCTTCCACTCGCACGGCTGCCAGTACTGTCACGAGGTGCGGGGCCGCGGGGGTAAGTGGGGGCCGGACCTGACCCACGCGGCCGAGCGCATGACGCCGGGCGTGATCACGGACCGGGTCATCAACGGGATCGGAACCATGCCGCCGTACCGCGGCGAACTCACGGCCGAGGAGCTCACGGCGCTGCTGGCGTTCCTGACCGCGGCCGCGGAGTCGGAGCCGTGAGGCGGCTGGCGCGGCGGGCCGCGGTGGCGGTCCTGGCGGGGTCGAGCGCGTCAGGGTGCGCCGCGCCACATTCGATGTGGGCGCCGGTATCGGAGGCGGGCGAGTCCATCGAAGCGCTGTGGTGGTGGCTGCTGGTCATCTGCACGGTCGTGATGGTCGTGGTTCTGACCGGATACGCGTACGCGCTGCTGCGCCGCAGGCCCGCGTCGGGCGGCCGCCCGGAGCCGGCGGGACGATCGCTGTTCTGGATCCTCGTGGCCGGCGCGCTCGTGCCCGCGGTGATCCTGGCGGGTTTGACCGCGGTCACGCTCAGGGCGAGCGCCCGGATCGCCGGGGCGGGGGCCGAGGACGCGCTGGAGGTGGAGGTGGTCGGGCACCAGTTCTGGTGGGAGATCCGCTATGCGGAGACGGGCGTGGTCACGGCCAACGAGCTGCACCTGCCCGCCGGCCGCCCCACCCGGGTCCGGCTGGTGACGGCGGACGTGATCCACAGCCTGTGGATCCCCCGGCTGCACGGGAAGCTGGACCTGACGCCCGGCCGCGCGGAGGAGCTGGTCCTGGCGCCGCGGGAGGCGGGGGAGTATCGGGGCTTCTGCGCCGAGTTCTGCGGCACGCAGCACGCCCTCATGGGCCTGCTGGTGATCGCGCAGCCCGAGGCGGAGTTCGAGGCGTGGCTCGCGGCCCAGGCCCGGCCCGCGGGCTCGCCGGCGACGCCCGAGGCGGCGGCCGGCGCGGCGCTGTTCACGCGGCTGGACTGCCACCTCTGCCACCGCGTGCGGGGCAGCGGGGCGGCCGCGCCGGCGACGGTCGGTCCCGACCTGACGCACGTGGCCTCCCGCCGCACGCTGGGCGCGGCGACGGTGGCGAACGCGCCGGGCACGCTGGCGACGTGGATCCGGGACCCGCACGTGGTGAAGCCGGGGGTGCGGATGCCGGCGACGCGGCTGGCGGATCCGGAGCTCGGGGCGCTCGTCGCCTACCTCGGGGGGCTCCGGTGAGCGCGGCCGGGGGCGCGGCGGTGGGCGACGCGGTCCGGGCGGGACTGGAGCGGGTGTGGGGTCGGCCGCCGGACCTGGTGGGGCGGCTCTCGGCCGTGAACCATCGGGTGGTGGGCAAGCGCTACATGGTCACGGCGGCGGTCTTCTTCTTCCTGGCCGGGATCCAGGCGCTCGTGATGCGGACGCAACTCGCGCGGTCCGGGCTCGACCTGCTCACGCCCGAACAGTACAACCAGTTCTTCACCATGCACGGCACCACCATGATGTTCCTGTTCGCCGTGCCGATGATGGAAGGGCTGGGGATGTACCTGATCCCGCTCATGATCGGCGCCCGCGACATGGTGTTCCCGCGGCTCAACGCCTTCGGGTACTGGGTGTACCTGATCGCGGGCGTCACGCTCACCGTCGCCTTCCTCGTCGGGCGCGGCCCGGACGCCGGCTGGTTCAACTACGCGCCGCTCTCCGGCCCGTCCTTCTCGCCCGGCCGGGGGATCGACTTCTGGGTCACGACCATCACGTTCCTGGAGGTGGCCGCGCTGGTCGCGGCGGTGGAGATCATCGTCACGATCCTGAAGCTCCGCGCACCCGGGATGACGATGGGGCGGGCGCCGCTCTTCGTCTGGAGCCAGCTGGTCATGGCGTTCATGATCCTGTTCGCGATGCCGCCGCTCATCCTGGCCAGCCTGATGCTCGGGCTGGACCGGATGGTCGGGACCCACTTCTTCCACGCGGCCGCGGGCGGCGACCCGGTGCTCTGGCAGCACCTGTTCTGGGTGTTCGGACACCCGGAAGTCTACATCATCCTCATCCCGGCGCTGGGGATCGTCTCGTCCGTGGTCACGGTGTTCTCGCGACGCCCCATCATCGGCTACGCCCCGATCGTGATGTCGCTGATCGCGATCGGGTTCCTGAGCTTCGGCCTGTGGGTGCACCACATGTTCACCGTGGGGCTGCCGGTCATGGGGCTCGGCTTCTTCGCCGCGGCCAGCATGATGATCGCGATCCCGAGCGGCGTGCAGCTCTTCTGCTGGATGGCGACCCTCTGGAAGGGCCGGCCGGTGCTTTCCTCCCCGCTGCTGTACGTCCTGGGCTTCGTCTTCGTCTTCACGCTGGGCGGGCTCACGGGCGTGATGGTGGCGGCGGTGCCGTTCGACTGGCAGGTGCACGACAGCCATTTCGTCGTCGCCCACTTCCATTACGTGCTGATCGGCGGGGCGGTGTTCCCGCTCCTGGCCGGGTTCCACTACTGGTACCCCAAGCTGAGCGGGTACCTCCCGTCCGAGGCCGTGGCGAAGGTCGCGTTCTGGATGATCTTCATCGGCTTCAACGTTGCGTTCTTCCCGCTCCACGAGCTGGGGTTTCGCGGCATGCCGCGCCGGGTGTACACGTACCTGCCGGGACTAGGCTGGGACGCGCTCAACCTCCTGTCCACCGCGGGCGCGTACCTGCTGGGGCTGGGCTTCGCGGTCTTCGCGGCCAACCTGGTCTGGAGCGCGTTCGCGGGACGGCGGGCGGGCGCGGATCCGTGGGGCGCGGACTCGCTGGAATGGGCCACGCCCTCGCCGCCGCCGGTCTACAACTTCGAACGGATCCCGGTGGTGCGGGGCCGGCACCCGCTCTGGGAGGCCGGGGGGATCGGACCGGGGGCGATCAGCGGGCTCGAGATGTACGACCCGGAGTTTCCCCGCCGGGAGACGCTGGCGACGACGGTCATGGACGCCCGGCCGGAGTTCCGGCGGACGCTCCCCGGCCCGTCGCTCTGGCCGCTCGTGCTCGCCGCGGCGCTGGCCGTCGCCGCGATCGGGTCCATGGTGGACCTGTGGCTGATCCCGATCGGCGCGGTCCTGGCCTGGATCGCCATGGCCAGGTGGCTGCGCCCGCCGCGGGCGGAGGAGGCGCCGTGACGGATCTCGCGCTGGACGTCCGGACGCTGCCCACGCGGCCGCGGGGTGCGACCGCCCCGGAGTGGTGGGGGATCATGGCGCTGGTGTGCATCGAGGCCGTCGTCTTCATCGGCGCCATCGCCAGCTACTTCCACTTCAAGGTCCGCAACCCGGCGTGGCCGCCGCCGGGGATCGACGCCCCGGAGCTCCTGCTGCCCACGCTCAATACCCTCCTCCTGGTCCTGAGCGCCGTGCCCATCTGGCTCGCGCTCCGGTCGTTCCGGCGCGGTCGCGCGGGGCCGGCCAGGCTGGGGCTGCCGGTGGGGATGGGGATACTCGTCGTATTCCTGGCGCTCAAGCTCTGGGAGTACACGCACAAGCCGTGGGGCGCGACGACCCACGCCTACGGTTCGATCGTCATGCTCATGACCGGGCTGCACATCGCGCACGTGACCGCCGTGGTGCTCAAGACCGTGGTGATCCACGCGTACCTCCGCAGCGGGCGGATCGAACCGGACCGGCCCGCGCCGCTCGAGGCGAACGCCGTGTACTGGTACTTCGTGGTCCTGGTCTGGCTGCCGCTCTACGCCACCATCTACCTCTCGCCCCGGCTGCTGCCGTGAGACCCGCCGCGCCGACCGTCCGGGACGCCGCGCTGTGGTTCGCGCTGCTCGGCGGCCCCGCCGCGTGGACCGCGCACCTCCTCGCCAGCTACGCCCTGGTCGGGCTGGCCTGCCGGCTCCAGACGACGCTGCCGCTCCACCTCGTCACCGGGCTCGCGGCCCTCGTATCAGCCGCCGCCGCGCTCACCGGCTG
This sequence comes from Longimicrobiales bacterium, assembly GCA_035513575.1. Taxonomy (GTDB): domain Bacteria; phylum Gemmatimonadota; class Gemmatimonadetes; order Longimicrobiales; family RSA9; genus JAHWKI01. Next base: position 144 of record DATKBW010000164.1, on the reverse strand, counting down.
GACCGCGTGGCGGAAGGCGGGAGATGACCGCGTACGGTTCATGGCCGGGACCGGCGCCGCGCTGGCGGCGTTCTTCGTGTACGTCATCCTGGTCGAAGGGCTGCCCCCGCTCCTCCAGCCGCTCTGCGGGGAGGGGCTTTAGAG
>DATKBW010000163.1:0-4037 GCA_035513575.1 Longimicrobiales bacterium | reverse complement strand
CGGCGAGGGCGGAGAGGGCGGCGTCGCGGGACATGACCCCGATTTTTCCGGTGGGCATCGAGGCCGGGACGGACGACGGCCGGGGCGGCTCCGGGTCGGGGGGTTCAGGACATGACCCGAAGGGCGCCGGGAAAAGACGATGCCAGGAAGTATTCGGGAACGGCGCCGGAAAGCGCAAGGCAGGGCTCTACGCCCCGGTGCCGGGCGGGCGGCGGGGGCGTGCGGCCGTCGGCATGTCCCGGCCGCTCCCCGTCAGGGGATCACGGTGATGCCGAAGAACCACGCGGACTTCTGTTCCAGGCGGACGGGCAGGTCCCCGCCCCGCCACCCGGCGTGGACCTCGTGGAGGAACGGCACGCCGTCGATGGCGTAGGCGAGCTCGACGCTCCCCCACACGCCTTCCTCGTCCCGCAGGGCGGCCAGGGCGTCGCCGGCGCCCCAGGCGTGGAACCAGCGCCCGGCGGGACGGAGGCGGAGGGGGTCCAGGGGGGCCGGGAGCACGGCGGCGAGGGGGATGCTCCAGCGGAGGCGCGCGTCGATGCGCCGGGACCAGGAGCTCTCGTCGGCGGGGAGGTCGCAGCCGACGCAGTCGACCAGGGCGAAGGCGGCCTCCGCGGCGGGGAGGAACCAGAGGCGATCCTGGTCGTGCTCGTACGCGGCCTCGAGGCCGAGGGCGACGTCGGCGCTGCGCCGCGCCTGGGCGGCCTCGGCCGCGACCGCGAGGCTCACCTCGACGAACCCCCAGCGGGTCGGCGGGTCGAGGGACGGCACGCCACCGGGGCCGGGGGGCGGCGCGCGGATGAGGGCCTTGAGGAACCCGAAGGCGGCCCCCGCCTCGAGGGTTTCCGGGTTCCGGTCGGCGTTCCAGGTGAAGGGCAGGTCGGCGTCGAAGGAGGCGTTGAGCCGGGAGGCGGCGGCCACGTCGATCAGCCCCCGGTCCAGCGCGATCTCGAGCCGCAGGGCGAGGGTGGGGTGCTCCGCCAGGGCGAGGATGTCCGGAGAGATCCGGACCGGGCCGTCGTCCTCCTGCGCCGCGAGCGCGGTGGCGGGGGCGCCGGCCAGGAGCGCGAGCAGAGCCCGGGCGATCACCCGCTTTCTCATCAGACCGTCTCCGGCGCGAAGCGGTAGAAGGCGTCCACGGAGGCGCCGACCTCCGCGACGGTGAGGTCGGGGTCGCCCAGGACGCCCTGGAGCGCCGCCAGGATGGAGGCGTCGTCGTGGCCGGGCTCCGGCTGGCCGTGCCGGGCGGACATGTGCATCAGCTCGAGGGCCTTCCCCTCGATGACCCGCGCCGATGGTCCGCGCGCGCGCTGGCGGAAGTACTGGAGCTGGCGCAGGCGGATGGGGCCGGCCTCGGCGAAGTCGCCGCGGGGTACCGTCGCCGGGAGCTGGTCCTGGAGATAGCTGTAGGTGAGCCGGTGCGCCCAGTTGTTGAGAGACCACGAGGTGTCCCGGCGGATGACGGCCCAGGTCGCATCGCTGGCGTCGCGCACCCACGGGGCGGGAGCCGCTCCGACCTCCGCGGCGTGCGCCTCGAGGAAGCGGAGGTGCCGCGCGATGTTCTCCCGGGGCGGGGACCCGTCGAGCGGGAGACCCAGGAAGGCCGCGGGGACGTCGCGCGCGATGCGGTCGAGGCGGTCCTTCCCCAGGTGGTGCTCGAAGTAGGTCCAGTAGAGGGCGTCGTCGATGCTGAGCCGGAGGAGCCAGGAGTCGGTCCCGAAGACGATGCGGTCGCCGCGGTCGCCATCGATCAGCGTGCGCAGGGCGTCGAAGTAGGCGGTCTCGAGGGCCGCGGAGCGCATCTGGTCCACGTGGTACGAGATGTCCGCGTAGACGCCGGGGTAGTCCTCCATGTAGGCCAGGATGCGGTCGGCCCATTCGACCTGGTCCGGGTCCTGGCCGCAGAAGCCGCCCCAGCCGCCGCAGTGGGCGAAGCAGACGCGCAGCGGGTCGTCGTCCTCGAGGAGCGCGGCCCAGTGCCGCGGGTGGCAGAAGTCGGCGGACCCGGCATCCCTGCGGAACCCGCCCGCCGACGTGTGGATGGTGATGGGGACGTCCCGGTCGCGGCAGAAGCGGAGCACGGCCCGGATCTCGTCGGTCACCAGCTGGTAGCCGAGGGACGGGTAGAGCTTCACGCCCAGGAACCCCTGCTCCTCGATGGCCCGCTCCATGACCCGGAAGTGGTCCGACCGGGCGGGGTTCACCGCGATGAAGGGCAGGACCCGCCCCGGGTGGGCGAGGACGGCGTCCATGGTGCCGCGGATCTGGCGGCGGAAGTTCAGCCGGTCCCGCTCCCCCTCCGGCGTCGCGGTGATGTCCATCATCAGGGCGACCAGGGCGTCGTCCGGCCCCAGGTGCGACAGCAGCTTCGACGCCACGCGCGGGATGTCCGGCTGCATGGCGATGCGCAGGGTCTGGAAGACGTCCACCGCGCGCTTGCCGACGCCGTCCACGTCCGCGAGCGCCTCCGAGATGCGGTTCAGCACCGCCTCCAGGGCGCGGACCGTCAGCCCGGAGGTCGACCCGCCGCCCAGGACCCGGACCTCCGCGGGGAGCCCGGCCACCGCGTCGAACGCCGCCGACTCGGTCATCTTCCGGACGAACCGGGCGAGCAGCTCGCGCTCGTTCAGGTACTCGGGGTGATCCAGCTGCTCCTCCAGCAGCTCCTCGACGGCATCCGCCACGAGGTCCGGGATCCCGATCCGCCGGAGCCGGTTCACCATGATGGCGATGGCCTCCGCGGACAGGACCGTCTGGAGGTTGAAGATGTGCGCGTGACCGTTGATCCTCATGGAGCGGAACGGTCAGGTCGCGTGAACATGCGCCTCAGAGCTCCGCCAGGGGGTCGCCGGTCCGGTGGAAATATTCCCGCAGCCCCGGCGGCCTCCAGCCGCGGTCGCGCTCCCAGCGCTCGCGCACGCTCGGGTGCACGCTCTGGGTCGCGTCCGGCTCCCCGGCGATCTTCCCCTGGTGGGTGACCCGGAGGCCGATGGGGCGGTCGGCGCCGGGGGACAGCCGGTAGACGCCCTTCCTGGACTCGTGCTTCCGCGCCAGGGGCCGGGGGTCGAGGGCGTAGTCCGCCATCTCGGCCAGGGCGAGACCGCCCTCCCGCCTGGCGGCGCGCAGCATCCAGTCGAGCGTGATGTCGGACAGCCCGTCCTCGGGATAGCCGCCGCCGACATCGCTGTGCACGCCGGCGAACCACACCTGCCGGACGACCTGGTCGTCCTTCGGCTTCTCGAACCAGAGGGTCGGCGCGAAGGGGGCGCGGCGCTCGTCGATGGCGAGGGCGTGGAAGGCGAGCTGGACGCTGCCGCTCAGCTCGGCGTCGTGGAACTGGTGCCGTCGCCGGGTGAGGCCCTTGAGGCCGCGCACGGGGATCCCCAGCGCCCCCACCGTGTCCCAGGCGCCGATGAACCGGATCGGGACCGATCCCTCGCCGCACACCGAGTGACGGCCGCGGAAGTCGACGCTCTCCGCGTGGTCGGGGTGGCGGTCGCCGTCGTGATAGAGCGCGATGGCGTCGGTGTAGTGGCGCACGGACTCCCGGCGGAGGATCCCGCAGTTGCGCACCATGCCGGCGACGCTGCGGGCGGTGAAGGCGCCGCGGCTGAACCCGAACAGGAAGATCTCGTCCCCCTCCTCGTAGTTGCCCACGAGGAAGCGGTACGCGTCGTGGATGTTGTCCTCGAGGCCGTGCCCGAACGCCCCGCCGGACAGCCGATCCATGGTGTTGCCGGTCCCGACGCCGTGGTCGTAATACACGATCTGCGGCACGCCGGCCGGGTCCCGCTTGGCCACGCGGTACGCCAGCTTGACGACGTTCGTCGGGCAGGGCTCGTCGCCGGACTTCTGGTCGGCCCGGTTCCACGTCCCGTCGCAACAGAGAACGAGGCGCTTCATGCTGTCTTTCGGGATCGGGTCGCACGCCTGCCGCGCGGCCGCACGGGGCGGCACGCCGGGATGCGCGTCGTGGCGTGAGCCGGGTCGGGGGGGTTCGAAACGCGACCCGGGCGTCACGCCGGAAAGGCTGCGGC